>DATKLU010000071.1:0-5056 GCA_035542235.1 Dongiaceae bacterium
TGATTATCGAGAGAATCACATCAGAATTGGGGTTGAGTGAGCAGTACGTAGCTAAGATCGCGCAGACTGCCAGCCACAGGTACAAAACGTATGAAATCCCAAAGACCACAGGCGGGACCCGTACCATTAACCATCCAGCCAGGGAGCTGAAGCTACTTCAATCTTGGCTTGCAGATAGAGTATTCTCGTTGCTTCCGGTGCATGCCGCGGCGTTTGCGTACCGAAAAGGGCGGAACATTTTAGCGCACGCTGCCGTGCATGTGCGACAGAATTACTTGCTGGAAGTTGACTTCAGAGATTTCTTCCCCTCTATAACGGGAGCGGATGTCGAGGTTCTTCTTCGACGCAACGAGACAATATTCAATCCGCGGATGGACGGCTTGGATTACCAACTAATCAAGAGTCTGGTTTGCCGCCGCGATCGTTTGACAATCGGCGCTCCTAGTTCGCCCTCCCTCTCGAACGCAGTAATGTTTGAATTCGACGTGCATTGGCAGGAGGTCAGCAGATCCGAAGAGGTAGTGTACTCACGGTATGCCGATGATCTTTATTTCTCTACGAATGCGCCAAACGTGCTGTCTCGACTACTGTCACAACCTTGGGCGCGCGCCAGAACTGACCCACCTGTGCTTTCCAAAAATGACCCAGGCAGCCTGTAGCTGAGCCACAAGCCCGTTGGCAGTGCGCGAAATGTGGTGCTGTTTCCGTTACAGTGTTGATTTCGTAATTGAGCCGGAGGTTTGCGCCCTGGAGGGGAAGTTGGCTCCCCTCCCGGGCAGGAGCTTCCTGGGAGTCATCACCTCCCATGGGCCCTCCCGAGAATCTTACATGTCCGCGAAAAAGGCAAGCGGCTGGGCGACGGAAACAACCGGCGCGTCGGCCGCGTCAGCGGTATTGCTTGCTCAAAGGGTGCGAGCAACGCTTTCATCCCCGGCAAGGGGGCCAGCGCTACTGCAGCGAGGGCTGCCGGAAGGCGGCGCGGAAGTGGTCGCGATGGAAGGACCAGCAACGATACCGGAAAACGGCGGCGGGGCGACAGAAGCGAAACGGTCAAAGCCGACGCTACCGGGAACGCGTCAAAAGCCGGAAACCACCAGAGCCAGAAGCAGTTGACGGCGCCGCGAGGGTAACCACTACCGAACATTTTTTTCGATCATTCCTGCGACCGGCCGGGGTGCTACGAGGGGTTCGCGCCGGAGCGGCGAAGTCCCTTGCAGCGTTTCTGTTCGCACACCTGCCGGCGAGCGCTGGAGCGCGTCCGCGAAAGGGAGCGGCGGTGGAAACAGGCGCGCATTTAATCCGGAGATATTGATCCTGCGGCGGTGCGCGCCTTACATTCAGCCTGTCGATGCAACTGGAGTTTCACCAGCTCGAACGGCGCTGGGAGCACCTGCGAGTGCGCCATGCGGCACGGCAGCGGCGGCTGCTGGCGTCGCTGGCGGAAGTGGGCCAGCAAACGCCCATCGTGGTGGTGGCGGCCGAAGGCGAGGCGAACCGTTACGTGGTCATCGATGGCTATAAACGGATCGTGGCGCTGGAGCAACTGGGCCGGGACGCGGTGGAAGCGGTGGTATGGCCGATGAGCGAGGCCGCCGCTGTGCTGCTGGACCGCTCGCTGCGATTATCCGAACACGAGACTGCGCTGGAGGTGGGTTGGCTGCTGCAGGAGTTGGAGCAGCGCTTCGGCTACAGCCTGGAGGAGTTGGCGCGCCGGTTCGATCGCAGTGTGAGTTGGGTGTCGCGGCGGCTGGCGCTGGTGGAAGTTCTGCCGGAAGCGATCCAACAGCAGGTGCGCGAGGGCAAGATTCTGGCGCAGGTGGCATTGAAGTTTCTAGTGCCGGTAGCCCGCCAAAGCCTGGAGGATTGCCAGCGGATGGCGGTGATCTTCACCGAGCATCACTGCGATACGCGTGAGGCGGGCCAACTGTACGCTGCGTGGCGCAAAGGTTCGCCGGCTGTCCGCAAACGCATTCTGGATGATCCCGCGTTGTTTTTCAAAACGCAGCGACAGGCGCAGGAAAAAGCTCCAGCCGGAACCGGCGCCGAACTGTTGCGCGATCTGGAAATGGTGGTGGCGATCGTAAACCGCGCGCAACGGCGACTGACGGGCGCCGCCGGCGCGGAGTTGGACGACCAGCAATCCAAAGCCGCACGGCATCAGATCGAGCGCATTCAAAAGCAGCTCCATTGCATAGACCAAGACATCCCAACGGAGAAGAAACCACATGTTGAGCCAGGCGCAACGGACCACGATTCTGGAACTAAACACGCAGCACGTGAGCAAACGCGAGATCGCGCGGGTGCTGGGAATCTCCCGCGTAGCGGTACGCAAAGTTCTGCGATCCAACTCGACCGCCCTGCCGGAACTGCACCGCACCGAGAGGGCGGAGCCCTACCGGCAACAGATCCTGGAGCTTTTCGACAAGTGCCAGGGGAATCTCGTGCGAGTCCATGAGGATCTGGTGGCCGCGGGCGCGGAGGTGTCGTATGCCGCGTTGACCTCGTTCTGCCGGCGGCACGGAATCGGATACGCGCCGCCCACGCCGGCGGGCCAGTATGATTTTGCGCCGGGCGAGGAGATGCAGCACGACACGTCTCCGCATGAGCTCGAACTGGACGGCAGGAAACGCAAGGTGCAGACCGCGTCTGCGGTGCTGTGCTACTCGCGGATGCTGTTCTTCCAGTGCTACCCCACCTTTCGACGTTACGACTGCAAGGTGTTTCTCACCGAAGCGCTCCGCTACTTCGGCGGCTCCGCAGCCCGCACCATGATCGATAACACACACGTGGTGGTGCTGCGCGGTAGTGGACGCGACATGGTTCCAGTGCCGGAGATGGCGGCTTTTGGAGAGCGCTTCGGCTTCGAGTTTGTGGCGCACGCGATTGGCAATGCCAACCGTTCGGGGCGCGTGGAGCGTCCCTTCCATTTCATCGAGCATAACTTCTTGGCGGGGCGCACTTTCCGTAGCTGGGAGGATCTGAATCAGCGGGCGCGGGAGTGGTGCGATAAGGTCAACTCGACTTACAAGAAACATATCCGCGCGGTTCCGCGAGAGCTGTTCGCGGTGGAGCGGCTGCATCTGAAGCCGCTGCCGGCGTGGATTCCGGAGGTCTACCGGCTGCAGCAGCGGCTGGTCGATATCGAAGGGTATGTGGCGCTGAACAGCAATCGCTATTCGGTCCCGGTAGAGTGGATCGGCCGCCGCGTTGAGGTGCGCGAAACCAAGGACAAGATCGAGATTCAACTCGATGCCCGCCGTCTGGTGACGCACCGGCGCATCGCCGAAGCCGAGCACCAGCGCGTCATGCTCGCCGAGCATCGACCGCCACGTGGCCAGAGAGACGCGCGTCCCGATCCGCATCCTGAAGAGCAGGCCATCGTCGCGGCCGCGCCCGAACTGGCCGAGTATGTCGCGGGGTTGAAACAGCGCAGCCGCAAGGTCGTCACGCTTGCCCTGCGGCAACTCCTGCGGTTTGTGCGCGAGTATCCGCGCGAACCGCTTGTGGGAGCGGTCGAAGAGGCCGCCCGTTACGGGCTTTACGACCTGGACCGGCTGGAGAGGATGATCCTGCGCCGCGTGACCCGCGAATACTTTCTGCTCGATGAGGGGCCGAACGATGACTGAAGAGCTGGAACAACTGCTGAAGAATCTCAAGCTGCGGCGCATTCTGGAAATCTACGAGGAACAGTTGCGCGCCGCCGACAAGGACGACATCAGCTACTCGGAGTTTGTGACGCGACTGGTGCGCGCGCAGTTTCAAGCCCGGCAGGAGGGCGCACTGGAGTGGCGCATCCAGCGCGCCAAGCTGCCTGAACGATGGACGCTGGAGACGTTTCCCTTCGCGCGCCAGCCGGGCGTCAACCGCAAACAGATTCGCGGGTTTGCGGAGTTGGAGTTCATCGCCAAAGCGGAAAATATTGTGTTCGTCGGCAAAACCGCGGTTGGCAAGACCGGATTAGCTTGTGGCCTGCTGCTGAAGGCGTTGGAGAACGGCTACCGGTGTCAATTCATCAAGGCGCAAGACTTGTTCGACGAAATGTATGCCTCGCTGGCGGATCGTTCCACCAGGCAATTGCTCAAGCGGTTGGCGCGGCTGGACGTACTCGTCATCGACGAACTCGGGTACGTGAATCTGAAACCGGAGCAGTCCAACATTTTTTTCAAGCTGATGGAGGAGCGCTACCGTCAGCATCCCACCATCATTACAACGAATCTGGTCTATGACGAGTGGCCGAATTTTCTGGGCAGCCGGCCACTGGTAGAGGCGCTGCTGAGCCGGCTGCGGCATTACTGCCACACCGTGCACATTGACGGTCCGCCGTTGCGCGAACCACAAGGCTGAGGACACCAGCGTGGACACCGGGTTGAGCCAGGAAGAATATGTTCGCCAAGTGCTGGAGGCATATCGGAAGACGCCGGGCACGATGGGAACGGTCCGTCGTGCTGACCGCCTGCTGGCGGCGCAACTGTATCAACGTGGCCTTTCGGTGAAGGTGATCGAAAATGCGTTGGTGCTGGCCGCCACGCGCCGCCTGATTCGGCCGCCCGACGCGCTACCCCTGGGCACGGTTCGCTCGCTGGCCTATTTCCTGCCGGTCATTGAGGAAGTGCTGGAGTCGCGCGTCAGCCCGGATTACTTCGAATACCTCCGGTACAAGCTCGCCCGCGCCAGTTCGGCGCGGTAGGCTCGGCGGTTGACGCCGCGCGATGCCGCACCTTCGGTGCGGATGATGGAAAATCCAACCCGCACGCCTGCGGCGTGGATGATATCGCCTCTCCTCCACACCCAACACAACACCCACACGCCTTCGGCGTGGATGATGCCCTCAGACCTCGGTCCTGTTCCCAATCCGGTTCCCGGCCTGGGTCACTTCAGCCAAGCGGTACCGGGTCACTCCTGCGCAGCGCCGAAGCATCAGGAACTCGGTCCTGGCATCCGGGGCTCGTTACCCATCTCAGCTACGCCGCCAAAGATGAAGAGCGTAATCCCCCTCATCGGCCTGCCGTGCTGCCGTGCCACCAACGTGTGGCTGGCCGCGGCTCGAGCGGCCGGA
>DATKLU010000072.1:0-7040 GCA_035542235.1 Dongiaceae bacterium
CCGACCGAAAACCAGGAAGTGGCGCGCATGACCATCGTCGCGCACACCGACGAAAAGGGCGCGCACCGCCTCGAGGCCAGCCTGGAGAAGCTGGTGGACGTCCTGCTTGCGGAAAACATTTCCGAACGCTCGGTCCTCGAACGCGACCTGGCGCTGATCAAAGTCGCGGCCGACCAGAAATCCCGCCCGCACTTGATGGAGCTCATCAAGGTATTTCGCGGCCGCGTCGTGGACGTCGCCCCGGAATCGCTGATCGTCGAAGTTTCCGGCACCGTGGACAAAATCGATGGCCTGCTCGAAGTGCTGCGCCCCTATGGCGTACAGGAAATGGCCCGCACTGGTCGCATTGCGATGACCCGCGGCAGCGACCTCCTGCAACCGCCGTCGGGCACCGGCTCCAATAAATTGACGGCCGCTTGAGCAGTACCCGGTCGTTTGGAAAATTCGCACGTATCGTCGCGGCCGCTCGCGGCCCACGAAAGGAAGCACCACGCACATGGCTAAGCTTTACTACGATCAGGACGCCGACCTCTCGCTGATTCAGGCGAAGAAAGTGGCGATCATCGGTTACGGCTCGCAAGGCCACGCCCACGCGTTAAACCTGCGCGACAGCGGCGGCAACGTCGCCGTGGGCTTGCCGGAAAACAGCGCCTCGCGCGGCAAGGCTGAAAAAGACGGGCTCACGGTCAAGACGCCCGCTGAAGCCGCCGCCTGGGCCGACGTCATCATGGTCCTGGTGCCCGACACCAAGCAGCAAAAGCTTTACAACGAAGCCATCGCGCCGAATCTGAAGCCCGGCAAGACGCTCATGTTCGCGCACGGCTTCAACATCCGCTTCGGCACCATCAAGCCTCCTGCCAGCGTGGACGTCTCCATGGTCGCTCCCAAAGCTCCCGGACATCGGGTGCGCGAAGTTTTCACCGAAGGCGGCGGCACTCCAGGCCTTCTGGCCATTGAGCAGGACGCCAGCGGAAGCGCCAAGGCGCTCGCTCTCTCTTACGCCCGTGGCATCGGCTGCACTCGCGCCGGCGTTCTGGAAACCACATTCACCGAGGAAACGGAAACCGACCTTTTCGGCGAGCAGGCAGTTCTCTGCGGCGGCGTCAGCGCGCTCATCAAAGCCGGCTTCCAGACCCTCACCGACGCCGGCTATCAGCCGGAAGTCGCCTACTTCGAATGCCTGCACGAACTCAAACTCATCGTGGACCTGATCTATCGCGGCGGCTTGAGCTACATGCGTTACTCCATCAGCGACACCGCCGAGCACGGCGACTACACCGCCGGACCGCGCATCGTCACCGATGAAACCCGCAAAGCCATGAAGCAACTGCTGGCCGAAATCAAGGACGGCAGCTTCGCGAAAAAGTGGATCGAGGAAAACGAAAAGGGCTGCCCCAACTTCCTGGCCACGCGCAAAGCCGAACAGGGCCTGGCGATCGAACAGCTCGGCCCGGGCCTTCGCGCCATGATGCCCTTCTTGCAGCCAATTGTCGCGCCCGGTCTCACCGTCGCCGCTTCTTCCAGCACCGCCCCCACGGCGAAGACCGCGGCGTCCGACAAGTAAGCGCGCGCAGCGTTTTCATTGCCCAGGCAGCCGCAATCCACTTGCTCCCAGCGCGTTCTTGATCGACGCCATGAGGCGTCTTATGCTGCTCGCGGCCGTTCGCCAAGTACTGCAGTGCGGAGTAACCCCATTCATGAGACGTGACCGGGCTTCTTCACAGCAAGCCATCCATTTGCAGGAACGCCTCAAGAGACTCACCGCCAAGCGGCAGGAGATTCTCCGCCCGGTGCTTGAGCACCCGCGCGGCTTCGTGCTCCTCAGCGTCCGCGCCATGGCCTTGCGCCTCAATACCGACCCGGCCACCGTCGTCCGCATCGTCCGCGCGCTTGGGTTCGAAAGCTTTCGCGACTTCCAGAAGCATCTGCACGATCTTTCGATCGCTTTCGCCACCTCCGCCGACACCATGCAGGCCGGTGGCGGCAAGTCCGACCGCGGCCGCAATTCCTTTGTTGCCGATTCGGTTGACCAGGACATCAAGAATCTGCACGGGCTGAAGAACACCCTGGACGCGGCCAAGCTCACGGACCTCGCGCGTCGCATGCACAACGCCCGCCGCATCGTGGTCATCGCGGGCGATCTGGCTACTTTTCTCGCCGGCTATCTGGAATACCAGCTCAGCCTGCTCGGCCTTCCCGTCTTCGCGGCCCTCAACGCGGGACGAATCGGGCACCTGATACGTCCGTTGAAAGACGAAGACGTGGTCATCGCCATTTCGTTTCGGCGAGGCTTGCGCCAGACGGTCGAAGGCCTCAAGCAGGCGCGGGAACGCGGCGCCTATTGCGTCGCCATTGCCGATACGTTTCTCTCTCCGCTCGCCCGCATCGCTCAGGAAACCTTCCTCGCCGGAATCGAGACCACTTCTTTCGCCGCCTCCTATGCGGCTCCCGTGGCCCTGCTCAACGCGCTCCTGGCTGCCTGCGGACAGGTACGCAAGGCCCAGACCATGGAAATCGTCCGCGAAATCTCGGAAGAGCAGCGCCACGGCTTCCGCTGGTTTCAGGAATAGAATTTTTCCATAACTGGTGCAACAATTGTTTCATGAGAGTCGCCGCCTCCCCCGCTTCGCCCGTTTCTTCTCTCTGGCTGTCGTATAGAAGTTTCGGGCCGTTCCCGCAAGGAGCGTAATGCGCGTCGAACAGATCGTCCTTCGCAAGCTGCACATGCAGTTAAAAGCACCCTTCCAGACCAGCTTTGGCGTCACTCACAATCGCCCGGTGTTGCTGGTCGAAATTCTCGCCGACGGTTTGAGCGGCTGGGCTGAAGTCACCTCCACCGAGGGCCCTTTCTACAATTCCGAATCCATTGATATCTCGCGCCTCGTTCTCAGGGAATATCTCGCGCCGCTGGTGCTCGGAAAATCCTTCGCGTCGGCTTGTGCGGTCGTGGAGGCCTTCGCCTCCGTACGCGGCCATGAAATGGCCCGCGCCGGCATCGAAAATGCCCTTTGGGACATCGAGGCCCAGCAGAAGAAAACTCCGCTGTGGCGTCTGCTTGGCGGCACACAGCAGGAAATCGCTTGCGGCGTCTCTCTCGGCATGCAGGCTTCGGCGGAGAATCTCCTCGAAAAGGTCGCGGTGGAAGTCGCCGCCGGCTACCAGCGCATCAAGATCAAGATCGCTCCCGGCCGCGACCTGGCTTTCATCAGCGCCGTGCGCCAGGCATTTCCCGGTATCCGCCTCTCCGTGGATGCCAACTCCGCGTATACCCTGGCCGATACTCCCTTGTTGCAAAAATTCGATGAATTCCATCTCCTGATGATCGAGCAGCCGCTCTGGTGGGACGACATCTACTTTCACGCCAAGCTGCAGAAGCAGCTGCGAACCTTGCTGTGTCTGGATGAGTCCATCTCCCACCTTCGCGACGCCGAGGAAGCGCTCGAACTTGGCGCCTGCGGCATCGTCAATATCAAGCTGGGCCGTGTCGGCGGCTACACGTCCGCGCGGGCGATTCAGGCTTACTGTGCCGGACGCGGCGTTCCCGTCTGGTGCGGCGGCATGCTGGAGTCCGGCATCGGACGCGCCCACAATATCGCCGTCTCCACCTTGCCCGGCTACACCCTTCCGGGTGACGTATCCGCCAGCAAGCGCTACTGGGTGGAAGACATCATCGAGCCCGAGGTCACGGTCACGCCGCAGGGCACAATTCGCGTTCCAGACTCACCCGGCCTCGGCTATCATGTCCGCCACGACCTCATCGAACGGTGGACCGTTGCCAAAGAAATCCTGCGCCCCTGATTCCGCGATGGCTTTCGTCCGTCGCATGAACCAATTCGCCATTCGCGGTGTTTCGCCGCGTAGGCTGTTCGCCTGCCTCGCACTTCTCGCGCTCCCCGCATCGCTCGCGGCCTTTCCACAGCAGACTCCTTTTCCCCATCCCGGCCCCAAGCCACCTGATGTCCCCAATCGCTGGAAGCCCTGGATCGGCGAATACGCGGCCGCACACTCCTCCGTTCCCATCTCCGTCACCACCGTCATCGCCGAACAAGACGGCAGCATTGAATTCCTCGAACGCACTGAGTCCAACGGCAAATTCACCTACCGCCTCGACTCCAGCTTTAAGGCCAAGGGCTCGTCCCCTTCCGAAGCCGCGCACGGCCTCCGCACTGACGCCTCCGGCAGGCGTCTCTTCGTTGCCGGCGATGTCGTCTCGCCCGAAATCTCTGAGCCCTTCGGCCCCGCTACAGCGGTCGTCCATCCCGCGTCGTCAATTGCCGAGCTGCGCGCCGCCGCCCTCGCCGCCCCGCCGCCGGCCGAAGCGCAGAGTTTCCGCCCGCCCGATCTCGTCGAGATCGCCCCGCTCGATCCCGCCATCCATCTCGATATCCGCTACGCCACCGCCAACAATTTCCTCGGCACCCCGGTCTACACCCAGGCCCGCGCCTTTCTCCAGCGCCCCGCGGCCGAGGCACTCCTCCGCGCTTTGCAAAAACTCAAGCCGCTCGGCTACGGTCTGCTCATCCACGATGGGTATCGGCCCTGGTACGTCACCAAAATCTTCTGGGATGCCACACCTCCCGAAGGCCATATCTTCGTCGCCGATCCCGGCAAGGGCTCGCGCCACAACCGCGGCTGTGCCGTGGACCTGACGCTCTTCGACCTGAAAACCGGTGCGCCGATTGAAATGACCGGCAACTACGACGAGATGTCGCCGCGCTCCTTCCCCGATTACCCCGGCGGCACTTCGCTCCAGCGCTGGCACCGCGACCTGCTCCGCTGGGCCATGGAGTCCGAGGGCTTCAGCGTTTACGAAGCCGAGTGGTGGCACTTCGATTTCAAGGACTGGCCGTCTTACCGCATCCTTAACATTCCGTTCGAGCAACTTTCTACCGGGAGCACCTCACGATGAATTCTTTGCGCACTCGCGTCGCCCTATTCGCCGCCGCGGTTCTCTCTTCGCTCTTGCTGGCCGGTCAGCCGGCTCCCGCTCAAGACTCCGCCAAACTGGCGGCCGCCGTCCAACAGGTCATGGACCGCCCCGAATTCGCCCACGCCAACTTCGGCGTCGAGTTCTACGACCTCGCCTCCGGCAAAGTCCTCTACTCCGTCAATTCGCAAAAATTGTTTACGCCCGCTTCCACCACCAAAATTCTCACCGAAGGCACACTCCTCGCGAGACTTGGCAAGGACTACCGCTTCCACACTGCCATCTACCGCACCGGCCCCCTCGACAACAAGGGCCGCCTCAAGGGCGACCTCATCCTCGTCGCTTCCGGCGACCCCAATCTCTCCAACCGCATTCAGCCTGATGGCTCGCTTTCCTTCCAGGACGAGGACCATTCTTATGGCGGCCCCGCCGTCGCCGGAGACCCGCTCGCCGTCATCAAGGCTCTCGCCCGGCAAGTGCATGACAAAGGCGTCCGGCGCATTGACGGCCGCGTTCTGATCGATACTTCTCTCTTCCCCGATGGGCCGCGCGAAGGCGGCACAGATGTCGTCATGTCCTCCATCATGGTCAATGACAACGTGATTGACCTCGTCGCCGCCGCTGGCGCCAAGGTCGGCGAACCGCTCGCGCTCACCATCTCGCCGCAAACCGCCTACATCCGCTTCCTCAACAAGACCACCACCACCGCTGCCGGCACCGACCCGGTTTTCCACGATCCCGAATTCGCCGCTTTTCCCGACGGCTCCGTCACGGTCGCGCTCAATGGATCGCTTCCCCTCGGCATCGCTCCGCAACCCCTCTGCATCGGCGTACCGTCTCCCACGCTCTTCGCCGAATACGTTCTGCGCGAAGCGCTGGCCGCCAACGGCGTCGAACTCAAGACCGCGGTCGTAACCACGCAGCCCGATTTCGCGCCGCTCGCACATTTCTACACCGCGGAAAACCTTGTCGCCGAGCACATTTCGCTTCCGCTGGCCGAAGAAGTCAAAGTCACGCTCAAAGTCAGCCAGAACCTCCACGCCGGCATGGGACCTTATCTGCTCGGCGCGCTGGTCGCCAACGATCGCGCGAATTCTCTGCAAAAGGGATTCGAAGTCGAGCGCGCCTTCCTGACCGAGGCCAAGCTGGATCTTTCCGGTGCGTCGCAAGGTGACGGCGCCGGCGGCGACTGGGCCGACCTCTTCAGCCCGGATTTCATGTGCCACTATCTTGCCTACTGGACCACCCGCCCCGATTACGATGTCTTCTTCCGCGCTTTGCCCATCCTCGGCAAGGACGGCACGCTCGCGAAAATCCAGGTGAATAATCCCGGCGCCGGCCATGTCTTCGCCAAAACCGGCACCTTCGGCTCCAATGACCGTCTTAACGCCCGTCAGATGCTCAACGGCAAGGGCCTCGCCGGCTACGTCGTCACCAAGTCCGGCCGCAAACTGGCCTTCGCCGCGTACGTCAATCACGTCGCGCTTCCGGCCGACCCTGAATCCGCGCAAGCCGTAGCCGGCCAGGCCCTCGGCGAAATCGCGGCCGCCGCCTACGACGCCGGCTTCTAGCATCGCCTTGCAGCCAGGGCGCGGCGTCCGATGGCGCTCGGCACTTTGGCGCAGCCTAAGTTTCACAGCTCAAAATCTCACCCGCACCCATGCAAATCAAAGCGGTACGGCACCCACAACCCCGGAGCCAATTTCGTGTGCGCTGCCTTAGCCGCCCAAAGACGTGCCAGGCTGCGTTCCGGCTACGTCCTTTGGCCTCGCCTCCCAGCGCAAAGCTTGCGCAGTAGGAATTCCCTCCACCCCCAGCTGCTTTAGCAGGAACATCCACTGCGCCCGGTGATGCGCCGCGTGCGTCAGCGCATGCACCACGGTATTTCCATAGTCGTGCGTCTCTTCCTGCTCCGGCGGTCTTGCCGCCCAGTGCTCGTCCAGCTTCCCCTCCCGCTGCTTTCGCCGCGCCGCTTCCGCCAGCTCCGCCGACACCTTTTCGAATCGCGCTTCCAATCCGCCGAGCGTCATCGCATCTTCCGCCAGCTTGCGGCGCGCCTTCCCGAGCATCAGATCGGTCCACCACTCAAAGCTTTCCAGAATGTGGTGGATGG
>DATKLU010000073.1:0-24400 GCA_035542235.1 Dongiaceae bacterium
GCAGCGTTTCCGACGACGAAGCCAAGCAGAAGTATCCGGAAGGCTGGAAGGCGCCGCGGCCGTACCTGCGCATCGTCAAGCAGCCGAAGTAACCCAAGCCGGCGCCACCCGGCGCCACAACTGAAAACGAAGGGAGAAGCGTGCGTGATCCTGCATCAGTTTTATCTGCCGTGCCTCGCGCACGCTTCTTATTTGATCGGCGACGAGGAAACCGGCACCGCCGCGGTGGTAGACCCGCAGCGGGACATTGACCGCTACCTGGCTTTTGCCGCCGAACACAAGCTCGCCATCCGCCATGTTTTTCTCACGCACCTGCACGCCGATTTCGTCGCCGGCCACCTCGAACTGCGCGACCGGCTCGGCGCGGCGATCTACCTGGGGGCGCGGGCGCAAGCCGAATACAAATTCACAGCGCTGAAAGACGGCGATACCGTGCAATTCGGCAAAGTTCGCCTGCAAGCGCTGGAAACGCCGGGCCACACGCCGGAATCCATTTCGCTGCTGGTGTTCGACCTGGCGCGCAGCGCCACGCAGCCCTATTCGGTGCTCACCGGCGACACGCTTTTCATCGGCGATGTGGGGCGTCCCGATCTGCGGGCGGCGCTCGGCTGGTCCGCGCGCGAACTCGGGGCGCTGCTCTTCGATTCGCTGCACACCAAGCTGCTGCCGCTTCCCGACGAAAGCCTGGTGTATCCGGCACACGGCGCGGGCTCGCTGTGCGGCAAAGCCATCAGCAAGCAAACGGTTTCGACCATCGGCGAGCAGCGGCGCGTGAATTACGCGCTGCAGCCAATGAGCAAATCAGACTTCATCGAACTGGTGACGGTGGACCAGCCGGACGCGCCGCCCTATTTCGTCTACGACGCGGTGCTCAACAGCAAGGAGCGGCCCACGCTGGACGAAGCGCTGGCCAAAGAGCTGCAGCCACTGGAGCTCGAGCGGGTGTTGGAGTTGCAGGCGCAGGGGGCGCAGGTTCTGGACACGCGCGAGCCGGAAGAGTTTGCCGCCGCGCACCTGGCGGGCAGCGTGAACATCGGCCTGAACGGCCAGTACGCGACGTGGTGCGGCACGGTGCTTTCGCGGGAAAAGCCGATCGTCATTCTTGCGTCGCCCGGGCGGGAAGCGGAGTCGGCGGTGCGGCTCGGCCGGATCGGCTTCGATAACGCCGCCGGTTATTTGCTTGACGGGATGCAGAGCCTGGCGGCGCGGCCTGATCTGACCGCGACCACGCAGCGCGTCAGCCCGCCGCTGGCAGCGGAGTTGCTGGCGGCGCCGGAGCCGCCAATGCTGCTCGATGTGCGTACGCCCCGCGAGTTCGCGGAAAAGCACGTCGCCGGCAGCGTGAATCTTCCGTTGAACCATCTGGAAGAAAAGATGGCGACCCTCGACCCGAAGCGCGAGTATCTGGTGCAGTGCGCGGGCGGGTACCGGTCCTCGATTGCGGCGAGCCTGCTGCAGCGGCGGGGCGTCACGCGGGTCTCGGAAATTGCCGGCGGGATGGCTGCTTGGTCGGCGGAAAAGCTGCCCATCGTTTCGCCGTAGTCCGCAAAGCGGACGCTTTGCGTTTCTCGCGCGTTCTCACCGCGATTCGCGTTGCTTTTCGCGCTGGCGCGTGTAACCGTTACCCCGCCTGCAACACTCCCGGAGGAATCGCTGCCATGAACCGCGCCGTGCGTCGTGCCGTTATCGCTCTGCTGGGTGTCATTTTGTGCGTGCCCGCCGCCGTGCCTGCCGGGCGCGATGACGTGGCCGCTCCGCTGCGGCAGTTCATTGACGGTTTCAACAGCGGGGACACGAAATCCGCGTTCGCGGCCTATGCCTCGTCGGGCCCCATCACCATCATTGACGAATTTGCGCCGCACCTGTGGAGCGGCCCTGACGCAGCGCGCGTGTGGGCCGAGGCCTACGACAAACATGCGCAGGCCACCGGCGTGAGCGACGGCAAAGTCACCTATAGCCAACCGACCCGCGCCGAGATCGAAGGCGAGCTCGCCTACGTGATCCTGCCGACCGTCTACGTCTATAAGGAGCACGGCAAGCCACTCAAAGAAGAAGGCCAAATCACCGCCGTGCTGGTGCGTGAAACGCCGGGATGGAAGATTCGTGCGTGGACCTGGTCCGGTGTAAAGCCGCACACGGCGAAGTGAGTAAGCCTGCCGGAGTCCGAGAAACTCCTAGCCGTAGAGCACGCCGGGTTTGCTTTGGCCGACTTCGATGATGTAGCCATCAGGGTCGCGGATGTAGCAGCGGATTTCGCCGTACTTATCGAGCGGCTTGGTGATGAACTCAGCGCCGCGGCTGGACCACAATTCGTAGCAAGCCTGAATATCGGCGACGCGAAAATTCAGAAAACTATTGATGTGATTGGGGTCGGGCACGCTGAGGGTGACGGTCGGCTTATCGGGAGTGGGCCCGCCGCCGACGTTGAGGATCATCCATATATTGGCGAGCTGCAGATAGCAGGGCGCGCCAGCGGCGTCGCCGAGGCTGAGGATGCGGGCGCCAAATACCTTTTCGTAGTAGCGCGCGGAGCGCTGGATATCGGCGACGGTGAGAAAGTGGGCGATGCTGAGGCCCTCCTTCGGGGGCATTTCGTAGGTATTTCGCGCGATCTGTACGCTGTCCATGAAAACTCCTGTTCTGCGCGGCGCCGCGGGCTAGCCAGTGAGATGCGCGGCCCGGCACTTGTATGCAGGAATTTCCTGTGAATTTTCGGCGACTCGCTGCGGCAAATCGCCGGGGTGATTGTTCGGTTGGGCGGCGGCGTGTAAATTGGACGCATGGCGCTGAAACGCATGGACAACGTAGGAATCGTGGTGGAGGACCTGAGCGCGACGATTGACTTCTTTCGCGAGCTTGGGCTGGAGCTGGAAGGACGGGCCACGATCGAAGGAGAGTGGGCGGGTCGCGTGACGGGAGTGAGCGGCCAGCGGGTGGAGATCGCCATGATGCGCACGCCGGACGGGCACAGCCGGCTGGAGCTCTCGCGCTTTCTGGAGCCCCCGGCCATCGCCGACCACCGGCAGGCCCCAGTGAATGCGCTGGGCTATCTACGGGTGATGTTCGCGGTGGACGACATTGACGAAACGGTGGCCAGGCTGGGAAAGCGCGGGGCGAAGCTGGTGGGCGAGATCGTGCAGTATGAGGATACCTACCGGCTGTGCTACATCCGGGGACCGGAAGGAATTCTGCTTGGGCTGGCGCAGGAGCTTGGCTAAGAGCGCGGAGGAGCAGGACTGCAATTGAGGCGGGGCGAGCGGCCAACCTTTCTTATCCCGCCCAACCTTTCTTATCCCGAGTGTGCCGGCCGATTCTTGACCCTTGCGGACTGCGCCGAGTACACTTGTAGATTCGAACTTTGCCGCGATTGCGGCCAGTGCGAACGGGCCGTATCGCGATCTACGCGCGCACGCGGGACGTCATATTTAGAGGTTGCAGAGGGGGATTGCTTTGCCAAAGCGCACTTATCAACCGCGCAAGCGGCGCCGGGCCAAGACGCACGGCTTCCGCGCACGCATGAAGTCCGTAGGCGGCCGTAAAGTTCTTGCGGCACGCCGCAAGAAGGGACGCCATCGCCTCACGCCGGAGTGAAGCGGGGCAGGGCTATCCGCGCGCCGCGCGGCTGGTGCGCAAGGCGGATTTTGACGCCGTTTACCGCAGCGGGAAACGCCGTTCCAACTCCTTCTTCACTGTTTTTCTGAGGCCCAACGGCCTGCCGGTGTGCCGCTTCGGATTCAGCATCAAGCGCGCGCTGGGCGGGGCGGTGGTGCGCAACCGCATGCGCAGGCGTCTGCGCGAAGCGGTGCGGCTGCATCGCCAGGAGATCTCGCCAGGATGGGACATTGTGATTCACCCCAAGCCCTCGGTGGCCGCAGCCTCTCTGCCGGTGCTTACGGCGGAGTTGCGGAAGCTGCTGCCGGCGGCAGGGCCGGCGACGGCACAGCCATGAGCGCGGAAGCACAAGACGAACGGCGGCTTTCCGTAGCGGTGCGCGCGGCGCTCTTCGCGCTGCGCTGTTACAAGGCGTATCTCTCGGTGCTGTTCGCGGGAGCCTGCCGCTTTGAGCCCACCTGCTCGGTTTATGCCTATCAAGCGATCGAACGGTTTGGCGTGCTGCGCGGGGCATGGCTCGGCGTGAAGCGGCTGGCGCGCTGCCAGCCGTTTTCCGGAAAATTCGGGTTCGATCCGGTGCCCGAAACTTGCGCTGACGAAGCCGGGCATGAGCATCCGCATGACGGCGGGCATGCCGCAGCCGCGCCCGCACACAAGAATTTTTCTCTTAAGGACAACCTATCCCTGTGAGCGAGCAGCCATCGCAACCCACGCAAGCGAGTAAGCCGGAAAAGAAGGGCCTCGGCCCGGAGATGCGCATCCTGGTGGCGTCTCTGCTGTCCATGCTGGTGATCATCGCCTGGACGAAATTCATGGCGCCCAAGTCCGTGCCGCACAGCGGGCAGGCGCAAAGCCAGTCTGCTGCGGCGACGCCGAGCGCGACCGCGCCCATCGGCGCTGCGCCGGCCGCTTCGCCTGCGGGACCGGGAGCGGCGGGCAAGAACGCGGCATCCGTCTCGGCCGCCTCGCCGGCAGCGATTGGGGTGAAAGGCGAAGCGCAGGAACGCAGCATCGTGGTGGAAAACGATCTGTATCGCGTGGAGTTTTCCAATCGCGGCGGCGTGGTGAAAAGCTGGCAGCTGAAGAAATACAAGGACGACGCGAAGCCGCAGCGGACCCTGGATCTGGTTCATCCGGACGCGGCGAACGAGCTGAACGCGTGGCCGCTGAGCGTATCCCTGAGCGACAACGCGCTGGACGACGCCGCGAACACCGGACTGTACGTGGTCAGCAGCAAAGGAGCTGCGGCTCCCGCGGCCCTGACCGCGCCGGCGGAACTCGATTTTTCCTGGAGCGACGGGCGCCTGGAAATCGTCAAGCACTTCCGCTTTGACGCTTCCTACGTGGTGCACACGGAAGTAACGGCCAAGCTGGACGGCAAGCCGGTGACGGCGGGGCTTTCCTGGCTCGGCGGCTTCGGCGACCTTACCGTGAAGAATCCGGTGCCCGTCGAAACCGTGAACACGTTCTACAGCGAAGGCGGGAAGCTGACGAACCTGCCCTACAAGAAGCTGGAAGACGGCGGCAAGTGGGGCCCGGCCACGTGGCAGGGCGGCAAGGATTGGGCGGGCATCGAAGACCGCTATTTCGCGGCGGCGTTTCTGGCGCCGGTGGGCGCGCCGCCAGGCATCGTCGAGACGCGCTATTGGCGGGCGTGGCATTCGATCCAGGTGACCGGAAATGACGGCAAGCCGGAGACCAAGGGCGAGCCGGTCTCGCAGGTTGCGGTGGCCACTTCCGCTCAGCCGATGTTGCTGCGGCTCTACGTGGGGCCGAAAGACTACGACGACCTGAAGCACATGAACCCGCCGCTGCAATCGCTGGTGAATTTCGGCTGGCTGGAAATCATTTCCGATCCGCTGTTCCACGCGCTGAAGTGGCTGTACGGGTACATCCCCAATTGGGGATGGGCGATCGTCGTGCTCACGGTCATCATCAATATGCTGTTGTTTCCGTTGCGCATCTCCGGCTACAAGACCACGATGAAGATGCAGAAGCTGGCGCCGGAAATCAAAGCGATCCAGGACCGCTACAAGAAGTACAAGATCAACGACCCGAAGCGCGGGGAGATGAACGCCGAAGTGATGGCCATCTACAAGCGCGAGGGGGTGAACCCGGTCAGCGGCTGCGTGCAGGCGTTTGCGCAGATGCCGGTGTGGTTCGGCTTGAACCGCGCGCTGAGTTCCTCCATCGAAATGCGCCACGCGCCGTGGTTCGGCTGGATTACCGACCTTTCCGCGCCCGATCATTACCGCATTCTGCCGATCGTGATGGGCGCGGCGATGTATCTGGCGTCGAAGATGACGCCCATTACCACCACCGATCCGCAGCAGCAGATGATGATGAAGTTCATGCCAATTTCGTTTGCGGCCATGTTTATCATTTTCCCGGTCTCGAGTGGGCTGGCCGTGTACATTCTCACCAGCAGCCTGATCGGCGTGGCGCAGCAGTGGTATCTGAACCGCGCGCATCCGGTGACGGCGCCCGTGAAGGCCAGCAAAAACGGCAAGAAGTAAGCGGCAAGCAGTAACGGGCAAGAAGCGTACCGGAAACAGTAGCGGCAAGCGGCAGGCTGCAGTAGCATAGGCGCCGTTGCCGCCCCTTCGGAGTCGCGGCCTCACCGCTCTGAGCAAAGAATATGACGCCGGGCCTGATCGAAAATGGTGTGTTCCAACGGGCCGCGGCCGCGGAGGCTCTGCGCACGTTTCTGGAAGAGACCACGCGCGCGGCCAAACTGGATCTTCAGGTTTCCGTGAGCATCGCGCACGGCGGCGAGCCGCCGCTGGCGGAAGTCCTGGCCGATCTTTCCGGACGCGACCAGGACCTGCTGCTGGAACGCGGCGGCGAACTTCTGCAGGCCATCGAGCACCTGGCGCTGCGCGCGCTGCGGCTCGATCCTCCGTGGCAGGAAAAGATTTTGCTGGATAGCGGCGGCTACCGGGCGCTGCGCATGGAAGAGTTGCGCATGATGGCTCGTACCGCGGCGGAGCGCGTCATCGCCTCGCGCCAGCCGCTCACGCTGAATCCGATGTCGGCGCGCGACCGCCGGCTGGTTCACCTGGCCTTGCAAGGTGTTCGCGGCATCCGTACCGAAAGCACCGGCGCGGCCGACCGCCGGCAGGTCGTCATCCACCCCGTCGCCGATTAGTCCCGCAGGGAAGCCGGCTCCCCACATCGTGATTGGCATGCGCAAGCCAGGACACAGCGCAAAAGAACCTCGCACCCTGACAAACCAACGCGTGCGGCACCAGTCGCACAGGCGCTCTGGCCGGTGCGAGGTGTGATCCCTGGCAGGGTCGCACCCCGCGCATCTGCAGAAGCAGGGCGAGATTGTCGGAAAAAGGCTCAGGAATGAAGCCCTGCACTACGGCACCGGCGCCGCGCGGACACAGCACCGCCGGGCGGGAACGCTATTCCAACTGGTGGATGGTCTGGAGTTCCACGACTTCGAATTCCTTGGAGCCGGCGGGGGTCGAGACTTTCACTTCATCGCCGACCTTGCGGTTGAGCAAGGCGCGACCGATGGGCGAGGTGGTCGAGATGAGGCCCTTTTCGGCGTCGGCCTCTTCGCTGCTGACCAGCTTGTATTCAATGCGCGCATCTTTCTGGGTGTCCACGACGACGATTTTGGAGCCGTAGCCGGAGCGGTCGGTGGGAATGTTGCTGAGGTTGAGCATGCCCAGATCGCCGAGACGCTTTTTCAGCTGGCCGAGCCGCGCGTTCACAAAACCCTGACGCTCCTTGGCGTACTTGTATTCTGCGTTTTCAGAAAGGTCGCCGTGCGCGCGGGCCACGGCGATTTCCTTGGGCAGCTCCACGTTGAGTTCGTGCGCAAGCTGGTCGATCTCGTCCTGCAGCTTCTGCTTGATTTTCGCGATGGGGTCGGACATGCGCCTTCACCAAAAAGAAATTCGCGGGGGAGGGATTGGGCCGCCCCCGCGCAGGGTCAAGTATAGATGGAGGGAAATTGCGGGAACAAGTGGCGTTTTGCGGAGGCGGATGAGTCTGCGCGGAAATGGCGCGGCGGTTTGCGCGGAGATTGCGGCGGAGCTAGTGGACGGCGACGGTCACCTGCTGAGAGACGGTTTTACCGTCCTTGCCGGTGGCGGTGAGCGTGTAAGTGGTTGTCCTGGCGGGCTTTACGTCCACGCACAGGCTGTGCGAAGGCCACACTGGATTGTCCTGCGGCGTGAGGGTGACGCTCGCGGCGTTGGCCACGCCGTAACAGATTTGGGCCACGCCACCGCGTTCGATTTTGGGCGTTGCATAGAGCATCTGGATGGCGAGTTCGCTGCCGCCGAGCTGCTCGATGGCGGCCTGATCGGATTCGTGCTGTTTGCGGGCGCGCTCTTCGGCGGCGCGGCGATCGTACTCCTGATTCGCCGCGTGCCGAGAATAGAGAATCCATCCGACGTAGGCGGCGACGACCAGCAGAAGCAGGGAGGTGTAAACGAGCGGATTTCTCCAGATCGTTTTCTCGGGCGGCGGGGATGGTTCGGGTGCGTTGCGGGTGTCGATCGCCATGGAGCAAGCTCCTTACTTTTTTAGCATAGTGCGGGTTGCGCGGCGTAAATCAAAAATGTTGCTGCGGCGGATTTTCGCTTTGTGGCGCGGGTGCGGTCTGCGAAACTTTGTGCCCTCGGAGATGAGGATATGAGACGAGCGTTGGTAGCGGCGATGGCGACGGTGTTCGGGCTATGCGGGCTTGCGGCGCTGCCGCTGGCGGCCGCGCCGGTTCCCGAGGACGGCGCGGAGTTACAAAAATTAGCGGCGGATTTCTGGGCGTGGCGCGCAGTGACGCAGCCCTACTCGCCGGACGATATTCCGCGCATCGAAAGACCGAATGAGGCGACCAGCGGAAAGCGGGACTGGTCCAGGACGGCAATCGAGAAGCAACGGCGGGAGCTGGGGCAATTTGAAACGCGCTGGAAGGGGCTGGCTTGCGAAACCGGTCCGGCGGCGCGGGTGGCGGACTGCAAACTGCTGGGTTCGGCTCTGGCCAGGGTGCGCTGGGAGCTGGACCGCAACGCGCGCTGGAAACGTGATCCGAATTTTTACGTGGAGCAATCCCTGACCGCGCTGGTGGAAGCGCTGGTGGTGCCGCCGCCGTTCGATGAAGCGCGCAGCCGTGAATTGCTCGCACGGGTGCGGGACATTCCGGGGATCGTGAAGAGCGCGGAGGAAAATCTGGAGAAGCCGCCGGCGCCGTTTGCGCGGGTGGCCATCGCAGCGCTGGACGGAGTGGGCACGAAACTGGCGACGGTTGCGGATTCGCTGGCGCCGGTGACGACGCTAAAGAAGGAAGAGTTGACGAGTGCCCTGGCAGCCGCCGCGACGGCGCTGGAACAATACCGGGTGTGGTTGCAGGCGAGGCTGGCGTCACTGCCGGAAGGGGCTGCGGTTGGGCGCGAGAACTACGAATATTTCCTGAAGAACGTGGCGCTGCTTCCGTACACGCCGGAACAATTGCTGCAGATGAGCAAACAGGAATGGGCGCGGACGGTGGCCTTCGAGGTGTACGAAGAAAACCGAGATCATGACGTTCCGCCGCTCACGATTCCGGCCAGCACGGAAGAGTGGATCAAGAAGGCTGGAAACGACGAACTTGCGATCCGCGCGTTTCTGGAGGCGAAAAACATCCTGACCGTGCCGGCTACGGTGCAGCACTACACGCTGCGGGCCATGCCGGAGTATCTGCGCGCGGTAAGCGATTTCGGCGAGACCGACGATTTCACCGGGCCATCGCGGCTGAAAGACAACTGCGTGCGCTACGTGAACCCGCCTTCGCAGCACATGGGATTTTTCTGGCGCGCCACGGCGGAGGATCCGCGGCCGATCACGGTGCACGAGGGTGTGCCGGGGCACTATTTTCAGCTGGCGATTTCCTGGCAGAACCCGGATGCGATCCGCCGGCACTATTACGATTCGGGCGCGAACGAAGGCATCGGCTTCTACGCGGAAGAGATGATGCTGCAGGCGGGACTCTTCGACGACAGCCCGCACTCCCGCGAAATCATTTATCACTTCATGCGGCTGCGGGCGCTGCGCGTGGAAGTGGATGTAAAGCTGGCGCTGGGGATTTTCACCCTGGAACAGGCCGCGCAGTATCTGGAAACGCATGTGCCGATGGACCGCGAGACAGCGCGGCAGGAAGCGACGATGTTTGCGACTACGCCGGGGCAGGCGATTTCCTATCAGGTGGGCAAGGTGCAGATTTTCGAGTTTCTGGCGGAAGCAAAAAAGGCGCAGGGCCAGGCGTTCAGCCTGCGCCGCTTTCATGATGCGCTGTGGAGCAACGGCAATGTGCCGATCGCGCTGCAGCAGCAGGAATTTCTGGCGACGCACGCAGCGAAATAAACCGCGGCCCCTGGAGCGAGCGGGAAAAGGCGAGTCAAACCGGGTTTGAACGACTATAATCCCGCGGTTCAAGCCATGCCCGCGGAAACCAACCAACCGGAAGTGCAGGCAATCGCCGTGGTGATGGAAGATGCCGCCGCGTTTGCGGAGCTGCGCCGCGGCCTGCAGCCGGGCTTGAGAGCCACGCTGGCCGATACGGAAGCGGCGATCAAAGGCGCGGTGGAGGATTCCCAGGTGCGCGCGCTGCTGCTGGATCTGGACGTGGTGGGCGAAGGCGCGCGCGACGGCGTGGAAGTGCTGCAGGAGATTCGCGCGGTGCGCGACGACATGGTGCTGGTGGCCATGACCCGTTCACGCGAGCGCAGCATTCCGCTGAGCGCCAGCCAGGCCGGAGCGGACGAGTTCGTGCTGTGGCCGGTGAACTACGAAGAGCTGCAGGAAGTGATCGTCCGGGCGATCGAAAAGCGCGCGCTGGAGATGGAAGGGCGGCGCGTTGTGCAGCAGGTGGAGAACCGCGCGGCGTTCTGGTCGCTGATCGGAGCCAGCGCGGCGATGCAGAGGCTGTACCAGACGATTCAAGCGGTGGCGGAGAGCAATACCACGGTAGTTCTGCGTGGAGAAAGCGGCACGGGCAAAGAGCTGATTGCCAAGGCCATCGTGCAATCGAGCGACCGCGCGAACGAACCCTATATCTGCCTGAACTGCTCGGCGCTGCCGGAATCGTTGATCGAATCGGAGCTGTTTGGCTACGAGAAGGGCGCGTTCACGGGCGCCGATGCGGCGCGGGCCGGGCTGATCGAGTCGGCGCAGGGCGGAACGCTGTTTCTGGACGAGATCACCACGCTGAATCCCGGGCTGCAGAGCAAACTGCTGCGCGTGCTGCAGGAGCGTACGGTGCAGCGCCTGGGCGGGCGCGCCGCCAAAAAGATCGATTTCCGGCTGATTTGTGCCACCAACGACGACCTGGAAGACCTGGTGCGCAAAGGGCAATTCCGCGAAGACCTCTATTACCGCATCAATGTGGTGCCGATTGCGGTGCCGCCGCTGCGCGAGCGCGACGGCGACCTGCCCCTGCTGGTGGACCATTTTCTGCGGCTCTATTGCGCGGCCGCGAAGAAGCCGGTGAAGAGCGTACAGCCGGAGGCGCTGGAGATTCTGGAAGAGTATCCATGGCCGGGAAACGTGCGCGAACTGGAAAACCTGGTGCAGCGGCTGGTGGTCATGACCAGCGGGGCAGTGATCACCGCGGAGAATCTGCCCTCGCATCTGCTGCAGCACAGCGCCAGCGGCCAGGAAGCGATCCTGATCCCGGAAGAGGGCGTGGATTTCGATGCCGAGATGGAGCGGATCGAGATTGCCTACCTGACGGCGGCGCTGCGGCGCTGCGGCGGGAAGAAAAGCGCGGCGGCGGCGTTGCTGCGGCTGGACGGGCAGCGGATGAAGTACCTGTGCCGGAAGCTGAAGCTGTAAACCGGTTAAAATTTAACCCATCAGCAGTTAATTTTTAACCAGTCGGTTGAAAAATTCACCTGAACCCGCGGGGAAGGCGGAGCTCCTGGCGCGCCGCAGGCCATAAGTCGTTGATTCTGCGGGCGAGAGGCGGGCAGGGTGCGCGCCAGTGCGCGGCGTGGACTTTGGCACAGCCCTTGCACTAGAGTTCTGCGTCCGACGGTGAATCAAAATTAAGATGGAGCGGGGACCGACATGAGCATCCAGAAGAAGAGCTTGATCAGCACCTTGAAGACGGCGAAGAAGGCCAACGTGGCGGCGGCGCACGAATCGGAAGTGAAGGGCGACAAGATGGTTTCCGCGATGAAGATCGCGCACGGCCGGAGCGTTGCCAACACCAAGTTGGTGCACGGAAAGAACGTGAGCAGCGCCAAGATGGCGCACGGCAAGAGTGTTTCCAGCGCCAAGAAGATCGTGAACGCGAAGTACGCCAGTGCCAAGCAGGTGAGCGCGAAGCAGGCTCTGAGCTAAAAGTTTCACCGGCGGTAAGCGGTGACTCGGCGAAGGCGAGGCGGCCCAGCCCACTCGCCTTCTTTTTTTCACCAAATCTTGCGGCCTAGCACGACCCGCAAGGCGTCCCAAGCCAGAGCGGCCAGGGTTCTACGCCTCCCGTAGACTCTGGCCGTTCCGGTCATTCCCGGTTTCAACCCCGGCGCGGCGGGAACGCGCAATTCCACAATATAGAACTGCGGCGGATGCAGGCCCTTGAGCTTGCTCTCCTCGATCAGCGTCGGGTCGCTCTCCCGCGAAACCGGCGCGATGGCGGCGACTTCGCTGGCCCAGGTCTGCGGCAGGCCTTCCACCTGCAAGCGCGCGGGGGCGCCGATGGCGACCTTATAGAGGTCGTACTCGGAGACAAAAATGCGAGCGCGGAAGCGACTTAGGTCGGCGACTTCGAGCAACTCGGCGCCTTCGGGCAGGTAAGAACCGCGCAGGTCCTCTGGTCGCGCGGTGAGGACGGTACCCGCGATGGGGCTGACGATTTCAAGGTGCGCGGCCTTCTGGCGCAGTTGCTCGGCTTGCGCCTGGTAACGTTCTTTCTCTCGGAGGGCTTCGCCGAGGTCTTGGTAACGCAACTGCGCGGAGGTGGCGCGGCTGGAGGCGGCAGCCAGTCTGGCTTGCGCCGCAGCCAATTCGGAGCGTAGCGCCAGGTTGCGAAGGCGCGCGAGGGGCTGGCCCGCGACCACCGGAACGCCTTCCGTGACGTGGAGATCTTCCACCACGCCGGGAACCGCCGCCCGCACCACCGCGAGCTGCGTGGGCTCCAGCGTGAAGGGGCCGGTCGTGCGTTCATGCCAGACCGGCAGCAGAAGAACGATGAGGATGAGCGAACCGGCGGCTAATGCGCCGTAGGAGCGCAGCCAGGCGCGCACCCGCTCTTTCTTGTCCAAATAGACCAGCTTCAGGAAATTGAAAAGCAACCGAATACGCGACTTGAAGATGAGTAGGGTGATGCCGTACTCCGGAAGGAAGGCCCACTCCGGGCTGAAGTTGCGGGAAACATTGCCCGCGAATTTTGCCAGGAAGGTCATTACCGTATAGCTGTAAGCGCCGGACAGCAACGCGTAGACGGCATAGCCCGGACGGCGGCGTTTCGGCACGTACGGTACTTCCACCGGCAGGCGCCAGATGTGCTTTTTGACCCAGGCGGAGAGCCATGCCGTGGATTCTTCCTTCAGATCGGGAACGCCGATGATTTCGCACATCATGTGATAGCCGTCGAGCTTGATGAGCGGGTTCCAGTTGACGACCAGCGAAACGATGCCGGTGAGCATCATCAGAAAGTACGCGCCATCGTGAAGCATGGTGCCGGGCTCGCTGAGCCACCACACCGGGGTGGCGATGGAGCAGATGATCAGCTCCACCCAGATGCCGGCCAGAGCAATCACCAGGCGTTGCGCACGATCGCCCATAACCGCGCCTTCGGTGGTGTCGGTGTAAAACGCGGGCGTCAGCATGATCAAGGCAAAGCCCATCGCCGGAACACGGCCACCGCAGTGCTTGCAGGCGTGCGCATGAGCATATTCGTGCGCCGCCACGACGAAGATTCCGAGCAGGTACAACACCGCGACATCGGAAGCCGATTTGTCCGTGAAGTTGTAGAACTCCACGGTATCGCGGCCGATCTCCGACCAGTGGGTGATGCTGATGGCAAAGGTGAAGGCGAAAGCCAGCAGGGTGATGGCCGTAAACCACCAGCTGTAAATCCATCGGGTGCGCTGGTAAATCCAGGTGAGTCCGCGGTCGGGATTGAACGCGGGGAAAATGATCATCGAGAGATCGGCGAAGCGGCGACTGCGGGCTTTCAGATTTTTGCGGCGTTCTTCCTTGCTTTGCAGCAGCAGCAGAACGTTTTTTTCCTGCGCGGTCTGATACCAGAAGTTGGCGGCGTCGAGCTCGGCTGAGAATTCGGCCACGCTTTGCTCGTCGTAATATTCCCCGGTTTGCGCGGAGAAGGCTTCGGCGATTTGCGCGAAGGAACGGCTGCCATCGAAGAGCTGGGCCAGCGCCCATTGCTGGGGCGTCAGCTTGAACATGAAGCCGGAGGCGGGAGTGTACACGCGGACGACGCGCGCGCCGTCCTCCACGTGCTCGCGGAAGGTGGTGCCGGGGTCGACGCGCGGCGCGCGTGTGGACAGGACGCGCGCCGGAATTTCCGGCAGTGCGACGTCCAGAGCGCGGGTCAGGTTCATGGCAGCGAGGGCACGCGCAGGGCGACGGTCATGCCGGGGCGGAGGTTGCCGCGCGCGCCAGCGACTTCCGCGAGCAATTCGATCGTGCCGCTGGAGGGATCAACCACCGGGCTGATCTCCAGGATTTTCGCGAGGTGCTGCTCGCTCGGCAGGTCCGGCGTGGCCAGAGCAAGCTCCTGACCCTTCTTTACGTGGCCGAGGTATTTTTCCGGCAGCGTGAAGCGCACCCGCAGCGGCCCTTCCGCCGTCACCCAGAAAAGCCGGTCGCCTTTCGCGACCGATTGCCCTTCGCGCACGTAACGGCGGGCCACGAGCCCGGCGAACGGCGCCATGATGCGCGTCTTTTCCAGCTCCAGTTCGAGCGATTGCTCCTCCTGGCGGGCCGTGTTGAGTTGCTCTTTCACCCGCAGGATGTCCCACTGGTCGGACTCGGCTTTGTATTTCGCGTGCTGCAACTGCTCCTCGGCGATGAGTTTTTCGGTGTAAAGGCGCTGCGCGCGCACGTAATCCGCTTTCAGCACTTCGGCTTCCGCTTCCCAATTTTTCAGATCGGCTGCGATGCTGCGGGTCTTGGCGCGCGCCGCCTCCAGATTGGCGGCCAACTGCCGGTCGTCGAGCTTGGCCAGTACCGTGCCGGTTGCCACGCGCACCCCGGAATCGGCGGAGACCGAGGCCACAACGCCGTCACGCTGAGCGGTAACGTCGACCTGGTGTTCAACGATGAGCGGCGCGGTAACCGTCAGTGTGTTGTCGGCGGGCGCGGCGGGCTGCGCGGCCGGCGCGGGCTGAGCAGCGTTCAGCGGTGCGGGCGCCGGCGTCTTCTCCGGCTTGGCGTCGCCGCAGCCGCAGAGCAGCAGCGTCACGAACACCCACAGCGATTTCCTGGTTCCGTTCATCTCACCACCCAAGCCAGTTCCAGATCTTCGAATACAACCAGATCGCCGGATTGCGGAAAAAAACGTAGCCGGAGGTCCGCCAACCGGTGGAAATCTTGGCGCGGCCTTCCATGCCGGCGCGAATCGCTCCATCGGGGTTGGGCACGAGCACGCGCGCGAAAAAGACCCGGGTGTCCGCCTGTGCTTGGCCCTTTGCGCTGACCACGGTTACGGTGCCGCGAAACGTGCGCGTGGGAAAGCTGTTGAGCTTGATCGCCGCGGGTTGTCCCGGCTGCAGCAGGGCCAGATCGCGCGCGTCCACGGCGACATCCACCACGGCGCTGGACGTATCCACCACTTCCGCCAGCGTGTCGCCGGGCTGCAGGCGGCGTCCCGCGAGCGTATCCACGCGCGGGGTGGCGACGATCCCCTCCATCGGCGAGCGCAGCTGCGCGCGGCCGAGGAGCTCCTGCGCGCGCTCCACTTCGGACTTCCAGTAGTCGGCCTGCACACGCTGCACACCGGCTTCGGCCCCGTCGTTCGCCGCCAGCGCATGATTCATCTGCAGCAGCGCCGCCTGGTATTTCGATTGCGATTCGGCCAGAGCCGTGCGGAGATCCCACGCGTCCATTTCCGCCAGCACCTGGCCTTTGCTGACGGCCTGGCCTTCGCGCACAAACACCGTGCCGACCACGCCTTCAAACTCCGGCTGGATCAGGGCGCGCCGCAGGGGCGCGACGCTGGCGTCTCCGTCCACGCGCATGGGCAGCGGAAAGATCGCCAGAAACACCAGCAGGGCCATGGCTCCAAAGGTAATCGCTCTGCGCCGCGTCTTTTCCAATGCCATGAACCTCCGCTTCCGCTGCAAGACCGGCTCCAACACGGAAATGAACGGCACTTCCTTGTACATTTGCGCGTTGCGCAGCGCTACCGTGGCTTGCCCGCCCAGCACCTGCAGCAATTCGATATGCACCGGCTGGAGAAAATCGGGATCGCTGCTCTCCATGCTGAGGATTCCGACGCGTCCGCTGTCGTCGTTGAGCGGCATGGCATAAAACGCGCGCATGCCGGTTTGCTCGAAATACTGCTGGAATTTGGCGCGCGTCTCTTCCCGTTCGGAGTCAATCTCCTCGCCGTGCTGCCGGACGTGCAGCGTTTCCTCGGCCAGCGCAGCCCATTGCAGGATGCTATTGAGCGGCGCGATGTCCGGCGCGTCCGCGTTCACCTGCGTCAACCCGGTGACCGCGCTCAGCTTGAATCGGCCGCGCTGCTCCAGGGCGATGGCCGCGCGTTCGTAGGGAATCACCGCCTGGGGCGCGCTGACGATGGTTTGCAGCATGCGGTCCAGGTTCAGCGTGGATGTGATCTCGTGGCTGACCTTGACCAGCGTCTCCAGCACTTCCACCTTGCGTTCGGCCATCAGCAGGCTGGCGTTGTGCAAAGCGGCCGAAGCGGTCTGGGTGATGCTGGCCAGCGCAAAAAGATCGTCTTCATCGAACGGGCTGCCATCGGCCTTGTTGACCGCTTCGACCACGCCGACCAGCGCCTCGCGGTCGAGAATCGGCGCCACCAGCAGCGAGTGCACGCCGCCCGCGGCGGTGTTGGCGCTGCGCGCCCCGAGCCGCGGGTCGTCCGCGCTTTCGATCAAGACCGCTTCGCCGGAATCCGAAACGTAGCCGGGGATGCCTTGGCCCGGGCGCTGCGCGCTGCCGGCGGGAGTGGTCTCGTCCACGCCCGATTGCTGCATCAGTTGCAGGGATTCGTCGCCGGCCAGCAGCCACAGGTTGATGGCTTCGCACTCCATCACTTCGCGGAATTTTTCGCCGATCAAGGGCAGCAGCTCGTCCATCTCCAGCGTGGACGAAAATGATTTCTCCAGGTCGTAAAGCTGCGTGAGGCGAGTGATGGATGCCAGCGAATCGTTGCGCTCCTGTTCGTAGCTTTCCCCGGAAGAGAGCGCCGCGCCGCCGATGGCGCCCAGCGGCGACAGTTGCTGCAGATCTGCGGGCGTGAGCGTCGTATCGAAGCTGAGTACTTCCAGGATGCCGTTCAGCGCCTCGCGGTGTTCGAGCGGAAGATAGGCGAGCGAACGCACGGTGCGGCGAATGTCCAGATGGGCGTAGTCTTCACGGGAGAGATCGCCGGCCGCGAAGAGCAGTGGCGTGCGCTCCTCCGCCACCTGGCCCAGGGTTCCGCCGCCCGCCGCCAGCGGTGACGCGGCCACCGCCTCGCCCGCGATCACCCGCGGGAACCACGCTTCGCCCTCGTCCGTGGCGCCGAGGGTGTACACAATGGCCGCGCAGCCCGGAAGTGCGCGCTCCACCGCGCGCGCGATGGCTCGCGCACGAGGCACCACTTCCTGTGCGCCAAAAAGCTCTGAAGAAAGTGCAATGAAGTCGAGGTTCAAACGGAATCTCTGCGCCCCGTGCAGGTAAGCGAAGCCTTAAGCCTCGGAAACGCGGTGGCACTGCCCTCTCGCCTTGCAAATTCGCCACCATTCTTCTAATTTGTGCGCGCACTCTAGCAGAGAGGACAACCCCGCGCAAGCATTCCTCTTCCCGTCGGGGCGTCGCATCCGGAAGCATTCAGGGAGCCATTGTGGAGATCGATGTTCGCACCCAGGAGCAGGTCAAAATCATCACCATGCGAGGGAAACTGAACCTCGGCGCGGCGCTGGATCGCAGCAACGCGACGTTCAAGGATCTGCTGGACGCCGGCGAATCGCGCTTCTTGGTGGATCTTCAGGAAGTTCCCATGATTGATTCCAGCGGCATCGGCATGCTGGTGCGTTACTTGACGGCGGCGAAACAGCGCGGCGGCTCGCTGAAGCTGCTCAATCCTTCCAAATTTGCGCTGCAGACGCTCAAACTAGTGCGCGTTCTGAATTTGTTCGAGGTTTTTGAGGATCAGCAGCAGGCCGTCGCGTCCTTCCAGTAAAACGAAACGACAAACAGCGCCGAGCCGCGGACTATTCGGAGCCCAGGAAAGCATAACGACAGAGAAACAAGATAGAGAGCACCCAGATGAGCGGGCTGATTTCCTTATAACGGCCGGTTCCCAGTTTGACCAGAGTGTAGGACAGGAGTCCCAGACTGAGGCCGGTGGCGATGCTGAACGTCAGCGGCGTAGCCAGAATGGTCAGGAACGCCGGGAAGGCTTCCGAAAAATCGTCCCACTTCACGCGCGCGATCGAGCCGCACATCAGCGCGCCGACCAGGATCAGCGCCGGAGCCGTGGCATACGAGGGCACCGCGGCGACGAGGGGCGAGCAGAACATGGCGGCGGCGAAGAGCGCGGCGATCACAATGTTGCCGAGGCCGGTGCGTCCTCCGGCCGCGACACCCGCAGCGCTTTCGATATAGCTGGTCACGGTGGACGTGCCGGTCAGAGCGCCGGCGATGGTGCCAAACGCGTCGGCCAGCAGGGCCCGGCTGGCGCGCGGCAGCGTGCCATTGCGCAGAAAACCGCCCTGTTCGCACACGCCCACCAGCGTGCCGACGTTGTCGAACAGGTCCACGAAGAAGAAGACAAAGATCAATTCGCCGAGACCCAGCTTTGCCGCTCCGCGCAGGTCCATTTTCAGAAATGTTCCGGAAGGATGCGGCAGCGAGAAGAAGTGCGCGGGCAGGTGCGCGAGGCCCAGGGGAATCCCGGCCAGAGCAATCAGCACCGCGCCGATCAGAATCGCTCCGCTCACGCGCCGCGCCATGAGGATGGCCGTAAGGATCAACCCGGCGACCGCCAGCAGCACTTCGTGGTCGGAAATTCTGCCCATGCCGACGAAGGTCGCGGGATTGGCGACGATGAGCTTGGCGTTGCGCAGGCCGATGAAGGCGATGAACAGGCCGATGCCCGCGGCGGTACCGTGCTTCAAGCAGTCCGGAATATCGTTGACGATGCGTTCGCGCACTTTCGTCAGCGTCAGCAGCAGGAACAGCACTCCGGAAAGCAGCACCACGCCCAGCGCGGTCTGCCACGGCACGCCGCGGCCGAGCACCACGGAGTAGGTGAAGTAGGCGTTGAGCGACATGCCCGGCGCGAGCGCGATCGGGTAGTTCGCCCACAATCCCATCACCAGCGTGGCCAGGGCCGCGGAGAAGCACGTCGCGAAGAGCACGCCGTCCGCCGGCATGCCGCTTTCCGAAAGGATGCGCGGATTCACGACCACCACGTACGCCATGGCCATGAACGTGGTCAGGCCGGCGAACAGCTCACGCTGCACAGTGGTTTCGTTTTCCCGCAGGCGGAACAATCGTTCGAGCAATCGCTCTCCTCTGGTCTTCCGCGCAAAATCCGAAAATGGTGCGCCACTATAGGTCCGCTGCGCAATGCTGTCAAACTTCGCCGCGCGCCTGCTATTCTCTGTAGCTCAAATGCAGAGTCGCTCCGCGAGCAAAATGCCGGAAGGAAAGCAGCGAATGAAGAAGCCTTTTAGCGTGTCTTGGCTAGCCGTGTTGTGGGCCGGTGCGGTCTTGTCTTTGTGCGGCGCACTTTCGCCCGCGCTTGCGCGCGCGCAGGCGGCCCCGAAATCCGAAAGCACAGCGAGCGCCGCCGAGCGCCGCCTGGATCTTGCGGTGGAGTCATTGCGCAACAGCCCGCTCGAACTGCGCAATCTTCTGTTAAAAATGCCAAAGGGCGCCGACCTGCACAACCATCTCTATGGCGCGCTGTACGCGGAAACCTGGATCGGCGATGCCGCGGCGGACGGCATGTGCCTCGACCCGGCCGCGATCCACGGCGTTGGTCCGGTGTATTCCCAGCCCGAAGGCGGCAAGCCCGGCAACTGCGCCGGCGGAAAAATCCCGGCAGCGCAAGTGTTTCAGGACCAGCATCTTTACGACCAACTGGTGGACGCTTTCTCGATGCGCAATTTCGTGCCCTCGGCCGGCGTCAGCGGTCACGATCAGTTCTTCAATACGTTCGCGCGCTTCGGCGGAATCGCCATGGACCGGCACCTCGGCGAATGGATTGACGAGGTCATCTCCCGAGCCGCGCGGCAGAACGTGCAGTACATCGAGCTGATGCACACTCCGGATTTTGGCAATGCGGCCAGGGCGGGTTATGAAATCGGCTGGCAAGACGATCTGTCGCGTTTTCGCGAGGCCCTGCTGGCCAAAGGCCTGGCCCCGGACATCGCTGCCGCCAGAAAATCGCTGGACGACGCAGAGGCCGAGCGCCGCAAGCGGGAACGCTGCGACCAGCCCGACGCCTCACCCGCCTGCAAGCTCGAACTGCGCTATCTCTGCCAGGTGCTGCGCGGCTTTCCCAAGCAGCAGGTGTTCGCGCAGACCGTGCTTTGCTTCGAGACGGTGATGGCCGATCCGCGCTTCGTCGGCATCAACTTTGTCATGCCGGAAAACGGCTACCTGGCGATGAACGATTACGCGCTGCAGATGCGCATGATTGCCTACCTGCACTCCGTGTATCCAAAAGTGCACATCGCGCTGCACGCCGGGGAAATTGCGCCGGGCCTGGTGACCTACGAAGGGCTTTGCTGCCACATTCGTCTGGCTGTCGAAGAAGCGGGCGCGGAGCGCATCGGCCACGGCGTGGACGTCATGTACGAAAATCAGCCGCACGCGCTGCTGAAAGAGATGGCCGCAAAGCACGTGATGGTTGAAATCAATCTCACCAGCAACGACGTCATCCTGGGAGTGGCCGGGAAGGATCACCCGCTGCCGGTGTATCGCAAGTTCGGCGTTCCGGTTTCCCTGAACACCGACGACGAAGGCGTTTCGCGCATTGACTTCACGCACGAGTACGTCAAGGCGGTGGAAACGTTCGGCCTGCGCTATACCGACCTGAAGACAATGACACGCACCGGCATGGAGCACACATTTTTGCCTGGCGCCAGCCTGTGGGCGTCGCCAGACAAATTCACGGCGCCAGCCTCCGCTTGTGCCCGCGACGCGCTGGGTACAGAAAAACCTTCCACGGCCTGCGCTGAATTTCTACGCTCCAGCGAAAAGGCGCGCCAGCAGTGGGAACTCGAGCGCCGCTTGCGCGAGTTCGAATCGTCGGCGCTATGAAGCCCGCAGCCGGCGTTGCTGCGCCGTGGCTGATTCGCTCCATCACAATTTCTCATGGCGATATTTTTTGCGGGATGGAGCGCCGCGCCTATACTGTTGGCACTTTGTCCGCTCTCTCGCGCGCAACTCTGGTGACACAAGGAAACTTGCCGAATGGCTGACGCCGGTTTTTCGCCCGCCGCTTCGAGTTCCGGCAATTTTGGCCTCCGCCGCGGCGTGCTCTCGCCGTTCGAAACGCTGGCGCAGTCCATTTCGACAATTGCGCCCACCGCGACGCCGGTGGCCACAATTCCTCTGGTGGCCGCGCTCGCCGGCAACGCCACCTGGCTGGCCTACGCTCTGGCCACCGTCGCCATTCTTGTGGTCGCCTGGTGCGTGAGCCGCTTCGCAAAGTATTCCGCGTCGCCCGGCTCCCTCTATACCTATTCGAGCAAGACCCTGCCCGCGCCGCTGGCCGCGGTCGCCGCCTGGAGCCTGCTGCTCGCCTATATCGCCACCGGCTCCAGCATCATCGGCGGCTTCTATCACTATGCCAACGTGGTTTTGCAGGACTTCTCGCTGCGCGCGAGATCTCCGGTAGCCCTGGCTCTGTTTGTGACGGTGATTGCCGTGGCGGTAGCCTGGCGCGACGTCAAGATCTCGGCGCGGCTCATGTTGTGGATCGAGGCCGTTTCGGTGGCGGCCATCGTTTTCGTGGTCTTGCTGGTTCTTTTTCGCCACGGCATGCACTTCGATCTGCCGCAGTTTCGCCTGCAGGGAGCCACCGGCACCGGCCTGCGTCTCGGGCTGATTCTGGCTCTCTTCAGTTTCGTCGGATTCGAAAGCGCTTCGACGCTCGGCGCTGAAGCGCACGACCCGCTGCGCACCATCCCGCGCGCGGTGATCCAGAGCGCGATTTTTTGCGGTTCTCTGTTTGTGGTCTGCGCGTACACGGAAATCCTCGGCTTCCGCCTGGGGCGGCAAAATCTTGGCGAAAGCCCCGCTCCGTTCCACGTGCTGGCTACCGTCGGCGGCGTTCCGGTGCTGGGCCTGCTGATTGATGTTGGCGCTCTGGTGAGTCTTGTCGCGTGCGCGCTGGCTTGTGTCACCGCGGCGGCGCGCGTGCTTCTGTTGATGGCGCATAACGGCTTGGTGCCGAAAGCATTTGCGAGGACGCACGATCGCAACGCGACCCCGACCGTGGCCACGTTTGCGGCGGGCTTCGCGGCCGTCGCGCCGGTGGCCGCGCTGGCCTGGCGCGGATTTGGCGGCCTCGACGTCTACGGCTGGCTCGGGGCGCTCGCCACCTATGGCTTCATCGTCGCCTACGCCCTGGTCTGCATCGCATTGCCGTCGTACTTGCGCTCCATCGGGGCGGGGCGGTCCGGCGCACAGGCGATTCCCTGGCTGGCGTTTTTGGCCATGCTCTTCGCGCTGGCGGGCAATCTTTATCCGGTGCAGGAAGGCGCGTACGGAAAGATGCCCTATATTTACCTCGCGTACCTCGCTCTCGGCATGTCGTGGTTCCTTCTTGCCGGACGCAGTACGCGCGCTGCAGCGCCCTCGCAAAACTGACCGCGACACCGAGGTTGCCGTTCCGCCGCCGTGCTAGAGTAGCCGGACAATTTTGTCCATCTTCGGGAGAATAACCGGCATGTCGTCCATCGAAGCACGCCTGCGCGAACTTGGCGTCACCCTGCCCCCTGCCGCTCCCGCGGGCGGCAACTATATTCCCGCGCGCACCATCGGCAATGTGGTGCTGCTTTCCGGGGTGATCTCGATGGATCCCGAAGGCAACATCATCACCGGCACCATGGGTTTGGACAGCACCATCGAGCAGGGATACGCGGCGGCCCGGCGCTGCGCCATCGGCCAGCTGGGTGTGCTGCAGCGCCATCTCGGTTCGCTGGACAAAGTGCGCTCCGTGCTGAGCCTCAACGGTTACGTCAATGCGGTCAACGGCTTCACCGACGCGGCAAAGGTCGTGAACGGCGCATCCGACTTACTGGTCGAAGTTTTTGGCGAAGCGGGCCGTCACGTGCGCGCGGCCATAGGGGTCAACGCGCTGCCGCGAAAAGCGCTGGTGGAAGTGCAGATGTCGGTGGAAATCTAAGCGACACGTCGTCCCGCCGGACTTTTCCACAGAAGTGAATTTCCGATTCGTTCCAGCAAAAGTATGAGTTGCAGACTGTCCTCCCGCTGGAATATTTTTCTCGCAACGCATTTGTGGTTCGGCCTCTGAGCTTGCTCTCGGATTCGGCTGTTCGTCGGGAACAAGTTTGGCTACGGTGCACGGGTTCCGACGCCCCTTTTTTACTCTGGCTCCAGGAGAAATTCAGCGAATGTCCAGCAAGCGTATCGCTTTTGTATTTTCCTTTTCCGTTTTGCTTCTCGCCCTTCTCGCGTTCGCTCCGGTAACGCTCTCGCAGCAGACCCTCGGCGGCATCACCGGCACCGTGACCGACGCTTCCGGCGGCGCCATCGCCGAGACCACGGTCACCCTGGTTTCCGACGGCACCAGCCTCACCCGCTCCACCAAGACCAGCGAGGTCGGCAGCTACGATTTCGTGAATCTTCCGATTGGCGCCTACACGCTCACGTTTTCCCACGACGGTTTCGAATCGCAGAAGATTCCCGCCATCCGCGTGCAGGCCGACCGCACCACCACGCTCAATGCCACGCTGAAGGTCGGGCAGGTCGGCTCGACCGTCACTGTCGAGGCCTCGCCGCTGCTCAACTCCGCGGACACCACCAACGGCTACATTCTGGAAAAGGCGGAAATCCAATCGGTGCCGCTGCCCACCGGCAGCTTTACCGGACTAGCCATTCTTTCCCCCGGCGTAAACGCGGAACTCCCGGGCGGCACCGGCGTGAATAGCGGGCTAGGCAACCAGCCCATCTGGGCCAACGGCCAGCGCGACACCTCGAACACCTTCCAGGTGAACGGCGCGGACTCGACCAACCTGTTCAACGGCAAGAGCTCATCAGGAGCAAACTCGCAGCGATACAACTTCAACATCGGCAGCGCCTCCACCGCAGGCGGATCCTACTCTGTCGGCACCTCGGTCTACGGTTCGAACGGCAACAGCCTGCCCTCCCCTCCGCCTGAGTTCACTCAGGAGTTGCGTGTGAACACATCGATGTATGACGCGCAGCAGGGCGCCACCAGCGGAGCACAGATCGACGTGAATACCAACAGCGGCACCAACACCTGGCACGGCCAGTTCTACGGCACTTATGCCAACAACCTGTTGAACGCCTCGCCCTTCTATTTCAAGCAGGCATACGATCTTACCCAGGATGGCATTGGCGCTTTCCCCAGCTCGCTTGTGAATCCCTGGATGCG
>DATKLU010000074.1:0-9464 GCA_035542235.1 Dongiaceae bacterium
ACTGGGCGTCCGTTGGGCGGGGATGACTTCGTGCAATCATTGGAAGAGGCAACGCAGCGCAAGCTCACGCCGCAAAAAGGCGGGCGAAGAAAGGGATCGGCGGAAGCTACATCTCAAAGCACGCTGGCATTCGACACGTAAAGTTGTTGAAGGATGCTACGAGGAAAAAACAGCCATGTTGGAAAACGTCCCGTCTGTCCCCGATTTCCAAATGATACGCAAGAGCGTAACGATCTCTTTGATGATATTTGTTGTCCTTCTGGCTGTTGCCTACGGTCGCGAGCAAAAGGACAAGCTGGTGCAGTCGAAGGTTTTTGATAGTTCTGTCAACAGGAAAACTGTAGTGCGTTTCTTTTATGATCCCGCTGCGAACTACTCTCACAAACCGTTGGTCTTTCGTGTCGTGGAAAAGAACGACGCTCTTCTAAATACGGCTCCAACAAAGGAGGAGGGGCGAATCGCCTACATTTCTCTTTCGGAGATGCATGACCTAGTGCAAGTGCTAGGGAAATCGGGTCACGTTTGGCAGAAGTCTGAAGCCATGGAGCCGCTCGTTCCTTATAAGAGCCTCCCGACTTCCGACAAAATGGAAATACTGGTTCTTTTTTCCGACCGATCCGTGAGCACTGATGTCGACCCCAAGACACTTTGCAAGTTTCTTCGACCTTTAGACGTCTCTCTGAAAACGCCGCGCGCTCTTTGGGAATTTCAAGGATTCAGAGTGAATTACGGCTGCAAGGTTCGAGGTTTTAAGGTTGGAGCCTATCCGGATCACGATTAAGATATCCTTCGTCAAGAGGTGCACAACAATTCTTTCTGAATTGAGCGGCCCCAATTTCCGAATCACTTTGAGAATCGATTTCTCTCAGATTCCTCTTGCCGGATTTGGATAAACTGGCGGATTTTCACGTTTCCATTGGGCATCTTGGCAACGATTTGTAGTTCGCCGCCCATGGCTTCAATGATCTTGCTGAGTGTGCTGATGTACATATCCGACCGCCGTTCCATCTTGGAGATCGACGCCTGTTTGACATGCAGCGCATTCGCAAGCGATTCCTGCGTCATGTCCATGGCGGCACGAAGTTCCGCAAGGCCCATTTCCGAAATCATCTTCTGGGAAATCGGGGACAGACGGGACGTTTTCCAACATGGGAATCACGGGGACAGACGGGCCACTCCCTTCCGCAATGAAGTGGCGAGCGCCTCAGCGCCTAGTCGGGGCAGCAGTCGGCTGTGAGGCGGCCGGCGGTGACGGAGCCGGCGCCGCAGGCGCAGCCGCCGCCTCCTTCACCAGCATGGCCCAGCGGGGAAAGGCATAGTTCCCTGCCACATCGTCAATGATGTTGATCTGCCCGGTGTAGTAGCCGGGCTTGAGCGCTTGTAGCGGCAAGTCCAGCTGGAATACCACCGCTTTGCGCTGCGGCACGGTCACTTCCGTGGCCACCAGCGGTTTCGATTCGAAGACCTTCACGTTGTTCTGCAGAAATTCCACGCTGGTCAGGACGCGTATGCCCTCGCGCGGCGCGGCCGCTTTGCCCGGATCGGGCCCCGTGGGCGGTTGCGTCGTTTGTTGGTTCGGGGGCGGCTGCGTGGCCGTCTTCCCTTTCGCCGCGTCGTACACCTCAAACTGCAAATACAAGTGCTGGTCCTGGGTGAAGACGTGCGTGACGTTCGGCACCAGCTCCGTCTGATCCCCGACCAGCGGATTATTGGCCTTGTTCTTCCCGGCCGCCGGCACTCGCAAGCTGCTCAGCACCACCGAGCTGTTGCGCAGCGGCACCTTGCGCAGGTCCGGCACCTGCACGTCGGTCTCAAACGTGCCCATCCGCCCGCTGGAATTTTCCCGCACCACAAATTTCAGGTGATAGCTGCCCGGCGCCAGCAAAAAGCTGGTGTTGTACTGGACATTCTTGCGCCGCACCTGCTGCGCGCTATCAAGCGCCAGCTTCACCGTGTCGCGCAGGTGGCCCACAGGAAATTTGCCGCTCTCCAGCACCACCCCGACGATATCCAGCGTGGCGTTGTCCTTGTCTTTCTCCTGCAGAAACGGAATCTGCGAACCCGGCACGACCAGGGAAACCGCCAGGAAATAGTGGGAATCGTCGCGCCGGAAATAGTTGGTGCCGGCGTAGACGGCCACGTCCGTGGCAGGCAGGTCGGACGAGAGTTCGTCCTGCAACTGCTGCTCGCGGTCGGCGCGATTCGAATGCGCAAAGTCCCGCCCGGCGTAGTAGCCCTGGCGGAAGTCCAGCTTGATGTCTTTGCCGTCGGCGCGGTTGATGACCACCTTGATGTGCCGGAAACGCCCATCGCGCAGGTGGTTGGTGCTGGTGTAGCCCAGGATGTAGTAAGCCGACGTGTCTTTCTGTACCTGCGAGAAGACGCCGCTGAAATCGTTCGAATCGAAGAATGCTTTTCCGCCGGTGTCGGCGGCAAGCGTGGAAAGCGTGTCCTGCGAGGCGGCATTGCTGTTCAGATCGTTCAGGACCGAAGCGCCGGTGTAGGCGGATTGCCCGTGCAGACTGGCATTCTGCGCTTCCCCGCCGCCCGGCAGCGCCTGCAGCCCGCGCACGTCCAGCGGATAGATGGCGACATTCGCTTTGACCGCAGCCGCGGTAGCTGCCCGCAGCGCGGACTGGTTGTCCACGCCGGATTGCGAGATGCCGTTGCTGAAATAGATCAAACTCTTTTTCTGGTTGATCTTGCCGACGGCCGCCACCAGCGACTGGATGGCCAGCAGTTTGCGATCCGCCGTAAACGTATTGAAGTCGGTGTCGTCGGCGGTGAACGCGCCGCCCGTCTCCGCGGCGCCTTCGGAGCTGCCGCTCGCGCCCGGGTCAAAACCTTGCCCGGAGCCGGAGTTGTAGGCGCTCAGCACCGCCAGGATTTTGGCCTTGTCCGCGGTGAAATCGAGATCGAGGTGCATGTTCGTCGCGAGCGAGACCAGCGCGATCATGTCCGCCGACTGCATCTTGCCGTTGACGTACTTCTTGGCGGCGTCCACCGCGCGGTCAATCTGATCCGGATCCATCGCGGAAAAATCGAAGAACATCACGATCAGCCGCTTGTCGCGGGCATCGAAAACCGGCCCCGCCGCCACCGCCGCCGGCGCGGCTTCCGCGCCCGCTGAGCCCGTGATCGCTGCCGTCGTCTTCGCCAGCTCCAGATCGTCAATATTTTCGTAGTCGAAGCTGGCGATGGACTGCTTGACGCCATCTTCCAGCACGCTGAAGTCGCCCTGCTTCAGGTCCTTGATGAGATTGCCTTTGCGGTCGCGCGCCACCACGTTCACCAGCACCAGCTCGGTCGTGGCATGAATCGCCGGCGTCTGGGGCACAGGCGGCGGGGGCTGCTGCTGTGCAAAGAGCAGCGGGCTCTGCGCCGCGAGTCCAGCCAACAGTACGATTGCCGCTATTTTGCGCAAGTGGCTCATGGCTAGAAGCGGAACCTCGCGACCATAGTGATGCGCCGCATGGACGCCGCCGACGTCACTTCGCCGAACGTCAGCGAGTTGACCGTGGTGTTCAGCCCGCTGAACGCAACGATGTTGAACACGTTGTTGGCCTGCAGGCGCAATTCCAGCGCGCGCGTTTCGGTGATGGTAATGGTCTTGCTCAGCGCCATGTTCAGCGCGAACTGCCCCGGACCTTCAATAATGTTGCGCCCGGCATCGCCATAAGAGGAACCCGCGGGATTTATGCATGTCGTCGTATTCGGCGTGCAGAACGCGGCAGTATTGAACCACTTCAGGGTGCTCGGGTTCGCAATCGCAATCGCCTGGCCCGCCACGTAGTTGGCGCGTTGCGAGCCGCTGACGCCTCGCGTGATGTCCACGTCACCGCCGCGCACGTTCGGCGTGAAGTAAAAGCCCGAACCCGCCGTGACACTCCCGCTCCATTGCCAGCCATCGAGAACGTGCGAAAGAGCGCCCTTGGACGCCAGGCGATGATTTTCGCCAAACGGCAGATCGTAGTTCCAACTGCCGGTGAATTTGTGCCGCTGATCGAAAGAGGACAGGCTGCGCTCGGCCGCCACGTCGAAAGGATCCTGCGCCACGACCGTTCCGCCCAACCCGATGGATGACGCATCGTCAATCGACTTCGAATAGACATAGCTCACGTTGAAGCCCAGACCCGACGCCATGCGCTTGCGCACCCGCACGGAAAGCGCGTGCAGAATAGAGTTCGCCCCGGAGGACTCGTAAAGGAAGGGCTGCGCGTCGCTGGTCAAGATCGCGCGTTCCACGTCCAGGTGGGTTCCCTTGGAGCCGTTGTATCCGACGTTGAGCAAAAAGGCGTGCGGCAACGAGCGCTGCAGATCAAGGTTCCAGACCTGCACGTATCCCAGCCGGTAGCGCGGGTCGATCGCAAAATTGTTGGTGGTGGTGCCCGGGCTGCCGGGAAAGCCGTTTTCCAGGGTCAGGCCGCTGGTCGCGGGGTTCAGCGCAGAATTGGTTTCGGTGGTTGCAAAGGGCGGCTGAAACGCGAAGTTCTGGATCACCGTTCCGTACTGAGCAAGGTTGTAGTTAATGCCGTAGCCGAGGCGAAGGACGGTCTGCGGCATCGGCTTCCACGCCAGCCCCAGTCGTGGAGCGAAATTATTGCGATCGGGTTCGATCAGCGATGTGGGATAGGTACCGAAGGCCGTGCCGCTTTGCCCCGGCTGCACCGGCGTGGCAAAGGCAAATCCCGGCCCGACATCCAGGTTCACGATGCGGTTGTGCGCTTCGGTGTACGGGCCGTTGTACTCGTAGCGCAGCCCGATGTTCAGCGTCAGGTTTCCCCGAATGCGCCAGTCGTCCTGCACGAAAAGGTCCCAGGAGTTGGCGCGGAAGTCGTACGAGTTGGTGCCGGTCTGCAGGCTGGTTTGTTGCGGCAGGCCGATCAGAAAGTCCGCGAAGTCGTAGCCGGTGTCCGTCGCGGCCGCGCCGCCGGCGTAGTCCGCCGTTGCGAATCCGGTGAACACGAACGAGCCGTTGGCGTTGCGCGCCGCGCGAAAACTCTGCAGGATGCGCCGGTAATCGCCGCCAAAGCGCCAGTTGTGCTTGCCGCGATTCCACAGCACGGATTCGGAAAGGGTGTAGGTCTGATCGAGTTCGCGACGCGGCGCGGGATCGCTCAAGCCGCCGAAACTGGTGAAGCTGAGCCCGGGCAAACCCCAGGTAAACGGATCGGTGGAGATTCCGGTGATGCCCGCGTCGCCCGCCGCGTCTGTCACGCCCGAATACAAGTTCGTCGTTGCAACGTGGTTGTGGTTGTAGGTAAAGCGCAGATTGTTTGTTACACGACCTTTTCCGTAAACCCAGCCAGCGTTCGCGTTCAATCCCTGGGTGCTGCTGCCCCCGTCGAGCGAGGGGAAGATGCCGATGCTGTCGGTCTTGCTGCGCGCCCAGTTCAAGCCCAGATTCAGATTGTTCTGATTGCGGCCGCGCCGCCCGCCTCCACGCCCTCCGCCGCCCGGCGCTCCTGGCGGCCCCGGCATTCCCGCCGTGCCGCCAAAATTGTGAATGAGCCGCAGATTCACTGCGTCCGACTCGCTTTCGCCGGTCGTCACCAGGTGATAGTTCTGCCCGGACGCGCTAGCGGCCATGTTGGGCAGCGGGATGTACTGCAGCAAAGCGCTGGCCGCCGGGCTGAAGTTCGCCGGGTCGATCGCGTTGAGCACGCCGTTGTACTGAAATTGCTGCCCGGTAGCCGGATTAAAAATCTGCACGGGCAAACCATCATTGTAGGTAGCGGCGGAGAAGTTGCCGCCTCGCTCGGCCAGGGTCGGCACCGTCGAGTAGAAATCGTAAGGTGTGCTGCCGCGCGAGCCGTTCCAGCCCGCGAAGAAAAACCATTTCCCGCCGCCGTCGAAGAGCTTGGGAATATTCAGCGGCCCGCCGATGTTCGCGCCGAAGCGCGCCTGGTTGTAGCTGGCTTTCTCCGCAGGAATGCCCGTCAGGGAATAGGGCCGCGCGTCCAGGCCGGAATTGTCGTCCTGAAAATAGAGGAAGCCGTGCGGCTGGTTGACATTAAAGCCGCGCCCGAACCGACCAATCATGACCGGGCCGCCGCCCGGACCGCCCGCTCCGCCGCCGAAACCGCCCGGCCCTCCCGGACCGCCCGGCCCTCCGCCTTGCAGCACGTTGCCCGAAGCCTGCGCGCGTTCGCGAAACTCCTCGATGCGGTCTTCCAGATCTTGTTGCGAACCGTTGCCAAAATCCTGCGTGCGCCCCTGCGCGCCGCTGATGCTCACCGATTCCGTGGGTGAATCCGAGCCGGCGCCGTTGAGCGGCATGCCCATAGCATCGCTGCTCGAACCATTGCCCCCGTTACCACTGAGACCGCTGTTTGCCGCCTCGCCGCCCAGCCCGGTCAGCGCGCCGCTCGCCGCCAGGCTCTGGAAGCCGCGCCGCGCGGACTGTGTTGCAACCTCTTCCTGCTGCTCTTTCTGCCGCGAGGCAAGAATCAATTCGGCGTCCACCTTGCCCGCCGGATGATCGGGATTCAGCACGATCTCCTGCGTCAGCGTGGCGAAGCCCATGAACTCCACCCGCACCACGTAACGCCCGCGCGGCAAATTCACAAACGCAAAGGCACCGTTCGTCGCGGTGACCGTGAGGTATTTCTTGCCGGTAAGGGTGTTTGAAGCGCTGACGGCCACACCGGGCAGCAGCGTCTTGCCGTTGCGCACGCTGCCGGTGATTTCAAACGTTTGTGGTGCGGCAGCGGCCGAAGCCGGAGCCGCAATCGGCGGAGGTTCCTGCCCCGACGCAATGCACACAAAACACACCGCGCCGATCAGCGCCAGCGCAAGCACCACCACCAGTCCGCGGACAAATACCTTCAATTCAACTGCTCCGAGGTTTGCGGCGGAGGCGCGGGAGGTGTTCCCTGCCCGCCTGGCGCCGCTGCTGGCGCAGTCTCGCCGCCCGGAGCACGCTGCCCGACGGGACCTCCGCCTTGCTGCATCCGATTCCACTGTTCCGCCGGAATCACGCGAACCGATTTCGGCACAAAAACATTATTCGTCACCGAGCCGTTCGCAAAAATGTGGTCGCCCACCGCAATATCGGCCATGGTGATGCCGTCGCGGCCCCGGCGCAGCGAAGTCTCTTCATTCAATTCCAGCGTTTGCGAAACATTGTCCGTTCGCTGCACGGTGATTTTCGGCGCATCAATACTCTTTACTTCGCCCACGACGTAGTCTTTTCCCAGTGTGCCCTGCATCATCATCGCACCAGGACCGCCGGGCCCTGCGCCGCCCAATCCGACACGCTTCATGAAGCCGGCCGGAATTGCGGCAACCATCGCGGCCGTCGAGCCGGACGTCAGTTGCCCGTCCGTCGTTCGCACAATCACGTTGTCGCCTACTTTGAAATCGCTAAACTTTGCCGCTTCGCGTTCCTTGCGAAATTCGGTACTGGCCGTCAGCTTGAAGGTCAGCTTGCTGCCGTCTTGCGCGGTAATCTCGATTGAGTTCTTGTCGAGAGCACTGATTTTCCCGAACGCCGGCCGTGGCCGGTCTTCGCCGCCGCGGCGAGGTCCGTCCGGTAGAGCGCCGCTGCTTGGCGCCGGAGGCTGTGTCGTGTCTTGTGCCAGGGCCAGCGCGGGCAAGACAATCAAAACCGTGGCCAAAATCAAAAGCAACGCAACGTACGTTTTCATTGGAGTTCCAGCTCGGCGCGTACTCTCTTAAGTCTCGGACGGCCAGCAAGTCGCGGCCGTTACCGCGCCCATGATTGAGTTGAAATCATTCCGCACCTTTGTTCTTCCGCGCGCCGCGGGCAAAAGTTCCCTTCCAGGCTTCCGGAGCGTGCGGGCATTCTCCGCTCAATAAACAGTACTTATATAGTCCCTGACTTCTATTAATTGGACTGATTGACCCTCCTCCCTCATTCTGCTACTTTACATGGCGGAAAACGGCGTCGCCCGCAGCGGCCCGTATTCAAGAGCTTCGCAATGACTCGCAGCGCCATGACGACGCAGGCACCGTACCTCGGCACCAGGCTGCAGGTACGCGTCGTTTCCGGAATCGTACGATTTCGCCGGATTGTAGTAACAGGCGACACCAGCGGGTGATGGCGGCGTAATAGCGAGCTCCGAGAGATTCGGGCCATCATCCCAAACCAGGATGGTGGCCAATTTTTTTGGGCCGCGAAGACGACTCGCCTGGCACCGCGCGAATGGGGCGGACAGGTTGGATCGCCAGCGGGTTTTGATTGGGGGGAGACGGTGGGCGAGGATACTGGAAAACTGCGCAGCAGGGCGCTGATTGAAGGTGCTAACCGCGCCGGTGCGCGCGCCATGTTTCGCGCGTCGGGACTCAAGGACGAAGATTTTGCCAAGCCGCTGATCGGAGTGGCCAACACCTGGATTGAAATCGGCCCCTGCAACTACCACCTGCGCGAGCTGGCCGAACACGTCAAAGCAGGTATTCGCAAGGCCGGCGGCACGCCGCTGGAATTCAACACCGTTTCCATTTCCGACGGCATCACCATGGGCACCGAGGGCATGCGCGCCTCGCTCATCAGCCGCGAAGTCATCGCCGACTCCATCGAACTGGTGACGCGCGGGAACCTCTTCGACGCGCTGGTGGTTCTGGTTGGCTGTGACAAAACCATTCCCGGCGGCGTGATGGCCCTGGCCCGCCTTGATATTCCCGGACTGATCCTGTACGGCGGCTCCATCGCCGCCGGCCAGTTTGAGGGACACACCGTCACCATTCAGGACGTCTACGAAGCCATCGGCTCCCATTCCAGCGGAAAGATGAGCGCCGAACGCCTGTCCGCTCTGGAGAAGGTTGCTTGTCCCGGCGCCGGCGCTTGCGGCGGCCAGTTCACCGCCAACACCATGGCCATGGTTTGCGAATTTCTGGGCATCGCCCCAATGACCCTCTCCGGGATGCCGGCCACCGATCACGGCAAGGCCAAAGCCGGTGAGCTTGCGGGCGAAATGGTTCTCGGCCTGCTTCGCAACAACGTCAAGCCTTCGCACATCATCACCAAGACCGCGCTGGAAAATGCCATCCGCGGCGTCGCTGCGACCGGCGGCTCCACCAACGCCGTCCTGCATCTCCTGGCCATCGCTAATGAAGCCAAGCTGCCTCTTTCGATTGACGATTTCGACCGCATCAGCGCCAGCACGCCCATCATCGCCGACCTGAAACCCGCCGGCCGCTTCGTCGCCACCGAACTTTTCGCCGCGGGCGGCACGGCGCTCGTCGCCAAGCGCATGAAGGAAGCGGGCCTGCTGAAACCCGAAGCCCTCACCGTCACCGGAAGAACCCTCGGCCAGGAGGCCGACGCCGCGACGGAAAAGCCGAATCAGGAAGTGGTGCGAACTTCAAAAAACCCGGTCAAGCCCACCGGCGGACTGGTGATTCTCAAAGGCAATCTCGCTCCCGAAGGCTGCGTGATGAAGATGGTCGGCCACGACACCAAAGTTTTTCGTGGCCCGGCCCGCGTCTTTGACGGCGAAGAA
>DATKLU010000075.1:0-87209 GCA_035542235.1 Dongiaceae bacterium
GAGAAGCGTGGGTCTGAGACCGTATTGACGGATTGAAGGGAATTGTGCGAGTCTGCCGCAGGGCTGGCAGAATGATTCCGTGGAAACAATTCTTGGATGCGATTTCAGGTAGCCCAAGTGGCCCAACTGAGGGACTGAAAATCATCGTCTTTCTCGGTAAGCGACACCAACTAAGGCATTTAGATTTTGCATTTCTCGGCTGTTAACCGAAGGGTTGCTAGTTCGAATCTAGCCCGGGGAGCCATTCTTCAGGTGTCGCAATCGGCGTCACGCGCTTTTCAGCCTCCCGGCTCGGATTGACCAAGGCCATCGAAGCGCTGGTGCGCACCACCGCGACAGCGTCGGGAATCCGCTTCTCGAATCGTCATACCCCGTTTTGGAGCGTTCCGTGAACCACGAATGGCGCAAAATCGGCGCGCTTTCCGAGAATATTCGCGGAGGCTTGTTCTGGTCCGGCGACTATGGCCTGACGCTGCTGACCATCTCCGTGGCGATGATTGTGTTCGTGATCACGCCGCTGCGCGGAACCGGGCTGCCCGGCCGCGTCGTCTTTGACCTGATCGTGGTCACACTGATGTTGTCGGCCGCCTTCAATCTGAAGGGCAACCAGATTTTCAAGGTCTGCCTGATCGTGGTCATTTTTGCCACCGCCATCGTTCTGACGGTGGCCCGCATCCACCCCACTTTTGTCCTCAACGTCACCGCGAGTTTTCTGGTGCTGGTGATGCTGATCCTGTATATCCAGGTGGTGATCCTGGTGATGTTCCGCGCCGGGCCCATCACTTGGTCGCGCATCCAGGGCGGAATCTGCGCGTACCTGCTGCTGGGCATGGCCTGGGCCTCGGCCTATCAGCTTGCCGAACAGCTGTTGCCTGGCTCATTCAACTTTGTCAGCAAGCCGAACGGCGTCGACGAGCTGACCTCGAAGATCACCTACTACAGCTTTTGCACACTGACGACGTTGGGCAGCGAGATCACGCCGGTTCATCCCTTTGTGCGCTCACTTACCATCGCAGAGGCGGTGATGGGCCAGCTCTTCCCGGCGATTTTTATCGGGGCCCTGGTATCGCTGGCGATTCAGTCGCGTTCGAATCACGGTTGAACCGTCCCGCCTGGCCTGCGTCACATTCCCCACTTCGGAACTTCCCGCACCAGCGTCCAGAAGAGGCGGTCCAGGTCTGCGTCGATTTCGTCGCTCGGCTGAGAGCGGGTGTTGGTCAATCCGGCCCAGCACATGGTGTTTTTGGCGCGCACCATGATCGTCGTCGTTCCCGGCAAGCTTCCGTTGTGCCACCAGGTGCCCGGCGCGTCGGTGCGTATCATCCAGCCGCGCGCATAACGCGCCGGTGAATTTCCCGGATAGACTGGGCAGGGCGTGGTCATCGCAGCGATCGTTTCGGGCTTCAGTAAACTTGGATTGCCGGGGAAGCCGCCCAGATGGTTCAGGAACATGACCAAGTCGGAGGGCGTCGCCACCCAGCCGCCGTGCGAGTCCATGCGGGTCACATTGAGCTTGTAGGGATCTTCGCCGTACTGGCCGTAGTACACAACCTCGTTCGGGTAGCGCTGTTTCTCCTTGTTTTGCGCGATGGCCATGTCCGTGATGCCGCAGGGCCCCAGCACGTTGGCCTTCACATAGTCCGCGTAGGCCTGACCGCTGACCTGTTCGATCACGCGGCCCAGCAGGCAATAGCCGAAATTCGAATAGGCCCAATGCGTGCCCGGCTGGTACGTCAGCGGAAGGTTTTGGATCGTCTCGCTGATCAGTTTGCTGTGATCCCAGCCGTCGTTGTGCATCATGGGGTCGCTGTCGTCGTTGGGCCAGCCGCCGCAGGTGTGCGTTAGCAAATGGTCCACGGTGATGTCCTGGACGTATTGCTTGTAGGGCATCTTGCCGTACTTGGTTCCGAACACGCCGGAAGGGCCGAACACCTTGTCGTTCAGCGAGAGCTTGCCGGCCTCGATTAGCGTGAAAACTGCAACCGAGGTGATCGGTTTGGTCACGCTGGCGATGCGAAACAGATTGTTCTGCTGCGCCTGCAACGATTGCGACTTGTCCACCGTTCCGATCGCGCGGTCATAGACGAACTTGCCGTTGCGCGCAATGGCCAGCGAGAGCGCGGGCACCGCGTATTTCTTGTTGAACTGCCATTCGAAACGGTTCATCTGCCCGCGCTGTTGCCCATTTGGCCCGTCGGGCGGAAACTCCTGCGCCGGCAGTTCCATTCCGGGGAAGCCCGCCAGGCTCAGCGCACCGGCTCCCAACATGCCCTGCAAGATTTGTCGCCTGCTCAGGTTTCTGTCCATGTCCCGATCCTTTGATTCACTCTTCTGGCTCAGTTACCGGTGCGAACGGCTTGCCATTCGCCATGGCCCGTCCGGTCATGGAAGGTGCCGACGATACGATCGCCGTCCACCCGGCCCTGAAAGTACAAGACCTCGCGCGTCTTGGTGTGAAACGTGATGTGCTGCTCGTTGACGCTGCCTTCCAGTCCACCCGACTGATACGGGCCCTTGAAATGACCCGAAAGAATATTGCCGTTCTGTTTGAGTTCGATGGTCTTGGTGGCAGTCTTTCCGTCCGAGCCCTTCGAATAGATCGTCCATTTGCCTGCGACGTTTGCCGGTGGCCTTTGCGGCGGCGGCTCTTGCGCCGAACCGATGCCCACGACCAGCAGAGCCATCAGGATGATGCAGACCAGAGCGATTCTTGATTTCATGCTTTTCATTTCGGTGTCCTCTTCCGCCTCGACTTTACTTGTTCCTTCCCTTGTTTGCTTTGCAAATTTTTCAGGAAGGTTTGGATTGGCCGGTACTGCGGCGGATTGCTTCGGCTCCTGGCAATCGCGTGGTGTTCAGACTGCTTCCTTCGGCTGTGATGGTATCGGTGTTTCCGTTGTTCTACGCAATGCGAATAGTGCTGGGAGAGTACACTCTGCCGGCCACAATGAAAATAGCGGTTGCGAGACGGAGCGTCTGTGTGGCGATACATGTGCCCGGCTCGGGGTAAGGGTGCTAGAGTGGGCTGCTTTCGGAGGGGTTGCGACGCCGAAACGAAGTGAATAGAGTGTCGTTTATCGGCTGCGGAGGGCAAGAAAGGCCAGGTACCCGTTCGTTTTGTTTCCCCTGATTTGGAGCCTCATCAAGCCTTATCGTGCGAGCCTGGTCGTGGTCTTTTCAGGCATGGTCGTGCAGATGCTCGCCACCATCGCCGCTCCCTGGCCGCTTAAGATCGTCCTCGATAACGTCGTCGGCTCGCACAAGGTTCCGGCCTGGCTGGACCACGCTTTGCACCCGTTCCTGGCGGAAGCGACAAAGATGCAGATCGCCGCCGCGTCGGCGATTGTCCTGGTGCTCATTGCGATCGTGGGCGCCGTCGCTTCTTACATCGCCAACTACTACACCACGAGCGTCGGCCAATGGGTCGCCAACGACCTCCGGCTGCGCACTTACGATCACTTGCAGCGTCTTTCGCTCAACTACTACGGCACCCACGACCTCGGCACCCTGCTCAGCACCATGACCGCCGACATCCAGACCATTCAGAGTTTCGCTTCGTCCTCGACCCTGGGGATTCTCGTGGACCTGATGACCATTCTCGGCATGTTGGTCGTCATGTTCTGGCTCAACTGGGACTTCACGCTCATCGCGGTTGCGGTGACGCCGTTCATGCTCCTGCTGATTTCGCGCTTCAAGAAAGCCGTCAAGAAAGCCACCAAAGAGGTTCGCAAGCAGCAAAGCAACATCATGACCGTGATGCAACAGGGCCTCGAATCCATCCGGGTCATCAAGGCCTTCGGCCGGCAGGACCTCGAGCAGCAGGAGCTCAGCGCGGTGAGCCAGGCCACGCTGCAGGCCACGCTCAAGGCGCGCCGTGTGAAAGCGCTGTTATCGCCGCTGGTGGCGGTCATTGTGGCCATGTGCACCGCCTTTGTCCTGTGGCGCAGTTCCAAACTGATTCTGCAAGGCGCCATGACGGCCGGTGCGCTGACCGTCTTCATTTCGTATCTCACGCAGTTTTTCAAACCGGTGAAAGACCTCGCGACCATGACCAACTCCATCGCTCAGACGGCAGTCGGTGTGGAACGCGTGCGCGCCATTCTCGAGGCCACCGATATCATTCCCGAAAAGCCTGGGGCACATGACCCGGTAGCCCTGAAAGGCGATATCGCATTCGAAAACGTCTTCTTCAACTACAAGGACGATACGCCCGTTCTGAAGGGCGTCACCCTCAACATTAAAGCCGGACAGACCGTGGGCGTCGTCGGTCCCACCGGCAGTGGCAAGTCCACCATCGTGAGCCTGATTCCACGCTTCTACGATCCTCTGAAAGGGAGCGTGACGGTTGATGGCGTGGACGTGCGCGACTACACGCTGAAAGGCCTGCGCGGCCAGATTGCGTACGTGCTGCAGGAAACCGTCCTGTTCCCCGGCAGCATCGCGGAAAACATCGCGTACGGCCGCGGCTCCGCCACCCGGGAGGAGATCGTCAACGCCGCGACCCTGGCCAACGCCCACGAGTTCATCATGAAAATGCCGCAGGGCTACGACACCCCGGTAGGCGATCGCGGCGATACGCTCTCCGGCGGCCAGAAGCAGCGCATCGGCATCGCGCGCGCCATCATTCGCGACAATCCCATTCTGCTGCTCGATGAGCCGACCGCCGCGCTCGATGCGGAGTCCGAGCATTACGTGGTCGAAGCGCTCGCGCGCTTGATGAAGGGCCGCACGGTCATCACCATAGCGCACCGCCTCAGCACCATTCGGGACTGCGACAAGATCGTGGTGCTCAAGGACGGTTTGCTGGTGGAAGAAGGCACGCACGACGAACTGGTCGCCCGCGCCGGCCTTTACGCCGACTTGTATCACGCGCAATTCGACGACCCGGCTACGCAGCCCGCTCCGGGTGGTGTATCGTCACGATGACACCGCGCGCTGAGTCTCTCCGGGAGGAAGCATGTCGCACGAACTGATCGTACTGCCGGATGAAACGGCAAGCTCGATCCTTGAGGCCATTCGCGGCGCAAAAAAATCCATCCGCGTGAAGATGTTCCTGTTTTCGCACCCGGAGCTGCTGCGCGCCGTCATCGCGGCGAAAAAGCGCGGCGTCAATGTCCGGGTGATGCTCAATCGGGCCCGCCGCAGCGGCGAAGAGGATAACGGACTTACCAAGAAGAAGCTGATGAGCGCGGGCGTGGATGTGATCGACAGCAACCCGGCTTTCGACGTGACGCACGAAAAGTCCATGGTCGTTGACGAGAAGCTGGCCTACATTCAGTCGCTCAATTGGGCCACCAAGAACCTCACCGGAACACGCGACTACGCCATCGTCACGACCAAGGCGCGGGAAGTAGCCGAAGTCATTGACTGCTTCGAAGCGGACTGGGAGCGCAAGCCGTTCACCGTGGACCACAAGAAGCTGCTCATCTGGTGCAACGGCAACGGCCGCGACCGCATCGCGCAATTCATTGACAGCGCCAAGCACTCGCTCTTCGTGCAGAACGAGCGCTACCAGGACCAAGTCATCATTGAGCACCTCGTCCGCGCGCGGATGCGCGGCGTCAAGATCCATGTCATGGCTCGTCCTCCGCACAAGCTCAAGAACGACAAACTCATCGAAGGCGTCGGCGGCCTGCGCATCATGGACGACGTCGGCATCAAGATTCGCAAGCTCAAGCACCTGAAGCTGCACGGCAAAATGCTCCTGGCCGATCATTCCCGCGCCATCGTAGGCTCCATCAACCTCGCGCCCGGGAGCTTCGACAGCCGCCGCGAACTGGCCATCGAAGTGCACAACGACGATGTGATCAACGAACTCCAGAAGATCGTTCACCACGATTGGAAACACTCGCACCCGCTCGATCTCACGGACCGCGGCCTGCTCGAGGAGATGGAAGCCCACAAGCTCGACGTGGCCGATAAGCTCGCCCTGAGCGCAAAAAAGAGCAAGAAGCGCTGACGACCGGTTTTTCGCCCGCGCAGGAGGCAACCATGAGCTGGTTATTCTGGGCTTTGCTCTCTGCATTGTTTGCCGGCCTCACCGCCATCCTCGCCAAGGTCGGCGTAAAGGACGTCAACTCCAATCTCGCCACCGCCATCCGTTCGGTGGTTATTCTCATTTTTGCCTGGGCCATTGCTCTCGGCAGCAAAACGCAGTCGCTGGCTTCACTTGGCAGGCGCACCTGGCTTTTCCTGGTGCTTTCCGGAATCGCTACCGGCCTCTCCTGGCTCTGCTATTTTCGCGCCCTGCAGTTGGGAGAAGCCTCGCGCGTCGCTCCGGTGGATAAACTCAGCGTCGTGGTGGCTATCGTTCTGGCGGCCATCTTCTTGCGCGAAGAGGTCACCTGGCGGCACTGGGTTGGCGGTGCGCTGATCACCGCCGGCGCGATCGTTCTCGCGCGCAATTAGGCAATTAGAAGGACACTCAGTTTTGCGCGGCTTCCGGTGTCGCCGGATATTTTGGCAGGAGCAACATCAGGCCAGCGGCAATCGCCAGCGCGATCGCCAGCAGCGTCAGCAGCGAGGTGTACGATCCCGTCGAATCGTAGGCGCGGCCAAGAATCACCGGGCCCGTCGCGCCTGCGACCGCGTAGAACGTCCAGGTCACGCCATACAGCGTGGAAAACGCGCGCAGCCCGAAATACCGGGTCAACAAATACGGCGTGATAGCAGCCTCACCGCCGGCTCCGATTCCGATCAGCGCCGCGGCGACCGCGCCGGCTCGGAAGCTTCCCGCGTGCGCCAGCAAAATAATTCCTCCGGCCGTCGCCAGGTTTACCACGAGCGCCACGAACGCGCCGAAGAACCGGTCCAGCAGCCAGCCCGTTCCTATGCGTCCCAGCACGCTCATCCCGCCCAGCAGCGATGCGCACAACGCGGCGTCGCCCGCGGTCACGCCGCGATCCGTCAACAGCGCCGAAAGCTGTGTGACGGCGCCGTTCATACTGATCGAACTTATGAACAGCACCGCGACGATGATCCAGAACGCGAATTTGCCCAACCCCTGTTGCCACGTGAGCCCGGAATGCACCAGCGGCCCGGCCTTGCCCGTCGCCGCGGCGACAGTTTCCAAGGCCGGCCGCTCCCGTATAAAAGCCCAGCTCAAGGGCAGCCCAAGCAGCAGAGAAATCACTCCGAGCGCCAGATAGGCCACACGCCATCCGGAACGGCTCACGAAGGCCTGCGCCACCACCGGCAGTATCATGGCTCCCAGCCCCGCGCCTACCATGACCAATGCCACCGCCGTTCCCAGGCGCTCCCGGAACCACGTGGAGATTGACCGCGCGAACGCCAGGTGGGCCGCGCCGTTTCCCACGATTCCGATCAACACACACGTTGCGTAGAACTGCCACAGGCCTGCGCGCAAGAGTGCCAGCGATGCGATTCCGCATCCGAACACCGCCATGCATGGAAGAATGATGTGTCGCGGGCCATAGCGATCCAGCAAGCGCCCAATCAGCGGAGAACTCGCGCCCACCGTCATCGCGGCAAGCGCAAATCCGATGGAAATCGCCTCGCGGTTCCAGCCGAAAGCCGCATTCAGCGGCTTGACGAACACGTTGAACGTGTACACGAACAGCGAGCCGAAGCCCGCCATCACCCCGAAGCAGGCCGCCAGCGCCACGCGCCAGCCGTAATATTGCGGCTCGCGCTCCGTGAGTCCGTCGAATTGTTCGGGAATCGCCGGGGCTTCCATGGAGGGCACGGGCAAGGTTGTAGCACAACTGCCGCTGTTTGCCGAAATCGCGAATCGCCGTTGGCTCTGCGCTGCGCCGAGGTGGGTCCGCGCAATGCTGCCCATGGGCAAAGAAATCATTCCTGCGGATCGAGCAACCGCGGCCCCGGGCCCTGTTTTCCCAGCACGTCGCTCGGGTTACGCAGCGGGCAAATGCCAAGAGACAAGCATCCGCAGCCGATGCACCCGTCCAGCTGATCCCGCAGCCGCGTCAACCGTTCAATCCGCTGGTTCAAATCCGCGCGCCAGCCAGCCGAGAGCCTCTTCCAGTCGGCCGCCGTCGGTGTTCGCTCACCGGGCAAAGCCCGCAGCGCCTGGCGCATCGCCGCGAGTGGAATGCCCGTCCGCTGCGCCACCTTGATCAACGCCACGCGCCGCAGCACCTCGCGCGCATAGCGCCGCTGGTTCCCCGGCGACCGCCAGCTTTGGATCAATCCTTCCGCCTCGTAGAAGTGCAGGGTAGAGACCGCCACGCCGCTGCGCTTGGCAGCCTCACCCGCCGTGAGCGCGCGGAACTTTGCATCGTCGGCCTTGCCGCCTTGCCCTTTGCCCGGCTTGCTTGCTTTCATTTCCCTGTTGACCTCAAGTTCACTTGAGGTTGTACCGTGATCCCATTGCCTTTGCAAGGGAGGATCAGCAGTGCTCCGTAAAATCAAACTCGCCCTCATCTACGGCAGTACCCGCAGCGGCCGTTTTTGCGACACCGTCGTGGACTGGGCCGGAAAACAGGTTTGCAGGACCGGTAAATTCGAGCTGGACCTGGTCGATCCGGCCATGCTCGAGCGCCCCGGAGCAGCAGAAGGAGAAAGTGTCGATCATGGCTGGCTTCGCAAACGCATCGGCGACGCCGAAGCTTTCCTTGTGGTCACGCCGGAATACAACCATGGCTACACGGCAGGATTGAAAGCGCTGATCGACGCCGTCGGAGAGGAATGGCACGCCAAGCCGGTGGCCTTCGTTTCCTACGGGGGCATTTCGGGCGGCTTGCGCGCGGTCGAACAGCTGCGCCTGGTTTTCGCCGAACTTCACGCGGTCACCATTCGCGATTCCGTCAGCTTTGCCAGCGCCTGGGAACAATGGGACGCCGGCGTTCTCAAGCATCCCGAGCGCCCGGAACGTCAGATGGCCGCCATGCTCAAGCGCCTGGCGTGGTGGGCTGAGACTTTACGCATGGGCCGCACCACCAACCCATATTCGTCCGCCGCCTGAGCGCCGCGGCCGCGGCCATGCCGCTTTTGCCGCAGCGCGTGGCCGCAGTAGCGAAAAAGCGCGTGACCTGTGCTTGAGAGTCTGTGTACTCTCTGTGGCTGCAGAGGTCATCATGAGTTCCCTGAAGCCGGAGCGGGTCTTTGAAGCGCTGGAACGTTTCCGCATCGAGATACCGTCGTGGGGATTCGCCAATACCGGGACCCGGTTCGGCAAATTCATCCAACCCGCGGCGGCCACCAGCACCGAAGAAAAATTCAGCGACGCGGGAGAGGTGCACAGACTGACCGGCGTCTGTCCGACAGTGGCGCTGCATGTCTTGTGGGATTTTCCGAAGGGCTTGCAGAGCGCCGAAGAAGTGACGGACTTTGCGCGGCGCTACGCCGTGCAGCCCGGCTCCATCAATCCCAACCTTTTTCAGGACCAGCAGTACAAGCACGGTTCGTTCGGGAACCCGGATGTCGCGGTGCGCAACGCCGCGCTGCAGCACACCAAGGACAGCATCGCAATCGCCACGCGCTTGCAGAGCCGCGATATTTCGATGTGGTTCGCGGACGGCTCGAACTACCCCGGCACGCAGAATATCCGGCGGCGCAAGCAGTGGTTCGCCGAGCTGCTGCAGGAGGCGCATGGGGAACTCGGCGGCGAACAGCGCCTTCTGGTGGAATACAAACCGTTCGAGCCGGCCTTCTATCACACGGACATTGCCGACTGGGGAATGGCGCTGCTGCTGGCACGGGCGGCGGGCCCGCGGGCAAAGGTGCTGGTGGACACCGGGCACCACTACGCGGCGCAGAACATCGAGCAGATTGTGGCCTGGCTGCTGTCTGAGGAGATGCTCGGCGGATTCCACTTCAATGACCGGCGCTACGCAGACGACGACCTGACACTGGGCTCGATCGATCCGTACCAGGTGTTCCGCATTTTTCACGAAATTCTGTTCTATGAATGGGAGAGCGGACGGCGCGCCGATATTGCGTACATGATCGACCAGAGCCACAACCTGAAAGGCAAGATGGAGGCCATGATCCAGACGGTGACGATGGCGCAGGAGCTGTTCGCGAAGGCGGCCCTGGTGGATCATGCGGCACTGGTCAGCGCGCAGGGCAAATGCGAGCTGGTGAAAGCCGAAGGACTTTTGCAGGACGCGTTCGCAACCGATGTGCGCCCGCTGATCCGCGACTGGCGCGCTGCCCGGGGCTTGCCGCAGGAACCGATGGCGGCATTCCGGGAAAGCGGCTATCTGGAACGCGTGACGCGCGAGCGAGCGGCGAAGAATTCGCAAAGCGTATCGTCGTATGCCTGAGTATGCCTGAGTATGCCTGATTTGAACGCGGCCAAACCTTATCTTGCTTTCGATTTCGGAGCCGAGAGCGGGCGCGCGATCCTGGCGCACCTGCACTCCGGAATTCTCAGCACCCAGGAAGTGCGGCGGTTCAAGAACGAGCCCGTGGAGTATGGCGGAAGCCTGCATTGGGACGTGGCCCGGCTTTGGTGGGAAGTCCGGCAGGCGCTGGCTGGTCTTGAGGAAGTACAGCTAGCGGGAATCGGCGTGGACACCTGGGGCGTGGACTACGCGTTGATCGGCGAAGCAGGCGAGTTGCTGCAGAATCCCTATCACTACCGCGACAAACGCACGGCGGGGATGATGGCCGCAGCGTTCGGCCGCGTGGCCAAGGAAGCGATTTACGCGGCCACGGGCGTGCAGTTCATGCCCATCAACACGCTCTACCAACTGCTGGCCGCGCAGCGCGAAACACCAGAGTTGTTGCGCGCCGCGAAACAGCTGCTCACGATTCCCGACTTGTTCCATTACTGGCTGACGGGACGCGCCGCTTGCGAGTTCACCAACGCCTCGACCACGCAATTGGTGGATCCGCGTACGCGGTCCTGGGCCACCGAGCTCATCAGGGCGCTCGGGCTGCCGCGTCATTTCTGGAGCGAAATCGTGGAGCCAGGCACGCGATTGGGGGAGCTGTCGCCCGCGCTCGCGAAGGGATCGGCGCTGGCCGGTACTCCGGTGATCGCGCCCGCGACGCACGACACGGGATCGGCGGTGGCGGCGATCTCAGCAAAAGCGGCGGATGGGAAGGCGTTTCTGAGTTCGGGCACCTGGTCGCTGTTGGGAACCGAACTGCAGAACCCGATCGTCACGCCCGAAGCGCAGCGGCTGAACTTCACCAACGAAGGCGGCGTGAACGGAACGACGCGGCTGCTGAAAAACGTGATGGGGTTGTGGATGCTGCAGTGCTGCCGGCAAAGCTGGACGGCGCAGGGACAATGTTACGATCATCTGGAGCTGGTGGAGGTGGCAGCCCGCGAAGCGCCTTTTATCTCGCTGGTGGATCCGGACCACGAGAGCTTTCTTCGTCCGCCGGACATGCCCGCGGCAATCGCTGCGTTCTGCGAGCGAACCAGGCAGGCGAAGCCGCAATCGGCCGCGGCCTGCACGCGCGCCATTTTTGAAAGCCTGGCGCTGAAGTACCGGCTGGCGCTGGCAAGCCTGGAGCAGCTGACCGGACACAGGATGGACTGCATTCGAGTGGTTGGCGGCGGGTCCAAGAATCGCTTGCTGAACCAGATGACGGCCGATGCCACCGGCCGCAAAGTGCTGGCAGGCCCGGCGGAAGCGACGGCGCTCGGAAACGTCGCGGTGCAAATTCTGGCAACGGGAGCGGCTGGTTCGCTGGAAGAGGTACGCGAAACGATTGAACGCTCGTTTCCGGCGGAAGTGTTCGAGCCGCGCGAGCCGGAAGCCTGGGAGCGGCAAGCCGGGCGGTTCGAATCCTATTGTGAGGCGGCGTATGCCTGAAGCGCGGAAGACCACGTTCCTGCAAGATTTGTGGAAGGCCGAGGAAGCGGAGAAGCTGGCGGGCAATCCGCTGGGGCTGCTGCGCTACCGCTCGAATCTGCTCGGCGCGGATCTGCGGATTACCAATTTCGGCGGCGGAAACACCAGCTCAAAGCTGGAGTTGCCGGACCCGTTTACGGGAAAAGCGACGCGCGTGCTGGCAGTGAAAGGCAGCGGCGGCGACCTGGGTTCGATTGCCGAGAGCGGATTCGCGCTGCTGTATCAGGACCGCCTGGAGCAATTAAAAGAGCTTTATCGCGGCGAAGCGCACGAAGACCAGATGGTGGCCTACTACCCGCTGTCGGCGTTTGGAGAAAACCGCGTGGCGGCTTCGATTGATACCCCGCTGCACGCGCTGCTGCCGTTCCCCCACGTGGATCATCTGCATCCGGACTGGGCGATTGCCATGGCAGCGAGCGCCAACGGCAAGCGAAAGATGGAAGAGTACAACCGCGAGTACGGGCGCAGGGTCGTCTGGGTGCCGTGGCAGCGGCCGGGCTTCGAGCTGGCCCTGCTGATCGAAAAGGCGGTGCGCGAGAATCCCGGGACTGACGGAATCATTCTCGGCGGGCACGGCTTGTTCACCTGGGGCCAAACTCAACGAGAGTGCTATCTCAGCAGCATCCGCACGATTGACGAGATGGGCGAATTTATTGCCGCCCATCAAAAGCGGAAAGGAACGGTGTTCGGCGGGCTGGAGTTAGCCGGGCGCGCCGATCGCAGCAGGATCGCAAGCGAAATCCTGCCGCTGCTCCGCGGAGTGGTTTCCTCGAACCGGCGGGTGATCGCGCACTTTGCGGATTCCGAGGATGCGGTGACCTTCGCCGGCTCGCAATGGGCAGAGCAGCTGAGTGCGCTAGGCACCAGCTGCCCCGATCATTTTCTGCGGACGCGGGTGTGCCCGATGTTCGTGAAGTGGAATCCGCAGTCGCAGGACGTAACGGCACTGAAGGCGGCGATTGCGGGGCAAGCGGTGGAGTACCGCGCGGCGTACAAAAAATATTACGAGGACTGGGCGACGCCCGAGTCGCCGAAGTTGCGGGATTCGAACCCCTCGGTGGTGATCGTGCCCGGGCTGGGACTGTTCGGGTTCGGCAAAAACAAGAAGGAAGCCCGCATCACGACGGAGTTTTTCATCAACGCGATCCACGTGATGCAGGGCGCGAACGCACTGGAAGACGGCGAAGCGGCTCACCCCCTGCCACAAGCGCGGCGCGCAGAGCAGTCACAGCAATTTTCCGCTTTTCACAATTATGTGGCGCTGCCCCGCGGCGAAGCGTTTCGCATCGAGTACTGGGCGCTGGAAGAGGCCAAGCTGCAGCGCATGCCGGCGGAGGCGGAGTTCAGCCGAAAGATTGCTCTGATCGTCGGGGGTGCGAGCGGCATCGGACGCGAGACTGCCTTGCTGCTGGCGAAGCGTGGCGCGCACGTCATGGTGGCGGACTTCGACGAGGCGGGCGCGGCAAGCGTGGCCGCAGAGGCCGGAAGGTTGGGCAGCCAGGAATTTGCTGCCGCCTGCAAGGTGGATTTGAGTTCAGCGGAGAGCCTGAGCGAAGCGGTGCGGCGGACCGTGCTGGCGTTCGGGGGGCTGGATATTGTGGTGAACACGGCAGCGATCTATCCGGTGCCGGGAGACGACGGCGAGCTGAGCGAAGCGCAGTGGGCAAAAACGTTTCTGGTGAATGTGACCGGGAACTATCTGCTGGCGCGAGCGACGGAGAAACTCTTTGCCGAGCAGAAGCTGCCGTCGGTGATGGTGCTGACGAGTTCGGCAAACGCGGTGGTGGCGAAGAAGGGCAGCGAAGCGTACGACACCAGCAAGACCGCGCTGAATCATCTGGTGCACGAGCTGGCGATCAAGCTTGCCCCCACGGTTCGCGTTAACGGCATTGCGCCGGCCACGGTGGTTGCCGGTTCCACGATGTTTCCGCGCGACCGGGTGATACAGTCGCTGCAAAAATACAAGATCGAGTTTCACGAGGGTGAAACGACGGAAGCGCTGCGCGATAAGCTGGCGAATTTCTATGCGCAGCGGACGCTGACCAGGCAGCCGATAACCCCGGAACTGTGCGCCGCGGCCATCGTCTGGCTGGCGAGCGAGCAGAGCGCGCGCACCACGGGGCACATCATTCCCGTGGATGGCGGCCTGACCGAAGCGTTTCTGCGCTGACGGGCGTTGATAGGCGTTGATGGGCGTTGATGGGCGCTGGCGAGGCCAAGACGATGCAACGAGTCTGTTTTGTGCTGCAGGTGCGGCCGGAGCGGCTGGAAGAATACAGGCAACGGCACCGTGCGGTGTGGCCGGAAATGTTGCAGGCATTGCGCGATACCGGCTGGAGCAATTATTCCCTGTTCTTGCGCGAGGACGGCATGCTGGTGGGTTACCTGGAGACCGAGGATTTTGAGCGGGCGCGAGCGGGCATGGCGGCGAAGGATGTGAACGCCCGATGGCAGCGCGAGATGGCGGAGTTTTTCGTCGCGCCGCGAATGAACGGGCGCGAGCTGCGGCCGGACGAAGCGATGACGCCGCTGGAAGAGGTCTTTCATGTCTGAATCCCGGCAGAGGTGCGTGTGAACCCGGCGCTCGGCGTGCTTTTTCACTGGCTTGGCGGTTTGGCTTCGGCAAGTTTTTATGTCCCGTATCGCGGCGTGCGCAAGTGGTCGTGGGAAACGTACTGGCTGGTGGGAGGATTTTTCAGCTGGATCATCGCGCCCTGGTTCCTGGCGTTTTTTCTCACGCGGGATCTGTTCGCGGTGTTGGCGGAGGCGCCCGGGCGGACGATTTTCTGGGCGATTTTTTTTGGACTGCTGTGGGGCGTGGGCGGTCTGACGTTCGGTCTGACGATGCGCTTTCTTGGATTGTCGCTGGGCATGGCCGTGGTGCTGGGCTTGTGCGCCGCGTTCGGCACGCTGATGCCGCCGATTTTCAGCGGTGATTTTTCCAGTCAGGTATTGGGAACGGCCTCGGGCCGCGTGATTCTCGGCGGCGTGGCCGTGTGTCTGCTGGGAATCGCCTCGGCCGGCGTGGCCGGCATGTTCAAAGAGCGCGCCATGTCTGCCGAGCAGAAGCAAGCTGTCATCAAGGAATTCGATTTGCGGAAGGGAATCGCGGTCGCGATTCTTTCGGGCGTGATGAGCGCGTGTTTTGCCTACGGTCTGGCGGCAGGCGCGCCGATCAAGCAGCTGACACTGAGTCATGGGACGCCGGCCTTGTGGCAGGGCTTGCCGGTTCTGGTGGTGGTGCTCATCGGCGGGTTCACGACCAATTTTGTGTGGTGCCTGCTCCTGAACATCAAGAACCGGTCGGGGTTCCAGTATTTTTCGGGCAGTCCGCAAAAATATGCCGCGAACGCCGCCTCCGGGGCAGGCGAGGCCACACCGGCGCCGATGCTTGCCAACTATCTGTTGTGCGCGCTGGCAGGAACGACCTGGTATTTCCAGTTTTTCTTCTACACCATGGGGGAAACGCAGATGGGGAAGTACGGCTTCTCCAGCTGGACTCTGCACATGGCCAGCATCATCATCTTCAGCACGCTGTGGGGGCTGGGCTTCAAGGAATGGCGAGGCGCGGGGCGCACCGCGATGGCATTTCTCTCACTCGCGCTGGTGCTGCTGGTGGGCTCGACGGTGATTGTCGGCTACGGAAACTTTCTCGGAGTCGCCGCGAAATAAGTCAGAAACGCGAAGCGCTGGAGCCAGGCGGAATCACGATTTCCCGCCGGCCGAAAAGGCGCGAATCCGCCGAGAAGGTGCCCGGTCCGAGCACGGCCAGTGACAAGGCGACCGCCAACAGCTGCAGTTCGGCCTGCCGGGCAGCGTGCGGACTTTGCCAGACTTCGGCGGCGTTCGCCAGGACCAGCAGCGATGCGGCAATCGGCGTGAACAGTCCGACGCCGACACATGCGCCGCAGGCCATCAGCAATAACGGCATTCCCCAGCTGGCGCCGTTGCTCGCGTTCAAAATGGCCGCGCCTTCGACGGCCGACGATATAGCGACCGTGAGCCGAAGCAGAAGCAGTGCCAGCCCAGACCATCCACCCGGAAACGTAGAGTACAGTTTGCGCACTACACTCCCCCGATTGCGCACTACACTCCCCCGAGGCGCGAGCGGGACGCGAAGAGAGTACGGCGGCACCGCGGCTGGGGAAACCCGCAATGCAGCTATCTTTGCCTACCAAATTTGGGGTATGGCTGGATGTAAGGGCTCGTAAACAAAAACTTTATAAATGAATGATGCCGCGGCGCAGGCCAATCGCGACGGCCTCGGTACGGTCGCTCGCACCCAGTTTTTCCATAATGTGCTTGATATGGACCTTAACGGTCTCTTCGGAGATAAAGAGGGTCTCTGCGATGTCCTTGTTGCGATTGCCCCCGGCCACTTCGCTGAGGACCTGGACTTCGCGTTCCGTAAGCAGCTCATCGCTAAGGTGCTCGGCGATATGCGCGGCAACCTGTGTCGGAATACGCTTCTTGCCGGCATGCACTTGCCGCACGACGTCGAGAAGTTCCTTGGGTGGCATGCTTTTCAGCAGGTAGCCACGCGCACCCGATTTCAGGGCTCGGCCGATCTCCACATCGCCTTCAAAGGTGGTCAGGATAATAATCCGGGCTTGCGGAAACTCCTCCAGAATGCTGAGCATGGCGTCGATGCCGTTTTTGTCCGGGAGGCGAAGGTCCATCAGCGTGACGTCGGGGAGCAGCTTGCGGTACTCGAGGATGGCGTCTTGGGCGTTGGACGCCTGCCCGACCAGCGTCATGTCCGCCTGGGAATTGATGATGGCGGCGATGCCCTCGCGGAGCAGAGGGTGATCGTCCACGCTGAACACACGAATTTTTGCCGGCATGGTCATTTCTCGTCGTGGCCATTATTGCTGCGCGACTTGCCGTTTGCACGGAAGAAGGAACCAAGAGCACGAAGCACGCCGGGAGCGCGGGAATCACCCAGATACGCGACGCCGGCCGGAACGAGCACTTCGATTTCCGTCCCCGCAGAAACGCGGCTTAAGACACGTAGCCGCGCGCCCAGCCGCTCGGTACGTTCGCGCATGCCGGAGAGACCCCAGTGGCCGTCGCGCCCGCTTGCCAGCACGTGCGGATCGATGCCCGAGCCGTTGTCTCGAACCAGGACGCGCAAGTGATTCGAATCGTACTCGACCTGTACCTCGATCTGCTGCGCGTTGGAATGGCGCAACGCATTGACCACACCCTCCCGACCGACCAGGTAGACCTCATCGCGAACCGCGGGGCGCAGCGCACGGGTCGCCCCTTCCGCCACAACCCGGAAATCAATGGGTGTACGGACCGCAAGCTCCTGCGGGATGGCGGCGAACGCCTGTTCGAGCGGCAGGTTTTCCCTGTTCGAACTGCGCAAGCCGCCGACCGCGATGCGCCCCTCATCCACCACCCGGCCCATCAAACCGAGCACGCGATTAATCAGCGGTTTGGCAGGGGCGCTCTCCTCCACCTGTTCATTGGCAACGTGCAGTTGCATCGAAGCGCTCAGCAGACCCTGTAACAGCGTGTCGTGGAGTTCCTGGGCGATGCGCGTACGTTCGGCGAGACGTTCCTCGAACCGAAGATTCATCCGTCGGGCGACGGAGAGCACGCGCAGCCGGATGACGACCAGCACGGCCACGATCAGGGCGGTGAGGCAGGACAAGCGAAACCACCAGGTGCGCCAGAAAATGGGTTCGATGGTCAGTGGAATCTCGAGTACGGAACTGTTCCACTGTCCGTCGCTGTTCGATGCCATCGCCTGGAAGACATATTTGCGCGGCTCGAGATTGGTGTAGGTGACTTCGCGGGAAACTTGCGGCTCGGTCCAGTCCGAGTCGAAACCGAGAAGCCGGGTGCGGAAGCGTACGCGCCCTGGGACCGCCAGGCTGACGCCATCCATGGTGATGGTTACGCGTTGCGGTCCGGCAGGTATGGCCGGGTTGTCATCCATTCGAATCGGGGTGCCATCGGCGGTGATGGATTGAATGCGAAGAATCGCCGGCGGCGAATCCTGCTGCAAGTGCTGTGTTTCCACCACCGACAACGCGTGGTTGAGTGAGAACCAGACCCGGCCACTTGGATCCAACGCCAGCGAGCGCTCACGCTTCACGCCTTCGGTATCCTGCAGGCCGTCCTGCATCCCGAATTCGCGCACGACGTTGTCGCCCGTTGCGCCTGCAAGAAAGCGAGCACGGTTGAGCGAGAAGATCCGGTCCGAGGTGACGACCCACAGATTGCCGTGGGGGTCGTCCTGCACCGCGAGAATCGGCCCGCGCAGCAATTCCGGAAGCACTGTGGGTACCCAGACATTGCCATCGCGGATTGCCGCCAGGCCATTTGCCGTGCAAAGCCACAAGACGTTTGTGGAATCCCAAAAAACGCAGCTCACCTCTTCCGACGGCAGGCCTTTCGAGGTGGAGTAGGCGGTCCAGCGGCCATTGTTGAAGGAACTCACGCCTTTTGGCGTGGCGAACCACAGCGCACCGTCCGCGCCCTCTGCGATGGATGCAACGGTATTCGAAACCAGCCCATCACGCGTGGTGTAGTTGGTGAAAATCCCGTTGCGAAAATGGCTTACGCCAGCGCTCAGCGTGCCGGCCCAGACCGAGCCGTCACCGGCGACGCGGACCGAGTAAACGCTGTTCTGCGCCAGGCCGTTTTGCGTGGTGAACGTTTCCGCCTTCCAGGAACTGCCTTGCGGGTCGCGCGGATGCAGATGAGTCAATCCGCCGCTGCGCCGGCCCAACCACAAATCGCCTCTGCCTCCGGCGATGGAGTAGACCACATCTTTATCGAGCCCGGAGAGTTGTACGCGCCCGGCTTCCCGATTGCCTTTCATCCAGAAGAGGCCGCCGCTTGATGGCGCGAACCAGATGCGACCGCCGGTATCGGCGTATATCGGGCCGCTGCCCTCGAGGCGCAGGCCTGCCGCCGAGGAATAGCTTGTGAACGGCGCGTCGCGAAACTGCTTGAGTGCGCGTGAGTTACCGGTCCAGAGGTTGCCCTCGCGGTCGAGAAAAACCGCGGTGTACGGGCCGTCCGGTTCGCGATTTTCTTCGGAAGGCGCGAAACCGGTGCCCGCATCCAGCCGATACAAGGCCTGGTCGGTGCCGACCCACACGCTGCCGTCCTTGCCGCGACCCAGCGCGAGCACCTGACGGTGCGCCAGCGAAGCATTTTTTCCCGCGGCGTGAAGGCTCGCCCCATCCCAGAACAGCAGGCCGTCATCTGTCCCGATCCAGAGTTTCTGGTCGTCCACTGGAAGCAGGGCGTTGATCTTTCGTGCTTTCAGGGAAAGAGGGCCGGGAAGCAGCTTGCCGCGGCTCAGGCGAAAGAGGCCCAGATCACGGGTGCCAAGCCAGAAATCGCCAGAGGGCGTGGCCGCGATGGCAAGGATCACAAAATTCGGAAGTTTTGGCGCCGCCAGAAGGGTAGAAAAGACGCCTTCACGATCCGTCACGACCCCGTTGAGGATGGAGGCGAAGACGGCGTGCCCTTGGTTGTCAGTGCACATTCCCGTGACCGCGACCTCGGGGTGAGGAAAGCGCTGCAGCAGACTCGCGAAGCCGCCATTGCGATAGAGAAGCAGCCCCGCGTTTTGACTCCAGACCCACAGATTTCCCTGCCCGTCTGTCAGGAGACCAAGCACGGCGCCAAGCGGCGCCCCGTCATGCGCGGGAAGCTGCACTTGTTTGAAGTTCCAGCCATCGAAGCGCAACAGGCCTTTCTGCGTGCCGAGCCAAAGATAACCGTCGGCCGTTTGTGCGATGGCGTTCACCGGACCCCCAGTGAAGCCTCGGTCACCGCTCCAGCTTTGCGCGACGAATTGGGAGAGGGCCTTGCCGGGAAGCTGCGCCAAATCCGCCCGCGGAAGCGCGGCCAGCAGAAACGCCAGCAGACAGGCGGCGCGCGCGAGCCGGGCAGCGCCGGTCACGGTCGCGCAGCGGCGATGTTCAGGGCAGATACTCGAACTTCTCAATGACTGCCTCGGTCTCTTTGCTCAAGGGCACGGCGGAATCATAGAAAATGTAAAGATTCATGTGAACGAGTTCGTTGCCAGGGGTGGGCACGCCGGAAGCGAAGGTGTGTTCCGAGATGCGGTGCGCAGGTTTCGTGTCGCGACCCTGAAACGCTTCGAAGTGCAGCTTATCCGGTTCCCAGCGAACCAGGTAGGTCATGGGCCCGGCAGGCGAGCCAAAACGCGCCACGTTGGCCGGAACATAGTAAGGCTGCACAACGAATTGGGAGTTCTTGTTTTGCGGATCGCCCCAGCGCGCGAGTTCCACGCCAAACTCACGATGGTTCTGTTCGGGGCCAGTATCATCCCAGGTGAACAGGCCCAGGACCAGCGCCGGCTCCAGGTGCGCGCTCTCGCGAATCACAAAGCGATAGCTGCCGTAGCCCAGACTGCGCGTCAGATTGACTTCGGCGTCGTTCCATTTTTCGCCGATCCTGCTCACCTTCAGATGCAGGGCTCCTGAATCATCCGTCCAGGCGTTCTCGTCGCTATAAGGCGCGGACGTGCCGCCACGATTGCTGGGAATGTTGCGTACGTTCCATTCATAACCGCTGAAGTGTATGGACTTAGGCTTGCTCGCAACGGTACTCGGCGCACCCGTGGCGACCGTGACCGCCTTGACTGGTCCGCCGGTCACCGGCAACACCGCCACGGTAGGCGCGGGACGATAGTCACCTTCCACCAGCAGGGCGGCATATTCGTTGCCAAAGTGAGTGGAACTGCTCCAGGTTCCCTCCGGGTGAATTTGCGTAAAGGGCGATTCCGCCAACGGCTGTACCCACCACTGGCCGCTATGGGCATAGATGACGACGCGATCATTGTTCTCCGCGCCGCTGGCCCTGCCTTCGATAGTGGTTGTGGCTTCCGGGCCGCCGGTGCGGGCTTCCGGGACCTTGGTGATTTCGATCCCCGGTTTACGAGAACCGAGCTGCAAGCCGCAGCCGGCGAGGCTCACGCCAGCCAGCGCCAGTGCTGCAGGGAGAAAATAGCGAAGGGTTTCTTTGCAGGTCATAAAGGCCGGTACCCAGTCTGAAAGTCTGCCCCGAAATCCTACAACCTGGCAATCTACCCGCCAATCGTGCCGCGGCGTGAGCAGGCACCCGTTTTCCGCCGGGTTGCCCAATTGTGCGGGTAATCCTAGACCATCCTGGCTGAGCAAAGCTTGCCCCTTTTGCCGTCATCCGGCCTCACCCGATAGTGGAATCGGCTATACGGCTAAAGAGTTAGCAAAGAAGCCTGCGATGTCGTGATGCGCCTCGGAAGCGCTTGTTGCATCGTATGCGTCACACTTGCTACGAGAGGAGCCGTTTCATGCCGTTGCAACTCGTTGTCCCCGATGCCAACCTCACCATCCCGATTTCCGCCGCCAGCATGAGTGATGCAGCGCTGGTGGCCGCGGCGCGCCACGGTCGCGCAGAAGCATTCGAAGAGCTGTACAGCCGTCACAAAGCCAAGTTGTTCGGTACCGCCCTGCGCATCACCCGCAGCAGGGAAGACGCCGAAGACGCTCTGCAGGATTGCCTATTGAATGCTTTCCTGTCGCTCAAGCGGTTTGACGGGCGCTCCAGCTTCTCTACCTGGCTCACACGCATCGTGATGAACTCTTCGCTCATGATTCTGCGCAAGCAGCGCAGCCGGCGAGAGTTGCCTATGCCGGTCACGCCGGACGGCCTCGAGGCGGAACTGCAAGTGGAAGATCATGCGCCCAACCCGGAAGTCCAGGTCGCGACGCGGGAATCGGAGACGCTGGTGCGCAAGGCGGTGCGCGCGCTGCGACCGAAGGTTCGCAAGGTGATCGAATTGCGCCAGGTGCAGGAGCACTCGATCAAGGAGACGGCTAAGGCGCTGCGCATCTCGGTGACCGCGGCGAAAGGCCGCCTGTTTCACGCCCGCGCGGCGCTGCGCAAGTCGGCGGTGTTGCGGCCGCTGCGTCCGGTGCGAAAGGCGCGCCGGAACTCGGTGTGGGCCCAGGTTTCGCGGCTGGAACGCTCCGCGCAGCGCTGTGCCTGAGCGAATCGCCGGTGCCCGCCCTTCGCTGCGGTTGTGATAGGCTCTCGCGCTCCAGCACTCTCGCTCGTAGGTTACGCCAAATGGAGGTTGCATGATTTTTGGAATGACGCCGCTGACATTCATTCATGTTCTCTTGAGCCTGGTGGGTATAGCTTCCGGCTTCATCGTCATTCTCGGTCTGATCGGCGGGCGTTCGCTGCGAGGTGTGGCCGGGCTCTTTCTGGCCACCACGATCCTCACCAGCGCCACCGGATTTCTGTTTCCGGTACACAAGCTGTTGCCCTCGCACATTGTGGGCATCATTTCCCTGGTTTTTCTGGCAATCGCCGTGGTGGCGTTTTATCCCAAGCAGCTGCAGGGCGGATGGCGCAGGACGTATGCCATCACCGCGGTCCTGGCGCAGTACTTGAACGTGTTCGTGCTGGTGGCGCAGCTTTTTATGAAGGTGCCGGCGCTGAAGGCGCTCGCGCCCACACAGTCGGAAGGCCCGTTCAAGATGGCGCAACTCGCCGTGCTGCTGCTCTTCCTGATTCTTGGGGTTCTGGCTGCGCGCCGGTTCAACTCCGCGCACAGCATTACCTGAGTTCCTGTCTTACGGCAGCCGGACGGTAAACTCATAGCTGCCCGCGGGCAGTTCGTACTCGGTCTGTTCGCCGTTCTTCTGGGCGTGCAATTTGCCGGCGCTCAGCGATTTTCCGCCCAGGCTGTACGATCGCGCCTCGATGCCCGTCAGCGAGAGCACGCCGCGCGCGTTCGCTGGAATGCTCAGCTTCCACTTGGCTTGCTGGCCCGTGACCGTCCACGCGGAGCGGATTTCTCCCTGCGCGGAATTGTAGGAAAGGTCCACGCTGCCGATCCTTGCGCTGAAATTTGGGTGGAGGCGGATGGTATGGAAGCCGGGATCGTTGGCGTCGGTGTCGATGCCCGCGGCATAACGATAGATCCAGTCCGCAACGGCGCCATAGGCGTAGTGGTTGTATGAGTTCATGCTCGGATCGCTGCGCATCTGGTCGCCGTTCCAGCGTTCCCACATGGTCGTGGCGCCATGGTCCACCAGGTAGCCCCAGGACGGATATTCCGTGCTGAGCAGCAGGCGATAGGCCGTGTCCAGGTGACCGGTGTCGGTCAGGGCTGCCAATAGATACGGCGTGCCAAGAAATCCGGTGCCAAGGCGACCGTTGTTTTTCTCGATCCGTTCCACGAGTTTCTTTCCCGCGGCGGCGCGCAGGTTCTGCGGCAGCAGGTCCATATTGATCGCCAGAACGTAGCCCGTCTGCGTCTCCACGGGAACGTCGCTTATTTTGGAGGCGGTTCCCGAGGCAAACACCGGAGGCGGCGGAACGCCGCGCACTGTGCCATCGGGCCCGGTGTAATTCTTGATGAAAGACGCTTTGATCTTTTCGAACAGCTCGGCGTACTTGGCCTCGTCCTTGCTGCGCCCGCTGGCGTGCGCCATCTCCTTCATGAGCCTGGCGTCGTAGGCCCAATAGGCGGTGGCGATCAGGTCCACCGGGGTCACACCCTCAGGCGAGAGCCAATCGGCAAACGGGATACCGTAGTTGTGCTTCCACGCGTAGTCGGGATTGGCGTCTTCGATTGCCGCCAGGTACTTGGCCATACCGTTCCAGTTTTCTTCGATCACTCTCTTGTCGCCGGTCTGGATCCATGCGGTCCAGGGAATGATTACGCCGGCATCGCTCCAGCCGGTCCCGTAACCGGGATTCGGCGTGAGGGTACCTGGCGCGAAGATTCCGTACATGTCCGTGCCGACCTGCGTTCCGCGCAAGTCCGCGCCGAACTTGCGGGAGAACGTCGCCAGATCCATGTTGTACGCAGCCGTGCGCCAGAAGACTTGCGCGTCGGCGCTCCAGCCCAGCCGTTCGTCGCGCTGCGGGCAGTCGGTGGGAACGCCAACGAAATTCGAGCGCTGGCCCCACAGGATGTTGCTCCACAACTGGTTGAGCATGGGGCTGCCGGTTACCAGGTTCGCGGTGAACGGCGCGTCGGTATGGAAGACGACCGCCTTCACGTCAGCCAGTTCGGGCTTCCTCGTGACGCCGGAAACTTCCACGTAGCGGAAACCGTGGAACGTGAACAAAGGCTCGAGTTGCTCTTCGCCGATGCCGGAAAGCAGAAAATGATCCGTAGCTTTCGCGGTACGCAGGTTTTCCGTGTAGATGGTTCCATCGGCGTTCAGCACTTCAGCGAAGCGCAGCCTAATGGCGGTGCCGGCCGCGCCGGAGGTACGCAGGCGCGCCACTCCGGAAAGGTTTTGACCAAAATCGAAGACGTAGACGCCCGCGGCAGGGCTGCTTATGGTCCTGGCATCGAGCGTCTTTTCGACGCGAATCGGGGGAAAGTATTGCCAGAGAATTTCCGGTTCGGCAGGGGCGACGATCTCCGCGCTTTTCCAGGCACGGTCGTCGAATCCCGCTTTGTCCCACCCGGCGAGTTTCTGCGCGCGGCGCGCGTCCTGAGTTTCGCCGTCATAGATTTCCGCCATGAGGATGGGCGAGATCTCCGCTTTCCAGCCGCCGTCGCTCAACACCCAGTCCACGCTGCCGTCGCTGTATTCGATGCGCAGCTGCACGCGAAGGCTGGGCGGGGTCGAACCGTAGTTATAGCCCTGGCGAAACCATTGCAGCGGGGTCGCATACCAACCCGGCGCAAGCAACGCTCCAAGCGCGTTCTTGCCGGACTTTACCTGCGGCGTGACGTCGTAGGTCTGGTAGATCACGCGCTGGCGAAAGTCGGTCCAACCCGGCGCCAGTATCTGGTCGCCCACAGGCGCGCCGTTCAGAGAGAGCTTGTACGCGCCGAGCGCCGTGGCGTAGATGCGCGCCGACTTCACCGGTTTGGACGTTTCGAATTCGCGGCGCAGGCTTTTGACCGCACCGGTTGGCCACGGGTTGCCCAGGTCGCCAACGTCAAAGTCGCCTTGCGGCGCGCGATACGGGATCGGCTCTTTCCACGCGCCGTCTTCGAACGCGGCGCTATACCAGTCTCCGACGACGTCCAGCGCCGAGCGCCATGCGCCGGAGCCGGTCTTGTGCAACTCCGCGGAGCCATCCGGCGCTTCCAGATAGAGCACCGCGTTCATTGCGGTTTGCGCCGCGGCCGAGCCTCCGCCGCCCGCATATCGCACCACTTCGATCGCCAGAAGGTTGTCGCCGGACTGCAGGGCATCCGTGACGTCTTTGACCACATAGGTTTTCCATGGCATTTGGCCCCAGGGCGGGCGTGCCTCGGCCTGCATCACCTGCTTGCCATTCAGCCACGCGGACGTCGTGTCGCGCCCGGCAACATAAAGTACGGCGCGCTTCACCGCTTTGTTCGGCGTGAACTTCAGGCGGAAATCGTGGCGCGTATCTTTGACGCCTTTCGGTACTTCGGTCTCGGGATTGGTGACCCAGGCTGCGCCCGATTCACGGATGCGCCGGAGCTCGGTTTCTTCCAGGCCGATCCATTTCGCTTTCCAGCCGCCGAGCAGTCCGGTTTCCCACCAGGTTGCCGCGCTCGGCGCGAGCGCCTTGCCGTTCTGGTCCCAGATCGTCACGCGCCAGTAGTAGCGAGTGCTGGCAGCCAGTGCCGGTCCGCCGTACGCGATCCCGCGGGTCTCGCCGGAATTTACCTTTCCGGAGTCCCATATCTTGCCCGTGGCCTGGCCGAGCTTCTCGGGCGCGGAGGCCACCTCAATCTGGTAGGCGCTTTGCCGCGCGCCGCTGCGCTCGTCCTGCATCTTCCAGGAGAAGAGAGGCTGCGGCGTGTCCACCCCGAGCGGCGTGGTGAGCGATTCGGTCTGCAGCTGCACCGCGGTTCGCGTCTGGGCACTCACACCAGGCACACCGCCAAGAGCCAGCAGCGTCAGAGCCACGCGAATCGTCGTCGTCCAGGTGAACTTCATCAGGAAACCTCCGCGCCAACCGGCCCATACCCACAAACGCAGCGCACTCTATTGGCAATGCCAGCGCCTGTCAACGCACACGCGTTTTCGGCGGAGGCGGGCTCGCTGCTCGACTCCCGTCCGCTGCGCAGGTATCCTTATGCGCGTTTCGAAGGAGACTTGTCATGAAGCTGGGTGTCTTCACGCCGGTATTTGCAAAACATACGTTGGACCAGGTTCTCGGCAAACTGCGCACGTTGCCGGGCGTCAACGCCATTGAGCTGGCGACGGGTGGCTGGCCGGGCAGCGAACACGTGGACGTGGATGGCCTGCTGGCGAGTCCAGCCAAGGCACAGGAACTTCGCAAGAAGATCGCCGACGCGGGCCTGACGATCAGCGCCCTTTCCTGCCACGGCAATCCGCTGCATCCGAACCGCGCGATGGCCAAGGATCACGACGAAGTGTTCCACAAGAGCATTCGCCTGGCGAAGGAGCTCGGCGTTTCCGTGGTGGTAAATTTTTCGGGTTGCCCGGGCGACGGGGAAGAAGGGAAGTGCCCGAACTGGATTATCGCGCCCTGGCCGCCGGAATTCCTAGAAACGCTGGAATGGCAGTGGGAGAAAAAAGTCATTCCCTACTGGCAGAAGGCGGCGAAATTCGCGGCCGATCACGGCGTCAAGGTGGCAATTGAGCCGCATCCGGGCTTCGTGGTGTACAACGTGGAAACCGCGATGAAGCTGCGCGACGCCACCGCAAAAAATATCGGAGTGAATTTCGATCCGAGTCACCTCTTCTGGCAGGGAGTGGATGTCCCCGTCGCCGTCCGCGCACTGGGCGATTCCATCTTTCACATGCACGCCAAGGATTCCGCGCTGCTGCAGCAGAACATCGCGCTCAACGGGGTGCTGGACGCCAAGACCTATCGCCACATGCAGGACCGCGCCTGGCTTTTCCGCACGGTGGGTTGGGGCCACGACGAAATCGTGTGGAAGCAGATTTTCAGCGCGCTGCGCATGGTCGGCTACGATCATGTGATCAGTATCGAACACGAAGACGCGCTGGCCTCCGTGGATGAAGGCCTGCAATCGGCGGCATCTTTCCTTTCGCGCATCGTGCTGAAAGAACCGCAAGTCGAGCCCTGGTGGACATAGAACCGGCGGCGCGCTTGCGAGCTTAGTCGTTTATTTGCAGGGACTTGCGTCAGCCATCTGCTCTGACGAAATCCTTACGCCCGCCTCATCTTTTTTTTAGCACCTTGGCTCTACTCTGGCTTGGCTCGCGTCGGGAGACGTCATGGCGGATATCGCTTCGGTCATCGGCACAGTCCTCTTTTTTGCGCTTTCAGTGGCCTATGTCCGAGGCTGCGACCGCCTGAAATAACGCTTCCGCCGCAACCACAAAGGTCGCCCATGAACGGCCCCATGATTGGCCAGGTTCTTCTGATCGTGATTTGTGTCTGCCTGTTCGGCTACTTGCTCGCCGCCCTGCTCTGGCCGGAAAAGTTCTAGTCATGAACCCCAACGGCTGGTTTCAGATCGCAGTTTTCTGCCTGGTGGTGTTCCTTGTGACCAGGCCTATCGGCAACTTTCTGCGGCGGGTCTTCTCACGCGAAAAAACCTTCCTCGATCCGGTGCTCGCTCCGGTCGAGCGCGTTCTCTATCGTCTCTGCGGCATTCGCGCCGATCAGGAGATGACCTGGTCGCAGTACGCCTTTGCGCTGCTGGCGTTCAGCGGGGTTTCGCTGCTGGTGCTGTACTTTATAGAACGCACACAGGCCTGGCTGCCCTTCAACCCCGAGCATTTGCCAAATGTACCGGCCGCGCTGGCCTGGAACACCGCCGTCTCCTTCACCACCAACACCAACTGGCAAGCCTACTCGCCGGAAACCACCATGAGCTACTTCACGCAAATGGCCGGCCTGGCGTATCACAACTTCACTTCGGCGGCGGTCGGCATTGCGCTGGCCATTGCGTTGATTCGCGGCATCGCGCGCAAAGAGTCTTCCACCATCGGAAATTTCTGGGTGGACCTGACGCGCGGTCTGTTGTGGGTGTTGCTGCCGGCTTGCCTGCTATTGTCGCTGGTTTTTGTCAGCCAGGGCGTGGTGCAGAATCTGAAGCCGCACACTACGGCGCAGCTCGCCGAACCGCAAACCGTCACCTCCGCCGGCGCGGACGGAAAGACCGCTTCCCAGATTGTGCGCGAGCAGAAAATTCCCCAGGGCCCGGCCGCGTCGCAGGAGGCCATCAAGGAACTCGGCACGAACGGCGGGGGATTCTTCAACGCCAACAGCTCACACCCCTACGAAAACCCCACGCCGTTCTCCAATTTCCTGCAGGTCGTTCTGATTTTTGCGATTCCCGCGGGACTCACCGCGACGCTCGGCGCCTTCACCGGTTCGCGCAAGCATGGCTGGGCCGTCTGGGGAGCAATGGCCCTGCTGTTCCTCGTGGCGGTCGGCTTCCTTTACCAGTTTGAAGCGCAAGGCAATCCGCTGCTGAAGGGCGTGGACCAGAGCGCCGGCGCCACGCAGCCCGGCGGCAATATGGAAGGCAAGGAAGTCCGCTTCGGGTTGGCAGGATCGGCGCTGTTTACCGTCGTCACCACCGACGCCAGCTGCGGGGCGGTCAACACCATGCACGATTCGCTGACCCCGCTCGGCGGCATGGTGCCGCTGGTCAACATTCTCCTGGGTGAAGTGGTCTTCGGCGGCGTCGGCTCCGGGCTCTATGGAATGCTGGTTTTCGTCATTCTGACCGTGTTTCTGGCCGGCTTGATGGTCGGGCGCACCCCTGAGTATCTTGGCAAGAAGATCGAAGCCTACGACGTGAAGATGGCCATGCTTTCCATCCTGATCTTTCCAGTCACGGTCCTATGTTTCACCGCGATCGCCGTGGTCACCTCCGCCGGAACCGCGGGCATCAGCAATCCCGGCCCGCATGGCTTCACGCAAATCTTGTATGCCTATACTTCTGCGGCGGGCAACAACGGCTCGGCTTTCAACGGCATTAACTCCAACACCGACTGGTACAACCTCACCCTGGGATCGGCCATGATTTTGGGCCGCTTCTTCGCCGTGATTCCGGTGCTCGCGCTGGCCGGCAACCTGGCGCGCAAGAAATCGGTGCCCGAATCCGCGGGAACGTTCCCGGTCACGACGCCGCTGTTTACGCTCTTGCTGACGGTTACGGTGGTGATCGTCGGTGCGCTGACGTTCTTCCCGGCGCTGAGCCTCGGCCCCATTTTGGAGCACTTGCTCCTTCGCTCCGGCAAGGTTTTCTGACCTATCCATGAAACCCCAGTCGCAATCCCTCACCGAGTTTTCGTTGCTGCGCCGCGCCATCAAGGACTCGTTCGTCAAATTGCACCCGCGCGTTCTGTACAAGAACCCGGTCATGTTCGTGGTGGAGATCGGCGCGGCCATCACCACCGTCGATCTCATCGCCAACCTTTTGCGGCGCGCACCGGGCTTCTCGTTCGACCTGCAAATCACGCTGTGGCTGTGGTTCACGGTGCTCTTCGCCAATTTTGCCGAAGCCATGGCCGAGGGCCGCGGCAAGGCCCAGGCGGAGACGCTGCGCAAGGCTCGCTCGGAAACCATGGCTCGCCGGCTGCTGGACTCGGGCAAGGAAGAAGCTGTTCCCGGCTCCAAGCTGGCAACGGGTGACATCGTCCTGGTGGCTGCGGGCGAGATGATTCCCGGCGACGGCGAAATCATCGAAGGTATCGCCAGCGTGGACGAGTCCGCGATCACCGGCGAATCCGCGCCGGTCATCCGGGAATCCGGCGGTGACCGCTCCGCCGTCACCGGCGGCACGCGCGTGCTCTCCGACGAAATCAAAATCCGCATCACCGCCAATCCCGGTGAAACATTTCTTGATCGCATGATCCGGCTGGTGGAAGGCGCCGAACGCCAGAAGACGCCCAACGAAATCGCTCTCAATATTCTGCTTGCGGGCCTTACCTTGCTCTTTCTGCTCGCGGTTGTGACCCTGCAGCCGTTTGCCATATACGCTTCCGCCCCGCAAAGCGTTTTTGTTCTCATCTCGCTGCTGGTTTGCCTGATTCCCACCACCATCGGCGGCCTGCTCTCGGCCATCGGGATCGCCGGCATGGACCGCCTGTTGCGCCGCAATGTGCTGGCCATGTCCGGCCGCGCGGTCGAAGCCGCTGGTGATGTGGACATTCTTCTCCTCGATAAAACCGGCACCATCACCCTCGGGAACCGCGTGGCCACGCGCTTCGTGCCCGCGCCCGGCATCGAAGAAAGCTATCTCGCCGATGCCGCGCAGCTGGCTTCGCTTGCCGACGAGACGCCGGAAGGCCGCTCCATCGTTGTGCTCGCCAAGGAGAAATACAATCTGCGCGGACGCGACCTTTCTTCCCACGGCACCAGTTTCATCCCGTTTTCCGCGCAGACTCGCATGTCCGGCGTGGATATCGACGGCCGGGAGATCCGCAAAGGCGCGCGCGAGGCCATTGCGCGCTACGTCGGCGAACATCCCGATTCGCTGCCCGCATCCGTGTGCGCGTGCGTCACGGAGATTTCCAGCGGTGGCGGAACGCCGCTTCTGGTGGCGGAAAATCGCCGGGTCCTCGGCGTGATTGCGCTGACGGACGTGGTGAAGGGCGGCATGCGCGAACGCTTTGAACATCTGCGCACCATGGGCATTCGCACCATGATGATTACCGGCGATAACCCGCTGACTGCCGCGGCCATCGCCCGCCAGGCCGGCGTGGACGATTTCCTTGCCGAAGCGCGCCCCGAAGACAAGATGGGCCTGATCAAGCGCGAGCAAGGCAAAGGCCGGCTGGTTGCCATGACCGGCGATGGCACCAACGACGCGCCAGCACTGGCGCAAGCGGATGTGGGCGTGGCTATGAACACCGGCACCCAAGCCGCGAAAGAAGCCGGCAACATGGTGGACCTCGACTCCAATCCGACCAAGCTCATTGAAATCGTTGAAATCGGTAAACAGTTGCTGATCACGCGCGGCGCGCTGACCACCTTCTCCGTGGCCAACGACGTGGCAAAATATTTCGCCATCATCCCCGCGATGTTCGCCGCCGCCCTGCCGCAGCTCGATTTGCTCAACGTCATGCACCTGGCCACGCCGCAATCGGCGATTCTTTCCGCGGTTATTTTTAACGCGTTGATCATCGTGGTGCTGATTCCGCTGGCGTTGCGCGGCGTCCGCTACCGCCCGCTTGGCGCCGCCGCTCTGTTGCGCCGCAATCTGCTGGTGTACGGCCTGGGCGGTGTGATCGCGCCGTTCGTGGGCATCAAGCTGATTGACGTGGTGGTTCGCGCACTGCATCTGGCCTAGCAGCCCAGGAGAACGGCATGAAAGAACAACTCAAAATCGCGCTCTGGTTCACCCTGCTGACGACCGCCATTTTCGGACTGGCCTATCCGCTGGCGGTCACCGGGCTGGCGCAGCTCATTTTTCCCCGCCAGGCCGGCGGCAGCCTGCTGGGCGCGCAGAGCAACGCAGGCTCCGCGCTCATCGGCCAGCCGTTTTCCTCTCCGGTCTATTTCCACCCGCGGCCCTCGGCTGCCGGCAATGGCTACGATCCGATGAGCAGCGGCGGCTCCAACCTCGCGGCAACCAATCACCAGCTGACGGACCGGGTACAGGCCGATCTGGCGAAGTTGCAGGCGGAGAATCCCGGCGTGCCCGTTCCAGCCGACCTGGTCACCGCCTCGGCCTCCGGTCTCGACCCGGACATTTCGCCGGCGTCCGCACAGTTCCAGATTCCGCGCGTCGCGGCCGCGCGCGGAATTTCAGCCGCTGAGTTGCGCCAATTTGTGGATGCGCACACCACGCCGCGGCAGTTTGGCTTTCTGGGCGAACCTCGCGTCAATGTTCTGCTGTTGAACCGCGACCTGGACGCAGCGTTTCCGCGGAAGTGACGACTACTCTTCTTTTTTCTCTTTCGGCGCCTGGAACCGGTAACCCACCCAGGGTTCCGTCAAGATCCACTTCGGCCGCGCAGGCTCGCTTTCGATTTTCTTGCGCAGCTGATTCACCATCACCCGCAAATATTCCGGTTCGTCGCCATAGTCCGGGCCCCACACCGCTTGCAGCAGCCGCCGGTGGGTCATAGGCTTCCCGGCATTCAGAATCAGTTGCCGCAACAACTCAAATTCCTTCGGGGTAAGATGCACGTCCTTGCCACGAACCGTAACGCGCCGGGCCTCGAACTCCACGGCAAAATCCTTCGCCTGGAAACCGGTAATTTCCTTGCCCTGCGGAATGCGCCGCCGCAACGCCGCCCGGATGCGCGCCAGCAGCTCCTGCATGCCGAAGGGCTTCACCACGTAATCGTCCGCGCCGGCATCCAGCGCCAGCACCTTATCGCGCTCCGCGTTGCGCACCGTGAGCATCACGATCGCCACCTCCGGCAGCGAGCGCCGGATTTCGCGGCAGGTTTCGATGCCGCCGATGCCGGGCATGTTCACATCCAGTAAAATCGCGTCCGGCAGCGACGTCCGAATCGAATCCAGCGCCTCTTCGCCCGTCCCGGCCTCGAAGATCTCGTATCCCTCGGCGGAAAGCGCGGTGCGCAGCACCCGCCGCACCTGCTGTGCGTCATCCACGATCAGGATTTTCGCCGAGTTCATGCCGCCTCGCTCGCTCCGCGCGCCACCGGCAGCGTGAACGTAAACACCGAGCCGTGATTCAGCTGGCTGGTTACGCTGATACTGCCTCCGTGCGCCTCCACGATGGCTTTCGAAATCGGCAAGCCCATTCCCGTTCCTTGGATGACCGCGCGCTGGTCGCGGCCCCGGTAAAACTTGTCGAAGATCAGTCCCTGTTCCAGGGTGTCGATGCCCGGCCCGCGGTCCGCCACGCTGATGGCCACCACGCTGCCGTTTTGCTCGGCACTCACCACAATCAGAGCGCCCTTATCCGAATACAGATTCGCGTTCTGCAGCAGGTGCACCAGCACTTCCTTCGCCCGTCGCAGATCCACCCGGACCGCCGGGATATCGTCCGGCACTTGCACCCGGACTTCCCGCCCGCCCAGCGCGGTCTTGCAGTGCGCCAGCCCCGTTTCGATGAGCTCCTTCACCGGCACCGCGCTGTACTCCAGTTCGATTTCGCCGGCCTCCAGTTGCGACATTTCGCTGGCATCTTCCACCAGCTTGTTCAGCCGGTCGCACTCCTCGTTCATGATCTCCAGCAGTTCGCGCGCCTGCTCGTGTTCCGGCGGTCTGCCAGAAAGCAGGGAAGTGACCGAAGCTTTGATGGAGGTGAGCGGCGTGCGGAAGTTGTGGGTGATCGAATCCAGCAGCGCCGATTTGAGCCTTTCGCCCTGCCGATCCGCCTCCGTCCGGCTCAGTTGCTCCACGGCGCGCGCGCGTTCGATGGCAATGCCCAGCAGGGTGCCGACCGCTTCCAGCGTCTGCCGCGTAAGCGGCGCGCCGGAAATGCCAAAGCTGCCGATGGATTTCATGCCCAGCCGCACCGGGCCGTAGCAAAATCCGCGCGGGCTGTCCACGAATGGCTCCTCCCGTTCGTAAGCAATCCGCAGCTGTTCTTCTTCCACCTGCAGCGTTCCGAAACCGGAGCGGTAGAATTTCTGCTTGTCCGCCAGAAACAGGCTGGCCGCCCCGGTTTCGAACGCGTCCACGATGTGATTGGGGATCGCGTTCATCAGCTGGATGACATTGCCTTCGCCCAACAGCTTCTGGCTGAACGCGTAGAGGTGTTCAATCTCGCGCCGGCGCTTGTTGGCGATGTCCGCCTCCTGCCGTATGCGGCTGGAGAGCCGGCTGCCGGTGATCGAAGTTACCAGAAACGCGAACAGCGCCACCCAGTTTTGCGGATCCGCTACCGTCAAGGTTCCGACAGGCGGAAGGAAAAAGTAGTTGAACGAAAGAATTGCGGCGAGCGACATCAGGACCGACACGGCCATGCCCCACACGGCGGAAACTGCTAAAATCGCCAGCAGGAATGACAGCGCCACCGTGGTCTGGTTCACATGTGGCAGCGCATGGTGGTAGAAAAGCGTGATTCCCGCAACGATGAGCAGCGCCAGCAGGCTTCGCGTGGTGCGGTGCCAGAAGAATCGCGTCATCCTACAATTCTATCGTATCCACAGCTTGCCCTGGGAGTAGCCGCGCCTTGACCAAGAAGCCCGACGATTGGCTGGAAGTTGCGTCCCCGCCGCAAAAAACCCGCGGTAACTTCAAACTGTTTTTGGGCTATGCCCCCGGTGTCGGCAAGACCTTCGCCATGCTCAGCGAAGCCATTCGCCGCCATAGCCGCGGCGAAGACGTGGTGATTGGGGTGGTTGAAACGCACGGCCGCAAGGGCATCGAGGAACTGCTCACTCAGCTCGAAGCCGTGCCGCGCAAGAAAATCGAATACAAGGGCACGCTCTTTGAAGAGATGGACCTGGACGCCATCCTCGAGCGCAAACCCGCCGTGGTCCTCGTGGACGAACTGGCCCACACCAATATCCCCGGCAGCAAAAACCGCAAACGCTACGAAGATGTGCAGACCATCCTCGCCGCCAATATTGACGTGATCTCGACTCTGAATATCCAGCACATCGAAAGCATTTCGCCGGTCGTCCGCAACATCACCGGCATTCAGATCCGTGAAACGGTGCCCGATTGGGTGCCCATGACCGCCAACGAAACCGTGATGGTGGACCTCACGCCCGAAGCGCTGCAGAACCGCATGCGCCGCGGCGACGTTTACCTGCCGACGAAAGTCGAGCAGGCGCTCAAGAATTTTTTCCGGCGAGGGAATCTCATTGCTCTCCGCGAACTGGCCCTGCGCCAGGTCGCGGAACAGGTCGATCGCAGCCTGGAAAATTACATGGCCGCCAAGGACATCCAGAAAAACTGGGCCGTGCGCGAGCGTATTGCGGTCTGCGTGAGCTCCAATCCCGCCGCGCAATATCTGATTGCGCGCGCCGCGCGCATGGCCCGGCGCCTGGATTCCGAGCTGTACGTAATTCACGTGGATACCGGCCGCGACCGTTCCGACCCCAGCAAGAAAACCCTGGCCGCCAATCTTCGCTTTGCCGAAAATCTCGGCGCCAAGGTCATGGAACTCAAGGGGGTCAGCGTCGCCGATGCCGTGGCTCAGGTGGTGCGGGAAAAGCACATCACGCAAGTCATCTTCGGCCGCTCCATCGAGCACGGCTGGCGCAAATATCTGTATCTCTCCGCCGCCTATCGTTTTCTGCGCGAGTCGCCGGAAGTGGACGTGCACATTGTGAGTCAGGAAAAAGACTGAGGGCGGAGCTCGCTTATACCGCGCGCGTGCTGCCGCGCACGATCAGCTCCGGTTCCACGACGATGCTTTTCGGATACTCCGCGTTCTTCGGCGCCACGATGCGCTGTACGAGGGTTTCGGCGGCCGTGGCCCCCATCTCGCGCAGGGGCTGTCGGATGGTCGTCAGGCCGGGATTCTGGTACGCGGCGCTCTGGATATCGTCGAAGCCAATCACGGACACGTCCTCCGGCACGCGTCGCCCCGCCTCGCGCAGCGCGCGGATCGCGCCGAGCGCGGAAATATCGTTGAACGCGAACAGGGCCGTAAACGGCGGCGCCTTCTTGAGCAGCTTGCACGTCATGTCATAGCCCGGTTGCGGCGTCGGCGATTCGCTCTCCAGTTGCACGGTCAGATTCTCTTCCACGTCCACGCCCAGTTCGTGGGCCGCCGCACGCACCGCCTTCCAGCGAATCTCCGTGTCCGAGCTGAAAACTTGTCCTTTGATGAAGGCAATCCGCCGGTGGCCGAGCCCGGTCAGGTGATCCAGGCCCAGCCGCGCCGCCCTGCTGTGGTTCAGCGAAATATTCGTCACCCCCGGCACGTGCTTGTGACCGGAAACCGCAACCACCGGCACGGACACGCCGGGCTGACTCACGGTGTCCACCAGGATCAAGCCCTCCACCGCGCGCTGCTGCAACAATCGGGGATACTCTTCGATCAGATCCGCGCGGTGACGGTGGCTCACCACCAAGTAAAAATAGCCTTCCTGCAGCAGGTAATCTTCGATTCCGGAAAGCACCAGCGCCGCATAGCCCTCACTGATTTCCGGCACGATGACACCCACCGTGAAGCTGCGCCGCTGCCGCAACATCCGAGCCATCACGTTCGGCCGGTAGTTCAGCTCGCGCGCCGCGGCGCGCACCCGCGCCTGGGTGTGCTGCGGAATGGACTTGGCCGCCGGCGAGCGGTTCATGACCAGCGACACCGTGGCCACGGAAAGCCCCAGATGCTCCGCCAGCTCGCGCAGATTCACTTTCTTCTCTGCGGCGTCCGCTTCCGGGCCATTTTTCTGCGATTTCCCGCGTGACATGGCTGTAATGGTTGCGTAGTCTGGCACAGGCCACGCACACCCGCAAGCGCAAGCCCGCCTGCTCGTGCCAGCGGCACCCGGTCATTTTCGCAGAGGAAATCCTTAGATAAATCGATTTACTTATGCCTTCCGCTTGACTATGCTCTTGCCGGTGGGCCACCGGGCTTTTCGCCGGTTGCTCCCGCGGCCCGCTGTGGTTAAGCTGCTTCGTTCTTCCGGCTGCTCTTTCATTTCACAACTTGGAGTGTCTTCGTCCATGAAATCCCGCTCGCCTCTGCTCGCCGCCGTCAACGTTCACGGCCCGCTATGGCTCGTGTTGCTCGCGGCGTTCGCCTTCGCCGTTGCCCCTGCCTGCGCGCAGACCGCCGCGACTCGCACCGCCTCACGCGGCCAGGCGCTGGAATCGCCCGCCATCGAGAAGCGGGTGAACGCGCTTCTCGCGCAAATGACCCTGGAAGAAAAGATCGGCCAACTCGTACAGTATTCCGCCGGGCAAGCCACTGGACCGACTTCCGGCCGCACCGACGACAAGGACATGATCGCCAAGGGCCAGGTCGGCTCGCTTTTCAACGCCACCGGCGCCCGGGAAACCAACGCGCTGCAGCGCATCGCGGTGGAAAAATCGCGGCTGCACATTCCGCTGATCTTCGGCCTCGACGTGATTCACGGCTACCGCACCACCTTCCCCATACCGCTGGGCCTTGCCGCCACCTGGAATCCCGAGGTTGTACAGCAAGCCGCGCGAGTGGCGGCCCAGGAGGCATCCGCGGGAGGAGTCCGCTGGACCTTCTCCCCCATGGTTGATATTGCCCGCGACGCCCGCTGGGGCCGAATGTCCGAAGGTTCCGGTGAAGATCCCTTCCTTGGTTCGCTGATGGCGAAGGCCTACGTTCGTGGCTATCAGGGCGAGCGCTTGAACGATACCGACAGTATCGCTGCCTGCGCCAAGCACTACGTTGGCTACGGCGCCGCCGAAGCCGGCCGCGACTACAACTCCACCGAAATCTCCGAGCACTCGCTGCGTGAGTATTACTTGCCGCCCTTTCACGCCGCGGAAGAGGCCGGCGCGGCCACTTTCATGACCGCCTTCAACGCCATCAACGGAATTCCTGCCTCCGCCAATCCGTTCACCGTCCGCAAGATTCTCAAGAACGAATGGGCCTTTAAGGGCTTCGTGGTCAGCGATTGGACTTCGGTCAGCGAGCTGATGGCCCATGGCATCGCGATCGACGGGGCCACCGCCGCGCGCAAGGCGTTTCTCGCCGGCGTCGATATGGACATGGTCAGCAACCTGTACCACGCGCACATGCTTGAACTCGTGAAGTCGGGCCAGGTTCGGCAGTCTGAGATTGACGACGCCGTGCGCCGCATCCTGCGGGTGAAATTCGCGCTCGGGCTCTTCGATCATCCCTACGCCGACGAATCCCGGGAATCCTCGGCGTACCTCCGACCGGAAAGCATCGCGGTGGCCAAGGCTGCCGGCACGCAGTCGCTGGTTCTCCTGCGCAATGAACCCATCGCTGGCGCACCGGTGCTTCCTTTGGCTTCGACGGTTGGTTCGGTCGCGCTGCTCGGTCCTCTTGCGGATGACGCCGGCAACATGCTCGGTTCCTGGGGCGGACTCGGCCGCGCGGACGACGCGATCTCACTTCGCAAGGCGCTTACCGAAAAGCTCGGCGAGGCCCGCATTCACTTTGCCCCGGGCGGCTCCATCCTCCATAGCAGCGATGCCGATCTCGATGCCGCGGTCGCGGCCGCGCAGAGTTCCGACGTCGCGGTGCTGGCCCTTGGCGAAGACGGCCCCACGATGACCGGCGAAGCCGCGTCGCGCGCCTCGCTGGGTCTTCCGGGCCGCCAGCAGGAGCTGCTGCAAAAGGTTGCCGCCACCGGCAAACCTGTCGTCTTGATTCTTTTCAGCGGCCGCCCGCTTACTCTGCCCTGGGCGTTCGAGCATGTTCCGGCCGTGATTGCCGCCTGGTTTCCCGGAGTGCAGGCCGGCAACGCCTTGAGCGACGTGCTCTTCGGCGCCGCCGCTCCCACCGGACATCTTCCCCTTACTTGGCCGCGTGCCGTCGGGCAGGAGCCGCTCTATTACAATGCGCTCAACACCGGGCGTCCCGCCGCTGATCCCGCGCATCCCGCCGAAGCGAACGAGACCAAATACGTCTCCAAGTACATCGACGAGCCGTATACACCACAGTTTCCGTTCGGTTTCGGCCTTACTTACACCACGTTCAGCTACGGCGCGACAAAAGTCAGCGCCGACACTGTTTCCGTCGCGACCCTGCGCCAGGCGCTCCCCGCTCACGGCAAGGTGCTCACGGTTTCCGCCGATCTCAAGAACACCGGCTCGCGCGCAGGACAGACGGTTGCCCAGCTCTACGTTCGCCTGGACGGCACCAGCATCGCCATGCCGATCCGCATGTTGAAGGGTTTCCAGGCGGTCACGCTCGCGCCGGGAGAATCGCGCACCGTCACGTTCGACCTGACCGCGGATGCATTGGCATTCTGGGGTGCGGAAAACACTTACGGAGTAGAGCCGGCGCGCGTCACGGTGTGGATTGCGCCGAACAGCGCGGAAGGGCAGTCCGTCAATTTCGATATCATCGCCGCGAAGCGTTAGAGCTTTGGCGGTTCGCCCTCGACAATCGTCAGGTATCGGTCGACCGGCAGGTCCCGGAAGGTGTCCACGCGCGTCGAGGGCGCCGGCCAGCGAATTTCCAGCGCGTCCACCTTCGCGTGTCCCGCGAGCCCCAGCACTTCACGCGGATCGTGGGCGGACAAGTAGCTTCCTCCGCCGGTCTTGAGTCGCGAGCGGCTGAGATCACCCGCCGTCCAGCGGATTCGCGCGCCGATCGCATCGCGGTTGCAGGTTTTGCCCACGAGTTTCAGGCCCAGCCAGTGATTTCCCGCTGCCGCCAGATTCTTCAGCAGCAGCGGCGCTCCATTGTTCATGCTGACCAGCACGCCCAGCGCTCCGTTGTTCAGAAAATCGCCGACGGCCAGGCCGCGGGCCGCAAGTTGTTCGGTGAAAACGGCGCCCGCCTGTTCGCTCACGTTGCGCAGCGTCTTCCCATCGTTATGGAACAGCAGCAGAGGCTCCTTGTAGTTCACGTGGCTGGAGTGGGTCTCGATCTGGTCGTCCGGGTGCCCGTTGGCGATGAACAGGTCGGTGTTTCCGTCGTTGTCATAGTCGAAAAATTTCAGCCCCCAACCGCTCATCAGCCGGGTGGTCTTGCCGATGCCGGTTGCGCCGGCAATGTCTTCAAACGTGAGGTCGTGGTTGTTTCGGTAGATCGCGTACATCTCCTGATCCACGTTGGTGACGAATAAATCCTGCCAGCCATCCTGGTCAAAATCCGCCGCATCCACGCCCATCCCGCTGCGCTCCCGGCCATCGGCGCTGAAGGCCACCCCGGCTTCAAGACCGATTTCGGAAAATTTCCCGCGCTTGTTCAGGAACAGGAAATTCTGCACGGTGTCGTTGGCTACGAACAGATCCATCCAACCGTCATTGTTGACGTCCGTGGCCACCACGCCCCAGGCCTTGCCCAGCACTTTGCCGATACCAGACTCCAGACTCACGTCGGTGAAGGTGCCATCACCGTTGTTGTGGAAGAGCCAGCTGCGCGCCGGCGGATAGACGCGGGGAATACAGTAGTAACGCTCCTGGGTGCGTTCGTTTCCGCAAAACCGGTTCTTGGTTTTGTCGAACTCCACGAAACGGCACACGAAGAGGTCCAGCTTGCCGTCATTATCGTAATCGAACCATACGGCGCTGGAAGACCAGCCCGGCGCGGCCACGCCGGCCTTCTCGGTGACATCGCTGAATGTTCCGTCCCCGTTGTTGCGATACAGAATGCTGCGCCCGTATTGGGTCACGTACAAATCCGGCAGGCCGTCGCCGTTGTAGTCACCCACGGCCACGCCCATGCCGTAGCCGCCCCCGGCCACTCCTGCGGATTCGGTCACGTCTGTAAACGTTCCATTGCGATTGTTCCTGAAAAGCGCGTTGCGCAGCGGCGGGTTTGGCGAATAAAAATCACACCGCCCGCTGTTCACCAGGTAGATGTCCATCCACCCGTCATTGTCATAGTCCAGGAAAGCGCAGCCCGCTCCGGTCGTTTCCGGAAGGAAGTATTCCGGCGAACGCCCGTTCACATGCTGCCAAGAAATTCCGCTCGCGGAAGGCGGCACCGCTTCGAACAAGGCTCCGCTGTTCGCATAGGCTTGCAGAGCGCGGGGAAGCGCTCCTGCGCCCGCCGTGGCCACCGCCAGCGCCCGCAGGAGATCGCGTCTGGTGAGAGAGCCCATAAGACTCGGGAACGGACCGCAGCCGCTTCAATGCGGCGCCGGCGTTCCGCTGTTCTCCTCTCCCAGTTTTCGGCTCAGTATCCCGGCCGGCTCCTCGTCATAGACGGTGCTGCCGGTTTCCGCGTTCGCGCTGCCAGCTTTGTTTAGCCGGACGAATTCCGCCCGGGCCTTTGCCGCGTCTTCCTTGCGGCCCACCTTTGCGTACGCGTTGCCCAGCGCAAAATAGACCTTCGCTTCGCCGCTAAAGGTTTTGCGCGCTGCTTCCAGGTGGGGCACGGCTTTCTCTGCCTGTCCGGTGTCCAGCAACAGCAGGCCCAGCAAGTAGTGCGCGAACGGGTGTTGCGGGTTGATCGCCAGCGCGCGCTCGGCGTACGGTATGCCCTCGGCGGAGTCCGTACGGTATTTCACGGCGGCAATCTCAAGCAGCGCGCTCACGTTATCGGGATTCGCTTTCAGATCGGCGGCAAACTCGCCGACCGCTGCTTCCGGCTCACTGGCATCCAGGAGAAATCGTCCATACGCGAAGTGAAGGTTCGGATAGTCCGGGTGTTCGCGAACCACCGAGGCGTATTCTTCCTTCCCCGCGGCGAACTGCTTTTTGTATTTCAGCCACTCCGCCCGGCCCACGCGCAGCAGCACGTTGTGGCCTTCCGATCCCGGCGGCGCGACGGTGGCGGGCCGCACCTTCAAGGCCGCCTGACCGAGCAACAGCGCAAGCTCGGGATTTTCTGTTCCCGCGTCCAGCAGCAGCTTCAGGTTCTCCTGCGCATCCCCGAAACGACCCGCGCGCAATTGCAGGATGGCTGCGTGGTACAGCGTCACTTTTTGCAGCTGCGCATCGTTCAGAACACCCAGATGCTTCGCCGCGATCAGGTTATTGAGGGCCGCCGCGTCGTTTCCCAATTGGAATTGGCAGAGCCCAAGCATGGCGCGCGCCGTGCCGTTCTTCGGCTGCAAACGAACCAGTTGTTCGAACGCCGCGGCCGCTTGGCCATACCGGTCCTGCTCGTATTCCAGGGTTCCCAGGGCCCACCAGCCATCCGCCCAGCGGGGCTGTAGCGCCAGGGCCCTGGCGTAGAGCGCCGCCGCGTCGTCCAAGCGACTTTCCGCGCCGGCCTTCGCGGCATCCTCCGAAAGCGTCTTGAATTGTTGCGCCGCGCTTTGCCCTTGCGCCGCGGCGCCGGCTGCCAGGAGCGGCACGCCGAGTGCAAAGCACCAAAGAAGCTGCAACAGACGCGATCGGTGGGTGGAGAAGAAAATGACGGGCATCCCTACAAAAAGTATCGGTACAAAAAAGAGAAGCTGTCAACCGGGATGAACTTCTCCGCAGTTGACAGCTTCCCGGGGTGGTGAAGGGCGCGGCGGTTGCCTTCCGCGCCCTTCCGGGCAAACTCGGAAACCTTAGAAGCTAAAGCGCGCCTGCAGCTCGATGGTGCGCGAGCCCAGAGCGTTCTGTGCTTCCCCGAAGTGACTATTCAGAATGTTGTTCTGAATGTTGGTCAGGTTCAGTTTGTTGAAGAGGTTGAAAAAGTTGGCGCGCAGCTCGATTCGTCCGTTCTCGCCGATGACTTTCATCGTGGGCAGACCGAAGGACTTGCTAAGCGTCGCATCCACGTCAAAGTAGCCAGGGCCCGTGAACGAGTTGCGTTTGATGCCCGGCGCGGACGGCAGCGGCCCCAAGGTGGCCCGCCCGGTTGGGCAAGCCGGAGTCGGCGCCGTGACGAAGAGGCAATCGAACAGCACACCGCCGGACACGTCCGGGGCACTGAAGAACGATGAGGCATCCACCACGGCGCTGCTCCGGAAGTTCGGGTTGAAGCCGCCGAGATACGCGGTCGGGAGTACCGTGCCCGAACCCGCATCGCTCGAAGAGCCGCCGCCGAACTGCGAGAAGTAGAACACCGGATCGAATCCGTTGCTCAGGTCGTTGGTGCTGTACTGCGGCGTCCAGGGGAATCCGCTGTGCAGGTTCATGATCCCGGAAATGGTCCAGCCGCCGACGATTTTCTCGGCCCAGCTATGGCTGCCGCGGAACAGAACCGGCGACCAGATACCGTAGAGTTTGAACGCATTCCTGGTGTCGTAGTCCGAAGTGGCATACAGCGTCGACAGATTCCACTGGTAGAACGGACCAGCATAGGCATTCGAGCCCGTGTCCACGCTGTGGCTGAGCCGATACTGCGCGTCCAGCATGAACGACTTGCTGAAGTCGTGCTTCAGTTCCATCAGCAGGGCATTGAAGTGCGCGCCGCCGTCATCCGCGTAATAGGTCACGCCATGCACCACGGGGTTGAACGCCAGACCGCTGACGGCGCCCACGTTGTACAGGTTGTAGTGCTCCGTCAGGTGCCGGGTCGAGCTGCCCTGATAGCCGACCGAGACCATCCACTGATTGCCCAGGTCATATTGCGCCCCGAGCGTGTAATGGTAGGTATAGGTTGTTGGCCATGTCGAAGGAAACGCGGTGAGGTCCACGCAGCAGGTGGTTGGCAGGTTGTTGCTGCCAAAGGTCAGGATGGCATTCGGGTTGGCCGCGTAGCCGTTGGGGTTCGTCGGGTCCGACGGGAAGCTGTCGATGTAGAGAATCTTGCAACCGTTGGTCGAGGGATCGCCCGGAATCACCTGACAACCGGAGAACGATTGTCCGTTGCTCACGAACGGCGGGTTGAAGCGGCCGTCGAGCGAGTTCGATTGCGCGATGCCGTTGTAGGCGATGCCGAAACCGCCGCGGAAGACCAGCTTGTTCTGAAAATCGAGGCTGCCCGCGCCGCGCGGACTCCACGCGAAGCCGAGCTGCGGTCCGAAGTTGGTCTTCTGTGGATCGTAAAGATGGCCCCCGGTTCGCACGTGCATCCCGGTGAAGAAGTCGTCGCCGCTGCCGAATTCCACGGTTGCCAGCTTGTTGTTTTTCTCGGAGATGGCCCCGAAGTATTCCCAGCGCAGGCCGGCGGTCAGGGTCAGGTTGGAGCGCACCTTCCAGTTATCCTGGAAGAAGACGCCAATCACGTTGGAGCGCAAGTCCTTGCGCAAGGCGGAAGGCACGCCGGTTTGCGGATCGAATTGCGCGCTTTCCGACACCGGAGCATCGTTCAGGAAGTCCCAAATATTGTTGAACGAGTAGCCGGGACGGTCCGCCCAGAAAGGCGCATCCACGGAGAGCAGACGGGTAAATTCTGCGCCCATCTTCAGGGTGTGCGCTCCCTGAACCTTGGTGAGCACGTCCTTCGCCGCATAGGTCCACTGGTCGAAACCGTTGAACGAGCCGATGCCGTAGCCCTGCAAGTTCGCGGAGCCCACCACGGCGCCGTTCGGCGCGGTAAAGCTGACCTGCGGCAGACCGAAGGCCCCGTTGGGGTTCTCGGAAAGATCCTTTTGCAGCCAGCCAGCAGCGTTGACGCGGGCCTCGTTGACCACGGTCGGACTGAAAGTGTGATCCCAGATCGCCGTCATGGCCCGGTTGGTGTACTGCGAGTTGAACAGGTTCATCAGCCGGTCGCCGTTGCCGTTGATGCTGGTGCTGGTATTCGGCACGTAGAAAATGCTGAACGCCACCAGGTCGCTCTTGGTCGGGTTGAAGTCGATTCTTCCGTTGTACTGCCGGTGGGTGCTCCGGTTCGGTGAAATCGTACCTTGGTAAAACGCGATGTCGGGAGTATCGCTGAGGTTCTGCGGGCCTCCGGTGCCATCGCCGCCGAGCCCGGGATTGGCCGGACCCTGGTAACTGGGATCCAGGCTGCCAAGCGCGGAAGTCAGGGGCGAGCCGATGTTCAGGCCCTGTCCGGAGATCGTGCGGCAATTTACGTTTTCCACCAGTCCGATATCGGCGCAGGTCTTTTCGACAAACTGCCCGCCGTTGGGTCCCACACCGGCGTAGTTCAGGATCGCCGCCGCGTTGGTTCCGCTCGCAGCCAGCGCACGGAATTGCGGGGTTTCATACCAACCGCCGCCAGTGGCCTGCTGTGCATTGTTGTCCAGCGTCTCATACGAGAAAAAGAGGAAAAGCTTGTTGCGCAGAATCGGCCCGCCCGCCGAACCGCCCCAGTTGTTGAAGCGGTTGGCATCCTTGGTGTTGCCGTTGTCGTAGCCGTTGTATTTGGTTGAGGCGTTCAGACCGGGCCGGTGGATCTTGAAGAACAGGCTGCCGTGATAGTTGTTCGTGCCGTTCTGGGAGATGATCTGCACCTGCGCGCCGCGGAATCGTCCGTTCTCCGCGTCGTAGTTGTCCGTGATGATCTTCACTTCCTTGATCGAGTCTTCATTGGGGGTCACGACGGAGGTGCCGCCCCAGGTGACGCTGGTCGTGCCCACGCCGTCGAGTTGATAGTTGTTCTCGCCCGTCCGCGCGCCGTTCGCGGAAATCTGTCCGCCATTTTCAATCTTGAAGACGCCGTCGGTGCCGCCCGTGCCGCCGACCGTGGTGCCGGGCAGGTTGCTGGTGCCGCCGCCCGCTCCCTGCGCGCCGTCGCCGAAAGCCCCAGGAGCCAGCTGCAGCAATTGGAATGGATCGCGTCCGAAGGACGGCAGTTTCTGGATGTCGCTGGCCTTGACGGTGCCGCCCAGGTTCGCGGTTTCGGTATCGATCAGCGGCGTGGCGTCGCCGTCGACGGTAACGGATTCGCTGGCCTGGCCGACTTCCAGGGTTACGTTCAGCGAGTTGGCCTGTTCGGCAAGCACGCCGAATCCCTTCACTACTTTCACCTTGAAGCCCGGCTTCTCCACCGTGATGGTGAACTTGCTTGGCGGCAGACCGTTGAAGTTGTAAATGCCGTTCTCGTTGGTTGAGACCGTGGCACTGATTCCGGTCTCTTCGTTCTTCAACGTTACCGTCGCCGCCGGCACCACCGAGCCCTGCGGATCGGTGACCACACCCTGAATCGAAGCGCGATACTGCGCCGCGGCAAAAGGCGTGGACACCAGCAGAATGGCCAGGACCAGAAGTCCGGGCACAACGACTCTCCCCATTTTCATCCTTCACCCCTATTGAAAGCCTTGGCCCGGGCACCCCTGCCCTGGTTTTGGCTAGTAAAACGGTTAACTACTACTGTTCGGGAATATAGTCATGTAAAATTCGCTTGTCAACGATTCTTAATTTCGATGCTTCGCGGCTTGCGGCTGGTCCCAGATGGCCTTTGCCTGCATGCTCAGAGCGACGTTGGGAGGCTCGTCTGGTGCCCACCCGACCTTTGCCACGGGCTGCGCCAGGTGAGCCGGTAGGAGAGAAGAACGCATGAGCCATCACTCGTTTCTCGTTCGCGTTACCGCCGCGGCTTGCTGCGCTCTTGCCGGGCTGCTTCTTGCTGGCCCGGCGCAAGCGCAGACCGCCTACTATCGCCATTCCGTGTTCGACAATGGGCCGCGCACCACCGCCTACAGCTCGTCACGCGGCAAAGCCGTCGCTCCGAGCACGCTCGAGACCGTGGATCAGAAACTGCCGCTCGACGCCGCGATCTTTTTCACGCCGCCCAACGCGCTGCGCCTGGCCTGGCAATCCGGCCCCGGCGGCTCGTGGACGGCCCATGTGGACGTGCTGGAATTCCGCAATCGCGAAATTCTGTTCGAGGGCGACACGCTCTCGTTCTGGCTCTATTCGGAACAAGCGATTCCCGCCGCGGCCATGCCGGCGCTGCGCATACAGGACACCAGCCGCGGATTTTCCAAACCGCTGCACATCGGTGATTTCTCCGGCGAGCTGCCGGCGAAGAAATGGACGCGGGTGCAGATTCCGCTGGCAAAATTCATCACGGATTCGGTCACGACATTTACGCCAAGCCGGCTGCAAACCCTGGTCTTTGCCCAATCCGTCGCCGACGACGTGAAGCACGTCGTCTACCTGGACGAGATTCGCATCGGCGACGCCGCCAAACAATCAGGGGGCACGGCTTCCGATCTCGCGGCGCCGCAGAACGTGCAGGCCAGGGGATACGAGCGTCACGTGGATATTTCCTGGGATGCCCCCGTCAGCAGGAAGCAGCCGGCGCGTTACGTGATTTACCGTTCGCTCGGCGGCGCAAAGTTCGAGCCGGTCGGCATACAGACGCCGGGCATCCGCCGTTACGCCGATTTCATCGGCAAGGTTGGCGTCGCCGCGCAGTACAGAGTGGTTGCCTCCGACGAAAACTACCGCGAGTCCGCGCCATCTGCTGCGGCCAGCGCCGCGACGCGAGCCATGACCGACGATGAACTGCTCACGATGCTGCAGGAGGCCTGCTTCCGATACTACTGGGAGGGCGCCGATCCCGATTCCGGAATGATGCGCGAGAGTATTCCCGGCAACGATCGCATTCTGGCCACCGGCGCGTCGGGATTCGGCAGCATGGCGCTGCTGGTCGGCGCCGACCGCGGTTTTATCACCCGCGAACAAGCCGTGGAGCGGTTCAACAAGATTACGTCTTTCCTGGAGCGCGCAGACCGCTATCACGGCGCCTGGTCGCATTTCATGGAGGGCAGCACGGGCAAATCGCTTCCGGTCTTCGACATGATCGACAACGGCGGCGACCTGGTGGAATCGGCTTTCCTGATGCAGGGCCTGCTGGCTGCGCGGCAATACTTCAATCGCGACACGCCGCAGGAAAGGGAACTCGCGCAGCGCATCACCCGCCTTTGGGAGTCCATGGAGTGGGACTGGTATCGCCAGCGCCAGGACAGCGACGCCATCTACTGGCACTGGACGCCAGAGTGGAGTTGGTACATCAATCACCGGCTGACCGGCTGGAACGAAACGATGATCGTGTACTTGCTGGCGATCGCTTCGCCCACGCACCCGGTTGCGCCGGAGCTTTACTACACGGGCTGGGCGGGGCAATCGGAAGCGGCACAGCTCTACCGCAAGGCCTGGTCCGGCACCAGCGACGGGGATCACTACTACAACGGGCACTCTTATTACGGCATCAAGCTGGATGTCGGCGTCGGCACCGGCGGTCCGCTTTTCTTCGCGCACTATTCCTACATGGGATTCGACCCGCACGCGCTGACCGATCTTTACACCAACTATTTTGAGAATAACCGCAACCTGGCGCGCATCAATCTGGCGTACGCGACGGAAAATCCCGGCAAGCATAAAACCTACGGCGCGAATGCGTGGGGACTGACGGCGAGCGACGGCCCGGACGGCTACATGCCGGAAGCCCCGGACGTGCAGCAGGACCGGGGCACGCTGGCGCCGACCGGGGCGCTAGCATCCTTTCCATATACGCCGGAAGCTTCCATGGCGGCGTTCAAACATTTTTACCGCGACCTGGGCGACCGGCTGTGGGGCGTGTATGGTCCGCTGGATGCGTACAACCTGGACCAGGACTGGTGGTCGCCGATCTACATGGGGTTGAACCAGGCGCCGATTACGGTGATGGTGGAAAACCACCGCACCGGGCTGGTCTGGAAGATGTTCCAGTCAAACCCGGAAATCCAGACCATGCTGCAGAGGCTGGATGCGACCACGCAAGAGCTGCGGAAGAAGAAAATTCAGTAACAAAATTCAGTAACAAAATTCAGCAACAAAATTCAGATGCGGTGCTTATGCGATGCGTGAATCGAGAGGCCGCAGGACGGGAGTCCTGCACTTCGACAGCGTGAGCCGGTGCACAGCGCACCGTGCTGCCGCGCGTAACGGATGGTCCCGGCTTGAAAAGGGCGGGGCGGCTGCTAGAATGGCGCGGCTTGCGGGAAGGGGTCTTTTGCCCGGAGACCCGAAACGCCGCGGAATGCGCGGTTGCGGCTGGAGACGACCATGCACGATATGCGCGATTGCATTGTGGTGCTGCTGGCAGGCGGACAGGGCGAGCGGCTGTGGCCGCTGACACGAGATCGCGCCAAGCCGGCGGTGCCCTTCGGCGCGCTCTACCGAATCATTGATATAACCCTTTCGAATTGCGTGAACTCCGGGTTGCGGCGGGTGTTCGTGCTGACGCAGTACAAGGCGCTGAGCCTGAGCCGCCACGTGCGCGCGGGCTGGTCGCCGCTGGCGGGGCTGGGCGAGTACATCGAAATCCTGCCGCCGCAGATGCGCGTTTCGAAGGAGTGGTACCAGGGCACGGCGGACGCGGTCTATCAGAACATCTACTCGATCGGCAGCGAGCGCTCGAAGTACGTCTTCATCCTTTCCGGCGATCACATCTACAAGATGAACTACGCCAAGATGCTGCAGCAGCATATCGATTCCGGCGCGGATGTGACGGTCGGCACGATCCAGATTCCGACGGCGGAAGCGGCCAAGCAGTTTGGCGTGATCGAGGTGGACAAGGACTGGCGGATCGTGGGCTTCGAGGAGAAACCGGAGAAACCCAAGGAGTCGCCGCACAATCCAGGGCAGTGCAACGCCTCGATGGGCATCTATATTTTCAATACCCAACTGCTGATTCCGACGCTGCTGGCGGATTCGGAAGATCCGAAGTCGCACCACGACTTCGGCAAGGACATCCTGCCGCGGCTAATCAGCAAGCAGCGGGTGTTCGCCTACAACTTCGTGGACGAGAACAGCAAAACGTCGTTGTACTGGCGCGACGTCGGCACGCTCGATGCGTACTACGAGGCCAATCTGGACCTGGTGAGCGTTTCCCCGGTCTTCAATTTGTACGATAGCGACTGGCCGCTGCGCACCTGGCAGCACCAGTATCCGCCGGCAAAGTTCGTGTTCGGCGATCCGGACCGCATGGGCGTGGCGGTGGATTCAATCGTGGCCGGCGGATCCATCGTCTCGGGCGGGCGGCTGACGAAATGCGTGGTGGGCTACGACGTGCGCGTGAACAGCTATTGCGACATCAGCGACACCATCATGTACAACCACGTGAACATCGGGCGACACTCCAAAATTCGCCGAGCGATCATTGACCGCCACGTGAGCCTGCCGGAGCACACCGAGATCGGCTTCGACCGCGAAGCCGATAAGCGGCGCTTCCACGTGACGGAATCGGGAATCGTGGTGGTGGTGCGGCAGGAATCGCTGATCGAGGAGCCGGAAACAGCGTAGCAAGCCGCTCATCTGGTGGCGGCGGAATATTCCTCGGCTGCGCGGCGCAGCAAGGCTTCACGATCCTGGGGCAGGATCCAGCGCTGTTTGATCAAGTCATCCAAGGCTGCAGTGTAGCGCGCGAGATAATCCTCGCGGCCGGCGTAGCGCTCCGCGATGGACTTGCGCGGATCGCCGGACTTTTCGCGGTCGGCGGCGGTCTTGGGAAAGGGCAGATATGAGAGCTCGAAGGCGACACGTTCGGTTGCCGCGCCGATGGAGGGGTCGCGCAAATTCCAGCTTGCGTAGGTGGCCAGCGGCACAGTGATGTCCGGCAGGCGCACGCCGTCGCGTTCGTTGCCGTCGGCATCCACTTGCGGAACCAGAGCAGGGAAGAGCGGACCGACTTTCGGCGGCTGAAGCTGCAGGATGCCATCGCGCCAGTGCGGGCCGAAATCGAGGCGGTAGCCTGTGGTGGCTTCGTGCGGAAGGTGGACGCCCGGGATTGCGGGGAAGGAATAGGCGGAAAGCGGAACGAGCGTGCCTGCGGCGATGGTCGGATAGGCGCTCGGCGGCGGCGCGGTATTGCCGCGCACCCAGGCGTCCATGTTGGCGATCATCGCGCGCCAGAAATATTTGACGGGGAGTGGCGACTGCGGCGCCTGCCCGAGCAAGTCGCCGTCGCCCTTCTGTGGCGGGAACGGCCCGGAAAAATGCTGCAGGCCGGTCAGATGGTAGATGCGGACGGAGGGTGAAACAGCGAAGTCCTGCTTGCCGTCAGGTGTGGTGTGCAGCAGCGCAGCGGCGCGCCCCCAATATTCGTAGGAGGTATTGGAGAAGAAAATCTTGGGAACGACGTTTTCCTTGCTGGCGAGGTCCAGCAGGCCGCCGGTTTCTCCGGTGACGGGATCTTTTTCCGGGAGATCTGTGAATGGAAAAATATCCGTGGGAAAAAAGACCGAAGAGGTGGGCTGCGCATCGCGCGAGGGCTGCGCAAAACGATAGTTGAAACTGCCGCGACCGGCGCCGGCCACGTGCGCGAGCACACCATCGAGCGCGATGCGGCCTTCTTCATCGGCGTTGAAGCCTTCGTACAGCAGGTCGCGCAGGAAACGTCCGTTTTGCGAAATTCCTTGGCCATAGACGCGTTGCGCGGGCGCGATCGTGTGCGGGTCATGCTTGGCGTAGGACGCGAAATCGCGAATGGCGGCAAAGCCGCCGCCCGCGACGACGGGGTCGGCGACGACGTAGATATATTCGTAGAGCTTGCCTGGCTGGAAGCCGCCATCGAGATGAAGGAAGCGATTGCTGGGGACGAGTTTGCCGTCCACGGTATGCGCGAACTGCCATTGCGAGCGGGGGATAACGGTACGCGCGGCTTCCCGCGAATCGCGCACGGTCAGGGAGTTGCGCGGGTCGGCAGGATCGGCGACGGGATACTCGATGCCGCCTATGTTGCCGGTGATCAGGTGCCCTAGGGGAATTTCCGGCATGAGCTTCGAGGGGGTCAGATCGCCGCGCAGCAGCCCGGTGATGGTCATACCGTGGTCTCTGGCGATTGGCGCATAGAGCTTCAGGGCGTCGTCGCCGGCGGCGTCCCACTGCCAGCCGATGGTGGCGACGGTGAATCCGTTGCGCAGCAGCCATGCGTCGCCGGCATCGTTCGCTAAATCCCAGTTGCCGCCATCCACCAGCGAAATGATCCGGCCGTGGCCGCGATTCGGCACTTCCAGAATCATCGAGCCGTTGCCCTTCGCCGGGTCTTTCGGCCGCACGATGATGAAGTCCGCGGAAAACTCCACTTCGCCGTTTTGCAGGTTGACCGCTTTGTCGAGGTCCACGATGCGCCGGTTATGGGCGTTGGCGACGGGCAGGGAGAAATAGACGCGGCCGGTGATGCGTTCGTACGCGCCGGCGTCGCCAAAAGATTTGCCGGCGAGAACTTCGGCGCGCGAAGTGATTTCCACGCGTTTGACCCGCGCCCGCAGCGGAGGCGCGGTCGCGCAGCAGCAAACCAGCAATAGCAAAAGGACTCGGCAAAATTTCATGCGAGGGAGGATAGCACGCAGCCAATAGCCCTCTGCTACAATCAAGGGTTCGCAGTGAGCTGAGGAGACCAACCGATATGTCCACGAAGATTGCCAAGGTACACGCGCGGCAGGTGATCGATTCCCGCGGAAATCCCACGGTGGAAGCCGACGTGATTCTGGAAGGCGGCGCGATCGGCCGGGGAGCGGTGCCGAGCGGCGCCTCCACCGGCGAGCACGAAGCGCTGGAGTTGCGCGACGCCGACAAAAGCAAGTACCTGGGCAAGGGCACGCTGAAAGCGGTGGCGAACGTCAACGGTGAAATCGCCAAGGCGGTCGCGGGCTTTGACGCCACCGACCAGCGGGGCCTGGATCATAAGATGATCATGCTGGATAACACGCCGACCAAGTCGCGGCTCGGCGCGAACGCCATCCTGGCCGTCTCCATGGCCGCCGCGCGCGCCGCGGCCGCGGCCACGAAGCAGCCGCTGTACAAATATTTGTCCAAGTATTCCAGCGAGCGCAGCGCCAACCTGTTGCCGGTGCCGATGATGAACATTCTCAACGGCGGCGCGCACGCGGACAGCTCGGTGGACTTCCAGGAATTCATGGTGATGCCGGTCGGCGCGCCGAATTTTTCGGAAGCCTTGCGCTGGGGAGTGGAGATTTTCCACGCGCTGAAGACTTCGCTGAAGAAGCGGGGATACAACACCGCCGTCGGCGACGAAGGGGGTTTCGCGCCAAGCTGCAAGTCCAATGAAGAGGCCATCCAGATCGTGCTGGAAGCGATTGGCGCGGCGGGGTACAAGGCGGGCGAGCAGGTGAGCATCGCGCTCGATCCGGCATCCAGCGAGTTTTTCGATAAGGCCAGCGGGAAATATATTTTCAAAAAGTCCGACAAGAGCGAGCACAGCTCCTCCGAAATGGCCGCTTACTGGACCGGCTGGACGGAAAAGTATCCGATCGTCTCGATTGAAGACGGCATGGCGGAAGACGACTGGGCCGGATGGAAAGCGCTCACCGATTCGGTCGGCAGCAAGACTTCGAAGAAAAGAATTCAGCTGGTCGGTGACGATCTTTTCGTCACCAACACCGAGCGGCTCTCGCGCGGCATCAACGACGGCATCGCCAACGCCATTCTGATCAAGCTCAACCAGATCGGCAGCGTGACCGAAACGATCGACGCCATCGAACTGGCGCGCAAGGCCGGATACAACTCGATCATTTCGCACCGCTCCGGCGAAACCGAAGACACTTTTATCGCGGACCTGGCGGTAGCCACCGCAGCGGGCCAGATCAAGACCGGCTCCGCCTCGCGCACCGACCGCATCGCCAAGTACAACCAGTTGCTGCGCATCGAAGAAGAGCTCGGCGGCGCGGCGCGCTTTCCCGGCAAGAGCATTTTTGCCTGAGGCTGGCAAGGCGCGACCATGATGGCGGTTGCCAGCGGGCAAGGCGGCGAGGAATTTCGCCTGCGCCACGGGGCGCCGGCGGACACCGCGCAACTCGTGCCGCTCATCAACACAGCTTTTCGGCCGGAACAGATCGCGGTCGAAGGCGACCGCATCAGCGCAGAAACGCTGCAACCATATTTTTCGAGCGGCAAGTTTCTGGTCCTGGAGAACGACGGGCAGCTTGCCGGTTGCGTTTATGTGGAATTGCGCGGCGCGCGCGGCTATATCGGACTTCTGGCCCTGCGCCCGGAGCTGCAGGGCCGCGGACTCGGTCGGCTGTTAATGGACCGCGCGGAAGAGTATCTTGCTGCCGCGGGCTGCGAGGCGGCGGACCTGCGCACCATCAGCGCGCGTAGCGATCTCGTCCCCATGTACGAACACCTCGGCTACCGCAAGATGGGAACGGAAGAGATGCCCGCGCATATTCCGCTGAAGATTCCGTGCCATTTCATCGCGATGTCCAAGACGTTGCGGCCGGCCAGGAGAAACACATGAGAGCAGTGCCCCGCAGCGTAGCGTTCTTACTGGCTTTGACCGCGGCGGTGAGTGTCCCGTGCCTTGCGCAAACCCCGGCAACGGGCGGCGCCGCCAAGGCGGCACCGACAGCACAGGAAGTCGTGGAACGCATCAAAGCCCGCGTCGGCATCCCGTGGATGGACGAGACCGTGGACACATTCAAAGCCGGCGATCCGCAGACCCGCGTCACCGGAATCGCAGTTACCATGATGGCTACTCTCGATGTGCTGCAACGCGCCGCCGCGAACGGTCAGAACTTCGTTATCACGCACGAGCCAACGTTCTACGATCACCAGGACAAAGCCAGCGAGGTGCCGGCCGGCGAGCGCGATCCGGTGCTCGCGGAAAAGCGCGCCTTCATCGAGAAAAATCATCTGGTCATCTGGCGTTCGCACGACCACTGGCACCGCATGGCGCAGGACGGTATCGCCGCCGGGCAGGCCAAGGCACTCGGCTGGGAAAAGTATCGCGACCCGTCGAACCAGTATCTGTTCACCATTCCGGAAACGTCTGTGGACAAGCTGGCCGAGGAGCTGCAGAAAAAGCTCGGCATCGCCGTGATTCGGGTGGTCGGCGAGCGCAAGATGAAAGTGACGCGCGTGGCGCTGAGCCCGGGCTTTGCCGGTTCGAAGCGCGAAATCGGCGCACTGGAGCTGCCCGACGTGCAGGTACTGGTTGCGGGCGAAACACGCGAGTGGGAGACGGTGGAATACGTGGCGGACGCGGTCACCGAGGGCCGGCAGAAAGCGCTGATCCTTTTGAGTCACGTACCCTCGGAGCAGCAAGGCATGGCGGAGTTCGCAAGCTGGCTGCGGGGTTTCGTGCCTGAAGTGCCGGTGGTTTTTGTGCCCGCGCCCGATCCCTTCTCGGACAGCTTTCCCGCCAAGACCCGCTAAGCTCCGCGCCGCTAACTCTCAAGCAACTCCGGCGGCGTTTTATACTTCATAGCCTGCAGCCGAATAGCAGAATCAGGATGGGACCCAGCCATGCGCATTCGCCGTTCGCTCGCCGTACTTCTCTTCGTCTTTTTTCTAGGCGGCCTTTCCGTCTTGGCCGCCGCCGGAACTCCCTGGGAAAAGCCGCCCGCGCAGTGGAGCATGGCCGATGTGTTCCGTATCCTGCAGGAATCGCCCTGGTGCGCCGCTAAATTTTCGCTGGAGTCCAACTACTCGCAACGCCATCTGGATCCGCAATCGCAGGTGGTTACCGCTGACCCCAATCCGCAGAATCCCGGCCCAGTGCCCGGTGTGCTGTTGACGCCGAGCCACGCGCTGCCCCCGGTCAGCGTCCTGTGGTGGTCATCGCGGGTCGTTCGCATTGCCGATGCCAAGCGGCGTTACGGTGTGAAACAAAAAAGCGCAAACGAAGAACCTGCCGCCCTGCCGGATTATGTCCTGATGGTTGAAGGCGACGAGCCGCAACGTATCTTGCGCGATGCCCGTGAGGACCTGCACGATACCGTTTTCCTGGAACTGGACAGCGGCGGCACGCTGGACTTGGCCAGCGTGAAGTTTCTGGAAGGCGCGGAGACCGACATCATTCGCACCGAGCTGCATTTTTCCCGCACGTTGGGTGGGCAGCCGGCGATTGATCCCGAATCCACCCGGGTGGTTCTGCACTGCCGCGCCAATGCGAAGAAAGCCATGCCCAGCCGGGAAAATGCGCTGGCGTTCCGCGTGGAGTTCAATCCCAGCCAGATGAAGGTCAACGGCAAGTCGGATTTCTGAGCGGTGGTTTGTCTGCCGGGCGGCTCCGGCGTATCGTCAGTGCATGCCGAGCTTTCGCAAGCACATTTTTATTTGCATGAACCAGCGCGAAGAAGGCCACCCGCGGGGGTGCTGTGATCCCGCCGGTCAGGGGGAACTGCAGCGGCTCTTCAAGGTCAAGCTCGCGCAGCGCGGCATGGAGCTGGTGCGCGCCAATAAGTCCGGGTGCCTCGATCAATGCGAACTCGGTCCGACGGTCGTCGTCTATCCAGAAGCAATATGGTACGGCAACGTGCAGCCGCAGGACGTGGACGAAATCGTGGAGAGTCATATCGTGAACGGCCGCGTGGTGGAGCGGCTGCGGATTCCCGACGAGGTATTGAACACCACGCACCGGAAGAAACAGTCCTAGACTCCAGGGAACTCCGGACTTGCGGGAAATCGTCGCGCGCGAAATAATCGTCAGCTTGCCAGCGCGCCGCCAAGGCCGGAGAGTCATCACGAATGAGCACCGCTCCCATAGCCTTACCGCAACCGACAGCGGACGAATGCTCGAACGCCATGCTCGTGCACATCCTGGCGACTTTTTCGGGTTTCATTGCGCCGCTGATTTTCTTTCTGGTGAAGAAGGATTCGCGTTTCGTGAAATTTCACTCGCTGCAAGTGCTGATCTGGCATGCGGCCTACATGATTCTTTTCATGCTGGGAATGGCGATCATGTTTGTTGTGATTTTTGCGGAAATTGCCAAGAGCTCCGGCTCGCATAACGGCGCTGGCGGACCGCCGCCGCCCGCCTTTTTCGGTATTTTCGGCGTGGTATGGCTATTCGGGTTTGGCGGCGGCATCCTGAACCTAGTGCTGGGCATCGTGTATGCGGTCAAAGCCAATCGCGGCGAATGGGCGCGCTACCCGTTCATCGGCGATCTGGTTCTCCATAAAATTTTGCCCGAGCAGCCGCTTTCTTGATTTTTGTTCCGAGGGTGACCATGAAACGAGTCGCGTGGGTAGTGGTTGTGCTGGCGGCGCTGGTGTCCTGGCCGGCGCTGAAAAAAACTCAGGGCGATGAGCCTGTCCTGGCAGGTTTCACCGCGGAGGGTTCGCGCGCGGAGCGCCAACTGGAAGAAAAGTTCAAAGCCATGCCCAGCCCGGACCTCATGCGGCAATACATGCAGCGCCTTTCCGCTCGTCCGCACCACGTTGGCTCGCCCTATGACAAGGACAACGCCGAGTGGCTCGCCGCCAAGTTCAAGGAGTTCGGCCTCGATACCCACATCGAAACGTTTGAGGTGTTGTTCCCCACGCCGAAAGAGCGCGCGGTAGAACTTGTGGAGGGCGGGCCCAAGTTCGCGGCCAAGCTGCAGGAGCCGGCAGTCGCGCTCGACCCTACTTCCAATCAGCAGAGCGAGCAGCTCCCGACCTACAACGCCTACTCCATCGATGGCGACGTCACCGCGCCGCTGCTCTTCGTGAATTACGGACTGCCCGAAGATTACGAGCAACTGGAGCGGATGGGCATTTCCGCGAAGGGTACGATCGTGATCGCGAAGTACGGCCACTCCTGGCGCGGCATCAAGCCGAAAGTTGCCGCGGAACACGGCGCGCTCGGCTGCCTGATTTACTCCGACCCCAACGAGGACGGCTTCAAGCAGGGCGAAACGTTCCCCAACGGACCATGGCGACCGAGCGACGGCGTGCAACGCGGTAGCGTGGCCGACGATCCCATTTACCCCGGCGACCCGCTGACCCCGGGCGTCGGTGCCACCAAAAATGCCAAGCGGCTGGACCTGAAAGACGTTCCGGTGCTGACCAAAGTTCCCGTGCTTCCGATTTCCTACGCCGATGCGCAGCCGCTGCTGGCAGCGCTTACCGGTCCGGTGGCGCCGCGCGACTGGCGGGGCGGACTGGGGATGACCTATCGCATCGGAGCGGGGCCGGCGCGCGTGCACCTGAAAGTGAAATCGGATTGGAGCCTGAAGACCATCTACGACGTGATCGGAAAAATTCCGGGCACCAGCAGTGCGGACGAATGGATCATCCGCGGCAATCACCACGACGCCTGGGTGAATGGCGCAGAAGATCCGATCTCCGGCCTGATCGCGGTGCTGGAAGAGGCGCGGGGAATGGGCGAGCTGGTGAAAACCGGGTGGAAGCCGAAGCGCACCATCGTTTTCTGTGCCTGGGACGCCGAGGAGCCCGGCCTGATCGGCTCAACGGAGTTTGCCGAAGAGCACGCCGATGATCTGAAGGCGCACGCGGTGGTGTACATCAATTCCGATACCAACGGCCGGGGCTTTTTCGGCGCCGCCGGTTCGCACACCCTGGAACGATTCGTGAACGACGTGGTGCGCGACGTGCAGGATCCCGAAACCAAGCTTTCCGTGTGGAAGCGCGCGCAACTTCGCCAGATCGGGCGCCCCGATGAAATCTCCGAACGCCAGGAAGCCCGCTCGCGCACCGACCTGCGCATCGACGCGCTCGGTTCCGGCTCCGACTACGGCGCTTTCCTGCAGCATGACGGCGTCGCGGCGTTGAACATCGGTTTCGGCGGCGAAGATGGAGGCGGGATCTATCACTCCGTCTACGACGATTTCTACTGGTTCACGCACTTCAGCGACAGTGATTTCGTTTACGGCCGCGCGCTGGCGCAAGTTGCCGGCACCGCGATCCTTCGCTTTGCCAACGCCGACCTGCTGCCTTTTGAGTACGGCAACTTTTCCGACACCATGCAGACCTACGTAAAGGAACTGAAGGCACTGGCCCAGAAATCGCGCGAGGAGATCATTGAGCGCAACCGCGAAATCGAAGAAGGCGTGTTTTCGGCAATGGCCGACCCGCGCGTGAAGTCCGTCCCGCCGCCGAAGGAAGCGGTGCCGCCATACCTGAACTTTGCGCCCCTCGACAACGCCACGGACGCCATCGCGCGCGCCAGCTACGAATATCGCCGGGCTTACGAACGGGCCATGGCCAATGGGGGCGCTGCGCTGGGCAAAGCCTCGCTCAACGAAGTGAACAAAGGGCTGATGGAAAGCGAGCACAAACTCACACTGGAGCAAGGTTTGCCCGGTCGTCCGTGGTTCAAGCATTTCGTGGACGCGCCCGGACAATACACCGGCTACGAAGCAAAGACGCTGCCCGCGGTACGCGAAGCGATCGAGCAGAAACAGTGGAAGAACGCCGAGGCGCAGATCGCCGTAACGGCGAAGGTGCTGGAAGCAGAAGCCGCGCACATCAGCGCGGTGGCGCAGAAACTCGACGCGGCAACGCGTTAGTCGGTTCTCGGAAAAGCAACCAGGAGACCAGGCCATCCCCGTCTATAACCTCGCCCTCATCGGCTTCGGCAATGTGGGTCGCGCCTTTCTTCGCATGTTGATCGCGAAGGAAGCCGATCTGCGCCGCCGTTACGACATTCGCTGGCGATTGACGGGCGTGGCCACGCGCCGCGTCGGGTGGTTCGCGGAAACCGAGGGGCTGAATCCCATTTCGCTGCTCAACGGCCATTGGCCGGCCCCGCGCGGCGGCCCCGCTTGCAGCAACGTTGCGGAGTGGCTGGATCGCACGCATGCCGACGTGCTCTTCGAAACCAGCTCACTTGACCCGCACACGGGCCAGCCGGCCATCGCGCATATCGAAGCCGCGCTGCGGCACGGGGCTCACGCCATCACCGCAAACAAGGGGCCGGTGGTGCATGCCTGGGAGCGATTGACATCGTTAGCGCGCGAACGCGGCAAGAAATTCCTCTGCGAGTCCACAGTTATGGACGGCGTTCCGATTTTTTCGTTATTTCCCAACGGGTTGCCCGCCGCCGAACTGCTGGGTTTCTGCGGCGTCCTGAATTCCACTACCAACGTGGTGCTCACCGAAATTGAAAAGGGCTTGTCGTTTGAGGACGCGGTTCGCCGCGCCCAGGCTCTGGGCATCGCGGAAACCGATCCTTCGTACGACCTCGACGGCTGGGACTCGGCGGTGAAAGTGGCAGCGCTGTCCATTGTCTTGATGGGTGTGCCGGTACAGATCGAGCAGATCCAGCGAGCCGGGATCCGCGATCTCAGCGAAGAAAAGATTCGCAGCGCGCGCGGCGCGGGCATGCGCTACAAGCTGGTGTGTCGCGCCGAGCGGCGCGGCGCCGGCGTGGAATGCTCGGTGCGCCCGGAACTGCTGCTGGCCGGCGATCCGCTGGCGAATCTCGAGGGCACCAGCTCCGCCGTGCGCTTCGATATGGACGTGCTGCACCTTTCGCTGGTGGAGCACAATCCCGGCATCGACGCGACGGCTTACGGTTTGCTGGCGGATTTTGTGCGTGCCGTGCGCCCGGCGGCCCAGGCCGGTTAGCGCCGCGCGAAGCGCGCGCCCAACATCGTGGCACACTCGGGCGCGGCAATTCCCGCGTCGCAGCGCGCGTCGCGCTCCGGTTCGCCCGCCACTGTGCGCAGCGGCACCACTCCCGCCCACACCTGCAGGGCGTAGTCATCTGCGTCGTCTTCCACGCCGCCCGCGCGCACCTTTGCGGAGACTTCGGTCAGCGGCAGGCGCAGGATGCTGGTGGCTTTCAGCTCTTTCTCGTTTGGCTGACGCGCCGTGTCCCAGCGTCCGGGCAGAATTTTTTCGGTAAATGCACGCAGCGCTGCCAGCTTCTCTTCCGGCGCATCCACGATCGTCGCCGTGCCCAGCGCCACCACGCTGCGGTAGTTCATGGTGTGGTTGAACACCGACCGTGCCAGCACCACGCCGTCCGCCAGCGTGACCGTAATGCAGACGTTCAGGCCGCTCGCCAGACCGCGGAGCATCCGGCTCGCCGCTGACCCGTGGAAATAAATCGCTTCCTCCACCCGCGCGTACATTGTTGGGATCACATACGGCTGCGCTTCTGCCAGGAAACCCACGTGGCACACCAGCGCTTCATCCAGGATCGCGAAAATCGCCTCGCGGTCGTACACCGCGCGCTGCGGTTCGCGCACGATGCGCGTCCGCTCACTGCTTGCAAAATTGTCCGGCATGGAAGTCCTGCGGTGAATCGCGGCGCGAAGATTTATAGCCGGCGCCAGCGCGGCATGTGTGGAACGTCGCTTCGATGCTAGCATGCGGCCGCGGTTTTCCGGCGCCCTCCGCCTGTGAGAAACTAGCGGTTTGCAGATTCGCCCGGAGGCCCAGATGAGCGCAACCTCAAGCACCGCCGCGCAGCACGAATCCCTCGCGAAGAGTTTCGACGTGGCCTGGGCCCGCGAGCAGTTTCCGTCTCTCGGCCTGCAGGTGCACGGCCGCCCGGCCGCGTTTCTGGATGGCCCCGCCGGCACCCAAGTCCCGCGGCAGGTCATGGACGCCGTTCAGAAATATTTCCTGGAAGCCAACGCCAATACCTACGGCGCCTTCCTGACTAGCCGCCGTACCAACGAAGTGATGTCCGCCGCGCGCGCCGCCATGGCCGATTTTTTCAATTGCGCGCCCGACGAAGTGATCTTCGGCCAGAACATGACCACCATCACCCTGGGCATGGCTCGCGCCATCGGCCGCGAACTCCGGCCCGGCGACGAAATTCTCCTCACCGTCCTCGATCACGACGCCAACTTTTCGCCCTGGAAAGTCCTTGAAGAAAAGGGCGTGGTCATCCGCAAGGTGGACATTCGCGAATCCGACTGCACGCTCGACCTCGACGACCTCAAAAGCAAGCTCAACGGGAAAACCAGGCTGGTCGCCGTGGGCTACGCGTCCAACGCCGTTGGCACCATCAATCCCGTCGCCGAGATCACCAGACTCGCGCACGCCGCCGGCGCCATGATCTACGTTGACGCGGTGCACTACGCTCCGCACGGCCCTATCGACGTCAAAGCCCTGGATTGCGATTTTCTGGTCTGCTCCCCCTACAAGTTCTTTGGCCCGCACATGGGCACCCTCTACGGCAAGCGGGAACACCTCGAACGATTCAAGCCGTACAAGGTCCGCCCCGCGACAGATAGCGTCCCGGAATGCTGGGAAACCGGAACCCAGGTCCAGGAGCTTGTGGCCGGAATTCATGCCGCGGTCGAATACATCGCCGAGCTCGGCTGGCGCTGCGACGTCAACGCCAAGGGCCGGCGCGCCGCGCTTCTTGCTGCCTATCGTTCCACCGTCGCGTACGAGCGCGCCTTGGCCACCCAACTTATATCCGGCCTGCTGAAAATTCCCGGGCTGCGCTTTTTTGGCATCAGCGATCCCGCGCGCTTCGAGGAACGCTGCTCCACGGTCTCTTTCCGCCTGGCCAAAGGCACGCCCACCGACGCCGCCACATTTCTCGGCGAACGCGGCATTTTCACCTGGGACGGCAATTTCTATGCGCTTAATCTCAGCGAGCGCCTCGGCGTCGAGCAACTCGGCGGCGTGCTGCGCGTCGGCCTGGTCCACTACAACACGGCCGAAGAGGTGGATCGCCTTCTCGGCGCGCTGAACGAATTTTCCGCGGCGTGAACAGCGCGACGCGGCTTTCATCAATCTGAGGGAAAATGACCACACGACCGAAACCAATCGTACTTACCGTGCTCGATGGCTGGGGCTATCGCGCCGAAACCCACGGCAACGCCATCGCTCTCGCGCGCAAACCCAACTACGACCGGCTCATCAAAGATTTTGCCAACACCCTCATTTCCACTTCCGGCCCCGCCGTTGGCCTGCCCGAAGGCCAGATGGGTAACAGCGAAGTCGGCCACCTCAATATCGGCGCGGGCCGCATCGTGCATATGGACATCACCAAGATCGACCTGCTCGTCGCCAACAAGCAGCTCGGCGAGGTCCCGCTCTTCCAGAAAGCCATGCAGCGCGGCCGTCAGCGCCAGCTCCATTTCCTCGGTCTGCTGAGCGATGGCGGTGTGCACTCGCACATCGAGCATCTCTTTGCCCTGCTCGAGCTCGCCAAGCAGCAAAAAGTCGAAAACGTTTTCGTGCACTGCTTCATGGACGGCCGCGACACCCCGCCGCACAGCGGCCGAGAGTACGTCCAGCGCTTGCAGCAGAAAATGCGCGAGCTCGGCATCGGCAAAATCGCTTCGCTGGTGGGCCGCTACTACGCGATGGACCGCGACAACCGCTGGGAACGCGTCGAACTTGCCTACCGCGCGCTGGTGCATGGCGAGGCGGAAACGCACACGTCCGATCCGCTCGCCGCGCTGCAAGCCAGCTACGAAGCCGGCGTCACCGACGAATTCGTCAAGCCCATCGTCGTCACCGAGGGCGAAGGCGCCGCAGCTCATCCCGCCGGCCTCATCCGCGATGACGACGCCGTCATCTTCTACAACTTCCGCGCCGACCGTGCCCGCCAGATGACCTACGCCCTCGAAGCGCCCGACTTCGACAAGTTCGCTGACCCCAAGCGCCCCAAAAATCTTTTCTACGTGGCCATGACCCAGTACGACAAGAACTGGCCCTGGCTGCAGTCCGTCATCAAGCCCGACAAGCTCGAGCACATCCTGGCGCAGGTTTTCGCCGATCTGAATTACAAGAATCTCCGCACCGCGGAAACCGAAAAGTACGCGCACGTCACGTACTTCTTCAACGGCGGCGTGGAAAAGCCGTTCGCCGGTGAAGAGCGCATCCTCGTTCCCTCGCCCAAGGTTGCCACCTACGACCTCAAGCCCGAAATGTCCGCACAAGGAATTACCGATACGGTCGTGAACGCCATCGAAAAAGGCGAGTTCGACGCCATCATCATGAATTACGCCAACGCTGATATGGTCGGCCACTCCGGCAAACTGGAAGCCACCATCAAGGCTGTCGAAGCTGTGGACGCCGGCCTCGGCACCATTTTCAATACCCTCAAGCCGCGCGGCGGCGCCTGGATCGTCACCGCAGACCACGGCAACGCCGAAACCATGATCGATCCCGTTACCGGCGGCCCGCACACCTATCACACCACCAATCCAGTGCCGTTCATTCTGGTCAGCGAGAACGAAAAGCTGCGGCTCAAGCCGGGCGGCGCCCTGCGCGATATCGCCCCCACGCTTCTCGGCGTCCTCGGCCAGCGACAGCCCGTGGAAATGACCGGCACCGATCTGCGCATCCTGTGAACGCGGCGGACCGCAGCATCGCCCGCTCCGCGCCGCGTCAAACCAAGCTCGTCATCTGCGTCGTCCATGCTTTCTCCGAATGGCGCCCCGCGCCCGCTTTTGCGCAATCCATCCGTGAACGCTGGCCGGAACTGAATTTGGTCGAGCTCACCAGCTACGACGCGCTCCCGCCGCATCTCCCCGACATGGACATCCTTGTCAGCCCGTCCCTGCGTCCGGAGCAACTCGCGCGAGCCGTCCGCCTCAAATGGATTCACTGCACGGCCGCCGGCGTCTCGCAGCTCATGCATCCGGAGCTACGCGCCAGTGGTGTCACGGTCACCAACGCGGGCGGCATCTTTTCCGTCCCCATGGCCGAGCACAGCATCGGCCTGCTCCTCGCGCTCGCTCGCAATTTTCCGGATTCCGTTCGCTATCAGGACCAAACCACGTGGGCCCAACAATCCCTCTGGGATAAGCCGCAGCACCTCGCTGAACTGAACGGCCGTCTTCTGCTCATCGTCGGCTTGGGCTCCATCGGCCGCGAGCTGGCCCGCCGCGCCAAGGCTTTCGACATGCGCGTCTGGGGCGTCACCCGCTCCGGCCGCGGCGATGCAACCTGCGCAGAGAGGATTCTCCCCGCCGCGCAACTCCACCAAGCGTTGCCGCATGCGGATTATGTGGTCATCGCCGCGCCAGAAACTCCCGCGACCAGGCACATCATCGGCGCCGAGCAGTTGGCCCTGATGAAGCATGGCGCCCGGCTGATCAACATCGCGCGCGGCTCGCTCCTCGATGAGACCGCGCTCTGCGCGGCTCTATCCTCCGGCAAACTCGCCGGCGCCGCGCTGGACGTCACGGACAAAGAACCGCTCCCGCCCGCTTCGCCGCTTTGGAAGACGCCCAATCTCTTCCTCACGCCGCACACCAGCGCCGTTAGCGACCGCTTGTGGCAGCGCGAAACCGAATTGTTTCTGAGACTGCTGGAAGAATGGTTCAGCGGAAAAGATCTGTCCAACCGCGTCGATCTCGCCCGCGGCTACTGAAATCCGAAAAGCGCCTCAGTCCACAGCGCCCTTCGGCGCCACGTAGCCTTCGCGCGCATACAGTTGATACTTCTGCTTCTTGCCCTTCTGGTCTGTCACCGTGAACGGGCCGCCGTCCGGAGCCACCAGGTCAATTTTGACCTTGCGGAACTTTCCGTCGCGCGCCCGGTTTGTCGGGCTGTACGACAAGCTGTACTGGTTTCGCAGATAGGCGGCCACATCGTGGAAAATACCCGGAATCTCTCCCGTGAATTGCGGAAACCAGGAATAGCCGCCGGTCTCCTTGGCGAACGTGCGCATCTGGTTTTCGTCCTGCACCAGGTCAATCTCCGCGCCGCGCACATGGCCCATATCGCGCTCGTTCATGATGACCTTGCTCATGCCCACGATGAAGAGCGGGGTATCCGATTGCCGCAGCGTTTTCATGGTTTGATCCAGGTTGTGCTTGGAAAACGTGTCCCGCCCTGTCGCGATCAACAGGATGGCCTTTTTGCCCTTGACGTCCTTCAGCCGTTCGCTTGTTTCCAGAATCGCATCGTACACGTTCGATTCGCTGAACCCCGGGAAGTACAGGTGATACAGCGCGTCCCGCACCTCTTGCTTGTTCTGCGTGAAGTCCGCTTCGATACGCGTATGCATATCGAAGGTCACCAGCGCCACCCAGTCCTGCTGCTTCAGGTTCGGGAAGAAAGCGTCCGTCCAGTATTTCGCCAGGTAGGAAAATGCTCCGTAATAGCGATTGCTGAATTCCATCAGGATCACGATGGTGATCGGCGCATCGCTCGGTCCGAAATTGGTGATGGTTTGCGGCACCCCGTCTTCGCTGACCCGGAAATTCTCCCGGTTCAAGCCGGTAATGATGTCGCCGTGCTGCGTCGTGGCCAGCACATCCATCGTCACCACCGGCACTTCCACCGCGATGGAAAGCCCGGCCTCGGGCGGTTTCTGCGCGGGTGGCGTCGGCGTCTGTCCGGGAGGCGGAGTCTGCACCGGCGCGCCGCCGGACTGCGGGCCGGTCGGGGACTGCGCCTGCCCGGCTCCCGCGAGCATCAGCAACGCCGCGGCGCTCAGCAACCCGCGGCCGACAATTTTTTCAACGAAACGGTTCATTCCATCCCCCCGAGTTTGCTGCGCGCGGCGGACCCAGACGCCGGGCGGTGGAACTTAGGAACGCACAGCATTCACACCAGCCGGACGCTCACAACCGGCATGTTAGTATGAAGCAGAATCGAGGCAAAACGTTTGCTCCGTTGCTGTTCGCGGCGTCCGCGGCTCACCCCAACTGAGGAGATTCCGGTGAATGGCATGTCTGGCATGAGAAAAGCGCTGTTTTGCGCCCTCGGAACCGCAGTCTTCGCGTGTGGTGCGCCCCTTCCATCCGCGGCACAGATGCCCGGCCCCGGCCAGCCGGTGGCCGCGCAGGTCGCGCCCTCCGCTCCGCTTGGCGACACCGGCGGCCTGGCCCGCGAAGCCACCACCTGGCTCGCCGAACTCATCAAGATCAACACCACCAATCCTCCGGGAAATGAAGAAGCCGCGGCCAAATACATCGCCGGAATTCTCCAGAAGGAAGGCATCACCTGTGAGCTGCTCCCCATCACACCGGGGCGCAGCGCCCTGGTAGCTCGTCTGAATGCTTCTTCCTTTGCCGATCCCTCCAAGGCGCTGCTCCTTGTCGCCCACATGGATGTGGTCGGCGTCGAGCGCGCCAAGTGGACGGTCGATCCCTTCGCCGCCGTGCTGAAAGACGGTTACATTTATGGCCGCGGCGCGGTGGACGATAAAGGCATGCTCGCCGCCAACCTCGCCGCTTTCGTGGCCCTCAAGCGCGCCAACGCCCGGCTCAGCCGCGACGTCATTTTCCTTGCCACCGACGACGAAGAGGCCTTCGGCGACGCCAGCATCAAGATGCTCATCGCCAAGTATTGGGACAAGATCGCCGCCAAGTATTCCATCAACGAAGGCGGCAACGTCGTCGTGAAGAACGGCAAAGTCCAGTACGTCACCGTGCAGGCCAGCGAAAAGGTTCCCGTCAACATCAACGTCATTGCCAAAGGAACTTCCGGCCACGCCTCCATTCCCCTGAAGGACAACGCCGTCACCCACCTTGCGGCCGCCGTGGAGAAAATCGGCAATTACAGCGCTCCCGTTCATTTCACCAGCATCGTCCGCCGCTATTTCGAAGGCATCGCCCCGCTGCAGGACGACGAAATTGCCAAATGGATTCGCTCGCTCGATGCTCCCGACCGCGGCGAACACGCCGCGCGCGTCGTCTCCGATTACAACCCGGTCTGGAACTCCATGATGCGCGATACCATTTCGCCCACCATGCTGTCCGCGGGCGTGCGCGCCAATGTCATCCCGTCCGAAGCGCGCGCCGTACTGAACGTCCGCCTGCTGCCCGGCAACACCATCACCGCGCTCGTCGCCGATCTCAACAAACTCGTCAACGATCCCCAGGTGAAGCTGGAAATCCAGCCGGATTCCGGCCTCGCGGCGCCCGATTCTTCGCTGGATTCTGATTTCTACGCCGCGATCGTCAAAGCCTCGGCCGAAGAGTTCAACGGCGCTCCGGTCCTGCCCTTTCAGTCCACCTGGGCCACCGATTCCGCTCAGCTCCGCCTGCACAACGTCCAGGCCTATGGTCTGGTGCCATTCCCGCTCACGGACGAGGACATCAAGCGCATGCACGGAGACGATGAGCGCATTCCCGCCGCCGCCTTTGCCAAAGGCGTGGACCTGATGGCCCGCATCGTCGGCGAATTTGCCGTCGCCCACTGAAACCGCACCGGGCGAGTGTCCATCCAACCGTTATCGTTCCTTTTCATTCCCGCCAGCGGAAAATTCGCTGCGGCCGGGTGTCCGTTGCAGGCAGAATAGTGTCCGAAGAACTGGTACAAACCGGATGAGCTTCCGCCACTCAAAAATCGTTTGCACCATCGGCCCCGCGTCCCGCGAGCCGCGCATTCTGAAGCGTCTAATTGAAGCCGGCATGGACGTGGCCCGCATGAATTTTTCTCACGGCCGCCACGCCGATCACCTGCTGTGTATCGAAACGCTGCGCAACACCGCAGCCCGCCTGGGGCGTACCGTCGCCATTCTTGCCGATCTCCAGGGCCCCAAGATTCGCACTGGGCCACTGGCGGAAGGCAAACCGGTACTGCTCCGCGCCGGCCAGAAATTCACCATAACCGCGAGCAAGGCGCCGGGCGACGCGCAGCGGGTCAGCACAACCTTCCTTCTCCTGCCGAAAGAAGTACATCGCGGCGACCGCATTTTGCTTTCCGATGGATTAATCGAATTGCGCGTGGAGAGCGTGCGCGGCCCCGACGTCAACTGCCAGGTCATCAACGGCGGCCTGCTCGGCGAGAATAAAGGCATCAATCTTCCCGGCGTGAAACTCCGCGTTCCCGCGCTTACCCCTAAAGACAAGGAAGATTTGAAGTTCGCCCTGGCACACGGCGCCGACTACATCGCCGTCAGCTTCGTTCGCCATCCCGAAGACGTTCTGCTCGCCAAAAGCCTGATCAGACGCGCCGGCAAGGAAACGCCGGTGATTGCCAAGCTCGAGAAGCCCGAGGCTATCGAAAATCTCGAAGGCATTTTGCGGGTCTCCGATGGCGTCATGGTTGCCCGCGGCGATCTCGGAGTGGAAATGAATCCCGAGCGCGTCCCCGTAGTCCAGAAGAACATCATCGCCCGCGCGCGCGAATTCCGCCGACCCGTCATCACCGCCACCCAGATGCTGGAATCCATGACCGAAAATCCGCGCCCCACCCGCGCCGAAGCCTCCGACGTTGCTAATGCCATCCTTGACGGCTCGGACGCGGTCATGCTCTCCGCCGAAACCGCCAGCGGCAAGTATCCTGTCGAAGCCGTCAGCATGATGGCGCGCATCATCGAAGCCGCCGAGGCCAGCATTACCGAGTTCTCGCATCCCAATCCCACGGCTCAGGAAAAGCTAAAGATCGCCGAGACGGTCGCAGAACTGGTCTGCCACGCTTCGCGCGAGCTGCACATGAAATGGATCGCCGTTTTCACCCACAGCGGCTTCACTGCGCGTCTCATCTCGCGCTACCGCCCCATGGTTCCCATCGCGGCCTTTTCGCCCGAACCGGAGACCCTCCGCCGCCTGGCCCTGGTGTGGGGCGTCGTTCCATTATCCTTGCCGGACACCCGCAAAGTGGACCAACTTGCCCAGGTCGCCGAGCGGCGCCTGCTTCAGGAAGGACTCGTGCGCAAGGGCGACGTGATTGCCATCGTCGCCGGCACGCCCATGGGCGTGCGCGGCACGACCAACTTCATGAAATTCCACGTCATCGGCGGCACCGGCGACTGACGGCCGCCTCTCAAGTTTCTTCATTTGTCGGAAAAAACAGGGAAGAGAGCGAATCCCAGCGGCTCAGTTCACCCAGCGGTCCGGGCGCGAGGGCGGGTCGTTCTTGTGTTTGTTGACGAAAACTTCAAATTTTTTGCGGTTGCGCTGGTATTTCCAGTCGGAGACCTCGTTGCGCAGGCGGTATAGGTAGGAATCGCGCCGCAAATAGAGGTAGCCGATTACCATCCCGCCCAGGTGACACAAGTGGCTGACTTTATCGTCGCCCAGCCCGAACGTGCCAAGGAAGGTGATCAGCGCCATCACCAGCACCACCGTGCGCATCTTGATCGGCACTGGTATCGGCAGAATATAGACCCGCCGATCGGGAAAAAGAATCGCGCAGGCGATCATGATTCCGAAAATCGCGCCGGAAGCGCCGATTGTCGGCACATACGAATAGCCGTGGCCCATCAGCGCCGGAACCGTTTTCACCAGCACGTTGATCACGCCGGCGCCGGCGCCGGTCAGAAAGTAGTAGCGGAGAAAACGATTCGAGCCCCACACGATCTCCAGTTCGCGGCCGAACATCCACAGCATCAGCATGTTCACGATTAGGTGCCAGACGTAATGGACGTCGTGCAGAAACAGGTAGGTAAAGGGCTGCCAGATGCGCAGCAGCGGAATCACCGCCGCCGGCACCAGCCCGAACCACTTGAGCAGCCACGTGTAGGCGTGTTCGCCGCCGAAATACGAAACGAAGGCCTCGAGCAGAAACACCGCGCCGTTGGCGATGACCAGCCACTTCACCGCGGGCGTGATGTAGAAGTCAAAGCTGACGCGATACGAACGGACGGTGGAACGGGACGCCATACTACCGCCAGTGTACCGGGTACCCGCACAACCCCACAACAGTACTCCGGGTCATGCGTCGCGGCCGCTCAGTCGAGCTTTTTGCGCGCGAAATAGAAGAGCGAAGCGCCGAGCAACGCGAACATCACCATCCCGAACAAGTTGCTATTGGCAAGGCCGGGCCAGTATTTCGGGCCCAGCGCAAAAAGGTCCGCTCGCCAGGGAAGATGCAGCAAGCTGGTGAGCCAGGCCGGCACCCGCGAGGAAATCTCCGGGTCCTGAAAAAGGTTGATGATGATGCCGAGCAGGCCGAAGACACCGCCCGCGGCGATGAGTCCCGAAGAATAAAGCGCGCCGGGGCTGGCTTCGCTTTCGTCCTTCTTTTTTGTGGTGGCTTCCACCAGCAAGCGCAGCAATCCGCCGGCAAACATCGCCGCCGTGGTGCCGAGCGGCAGGTACGAACCGGTAGCAAACGCCAGCGAGCGAATGCCTAGAATTTCCACGGCGATCACCAGAGCAACACCCATCAGCACCAGGCGCCACGGCAAACGCTGGTTCAGAATTCCGCTGATGACCGTGGCCATCAGACGGGCTTGCGGGGCGGGCGCTTTCTCGCTGCCGATGCCCTGCGCCCACTGGTATTCGATCTGACCCGAGCCGGGGGCGTAGAGATATTCGCCGTCGGGAATATCGTGCGAGCCAAGCGAATTGATGAGCGTGTAGGTCTTGCCGTGATAGACGAACGCGTCGCGTTCCACTTTCACGCCGGCCGGCAACGACTGCACGTTCAGGGGAATCTGCGTCGGCACATATTTTTCCAGGCCCTGGTTCATCAGGTTCAGCGTGGTGCCGATGGCCAGCGTGGAGACGGTGACGCCGACGAGCAGGCCCATCTGCTGCCAGTACGGCGTGGCGCCGACGAGATAGCCGGTTTTCAAATCCTGCGAGGTCGCGCCGGCAATGGCTGCGGCGATGCAGACCACGCCGCCGATCATCAGCGCCAGCACTTGATAGTTCGGCGCGGTCCACCCGGCAACGAAGAAAATCGCGCAGGTGGCCATCAGCGTGGCGATGCTCATGCCGCTGATCGGGTTCGAAGAGTTGCCGAGCAAGCCGCTGATGCGCCCGGCGACGGTGACAAAGAGGAATCCGAACACCACCACGAAAATCCCGGCGAAGAGATTCTGATACCAGTTGGTCTCCGCGCCCTTCATCGGATGGAAGGTAAGCAGCACCCACATCATGGCCACGATCACCAGAGAACCAATGAGCACGGTGCGCATCGGAACGTCGCGCTCGGTGCGCACCGCGGATGCGGCGGTTTGGGTTGCGCCTTCCGCCCGGACATCTTTCAATCCCGCGCGCAACGCGGAAATGATGGTCGGCATGGTGCGCAACAACGTGATCAGTCCGGCGGCCGCCACCGCGCCCGCACCCATCGGGCGAATGTAGGTGCCCCAGATCTGGTCCGGCGTCATCTGTGGAATGGGAATCGTGGAGGGATAGATCGGCACCCCGTTGGCGAGCTGCCCATAGAACTTGATCGCGGGCATGATCACCAGCCAGGAGATGATGCCGCCGGCGAACAGAATTCCGGAGACGCGTGAACCGATGATGTAGCCGACGCCCAGATATTCGGAAGTGATGGCGGCGCGGAAGGACGAGCCGGGAAACCAGTTGGGACGCGCTTCCGGCTGGCCGGGCCAGGCCTGAAATGTGTTCATGAAAAAGGTGTAGAGGCCGCCGAGGCCAAGTCCCCAGAAGACCCGCCCGGCGAAGGAGCCGCCGCGTTCGCCGGCGACGAGAACGTCGGCGCAGGCTGTGCCTTCCGGAAAAGTGAGGTTGCCGTGTTCTTTGACGATAAGCTGGCGGCGAAGCGGAACCATGAACAGCACGCCGAGCCATCCGCCGAGCAGCGCCAGCGGAAAGGTGCGCCAGAAGGTGAATTCCGAGCCGAAGCCGAGAAAGATCAGAGCGGGCAAGGTGAACATGACGCCCGCGGCCAGCGATTCGCCGGCTGAGCCGGTGGTCTGCACAATGTTGTTTTCGAGAATGGTCGAGCGGCCGAAGGCGCGCAGGATGCTGATGGAAAGCACCGAGATGGGGATGGAGGCGGAAACCGTGAGCCCCGCGCGCAAACCGACGTACACCGTCACCGCGCCGAAGAGCAGGCCGAAGAGCGCGCCGAGAATTACCGCGCGCAGCGTGAACTCTTTCAGCGACTCGCCGGGAGCGATGTAGCTGCGAAACTCACCGGCAGGCGCGGTGGAACTCCACGGACGGTCGCTCACAACATCCTCCCTGTGGCGGTGCCCGGCGCGCGGGCGCGCGCGAGGAACCACCGGACGCAGCGTGGTGTCAAAAAGGTGCGCCGGGATTATGCCGCAGGCGGAGAGCCGGGGAAAGCGCTTCGTTGCTGGATGGCGACGTGCATAAAATAATACGGACCGTTCCCTTGACAGCAGCTATGCGAGCGGGTACTTTCTCGCCAGATTAGGTACTCAGGTCAGCAACACAGTTGAAGAGAGGCATGGCCAACGCCCAGTCTGGCACCGCGCGCACCAGAAATGGTGTGCCCTCGTGCGCCTGCATACGAGCGCTTGGAAAACTTTCGGGAGAAACTCAGTGACCAGGACCTGGCGTTGGATCGGGGTGTCTTTGGCGGTGGCGCTGCTGGCGGGTAGCGCGATGTGGCGGGCCAGCATCGTCAACGGAGACGACTGGCTGCCGATTTCCCAGGAAGAGCTGGCGATGAAATCGCTCGCGGAGGCGCCAGGAGCGTCGGCGGTGGTCCTGTACCGGCAAGTGGACCGCGACGACGGCAGGAGCCCTCACGAAGACAATTACATTCGCGTCAAGATCCTGACCGAAGAAGGGCGCAAGTACGCGAACGTGGAAATTCCGTTCCTCAAGGACTCGTCGGATGTGCGCGGATTGAAAGCGCGCACGGTGAGGCCGGACGGCTCCAGCGTGCGCTTCGACGGAAAGGTGTACGAGCAGACTATCGTCAAGGCCAAAGGGGTGAAGTACCTGGCCAAGACACTGTCGCTGCCCGATGTGCAGGTCGGCTCGATCATCGAATATAAGTACACCACCGATTACAGGTCCGGCTGGGTGTACGACTCGCGCTGGGTCCTGAGCGACGAGCTGTTTACGCGTAAGGCCAAGTTTGCGCTGCGGCCCAACCCGGATTTTGCTTTGCGCTGGAACTGGCCGATGGGTCTGCCGGCGAACTCGCAGCCGCCGAAGGAAGAAGGCGGGGTGATCCGCATGGAAGCGCAGAACATCCCGGCGTACCAGATCGAAGATTTCATGCCGCCGGAAACGACCGTGAAATTCCGCGTGGACTTCATTTACAGCGAGGAAAATGTTCCGGAAAAGGACATCGCGAAGTTCTGGAAGAATTTTGGCAAGAAGTCGAATGACAGTATCGAGAACTTCGTCAACAGGAAGAAGGCCATGGAGCAGGCGGTGCAGCAGACGGTGGGAGCCGGCGACACACCGGAAGTGAAGCTGCAAAAAATCTACGCGCGAGTGCAGCAGCTCCGCAATACCAGCTATGAGAAGGAAAAGACCGAGCAGGAGCTGAAGCGCGACAAGGAAAAGGACACCAACAACGTCGAAGACGTTTGGAAGCACGGCTATGGAAACGGCCGGCAATTGACCTGGCTGTTTTTAGGAATGGCGCGTGCCGCCGGATTCGACGCGTCGGCCGTGCTCGTACCGCGCCGCAGCCAGAGCTTTTTCAACCCCAACGTCCTGAACGAGCGGCAGCTGGACGACAACTGCGTGCAGGTGAAGGTAAACGGCAAGGATCTGTACTTCGATCCAGGCACCGCTTACACGCCCTTCGGAATGCTGCCGTGGTGGGAAACGAATGTGCAAGGGCTGAAGCTTTCCAAGGATGGCGGGAGCTGGGTGGAAGTTCCCCCGAACGACGGAGAGCTGACCAAGATTGAACGCAAGGCCAGCCTGAAGCTGGACAGCGAAGGCACGCTCAGCGGAAAGCTGACCGTTACTTACTACGGCGCGGAAGCGCAAACGTTGCGCCTTGACCAGAACCTCGAGGACGACACCAGCAAGAAGAAGCTGGCGGAGGACATGGTGAAGGAAACGGTGCCCGTGGGAATCGAGGTCACCCTGACCAATACGCCGGATTGGAAGAGCTCCTCTCCGACTTTGGTGACGGAGTTCGACCTGAAAGTGCCGGGCTGGGTTTCTGGAGCCGGCCGGCGCGTACTCTTCCCGACTGGCCTTTTTTCCGCACCGGAAAAAGGCCTTTTCGAGCACGCCGCGAGGACGTACCCGGTCTATTTCCACCACAGCTTCCGGAAGCAGGACGATATTGACGTGCAGATGCCGCTGGGCTGGAAGATCTCCTCGCTCGCTAAACCCGCAATGCTGGACGCCAAGGCCGCGGTCTATTCCATGACCGCGGAAGACAAGTCCGGCATTCTGCACCTCACGCGTTCCCTGCGCTGCGATTTGATGATGGTCCCTAAAGAGAACTATGGCGCGTTGCGAGCGTTCTTCCAGGCAGTAAGGATCGGCGACGAAGAGCAAGTGGTGCTGCAGCCCGGCAGCACTTCGGCGGGGAACTGACATGAATCGCCAAGCGCTGAAGCTGTGCCTCTTTTTTGGCCTGCTGAGCACGCTTGCCGGCCCGGCCCGCGGGGATGCTCCGGCCTGGATGCACAACCTGGTCAACGCCCCTTTGCCCGCGCATGACGAGAAGGCCGATGCGGTTGTGCTGTATGAAGAAGAAGTCATCACCGTTCTTTCCCAGGACAAGGTGAGGCACACGGTACGCGCCGCCTACAAGATTCTGCGGCCGGACGGAACGCATCACGGAATAGTGGGAGCTTCGATCAACCCTTCCCGCAAAATTCTGGGTATGCGTGGCTGGTGCATTCCGGCGCAGGGTAAGGATTACGAGGTGAAAGAGAAGGACGCCGTGGAAGTCTCGATTCCCAAGATTTCCGGCAGCGACCTGATCTCCGACGTGCGCGAAAAGATGATTCAAATTCCGGACTCGAATCCCGGCAACATCGTCGGTTACGAGTACGAAGTTGAGGAGACGCCGTTCGTGCTGCAGGAGGTGTGGGGGTTCCAGGATACGGACCCGGTGAAGGAAAGCAAGTTCAGTTTGCAGCTTCCCGCCGGCTGGGAGTACAAGGCGCAATGGCGCAACCATGCCGAGGTGCAACCGACGCCCGCGGGGACGAACCTGTGGCAGTGGAGCTTGAGCGACATCAAGGGTTTGCGCGAGGAAGGCGACATGCCGCCCTGGTCGGGCGTGGCGGGCTACATGGTGGTCAACTTTTATCCGCCGGGAGGGGCCGCCGCGGACCGCACGTTTCACGACTGGCCAGGAATGGGTATCTGGTACACCAGCCTGACCCGAGGCCGCCGGGACGCGACCCCGGAAATCAAGCAGAAGGTGGCGGCGTTGACCGCGAATGCCAGCACGCCTTTGGAAAAGATGGATGCCATCGCCACGTTCATGCAGCGCGACATTCGTTACGTGGCCATTAGCCTGGGCATCGGCGGCTGGCAACCGCATTCCGCGGCCGACACCTTCAACCATCGTTATGGCGATTGCAAAGACAAAGCGACCTTGATGAGCGCAATGCTCAAGGAAGTCGGAATCGATTCGTACTATGTGGTAATCAACACCCGCCGCGGCGCGGTCAGCGCAGGGAGCCCCGCGCAAGTCGGAGCGTTCAACCACGCGATCCTGGCCATCAAGTTGCCCGAAGGTGTGACCGACGCCCGCCTCGCGGCCGTCGGTCAGGATGCGAAACTTGGCAGACTGCTTTTCTTCGATCCCACGAATACGTACGTGCCCCTGGGTCAACTTGCCGGCCACCTGCAGGATAACTATGGACTGCTGGTCGCGCCGGATGGCGGAGAGTTGATCGAGCTTCCCGGCCTGAAGACGAACTCCACGGGCACCAACCGCAAGGGCAGCGTCAAGCTGGATGCGGCGGGCAATATCCAGGGCGAGTTTGTGGAGGTGCATCACGGCGATGCGGCGTGGGGCCAGCGCGAGTATCTAAAGACTGTGCCCAAAGAAGCCGACCGCATCAAGCTAGTGGAAAGCGAACTTGGTAAATCGCTTGCGAATTTTTCCATCAGCAAAGCCAGCGTGCAGAATCTGGACCAGGTGAACCAGCCGTTTGGCTTTACGTACTCGGTGACGGTGATCCGATATGCAAAGACGGCAGGCGACCTGCTGCTGGTGCGTCCGCGCCTGATCGGCGTCTATTCCAGCGGGCTGCTGGAAAATCAGAAGGAGCCGCGGCAGACTCCCGTGGTGTTCGAGGGGCCGGAGAAAGACACCGACAATTTCGAAATCACCATGCCCGCGGGCTACGTCGTGGACGATTTGCCGCCGCCGGTGGACGTGGACTACAGCTTCGCGAGCTACCACAGCAAGACCGAAGTCGCGGGCAACGTGCTGAAGTACACGCGGACCATGGAATTGAAAGAATTGGTGGTGCCGGTGGAGAAGCTGGACGAGCTGCGCAAGTTCTATCGCATCATCGCGTCCGACGAGCGCAATACCGCGGTGCTCAAGCCTGGCGGCAAATAGCGGGCCGCGCCACGCCGGAATCGATCCAGTCAGCCGAGCTTCGAGAGCCGGTCGCGCACCAGGTCGCTGAGCGCTTTGCCGTCCACCGTCTTGCCTTCCAGCGCGGTTTTCGCCGCCTTGACCACCGCTCCCATCTGCTTGATGGAAGTCGCGCCGGTTTCCGCGATGGCTTTGCCGATGGCTGCGTCCATTTCTTCCGCCGACGCTCCCGCCGGAAGATACGACTCAATGATTGCCGCTTCCCTGGTCTCTTTTTCCGCCAGGTCGGGCCGTCCGCCTTTGCTGAACTGATCGATGGATTCGCGGCGTTGTTTCAGCAGGGTTTGCAGCAGCTGGATGGCTTCGCTGTCTTCCAGCTTGCGAATCTTTTCCACTTCCTTCAATTGAATGGCCGCTTTGACCATGCGTAGAACGCCCAAGCGAAAATCTTCCTTGGCTTTCATGGCGGCCACGATATCGGACTGGATTTTTTCAGCAAGGCTCATGCGCGCAGTTTCTCTCCGTTTGCAATATAACAGAAATTTATAGAGAGGAGCACTTCCTATGGTTTGACACTGATGCAGCTGCCCGGTAACTTGAAATGTTTCCTGCGGAAGGAAAAGACCGGCCGTTGCACGCGGCTTTTACCGGAAGCACTCTCGGGAAACCAGGCTGGAACAGGGCTGGAACAGGGGCGGATGGGACTCATGAAAGTCATCGTAGCGGACAAGATCAGCGAACGCGGCGTGGAGCTGCTGAAAAGCTCCGGCTTGAACGTGGTGCTTACCACCAAGGAGACGATTGCCGCGGAACTCGCGGATGCGGATGCGCTGATTGTGCGCAGCGCCACCCGCGTCACCCCGGACTTGCTGGACAAGGCGCCGCGCCTGCGCGCCGTGGGCCGCGCCGGGGTCGGCGTGGACAATATTGATTTGCCGGAAGCGACCAAGCGCGGTGTGCTGGTGATGAGCACGCCGGGCGGCAACGCGGTGAGCGTGGCGGAACACACCTTCGCGCTGATGCTGGCGCTGGCCCGCCAGGTTCCCAAGGCCGATGCCGCTCTGCGCGAAGGCCGCTGGGAAAAGTCGGCCAGCGGAACGGAAGTTCGCGGCAAGGTGCTGGGGCTCATCGGACTGGGGCGCATCGGCGGGGAAGTGGCGCGCCGCGCGGAAGCGTTCGATATGAAGGTGCTGGCCTACGATCCTTATATCAGCGAAGCGGCGGCCAAGGAGCTGCAGGTGGAGCTGGTTTCGCTGGAGCGCCTGCTGGCGGAGAGCGACTTCATTTCGCTGCACACCGCGCTTAGCCCGGCCACGCAAAACATGATCAACGCCCAATCCATTGCCAAGATGAAGAAGACCGCGCGCATCGTGAACGCGGCGCGCGGGGAATTGATCGATGAAGGCGCGCTGGCCGAGGCGTTGAAGGCGGGAAAGCTGGGCGGAGCGGCGCTGGACGTTTTTGTGGAGGAACCGCCGAAAAATTCGCCGCTGATCGGACTGCCCAACGTGATTGCCACGCCGCACATAGCGGGCTCTACGGCCGAAGCGCAGGAAGAGGTTGGCACGCAAGTGGCGTTGCAAGTCCGCGATTATCTGAAAGAGGGCATCATCCGCAACGCGGTGAACCTGCCGGCGCTCTCCGCGGATCAGTACCGGCGCGTCCGGCCCTACCTCCTGCTGGCGGAGCGGCTGGGATCGCTGGTGGCGCAGGGCGCGGCCACGCGGCTGGAGCGTATCAAGATTCGCTACGCCGGCGAGGTTGCCGAGGTTGGAACGCACCTGCTGCGCAGCGCGGTGCTGGCGGGAATCCTGAATGCAATTTTGGACGACAAAGTGAACGTAGTGAACGCGCCGGCCCTGGCCGCGGCACGCGGCATTGCGGTCGAAGAGGAGACCCGCAAACGCGAGCACGGCTTCCCGAACACCCTGGAAGTCTCGGCGGTTTCGAAGAAGGCCGGCGACGCGGGCTTCACCGCGGAAGGTACGGTGCTGTTCGATGGCACGCCGCGCGTGCTGGCCATCGACGGCATTGCCCTGGAATCGCAGCTTGAGGGCAACATCCTGTATTTGCGCAACCACGACGAACCGGGTGTGGTCGGGCAGGTTGGCAGCACCCTGGGTCGTTTGGGCGTGAACATCGCGACCTTTGCCCTTGGTCGGCGTGAAGCCACACGTGGCGCAGCGGCCGTATCTCTGGTGCGCGTGGATGGACCGGTGGCCGATAACGTTCTGGCGGAGATCAAGCAGATTAAAGCCATCACCGACGCGCGCATCTTCCGGCTGGGCGATTAGGGCGTCCGAGCAAGCAGGGCGCCCGTGCGACGAGCGCCCGCCCGGTCCCGGGAAACCGCATCTCAGCGCGACATCATTGACGACCGCGTTAGGTCCTCTACGGTCGCGCGGAACGCTCACCCCGCCGTAAGCGTTTTCTTAAAGGACATCGTGCATATCCCCTGGTCGTCGCCGGGAACTAAATTCTTGACAGTGGCAGGTCATCTGTCCTAAAACTCCAAGCACTCTTGGTGGCGCGTAGTGGGGGACAGGTCTAGGGGAAGCGGCTGGCGTTCCAAATGCCGCCCACCTGAAACGCCCGGTCGAGTCTGGGACAGTCCACTCCACTCTGTTTTCGTTTCACCCCTGGATAAAACTCGTCGTCGGTCGATTGAACGGAGGGTTCATGCTTCGTACTCCTATTCCTAACGGAACAGGTTCGTTGCGGTTTTCCAAGTGGTCGTTTCTCACCTGCGGTCTCGCCATCGTTCTTTGTCTTCTTACACTTTCCGTCGCTACGCTCGGTCAGACCGGCACTTCCGCCATCTCCGGCGTGGTGACCGATCAACAGGGCAAGGCCGTTCCCAACGCGAAAGTCACGGTCACCAACCTGGGTACGAATGCAACGCGTTCGACGACCACCAACGAAGCGGGCATCTATAACCTGGACCTGTTGCCGCCGGCGGACTACCGCCTGGAGGTCGAAGCGCCGGGCTTTCGCAAGTTCGTGGCCGATAACGCCAAGGCGCTCATCGGCAAGCCCACGGAAATCAACGTCAAGATGGAGATTGGCGCGATCAGCCAGTCGGTCGAAGTCTCTATCAGCTCGGCGAACGCGCTGATGAACACCCAGGACGCTTCGCTGGGCAACGTCCTGGAGAGCAACCAGATTACGCAGTTGCCGCTGGAGGGCCGCCAGTTGGTGGACCTGTTGAGCCTGCAGCCCGGCTCGACGCGGGAAGGCTATGTGACCGGCGCGCGTGTGGATCAGTCCAACGTTACGCTGGACGGCGTGGACGTGAACAACGCGGAAACCGGCAACGCGCTGCTGGCATCGGGCAACATGCAGGTTTCGGCGCTGCCGACGGATCGCGACAACATCGTGTCTGGCCCGGTGCTGCGCCTGAATACCGAAGCCGTGGAAGAATTCCGCGTGACCACCGCCAACGGCAACGCCAACCAGGGGCGTTCCGCGGGCGCGCAGATCAACCTCATGACCAAGACCGGCAGCAACTCGCTGCACGGCGCGGCGTTTGAGTTCTATCGCGGTACTCCGTTTGAAGCGAACGACCGCTTCAGTAACGCGTCCGGCGTTCCGCGCACCCAGTTGGTGCGCAACACGTTTGGCGGCGCGCTCGGCGGGCCGATCTGGAAGGACAAGATCTTTTTCTTCTTCAGCTATGAAGGACAGCGCAATGCCACGGCGCAGAGCGTGGTGGAAGTGGTGCCCCTGCCTTCCCTGGGCCAGGGCATCATCAACTACACCTATTGCACCGACCCCAGCTGCAACTCGGTATCGCAAGCTTCGCTGAACCTGGCGCAGAACCAGGCGGCGTTCGCGGACACCGGCATCAACCAGGCCGCACTCGACGCTCTGGCTCAAGCCTCGTCGAAGTACACGGCGAACGACAACACCGTCGGCGATGGTCTGAACACCGCGGGCTTCCGCTTTAACTCGCCGACGCCGATCAAATTGAATTCCAGCGTGCTTCGCCTGGACTACACCATCAACAGCAAACAGAACTTGTTTGTGCGCGGCAACTACATCGTTGACCACCAGGCGCTGACGCAGTTCTTCCCGGACACCGCGACGCCCGGCGTGTGGAGCCACCCGCGCGGTCTCGCGGCCGGCCACACCTGGACCATCGGCAACAATTGGGTGAACAACTTCCGTTACGGGTTCACCCGGCAGGCGTTCACGCAAGGCGGCGACAGCAGCGGCAACGACATCAGTTTCCGCTTCGTGTTCCAGCCGAACGGCGAGACCCACCCGGTGAGCCGGGTCACGCCGGTGCACAACTTCACGGACGACGTTTCCTGGATTCGCGGGAACCACTCGTTCCAGTTCGGCGTGAACTTCCGCAAGATCAACAACGAGCGCGTCAGCTTTGCCAACGCGTTTGACGTCGCGGTGACCAACCCCTCCTTCTATCTGGGCGCCGGCGACCATGTTTCGCAGCAGTTCCAGGACTACCTCGATGCGAACGGCCTGCCCGGCGACGAAAACATCGGGCAGTCTCTCAACTCCATCGTGGAAACGCAGAACGCCGCGACCGCCATCATCGGTCGCCTCTCGCAGTACACTGCCGACTTCACCTTCGGCGCAGACGGCAGTTTGTTGTCGTCCGGCCTTCCCACCAGCCGCAACTTTGCCACTCAGGCGTACGACGGCTATTTCCAGGATGCCTGGAAAGTGAAGCGAAACCTGACCCTGACGCTGGGTTTGCGCTACAGCCTGGAGCGCCCGGTTTATGAGACCCAGGGCTTCGAGGTCCAGCCGGAAGTGCCCCTGACCACCTATTTCAACGAGCGCCTGGCGGCTGCCGCGCAGGGCAATAACTTCATCGATCCCATCGTCATCAACAAGTCCGGACCGGCAAATGGCGGCAAGCCCATGTATGACTGGGACAAGAACAACTTCCAGCCGCGCGTGGCGCTGGCCTGGTCGCCCAGCTACTCGACCGGATTCTGGCACTCCATCTTCGGTGATGCCGGCACCTCGGTTTTGCGCGGTGGCTTCGCCATGACCAATGACTACTACGGACAGGCGCTGGCGGTGGACTTCGACCTGAACAACACGCTGGGCTTCACCTCAAACTACACCACCCCGGCGAACAGCTATGACACGGTTGCCGGGAGCACCTCGCCGCTCGCGCCGCTCTTCACTAGCTTCGATCAGGATATCCGCTCGCTGCCGAACGTAGTGGTTCCCGGAAGCCTGGTGTTCCCGCTGGCTCAGCCTGCGGACTATGGTGAGCGCATCGAAACCAGCATTGACTCCAAGCTGCAGGCGCCCGTGGAGTACGTCACGAACCTGACGTACGAACGCAATCTGCGCGGCGGCATGACGCTCTCGGTTTCCTACGTAAATCGCCGCGCCCGGCACTTGCTGGCGCGTCGCGATGTGGCGGCATTCAACGATGTGAGAGATCCGAAGAGCGGAATGGACTGGTACACGGCCGGCACCATGCTGGAGAAGCAACGCCAGCAGGGCATCAGCGTGGACAACATCGCCAGTATTCCTTTCTTCGACAACCTTTTCCCGGCCAACCTCGTGGACCTGTTCAACTCCGACCAAGGCGCGGGCTTCCCGTCCAACTGGACGCCGACGCAGGTGTTCTACGGCATGATGAGTTACGGCGGCGGCGGGATTCCGGGCAACCCGTACGCGTTCTTCTCCGGCAACGACTGGACCGACGCGCAAGCGCTGACCGACATCGTGCTGTCCGATACCGGCAACCCCACGCGCTTCATGCAGCCGCAATACGGCGCGCTCTCGGCGTGGAGCACGATCGGCAACTCCAACTACAACGGCATGACCGTCTCGCTGCGGCAGCGCACGAGCAGCTTGACCTTCGACCTCAACTACACCTACTCGCACTCGCTGGACGATGCTTCCGGCATTCAGACCGCGGGCGGCTACGGCACAGCCTTTATCGAAAACCCGATTCGCCAGCGCTCGAACTATGGCAACTCGGACTTCGATGTCCGGCACTTGATCAACGCTTCGGCGATCTATCACTTGCCGTTCGGGCGGGGCAAGCGCTTCGCCAACACGGATAGCAAGGCGCTGAACGCGATCGTCGGCGGATGGCAGCTCTCCACCATCTACCGCTGGAACACCGGCCTGCCGATGACCTCCCCGTTTGACGACTCGCGCTGGGCCACCAACTGGAATGTCCAGGCGGCGGTCACGCCAACCAAGCAGATCCACACCTGCCTTGGCAGCCAGACCGATGGCATTGCCAAGCTCTTCGGCGGCACCGGCTGCAACATCACCGCCATCTACCAGAGCTTCCGCAACGCCTATCCCGGCGAAACCGGACCGCGCAACTACCTGCGCTACCCGTCCTACATGAACGCCGACATCGGCATGGCCAAGTCCTTCACCATGCCCTGGAGCGAAAAGCACCAGCTGCAGATCCGTTGGGACGTTTTCAACGTCGCCAACCTGCAGCGCTACGGTCTGGTGGACACGAGCCGTTCCGGCTTCGGCGTGGTTCGCGACCCGGCGCTGCGCGGCGTCAACCCGCCGTCCAACTGGTCGAACATGGTGGCCATCCAGGGCCAGCCGCGTCAGTTCCAGGTCGGCGCGCGCTACTCCTTCTAACCTTTTGCGCAATCGCTTCTCACGGCGCGGAACTTGCGCCGTGAACGGCTAACCAGGAACCCCGTGAGGCCGAAAGCCTCACGGGGTTTTTCTTTGAAATCCAGGGTTGCTTTGCAGATCGAACCTGACGTCCCGCTGTCTTTTCCTGCACTTACATACCGCATCATAAAAACTTCCGAACCTCGCGATAAAAGAAGCAGCATTGACAGCTGCCCCATATCTGTCTTAAAACTAGCCCACTTCAGGGTCTCTCATGTGGAGAGACCAGGCAGGCCATCGCGCGGACGGACGCGCTCCCAGGTTTCCTGCCGTCTCGATACGACGCCACAGTTTTCGCGCCCGAAAGCAGCGCGAGTGGAAAGTCTACCCCATACAGCGGTTAGGTGCGGAAAAGGAGCGGTTTATGCAGCGGCTGATAAAGGGCCTGCTTGGCCTTTTTGCTTTGCTCGTGGTGGTTTCCCTGTCGTCCAACGGCGTACTGGCCCAAACTGGTACCACATCTCTCCGAGGGACCATCACCGACTCCAAGGGCGCCTCGGTTCCCAATGCAAAAGTAACCATCACCAGCGAATCGATTGGCGTGACCCTCAGCACGACCACCGATCGCGACGGTGCCTACGCCTTCCAGGAAATTCGCCCCGCCACCTATACCCTCACCGTCGAAGCGTCCGGCTTCGCTACCCTCAAACAGACCCAACTGGTTCTGCTCGTGGCCACTCCCCGCACGGATGACATCAAGCTCGAGCTCGCCACCGTTGCCACCACGGTGGAAGTGGTGAGTTCCGCGGAAACCATCAATACCAATGACGCGACCATCGGCAACGCCTTCAACCAGTCGCAGATCGCCGCGCTGCCCTTCGAAGGCCGCGACCCGGTCAGCATCCTCAGCCTGCAGCCCGGCGTGGTGACCATGGCCGCCAAGGATCAGGTTGACACCGATGCCGATAGCCGCGGCGGCGCGGTCAATGGCGCGCGTTCCGACCAGTCCAACGTCACGCTGGACGGCATTGATAACAACGACCAGACCAAGGGCTATGCGTTTACCGGCGCTCTCCGCGCCACGCTGGATTCCATCGAAGAGTTCCGGGTTACCACCACCAACGCCGGCGCGGAACAGGGCCGCTCCTCCGGCGCGCAAGTTTCGCTCGTCACCAAGTCCGGCACCAACGATTGGCACGGCACGGCCTACGAGTACAACCGCCCCACCAACATGGTCGCCAACGATTACTTCAACAAGCTGGCCCAGGAACAGAACGGCGAATCGAACACCCCGCCGCGCTTGTTGCGCAACACCTTTGGCGGCAGCTTTGGCGGCCCAGTCAAGAAAGACCGCCTCTTTTTCTTCTTGGCGTACGAAGGGCAGCGCACCCGGGAAAGCCAGCAGGTTACGCGAACCGTTCCCAGCGCGTCCTTGCGCGACGGCGTCGTTCTCTATCCTTGTGCCGATACCACCGATTCACGCTGCGGCGGCGGCACCGTGCAGGGCCTCAACACCTCGCACAACGTTCCGGCGGGATTCTATGGCGTAGGTCCTTCGCAGATTCTGAGCATGGACGATACGGTCAATTGCAACCTCAACTCCACTTGCCCCTGGGGCGGCGGCGTGGACCCCAATACCATCGCCACCTTGAATCAGTATCCGCTGCCCAATACCGACCAGGTCGGCGACGGCTACAACTATCGCGGCTACACCTTTTCCGCCAGCACGCCCAACAAGCTGGATACCTACGTGGCTCGCTTCGATTACAACGTCAACCAGAGCGGTACCCAGCGGCTCTTCGCGCGTTTCGGCCTGCAGAACGACCACGCCACCGGCGCGCCGCAGTTCCCCGGCCAGGATCCAGCCACCGTGGACACCAACAATTCCAAAGGCGCCATCGTGGGCTATACCTGGACGATCAGCCCCACCAAGGTCAATAGCTTCCACTACGGCTTTATTCGCCAGGGCATCGGGAACAACGGCATCGCCAACGCTCCCAACGATCAGTTCGTCACGTTGCGCGGCCTGAACCTCCCTGTTTCCAGTTCGCGCACCACCAACGTCATCGTGCCCCTGCACAACTTTACCGATGATTTCAGTTGGACCAAGGGGCACCACACCATTCAGGTTGGCGCCAATTACCGCTGGCTCAATGATATCCGCCAGTCCAACGCGGCCTCCTACAGCGACGCCCTCACCAATGCGGGCTTCCTCGTCACCACCGGCTTCGCCGGCAACAACACGTTCTTCGATCCCGGTTGCGATCCCTCGGTATTCAGCGGCTGCACCTGGAACTATCCCGCCGTGGATTCCGGTTTCGCCAATTCCTATGACTTTCCCATGATGGCTCTGACCGGCATCATCACCGAAGTGGACGCCACCTATCAGCGCGACAAAAACGGCAATACCCTCCCGGTCGGCAGCCTCATCAATCGCCACTACCGCTGGAACGAATTCGAAACCTACTTGCAGGATTCCTGGCGCATCAAGTCCAACCTGACCATCAACTACGGCGTGCGCTATTCGCTGCTGCAGGCGCCCTACGAAATCAATGGCAACCAGGTCGCCCCAAGCATTCCCTTGGACAGCTTCTTCCGGCAGCGCATCGCCGATATGGATCAGGGTGTGACCTACAATCCGAATTTCAGCCTCAGCCTCGCCGGCCCGGCCAACGGCAAAGCCGGCTACTGGAACCTCGATCCTAAGGACATCGCGCCCCGCTTTTCGCTGGCCTGGTCACCCGGATACAAGGACGGCTTCTTGAAGTCTTTGTTCGGCGGCCCCGGCAAGAGCTCCATCCGCCTCGGCGCCGGCGTGTACTACGATCACTTCGGTCCGGGCATCGTCAACACCTTCGACCGCAACGGCTCGTTCGGCCTGACCACCACGATCTCCGATGCGCCTGGCACGGTCGGTGTCTCCGATGCGCCTCGCTACACCGGCATCAACGACATTCCGGCCTCGATCACTCCCCCGGGTCCGACCGGTCCGTTCCCGGTCACGCCTCCGGGCGCCTACGACCTCGGCGGCTTCGCCATCTACTGGGGCCTCGACAATAACCTCAAGACGCCCTATTCCTACGCGTTCGATCTTTCCTTCAGCCGGGAAATCGGCGGCGGGTTCACCTTTGAAGCCGCCTACGTCGGCCGCCTCGGCCGCCGCCTCCTGCAGGAGCGCGACCTGGCGCAGCCGCTCAACCTGAAAGATCCCAAGACCGGCCTCACCTACTACCAGGCGCTTACCGCGCTGGCCAAGATTTATCGCACGGGCGTCCCCACGCAGAACTTCGATCCCGCGAGCGTCAGCCCCCAGGTGGCGCAGTTCTGGGCGGATATCATGCAGCCGCTGCAGCCCGGCGGCGCGTACCAGATCGGCCCCAACTCGCCGAATGGCAGCTGCGGCTCGGTAAACTCCACCACCATTCCGGTTGTCGCCGCCTACGACCTCTTCTGCAGCGGCAGCTTGAATGAGACCACTCCGCTGTTCCTGTGGGACCTCTACGGCATTCCGGACGCCAACGATCCCAATACCGCCTACTACCCGTCTAACGGCAACCTGACCTTCTACCAGTCGCAGTTCGCTTCGCTCTATGCCTGGACCTCTGGCGGACGCAGCAACTACAACGCCGGACAGTTCATGATCCGCCATCACATGTCGCACGGGCTGCAGTGGGATCTCAACTACACCTACTCCAAATCCATTGACATGACCTCCGACGCGGAGCGCGTTTCGCTATTCGAAGGCTATGGCTTCGGCGGCGGGCAGATCATCAACGCCTTCGATCCCGGCCAGATGCGCGGCGTCTCCGATTACGATATGACCCACCAGATCAACTCCAACTGGGTCTATGAGTTGCCGTTCGGCAAGGGGCGCAAGTGGGGCAGCGGCTGGGGCCGCGGCCTGGATGCGTTCCTGGGCGGCTGGGCCGTCTCGGGCTTGTACCGCTGGTCCAGCGGACTGCCCTTCAGCATCCAGAACGGCTTCGATTTCCCCACCAACTGGGAATTGAACGGCCTCGCCGTGCTGAATGGCCAGGCTCCCAAGACCGGCGTGTACAACAACTGCACGTCGTCGTATTGCAACCCGAACGCCTTCGCGGATATCAACGCCGCGGTCAACTCCTTCGACTATCCGTTCCCTGGAGAATCGGGCAGCCGCAACGTGCTGCGCGGGCCCGGCTACTTCGATATCGACGCTTCGCTGCGCAAGACCTTCAGCCTCTCCGAACGCGTGCGGCTGGGCTTTGCCTGGGAGGTGTACAACGTGACCAACTCGGTGCGTTTTGACGCCGCCAACGCTTTCCCGGAAATCGATGTCGCTTCGAGCTTCGGGAATTACTCCAACACCCTGACCAAGAATCGCCGCATGGAATTCTCACTGCGGCTCAGCTTCTAGCCCGGCGCCGCGGCCCGAGCTTCGGCCCGGCCTGCTGCGCAGGCTCAGTGCTGCACGGGAATCGCAGTTGCATGGAAAGAGAAAGCGCCGCCCCCTTCTTGGGGGCGGCGCTTTCGTCTTTGGCTGTCTGGGCCATCTCTGTGCTTCCCTGGCTCGTGGCGTCCTGTGTTATTCTGGTAGCTCCCGCAGCGAGCCCTGCTTGCTTCGCTGCATGATGTCGGGGCGTAGCGCAGCCTGGCTAGCGCGCCTGGTTCGGGACCAGGAGGTCGAAGGTTCAAATCCTTTCGCCCCGACCACTTCAAGATTTCTTTACGTACTTTTCCAGGACATTTTTTCCTTTGAGCCGTTTGATCGTGCGCTCGATGGCGCGACGGTAAGCCGTTTCTGCCGGAACGCCTCTGCCAATGTCGGCGTTTGCCAGCGCCTCCGCCTCAAAGAGCGTAACGATAGCG
>DATKLU010000076.1:0-2914 GCA_035542235.1 Dongiaceae bacterium
CTGGGGTCGCAGTTTTTCTCGTTCGCTTCGTTTCTCGCTGCGCAGCCGCAAAATCTGGTGCGGCAGGGAAGTCTTCCGGCTTTGTGGCAGAGGCTGTTCTGGTATTTCGCGCAGGCCGAAGTGTACGTGGCGATGCTGCCGTGTTTTGGCATCATCACCCACCTGATTGCGACGTTTTCGCGCAAGCCGGTATGGAAGGAACGCCTGGTGGTCCTGGCCTTGTGCGGCGTCGGGTTGATTGGTTTCTGCGTGTGGGGCTATCACATGTTTGCCACGGGGATGAACCCGTTCGCGCCACTGGTATTTTCCGTCCTGGCTTCGTCTCTTGGCCTGCCCGCGGCCTTTTTGCTGGCGAGCTGGCTGGGCACGCTTTGGAATGCACGCTTGCAGCTTTCCTGCGCGCTCCTCTTCTCGATTGGCTTTGTTTCGCTCTTTATTGCCGGGGGCTTTTCCGGGGTTTTTCTGGCGCGGCACGATTTGCGCAGCGCCGCCGTTAGTGAAGACTTCGTGATTGGCCATTTCCATCTGGTGATGGGTGTAGCCGCCACGTTCGCCATTCTGGCGGCGCTGTTCTTCTGGTTTCCGAAAATGTTCGGAAGCCGGCTGAACGAGACGCTGGGCAAGTTCCATTTTTGGGCAACGTTCGCCGGGGTTTATCTCATCTTCATGCCCATGCACTGGCTGGGGCTGCTTACACAATCCAGTTTGTTGCCGGACTCCTCGCGGGCGAATCTCGCTGCCGCCGGGGGATCCATCCGGACGCTGGTTACGGTTGCAACCATCTTTACCGTTGGCGCGCAAATTCTCTTCGTCGTGAATTTTCTGCAGGCGTTCCTGCGCCGTGGCAATTCGGAAGAAAATAATCCCTGGCGGGCAACCACGCTCGAATGGAGCGTTCCTTCGCCGGCTCCGCCGAACAATTTCGGCGCTGCGAAACCAATTGTCTACCGCGGCGCGTACGAGTTTCACGCCGGGGAAGCCGGCGATTTCGCTCCGCAGCATCTCGCGCCAGAGTTGCTCTCTCCTGAGTTGCGGTGATTGAAGGAAGGGAAGTCATGCCGGGCACAAGCACAGTCCAGGACGTCGAGCTGATCATCGAGAAGAAGCCTTCGAATGGTGGCGGAGGGGATCTGCCGCCGGTGGACCGCGATGGCGGCGGGGACGACGGCAAGCGCCCGCGACGCGGGAAGCCTTCGCCGAAGCGCTATTACACCGGCATGGCGCTGGGAATCGTGTCGATTCTGATGTTCTTCATGGCGCTGGCCAGCGCGTTTCTGGTGCGGCGCGGCAGCGGCGACTGGGTTCCCGTGCACATTCCCACGCTGATGTGGATCAACACGCTGGTTTTGCTGACGAGCAGCGCCACGCTGGAAATGTCGCGTCATCGCCTGGCGTGGGGACGCCTCGGCGCGTACAAGAATCTCTGGCTGGTTACGACGGTGCTTGGCGTTCTGTTTCTGATTGGACAGGTTGCGGCATGGCGGATGCTGGCGGCGCAGGGCATCTACCTGGCCAGCAATCCGGCCAGCAGTTTCTTCTACATTTTTACCGGTGCGCACGCGTTGCATTTGCTCGGTGGGGTTGCGGCACTGCTGTATGTGGCGAGGCGCAATTTTGATGACGCGCAAATCACGCGCACGGTGGCCGCGGAGGTGACCTCGCACTACTGGCATTTCATGGACGCGCTGTGGCTGTTCCTGCTCGCGCTGTTGTATCTAGGCAAATAAACTCAAATCGCTTCAAAAACCTGAAAACGCTTCCATTTGCTGTAGCGAAGCGGCACCTCCGCACCTAACATTTCCGGTAAATCCTTTCCTTTCTTCCGTTCGTTCCCAAAAGAGTTTGGCCGCGGGCGTGCATCAACTGGGCTGACTGTTGTTTTTCTTCAGTTGGTGGCTGGAGGAATCCGCTGTTCCAGTCATTTCCGCGCGTGGTTTTGGGGCGAGTCTCCGAGCGGTCGGTCGTTGCCTGTGCGATGTTTCTCGGTGCTGGCCTCTTCCCAACCTTCTGAAGCCTGAATTTGCGAGTGCCTTGTGTGCTCGTGATTTAGCGTTTCATCCGCGAGTGAGTCTTCCCGTGTGCGCGCGTGTGTGCGCGCCTTCGGTGACAAATTCAAGCGAAAGGTCGCGCTGATGACTCACTTCACGCGTTCCCACTGGTGTGCTCTGTTTATTGCTCTCATGCTCATTTTTCCCGCGGCGGTGTTTGCGCAAGAGGTCGCGGGGCTCGCTGGAACGGTGACCGATCCGAGCGGCGGGGCGATCGGCGACGCCACGGTCAAACTGGAAAATACGAGAACCGGCGCCACGCTCGAAACCAAAACGGGAAGCACCGGCTACTACCGTTTTGCGAACGTGGATCCGGGGCCTGGCTACCAACTCACCGTCGGCAAAGACGGCTTCAAGAGCGTGACCGTGTCCGATTTGTATCTCGGCGTGGCCACAACGCGGACGCAAGATGTGCAACTCTCGATCGGCGCGGTTTCCGAGACGGTGGAAGTGCAATCGCAAGGCTCCGTTAGCCTGAATACCACCGACTCCACGATCGGCAACAATTTTGACTTGCGCGCGGTGGCCGATCTGCCGAACGAATTCCGCGACGATCCCGCGAACCTCTTGCGCCTGCAACCAGGCGTGGTCAGCGCGCAGGGCGGACTGAATGCGGATCCGAGCGGGAGCCGCGACGGTTCCGTGGCCGGCGCACGCGCCGACCAGAACAACATCACCGTGGACGGCATCGACGCCACGGATTACGCGTTTGGCGGTGCGTTTCAAACGCAGGCGGCGATTCCGGTCGAAGCGATTCAGGAGTTCAGCACCCAGGTAGCGGACCCGGTGGCCGCGTACGGTGGAAGAGGCGGCGCGCAGACGGTCATCACCACCAAGGGCGGCACAAATACGTGGCACGGCTCCGC
>DATKLU010000077.1:0-11747 GCA_035542235.1 Dongiaceae bacterium
TTGCTTCGTGGTCCGGCATGGACCGGGTGTTCTTCTCGAACAGCGGCACCGAAGCGATTGACGGGGCGCTGAAGCTCGCGCGGTTGTGGGGCCGAGCGGCCGAGGGCTCCACGGCGAAGCCGAAAACGCGTTTTCTGGCCATGCAGAATTCGTTCCACGGGCGAACGTTTGGCGCGATGAGCGTCACCGCCACGGAGAAGTACCGGCTGCCGTTCGCCCCGCTGGTTCCCGGCGCGGAGTTCGTGACCTTCAACGACGTGGCCGACCTGGAGCGGAAGTTCGACGATTCGGTCTGCGCCGTGCTGCTCGAGACGATCCAGGGAGAAGGCGGCATCTACCCGGTTTCCCAGGCTTTCTGGGATCGCGCACGCGCACTCGCGAGCCAGGATGGTGCGCTGCTGATCGCCGACGAAATCCAGTGCGGGCTGGGCCGGACCGGGCGCCCCTTCGCCTATCAGAAGTTTGCCGCCAAGCCGGACATTGTCGTGCTGGCGAAACCCATCGCCGCTGGACTGCCGCTCGGCGCGATTTTGACCACCAACGAGGTCGCGGCGCGCATTGCGCCGGGATTGCACGGCACGACGTTTGGCGGCGGACCGATGATCTGCGCGGTGGCTCTGGAAGTCCTTCGCACCATCGAGCATCAGGGCTTGCTGGAAAATGTACGGGCGCGCGGCGAAGAGCTGCGGGCGGGCCTGGAGAAACTGCGCGCGAAGAACCAGCTGATCAAGGAAGTGCGCGGCGAAGGCTGCATGTTCGGCGTGGAACTTACGGTGGAGGGCGGGCCGTACGTGGCGGAAGCGCTGCGCCGCGGTCTGATCATCAATTGCACTCACGATTACACGATTCGGCTGCTGCCGCCCTTCCTGATCAGCAAGGCCCAGGTGCAGGAGTTTTTGCGGTTGTTCGAAGCAGTTCTGACGGAGACCCCGCGAGCGGTCCCGGCAGCGGAGGCTGCATCCCAGTCTCCGTTGCCGGCGGCCTTGGCGGCGAAACGGTAGAAGAAAAGGCGGAAGAAAAGGCAAGAAATGGCCACGACGACACTCGCAGTACCCGTAAAGCAGAGCAACGATCTCCTCACCGGAGCGGAGTGGAGCCCCGCGCACTCGCGCGAACTCCTGGAGCTCACGGCGGATATCAAGGCCAACCCGGCGCGCTACGCAGAAACCCTGCGCGGCAAGTTTCTCGCGCTCATTTTTGAGAAGCCCTCGCTGCGCACGCGCGTGACGTTCGAGGTGGGCATCCAGAGCATGGGCGGGCACGTGGTGTTCCTGGACCACACGCAAGCCCGGCTGGGCGAGCGCGAATCCATCGCGGACGTGGCGCGCAACCTGGAACGCTGGGTGCACGGCATCGTGGCCCGCGTGTACGAACAGCGCGTGCTGGATGAGATGGCGGCGACCACGGAGATTCCGGTGGTCAATGCGCTTTCCGACCGGTTTCACCCGTGCCAGGCCCTGGCGGACTACTTCACCCTGGAAGAAAAGTTCGGCAACCTGAAGGGCCTCAAGCTGGCGTACGTCGGCGACGGCAACAACGTAAGCCATTCGCTGATCTATCTGGCGGCGCGGCTGGGCGTGCACCTGCGCGTGGCCACGCCGGAAAATTACGCGCCGGACGCGGACGTGGTGGCCGATTCGCGGCGGGTGGCCAAGGAAACCAAGGCCAAGATCGAACTCTTCACCGACCCGCGCGAAGCCGTGGAAGACGTGCAGGCGGTGTACACGGACTCCTGGACCAGCATGGGTTTTGAAGCGGAAACCAAGGTGCGCAACGAAGTGTTCAAGGCCTACCAGGTAAACCGCAAACTGATGGCCCTGGCGGAGCGCGGCGCGGCGTTCATGCACTGCCTGCCGGCGCACCGCGGCTATGAGGTCACGCCGGAAGTGCTGGACGGGGCGCAGTCGGTGGTGCTCGACCAATCGGAAAATCGCATGTACGTGCAGAAGGCGATCCTGCACACTCTGTTCTGCTAGCCATGTCCCGTCAAGCCGCGGCGCCGATGCCCGGGCAACACGCTGGTTCTGAAAAATTCCGCTGCCGCCTCGCGCGCGCACGAAAAACAAGAAAGAGGAGCACTTGAAAACCCCTGCGGCAAAACCGAAAAAAGTGGTACTCGCGTATTCCGGAGGGCTGGATACCTCCATCATCATTCCCTGGCTGAAGGAGAACTACGGCTGCGAAGTGATCGCCATGATCGGCGACGTCGGGCAGCAGGAAGACCTGGAAGCGGCGCGCAAAAAAGCGCTGGCCACCGGCGCTTCCACCGCCTACGTGGAAGACCTGCGTGAAGAGTTCATTCGCGATTACATCTGGCCCACGCTGCGCGCGGGCGCGGTGTATGAGCACACCTATCTGCTCGGCACCTCGATGGCCCGGCCGGTGCTGGGCAAGCGGCAGGCGGAGCTGGCGCTGCAGCTCGGCGCCGACGGCTTGTCGCACGGCTGCACCGGAAAGGGCAACGACCAGGTGCGCTTTGAGCTGGCGTACAAGGCCATTGCTCCGAATCTGCAGATCATTGCGCCCTGGCGCGAGTGGGACATTGACTCCCGCGAGGACGCGATTGCATACGCCGAGAAGCACAATATCCCCATCGAGCAGAGCAAGAAGAACATCTATAGCCGCGACCGGAATATCTGGCACTTGAGCCACGAGGGTGCGGAGCTGGAAGACCCGGCGAACGCGCCGAGCGAAGCGATGTGGCAGTGGACGGTTTCTCCGGAAAAAGCCCCGGACAAGGCCGAAGAGGTCGAAATCGGATTTGAGGCCGGCACTCCGGTTTCGGTCAACGGCGCGAAGCTGGGTCCGATCGACCTGCTCAATCAATTGAACGAGATCGCGGCGCGGCACGGCGTTGGCCGCACGGACCTGGTGGAAAATCGCCTGGTGGGCATGAAGTCGCGCGGGGCCTACGAAACTCCCGGCGGCACGCTGCTGGTGACCGCGCACCGCGAGCTGGAACGCCTCACCATCGACCGCGAGACCGCGCATCTGCAGCAGATCCTCGCCGTTCGCTACGCCGAGCTGGTATACAACGGCGTGTGGTTTTCCACCCAGAGGCAGGCGCTGGATGGCTTCTTCAATGTGTCGCAGCAGCGCGTGACCGGCACCGTGACCCTCAAGCTGTGGAAGGGCACGCACACGGCCATCAGTCGCAAGTCGCCTTTTTCCCTCTATCGCGCCGATTTGGCGAGCTTCACCATGGGCCGCTACAACCCCAAGGATGCGGAAGGCTTCATCAATCTTTTCGCCCTGCCGGTGACGGTGCGGCCGAAAGCCAAGGCCGAAGGCGGCAACAACTAAACGCGCACATGAGCGAACGCAAGGACAACAAGCTCTGGGGCGGGCGCTTTGATCGCGCGCCCGACGCGCACTTTGACGCATTCCAGCGTTCCTTTGCGTTCGACCGGCGTTTGCTGCCGTATGAAATCGCCGTGGATCGCGCCTGGGCCAAAGCCCTCGAGCCGATCGGGATTTTCACCGCGGCGGAAGTGAAGGAAACACTGGCCGGGCTCGAGAAGATCGCAGCGCGCGTGCAGTCCGATCCGGCCTGGGTGGATAAGTTCGGCGCCGATGCCGAAGACGTGCACCACTTCGTGGAGAAGGCGTTGGTGGAAGAACTGGGGCCGCTTGGCTGGAAGCTGCACACCGGTCGCAGCCGCAACGAGCTGGTGGCCACCGATTTTCGCCTGTTCGTGATGGACGCCGCCGCCGAAGTGCGCCGCGGAGTGCTGGCGCTGGTGGGTGCCTTGCTGCAGCAGGCCAAAGCCAAGCTGGGCGTGCCCATGGCGGGAATGACGCACATGCAGCACGCGCAGCCCATCCTGCTGTCGCACTTCCTGCTGGCGCATGCCGAGGCTTTCACGCGCGACGTGGCGCGCCTGCAGCATGCCGCGACCGCCGCGGATGCCTGCCCGATGGGATCGGGGGCACTCGCGGGAAATTCCTTTTCCATTGACCGCGCCGCCATTGCACGCGAGCTGGGTTTTGCGAAGGTTACGGCCAACAGCCTGGACGCGGTAAGCGACCGCGATTTCGCGCTCGATTACCTGTTCGCGCTGTCGGGGATTGCCACCCATCTTTCGCGCCTCGCCGAGGATTTCGTTCTGTTCGCCTCGCAGGAATTCTCCTACGCCGTTCTTCCCGACGAATATTCCACCGGCAGCAGCTTGATGCCGCAAAAGAAGAATCCCGACTCCTGGGAATTGATTCGCGGCAAGACCGGACGAATCACCGGCGCGCTGCTGGCGCTGCTCACGACGCTGAAGGGATTGCCGACGAGTTACCAGCGCGATTTGCAGGAAGACAAGGAAGCGCTGTTCGCGGCGCACGATCAGGTGGCCGATATGCTCCTGGTGGCGGCCGGCGCGTTGAACACCACCGCCTTTCGCGATGATCGCCTGCGCGCGCTGGCCGCCAATCCCGCCTTGCTCGCCACGGAAGCCGCGGATTATCTGGTGCGCAAAGGCCTGCCGTTCCGGCAGGCACACGATGTGGTGGGGAAAATTCTCAAAGAGGCGGAGCGCCGGCAAAAGCCCTGGACGGAGCTGCCGCTGGAAGAGTTTCGCAAGATGGCGCCTGAGATCGGGCCGGACTTCGCCGCCGTGCTGACCGTTGACGCGGCGCTGGCCGCAAAAAATGTCGCCGGCGGCACCGCCCCGGACTCCGTGCGCCGGGCCATCGCCGAGCTGGAATCCCGTTTGCCCAAAGAGGCCGCCGCCAAGTGACGCCCGCGCTGCAGCAAGCTACGCCAGAATCCGCTCTGCCCAAAGGCTTTCGCTTCGCCGCGACCGCCTGCGGATTGAAAAAGACCGGAGCCCTGGACCTGGCGCTGATTTCGAGCGACTTCCCCGCTTCGGCGGCGGCCGTTTTCACCCAGAACCTGATCGTGGCGGCGCCGGTAACCCTTTCGAAAAAAAACCTCCGCGAATCGAAGGGGCGGATGCGCGCGGTGGTGGTCAACGCCGGCAACGCCAACTGCGCCACCGGGCTGGAAGGCGATGCCGTCGCGCAGCGCACCAACGAAGAAGCCGCGCGGCGAATGAGTTTTGAGCCGCAAGAGCTGTTCGTGTGCTCCACGGGCGTCATCGGCGTGCCGCTTCCGGTGGAGAAAATTCTGCGGGCTTTGCCGACGCTGGCGCGCAACCGGCGGCCTTCGGCGCGTTCCTTCGCCGAGTTGTCGCTGGCCATTTGCACCACGGACACCCGGCCGAAAACCGCCGCGGCTTCCTTCAAGATGTCCGGCAAGAGGATTCACCTGCTCGGCTGCGCCAAGGGCGCAGGGATGATCCATCCGAATATGGCCACGACACTGGCCTTCGTGGTGACCGACGCAGCGATTTCGCCCGCACTGCTGCAGCGCACGCTGCGCGACGTCGCGTCCCGCACCTTCAACGCCATCAGCGTGGACGGCGACACCTCCACCAACGACACCCTTCTCGTGCTCGCCAACGCCGCCGCCGGCGCTCCCCGCATCGCCGCAGGCAGCAAGGCCCATCGCGCATTCAGCGCCGCGCTCGAAGAGGTTTGCGGTTCGCTGGCCCGCCAGATTGTCGCCGATGGCGAAGGCGCGCAGCGCGTCATCGAAATCGAAGTGCGGCACGCGAAATCCGAAGCGGCGGCGCGAAAGATTGCCGAGACCATCGCCACCTCGCCGCTGGTGAAGACCGCCTTCGCCGGTGGCGATCCCAATTGGGGCAGAATCTTCGCGGCGGCCGGACGCTCCGGGGTGAAATTCGATCCGTCGCTGGTGGAAATCACCATGGCCGGCATCAAGGTGCTGCGCAAAGGGCAGCCCCTGCCCTTCAATGAACGCGCCGCTTCCAACCGCCTGCTCGCCGACCACGTTCCCATACTTGTTGATTTGCACGCCGGCGACGCCCGCGCCCGCTATTGGACCTGCGACTTCACCGCCGAGTACGTGCGCATCAACGCCAGCTACCGGACATAGGCCGACGGCAGCGTGTTGCGCTAACCTTCCCACTTCCAGCCCGCGAATTGTTCGCGCAGCGCCATCTTCTTGAATTTGCCCACGCTGGTCCGGGGAATGCTCTCCACAAAAGCGAATGCATCCGGCAATTGCCACTTCGCAAACCGCGCCGCCAGGAAACAGCGCAGCTCTTCGCAGGTCGCCGAGTGCCCTTCTTTCAGCACCACCGCCGCCAGCGGGCGCTCCTGCCACTTGGGGTGGGGCACGCCGACGACGCAGGCTTCCTTGATCGCAGGATGCCCCATCAGCGCGTTCTCCAGGTCCACGGAGGAAATCCATTCGCCGCCAGACTTCACCAGGTCCTTGGCCCGATCCACCAGGCGCATGATGCCATGTTCGTCGATGGTGGCCACATCGCCGGTGCGAAACCACCCGTCTTTGGTCCAGCGCGGCGCCTGATCCGGCGATTCGAAGTATTCGGAGGCGATCCAAGGACCGCGGATCTCCAGCTCGCCGGCGGTCTCCCCGTCCCACGGCACTTCGCACGGCACCTCGCCCTCCGCGCGGTTGGCGCGTATCTCCACGAAAGGCACCGGCCAGCCTTGCTTCGCGCGCACCCGATATTGTTCTTCCTCGCTCCAGTCGGTCATGCAATTTTTCAGCGCGCCGACGGTCGCCAGCGGCGTGGTTTCGGTCATGCCCCACAGATGCAGAATGTGCAGGTTGTGCGCATCGAGTTTGCGAATCAGGTCCATCGGCGGCGCGCTGCCTCCGCAGAGGATGCGCACCGGTTGCGCAAATTTCCAGCGGCCGGGATGTCGTTCCAGCGCGTCGAGCACGCCGATCCAGACCGTGGGGACGCCGCCGGTCAGGGTGACCTTTTCCGCGACCATCCAGTCAAGAAGGCTTTCCGGCGTCACCACCGGCCCGGCCAACAACAGCCGGGCCCCGGTCATCACCGCCGCGTACGGCACGCCCCAGGAATTGGCGTGGAACATTGGCGCGACCGGCAGAATCGTGTCCTGATGGCTCAGGCCAAAGCCATCGCGCATGCACAGGGCGAAGGAATGCAGCACCAGCGCGCGGTGCGAATAGATCACACCCTTGGAGCACCCCGTGGTGCCGGAGGTGAAACACATCGCCGCGCCTTCGTTTTCGTCCAGGGCCGGGTAAACCAAGGCATCGCCGCTTTCGCTCAGAAGATCCTCGTAGTTCACGAACTCGGGCGGCACCTGCCCGCAACCGTAGGGCACGACGATGACCTTTTCAAACGGCGCCTGCTGGCGGAACTTTTCGAAAACCGGCAAAAGAACATCATCAATAATCAGAAAGCGGTCGCGCGCATGAGTGGCGATCGCCGCGATCTCATCAGCATGAAGCCGTAAATTCAGGGTGTGCAGAATTCCGCCGGAGCATGGCACGCCGAAGAACGCCTCCAGATGGCCCGAGTGATTCCACATCATGGAGGCGACACGATCCCCGCGCTGCAATCCCAGCCGCTGCAAGCCGGCAGCCAGGCGCCGGGCGCGCCGGTAGAAGGAGCCGTAGCTGGAGCGAACGAGAGACAGGTCTGGGCGGCGGGAGAGAATCTCGACGTTGCCAAACAGCTTTCCCGCGCGTTCCAGAAGAACGGGGAGAGTAAGCGGGAAATCCATCATGGTGCCGCGCATGCCGCACCTCGCAGTGGCGGGGGCCGTTTCGCGCGGATGCTACCACCAAACGCGGCAAAGCATCACGAATTTGGATACTTTGTATCTGTGACAAGGCGTACACGTTTTTCCCGGCGCGTTGTGTGAGATTCCGATTGCAAAAGGGGTCAATTTTCGCGACGATGCCACTGACCGCTGGAGCGCCCGGCTAGTCGTCCCGGGTTCAGGGCGCCTTACCTACCCTGAGATACGGATGTCCCCACGGACCTCCGCATCGGCCCGCAAGGCTTTCCGCATCCGGCGCGCACCGCGACAATTTTTTCGTTCCGGGGCAAAAGGAGTCCGTTAGTGAAGAAGCTTTACGTTGGAAATCTTCCGTTTTCCGCCACGGAAGATTCCTTGCACGAGCATTTTTCCCAGGCAGGTGTTACCCCTTCCGCAGTCAACCTCATCCGCGATCGTTTCACGGGGCAGTCGCGCGGCTTTGCGTTCGTGGAAATCGCGAACGATGAAGAAGCCGATCGCGCCGTGAATTCCATGAACGGGCAGAACTTCGGAGGCCGCAATCTGGTGGTCAACGAAGCGCGTCCGCAGGAGCCTCGCGGCGGTGGGGGTGGTGGTCGCGGCGGCTATGGCGGCGGCGGTGGTGGTGGTCGCGGTGGTTACGGCGGCGGTGGTGGCGGCGGCCGGGGACGCGGCGATCGTGGAGATCGCGGCGACCGGGGCGATCGCGGCAACCGCTGGTAAAACGGCTACTCTGGCTGCGGCTCCATCTGGATGGAGTCGCATTTTTCCTCGCTCGGTTTCGGGTTCGTTATCCTTTTGTCCGGACTTCCCGCTCCCGCGTGGCCCGCAACTCTTCCCTTATTTACGTGTTTGAAACACCGAGGCAGGAAAGTCTTGCCGCGGGGTTTTTCTGCAGTATCTTGGCGCATGCGCGGCAGCGATTCGCGCGCGGTTCCCGCCGGATCCGGCAGGCGAACCTTTCGGGAGAGACGGGCATCCAATCATGCGAACGAACCGTATACCAGAGAGGAGCGAAACTTCGGTAGCTGTCGAAGACGAAGTTCTCTCTTCGGGTTCAACGGCGTACGTGGCGATGACCAACTGGCAAAAACGCGATTGGCAGCAGTTCTACGAACTGGCCCGCCGTCCCTGGCGGCGGCACCGGCCGCCCCGGCCCGTGTATCCCTCCGGGCTCAACCGCGTGGCCCCGGCGCAAGGCTATAGCCTTTCTGAATTAGATGATGCGGGTGTCGATCTGGATTTGGCCGAGCGCCTCGGTCTTCCGGTGGATGCCGGCCGCATCGGCGTGTACGGCCCCAACGTCACGGTGCTGCGCGAATTCATCCGTTCTTCCCGCCAGCCGCTCTAAGCCTGGCTCTCGCTTCTCGGCTGTCCGCATTTCTTTCCAGCAGCTGTCGCCCGTTTCCGGCAATCCGGCGAAGCTTCCCCGTAACTCTCGCCCAGCTCGTCGGCCGCATTTTGCAGCAAGTTCTTTGCCGCCGCGAACTTCGCCGCATCTCCTTGCTTTCGCTCCACCCCTGCCCGGCTGGCATTGAGCCTGCAACGCTCCGCGAGAAGGAGTACACCGATGACGCTACGTCACCTGTTCCTCACTGCGCTGGGCTTGCTCAGTCTTGCTTGCGTATCCCTCGCGCAAGGCTCTGGCCATACGAGGCCCGCCATCGCTCTCGATTCCTGTTCGCCCAGGACCACCGCAGCGGCGCGCGCTTGCCTGGTGGACCTTACGCTTATGCGCGGTCGCGTGGTGGATGTGACGTTCAGCGACGGAGCGGTTCGCACCTTGGCTCTCGATGATGTTGCCGGGGAATCGTTTGCCGCGCGCGAGATTCACGGACGCTCCGTTGCGCCGGAATTGCGCTCCTTTCCGCTCGCTTCGGTCCAGAACGTTTCGTGGCCCAAGCTCGACGCTGTCGTGTCCCCCAACGCGCAGCGGATCAAGGAGTCCGCAAAGCATCTCGGCGGGCTGCCGAACACTGCGGTGCAGGCCAGCTTGCTTTCCGGCGAAAAGCTGACCGGGACCATTGCCGAAGCAGGCGACCTTTCGTTTGTCCTGCGTGAGAGCTCCGGTTGGGAGACAGCGGTTCGCTACTCCGATGTCTCAACCCTCGCAAAAGTAAAGAAGCCGCAATCCAAGGCTCTCCAGGTGGCGGAAGATGTCGGCATCGGCGCTCTGGCTGTTCTGCTGCTTCCTTTTTATCTGATCTACGCGATCCTCGTGCCGCAGTGCTGAGCGGACCGCGCTGAACGCCCGGGTTGCACCAGGGGCGCAACGCTAGAACAAAAATCGAGGCAAGACACGCGGGCCCCGGTTTGTGCTGAGACGTCGCGAGGCGTAAAATTAAAGGTTCAGAGTGACCCTGTGACTTCTCCCTTTCACATCGTGTCCAATTCGCAGGCGCCAGTCGTGCCGTCGCCCGAGGCCCATCCGCGCCCGGATTGGCTGCGGGTGCGCTTCCTCGGCGGCGAACGCTACCAGGACCTGAAGCGCATCATGCGCACGCTGGACCTGCATACTGTCTGCGAATCGGCGCGCTGCCCGAACATGGGCGAGTGCTGGGAGCATGGCACGGCGACCTTCATGATTCTGGGCGATATCTGTACGCGCGCCTGCGGATTTTGCGCGGTGCCTTCGGGCAAACCGGTGGGTCCGCCCGATGAAGAAGAGCCCCAGCGCGTGGCCGAAGCCGTGGCCCGCATGGGTTTGCGCTATGCCGTGGTCACCAGCGTGAATCGCGATGACCAGCCGGACGGCGGCTCGCAGATTTTTGCGCGGACCATCCAGGAAATTCGGCGGCGCGTCCCGGGCTGCAAGGTGGAAGTCCTTATCCCGGACTTTCGCGGAAACTGGGATGCGTTGAACACCGTCCTGGCCGTGCGGCCGGACGTTCTGAACCACAACACCGAAACCGTGCCGCGGCTTTACCGCCAGGTGCGCAAAGGCGCGGTGTACGAACGCTCCCTGGAACTGCTGCGCCGCTGCAAGGAAACGCATCCGGATGTTCCGACCAAGACCGGGCTGATGTTGGGCCTCGGCGAGGAAAAACACGAAGTTCTGGAAACCATGCAGGAGCTCGCCGCGCAGGGCACCGATATTCTGACCCTGGGCCAATACCTGCAGCCCACGCGCGAGCATTTGCCCATCGTGCGGTATGTGCATCCCGACGAGTTTGCGGAGTATAAGCGGCGGGGCGAAACCATGGGCTTCAAACACGTGGAGGCCGGACCGCTGGTGCGCTCCTCCTACCACGCCTTCGACCAGGCGGAAAACGCGGCCCGCTAACTCTTGCCGCGGCCGCCCATCACGGCCACGCCCGCACCCACCACGATCAGCACGGCACAAAGCGCGGTCGGCACGAACGCATGCTTCTCGCGGTTCACGTCGGCGTGCAGCGAGCCGATGCGCGCTACTTCTTCGGTTTTGTGATAGGTGAATGTCGGGTGCAGCAGCCCGATAATGCCAACGACGCAAAGAATAAGTCCCAATACAGTGGTTTTGCTCATGCCCGCAAAGTACCACCCTCTCGCGCATCCTCCCCATCCGGAAAACTCGGTAGGACCCTGCGGGAGAGTCCCTACTTGACCGTGTTCCAGTCGGCGAAGGGCACCGCGCGGCCGCTGCGAATCACGGTGGGGATCACCGTTTGGAATCCCGCGTGATCCCGCCCCGAGTAGCTGAGGATCATCTGCGCGCCCAGGCCCATGTCCTGACCGTGAATGGACTCGATTCCGCGGATCAAGCCCTCTCGCGTCAGGTCTCGGCCGGCGCGTTTCAAGCCTTCGGCAATGACCATGGCGTCCACGAAGCCTTCCAGGCTGGTGAAGCCCGGCTGCGTGCCTGGCTCGTATTTCGCCAGGGCTTTGCGATAGAGGGCCACCGTCTTCAGATCCGTCAGGTAATACGGAGGCACGACTTGCGTGACCACGACGCCGTCGGCGTCCGCGCCGGCTCGCGCCACCAGGTCGTCGGTGCCGACAAAAGAGACGCTGAGAAAGAGCGGCTTCCAGCCCTGCGCGTGGGCTTTGCGCAGAATCGGCGCAACGGTGTTCGCGGGCCCAACGACGATCACCGCGTCAGGATTGGCCGCACGGACGGTTTGAATGGCCTGATCCGATTCGCTCGTCTGCCGCGGATAGGAGCCGGT
>DATKLU010000078.1:0-6952 GCA_035542235.1 Dongiaceae bacterium
TCTGGTGAGCCTATGAGCGGAAAAGAACAAATCATCCCGGTGTGGTTCTTCGTGGGCGTGCTGTTGTTCATTTATGGCGTGCTGATCTTTGTCAGCGGCCTGGCGGAATGGTCTCATCCACCGGCCACGGTGCTGTCGGAACTGCACGCTCCCGTGTGGTGGGGCGCGCTGCTCACGGTTCTCGGCGGCGTCTATTGCCTGGCCTTCCGGCCGGGACGCGGCGCCTGAAAACTTTGGGCGCGCGTGCACCGTGCGCGTGCCTCGCTTCGCTGAACTTCGCTGCTGCGTTGTTCAAATTGAGGTTGCTCCCATTCTGGACGGCTCTGCGCGACCAACCTTCGCAAACAGGAAACTGCTATGGCAAACGACAAGAAAATGACTATGGGCGTGATCGTCGGCAACCGGGGATTTTTCCCGGATCACCTGGCGAAGACCGGACGGGAAGAAGTTCTCGCCGTTCTCGGCAAAGCCGGCATCAGCGCCATCGCCCTCTCGCCCGAGGAGAGCAAATACGGCGCGGTGGAAACGCATGAAGAGGCCAAGCGCTGCGCCGCCCTCTTCAAGAAGCACGAGAAAGAGATCGACGGCGTCATCGTGACCCTGCCCAACTTCGGCGACGAGCGCGCCATTGCGGATACCCTGCGCCTGGCCCGCTTGAACGTGCCCGTTCTCGTGCAGGCTACGCCCGATTCGGCTGCAAAGATGACCATCACCCATCGCCGCGACAGCTTCTGCGGCAAAATGTCCGCCTGCAACAATCTCAAGCAGTACGGCATCCCGTACTCGCTTACTGCGCTGCACACGGTCGCGCTCGATTCGCCGGAATTTGCCGCCGACCTGGCCAAGTTTTCCGCGGTCTGCCGCATCGTGCGCGGCCTCACCAATCTGCGCATCGGGGCCATCGGTGCGCGGCCCGCGGCCTTCAACACCGTTCGCTACAGTGAAAAGCTGCTGGAAGCCAGCGGCATCTCCGTGGAAACGCTCGATCTTTCGGAAGTGCTTGGGCGCATCGGCCGCCTGAAGGATTCGGACGACCTCGTGGTGGCCAAGCTCGCGGCCATCCGCAAGTACATGAGCACCGCCGGCGTGCCTGAACCCGCGCTGGTCAAGATGGCTAAGCTCGGCGTGGTCACCGAACAGTGGATGAAGTCCGCCGACGTCGCCGTCAGCGCCGTGCAGTGCTGGACTTCGCTCGAGGAAAACCTCGGCATCGTCCCCTGCACCATCATGAGCATGATGAGCGACAATCTGCTTTCCAGCGCCTGCGAAGTGGATGTCTGCGGCACGCTCAGCATGCACATGCTGGCGCTCGCCAGCGGCACGCCCAGCGCGTTGCTCGATTGGAACAACAATTACGGCAGCGACCCGGACAAGGCCGTCTGCTTCCACTGCAGCAATTTGCCCAAGCACTTCTTCCGCGAAGTACGCATGGACTTTCAGGAAATCATCGCCGGCACGGTCGGCAAAGAAAATACCTTCGGCACCGCGGTCGGCAAGGTGAAGAGCGGCGCCATGAGCTTCGCCCGCTTTTCCACCGTGGATCGCGACGGCGTGATCCGCGGCTACGTCGGCGAAGGCAAGTTCACCGATGATTCACTGGAAACTTTCGGTGGCGCCGGCGTCGTACACATTCCCGAAATGCAGAAACTGCTGCGCTACATCTGCGAAAACGGCTACGAGCACCACGTCGCCGCCAACTTCTCCACCGTCTCGTCCGCCGTCCAGGAAGCCGCGCAAACCTATCTCGGCTGGCAAACCTACCACCACGCGTAGCGGAGCTCGCGAGCAGCGGCACACGCTACAGCATTGCCGGGAAGAGCCGGGTTGAGGCCCGGCGCCGCGCAAGCGCCTTGATTCCGAAAGATGCAACGGCCCTAGCCCGCGTCAGCGTCCCGCATCCTCCGCAATCACCGCCGCTGCCCGCATGGACGCCCCAATGAAGCCCAGCTGTTCCCGCCTGGCCAGCCGAGCGCCGGCCCGCACCATCCAATTCGCCGGCAACGAAAACGAAAAAATCTCGTACCACACGTCCTCGGTTTTTGCATTCCAGGTCACTGAAAAGATCTCCTCGCCGCGCACTGCGTGTCCTGGCAAGGTTCCATAAGCAAATCCCGTTCGCCGGATGGGCCCGTCTTTTTCCGGCTCGTCGTGCAGCAAATAAACCACGCGGCAGAAATCCACCGACCATATTCCGAAGTGCCGCGAACGCAGCGCCACCTCGGTACCCGGCGAAATTGTATCGGCATTCGCAAACACCTGGGTGCCGGCGGCGCGCACCAGCTCCCAGGCAAAAAGCGCCTGCACCAGCGCAGCGTGTACGCCCCGTCCGTTGCCGATGCGCCGGCGCACCCGGTTTACGTTCCAGCCCGCGGGCGGCGTTCCGCGCGTCGCTCCCACATCCGGATAGGAGAACTCCGCGCCGTGGCGGTCCTTGAGCCACCCCAGAACTCTTTCGTCGGAAGGCTTCAGGAGAGAAAGCATAACGGGCTCAGCGTATCGTGGATTCCACGCCATCAGGAGAACAAACGCGCGTGGCGTGCGCCGCGCAGAAACGTGCGAAGCCGCTATTGCAGCGAACGCAAAGCCGGATAGAGCTTGCGGAACGTCGCGTATCTTGCCTGCAGCAGCAGCGACGCATCCATGTCCGTGGTCACGACTTTGGCCACGCGAATCACCGCATCGCACGCTTCGTCCACGCCGGCGAACTCTTTTGCGCCGACCGCCGCCAGAATCGCCGCGCCGTAGGCCGCGCCTTCCTCGGCTGCCACCAGTTCCACGTCGTGAGCGTAGACGTCCGCCTGAATCTGCCGCCACAGCGGCGAACGAGCCCCGCCGCCGCCCAGGCGGATCTTCGTCACCGGCACTTGCATCTCGTCGAAAATCGAAAACGAATCCTTCAGGCTGAAGGCCACGCCTTCCAGAATGGCGCGTATCACATGCCCGCGATGGTGCGAAGGTGTGATACCCACCAGCGCGCCGCGCGCGTTCGGATCCAGATGCGGCGTCCGTTCGCCCATCAAGTAAGGAGCCCACAGCAGCCCTTCCGCGCCCGCCGGCGCCTGCGCCGCTTCCTCGGAAAGATATTCATAGGGGTCGCGTCCGCCGCTTGCTCCTGCTGCCGCGCCAAAGGTGTCGCGGAACCAGCGCAGGGATAGCCCTGCCGCCTGGGTCACTCCCATAACGTGCCAGCGCCCGGGAATCGCGTGGCAGAAGGTGTGCAGACGGCCGTGCGGATCGAGCGCCGGCCGGTCGGTTGCGGCGAACACCACGCCCGAGGTGCCAATCGTGGCGCTCACCACTCCTGCGCGCACGATTCCCATACCCACCGCGCCGGCTGCCTGATCGCCGGCCCCCGCCACCACCGGGGTGCCCGCCTGCAAACCCGTCGCTGCGGCGCCCGCAGCGGAAAGCTTTCCGCAGACTTCCGGTGACTCATACAGCGCCGGGAGGAAGCTCTTCTCGATGCCCGCCCCGGCCAGCACTTCGTCCGACCACCGCCGCCTGGCCACATCCAGCAGCAGAGTCCCCGAAGCGTCCGCCTGGTCAATCGCGAAATCTCCGGTCAGGCGGTAGCGCACGTAGTCCTTCGGCAACAGGATGTGCCGCACACGGGCCCACAGTTGCGGCTCGTTCTCGCGCACCCACAACAGCTTGGTCAGGGTGAAATTGGTCAGCGGCGGGTTGCAGGTCAGTTGAATCAGCCGGGGCGTGCCGAATTTTTCCGCCAGCTCGCGCGATTGCTTCTCGGTACGCTGGTCGCACCAGATCAGCGCCGGGCGAACCACTTCTCCTGTTTCATCCAGCAGCACCGCGCCGTGCATCTGCCCGGAAAATCCCACGCAGGCGATCTCGTCTGCGCGCACGCCGGAATTCTGCAGCGCTTTCTTCACCGCCAGGCCGCAGGCTCGCCACCAGTCGCGCGGATCCTGCTCCGCCCAGCCGGGATGCGGCGAAGCGAACGGAATGTGCTCTTCGGTGCCAGACCCGGCCAGCGCGCCTTTTGCGTCCATCAGCAGCGCGCGGGTGCCGCCCGTGCCCACGTCTATGCCAAGAAAATAAATAGGATTTCTCCGCCGATGGTTTAGTCGTCCGTTTCCGGGTCCACCGAAGCCTCGCCTTGCGGGTGCGCTTTGCCTGCCGCCGCACCGGCCGTTTTTGCGCGCGCGCCCAGAGGATGGCGTGCCAGGAAAAAGTCCAGGTTCCCGCGCATCACCAGATGCGGCGCCAGGGTCACCTGCGGCTGCTCGCAGCGCCCTTCCACCAGGAAGTTGTAGAGCGTCTGGAATGCGAAGCGCCCCTGCGTTCGCGGCCGCTGGTAAATCGTTGCGGCGATGTGCCCCGCGCGCATTTCGTCCACCAGCTTCGGAAACAAGTCGGTGGCAATGATGGAAAGCTTGCCCAGCATTCCCGCGTCACGCGCCGCGCGCAGCACCGGCATGGAAGCCTCGGTGCTGATGTAGATCCCGGCCAGGTCGGGATGGGCCTCGAACAGCTTGCGGCACTTCTCGTAGGCCTCCGCCTCCACGTCGTGGTCCTCCACCGGATCCAGGAATTTTGCATGCGGGTGCAGCGCCGCCAGCGTGGATTCGAAGGAGTGAATCTTCTCCGCGTGCTCGTTGATCGAGAGCGCGCTCAAGGTGGCGGCAATCTTGCCCTTGCCGCCGCAGAACCGGCCCAGCAGGTCCGCCGCAAGCGAGCCGCTGGCCATGGTGTCAATCGAGACCACCGCCAGGCGATCCGCATCCGGGGCGTCGGTGGAAACGCACACCACCGGCACTTTGGCCTTGGTCGCCTTGCGCATCCAGTGCCGCAAGCTCTTCGGGCGGCTCGGGTAGATGATCATCCCGTGCACTTCGGCTTGCAGAGCTTCGTTGAAGGCTTCTTCGTCGCCGTCTTCCAGCGCGGGATACGTCCGCAGTTCCAGTTCGACGTTGTCGATACCGAGGGACCTCGCCGCATCGGAGATTCCGCCGCGTACTTCGTCCCAATAGGACGTCGTCCCCGCCAGCGTGTTCACGCTGATGCGAAACTGCTTTCGCTGAGAAAGAAAACGCGCAGCCAGATTCGGCCGGTAGCCCAGCGAATCGGACACTTGCAGCACCCGCTTCCGGGTGTTCTCGTTCACTCCGGGATGGTTGTGTAGCGCTCGGTGAACCGTGCCGGTGGAAATGCCCAAGGCGTCCGCGATGTCGAAGAGCGTAGCTTTGCGAGGCATGAGACCTGAATCAAACGTAAACGCTTACGAAGCAAGATTAAAAGACAGAGAAAGACGCTTGTCAACGCCATTTGTTATTGAAAACAAAGAATTTCTGCAGGTTTGCCGCTCCTCCTCCGCGTACCTCGTTCCCTGCTCAAGCATATCGATTTTGTGCTAAAATCCTTTATGGCTGTGACCCTGAAAGACATCGCGCGAGACCTCGGCGTCTCCGTGATTACCGTCTCAAAAGCCCTCCGCGATCACTCCGACATCAGTCAGGAAACCAAAGCGCGCGTGCTCAAGCGCGTCAAGGAAATGAACTACCGGCCGAATCTGGCCGCCCGCGCACTGGTTACCGGCCGAACCAACCTTCTCGGTTTCGTTGTGCCGGAGTTGCTGCACTCCTTCTTCTCGGAAATTGTGCGCGGCGTCTCGTCCTCGCTCCAGGGAACCGGCTACACGCTGGTCACCACCTCTTCCGAGCAGGATCCCAAGCTGGAGAAGCAGGCCGTGGACCAGCTCGTCGCGCGCCGGGTGGACGTTTTGCTCGTCGCCTCCACACAATGGACGGTCGAGATGTTTCGCCGCGTGGAAGAAGCCGGCATCCCGTACATCCTGATTGACCGCAGCTTCACCGGCCTGGCCGCGCATTTCGTCGGCGTGAACGACGAAGAGGTCGGGGCCCTGGCTACCCGCCATCTCGCGGAAGTCGGCTGCAAACGCATCGCGCACATCGGTGGCGGCGGCCTGAGCCCGGTGGTGGGGCGCATGGAAGGCTACAAGCGCACCCTTGCGAAGCTGAATCTGCCGAGCGATCCGGAGCTGATATACAACGTCGAACGGGTGGAAGAACTCGGCGACTCGACCGGCTACGAAGCCACGAAAAAGCTGCTCAAGCTGGAGCCGCGTCCCGACGGTATCTTCTGCTACAACGATGCCATCGCTTTCGGCGCCATTTCGGCCGTGCTGGATGCCGGCCTGAGTGTGCCGGAGGATGTGGCCGTGGTCGGCTGCGGGAACCTGCTTTACAACCGCTTCCTCAAGATTCCGCTCACCAGCGTGGACCAGCAAACCATGCAAATCGGCCACAAAGCCGGACAACTGGCGCTGCAGCTGGTGGAGGCCGGCGAACCACTTCCGCCGCGACGCATTCTCCTCGAGCCCAAGCTCGTGGTTCGCCAATCCAGCGACCGCAAGACCAGCACGTTGCCCCGCGTGGCCCGCGCCTGATCGGCAGGAAATCGTCGTCCCTCGGACCTCTGCTCGCCGTTTTCCGGTTGAAGTGTCCCGCCCGAGCGCAGCACGCTGCCACCCTTGCAAGCGCGCCTCTCTCCTGACCGTGCCGAAGGCCGGTTGAAACACCTGAGTTGAAACAAGGAAAAACTAGGGAAGGGAATGCGGGAGGAGTTCAGGAAAAAATCTTGGTGCGGATGAGAGGACTCGAACCTCCACGACCTTGCGGCCACAAGCTCCTGAGGCTTGCGCGTCTGCCAGTTCCGCCACATCCGCACAGACAAACCATAATCATATCACACACGCCAGGCTCATACCGCCAGTCAGTGCTAGCGCACCAGGCGAATTTTTCCGGCGAGCAATTGATTCAGCGCCGTTGCTCGAGGCAAGAGCGCGATCGCACCGAGTTTCCGGAAGGTCGCGGCGCGGTCGCGGAAGTGGTGCTCACCTTTCGCCAGAATCGCCGCGAACGGCACTCCGGCTTCCCGGGCCGCCAGCGCGTCGTCAATGTTGTCGCCCAGG
>DATKLU010000079.1:0-12506 GCA_035542235.1 Dongiaceae bacterium
ATCCAGCTCGATCAGTGTCTGACGCGATCGCGAATCTGCTTGGCCAGTTTCTCGATCTCCTGGGCGCGCTTCGGAATCGAGGCGTCGAAGACGGCGTTGGAGTTCGTGCGGTCTACGTCATCCTTTAGTTGGGACGCCAGAGCATATAGACGCTGGACGGACATGCGGATTTCCTGTTCGTTCTGGCGATCAAGGACGGCGCGCGGGGAATCGGCCGCGGAGGGCGGGCCATCGAGCCCCTTGGGTGCGTTCTGGTTTGTGGGCGCATTCGGCGAGGGACGAGGCGGAGGAGCGGCACGCTCCTGCCGACCGCGCAGGGCTTCGGGAATGGCGATGATCATGAGCCCTGCAAGCACGCCTGCAGCAAACAGTCTTCGACGAGGAATCTTCATGAGAGCCTCCGTCAACACGCGCACGCGTACATTCGCCGCGTGTCTGCGCGATTCCGCTGTTTATACACCGCGGCCAGGCGGAAGCGAAATGGTTCGTCGAGCCGCGGCCGGCGGAATAGGACTACTTGTCGGCGGATTTAACCGGGGGCTCGGAAGTGTCTTGCGGAAGTGCCGCGGGAGCCGAGTCACCCTTCACGTAGTGGCCATACCAGGCAAGGTAGCGCTTTAAGCGGTCCTCGATGTGCGAGGGCACGGTAAATTCGTGGTACTCACCCGGGTAAACGACGAGCTGCGTATCGCGGCCCAGCGCCTTCAGAGCCTGGTACATCTGCTCGCCGCCGAGGATGGGGACATTCCAGTCAATGGCCCCGCCCATGAAGAGCGCAGGGGTGGTGATGTCCTTGACGCGATAAAAAGGGGCCACTTTGTCCCAGGTGGCGCGATTTTCCCAAGGGTAGCCGAGCTCCGTGTAGTAGTCCTTTTGATATTGGTCGTGGCCGTAGAGGCTGGTGAATTCCGCGGCACCCGCGCCGGAGATAGCGGCCTTGAAGCGCCGGGTCTGTCCGATGATGAAGTCGGTGGAGATGCCGCCGTAAGACCAGCCGCCGACCCCGAGTTTTTCGGGATCGGAGTAGCCCTGGGCGATGGCGAAATCAACGAAAGCCATGTCGTCCTGAAAGTCCTTGTTGCCCCAATCGGCAAAGATTGCTTTGGCGAAAGGTTCGCCGTAGCCCGTGGATCCGCGAGGGTTGGGAAGCAGGACAACGTACCCGTTGGCGGCGAAGAGCTGGGCGGTATGTTCGAACTCCGCGTAATACGCCCAGACCGGGCCGCCATGCGGGCGGAGGAGTGTCGGGTACTTCTTGCCGGGCGAGTAATCGAGCGGCTTGTAAAGGTAGCCGTAGACGGCGGTGCCGTCCTTGCTGGCGAACTTGACGTATTCGGGCGTGACGAGTCGCAACTTGGCGAGGGCTTCATCGTTGACATGGGTGAGTCGAGTCAGCGCGCCAGAGCGGACAGTAAAGATTTCGCTTGGGCGGTCAGGTGTGGTGACCTGCGCTGCGATTTCCCCGGAGGCGGAAAGCGAGTAGTCATAGAGCATGAGCCGGCCGGCGATAGCACGGGTAACGTTCTGCGAAGCCACATCCACCAGACAGAGGTTCTGCGTGCCGTCATCGTCGGCGATAAAGAAGACCGACTTGCCGTCAGGTGCAAAGCGGGGTTGCGTGGACATGCGATCGAACTTCAGGGTCAGGACCTTGGCCTGTCCAGGCGCGGCCCCTGGCTCCGGAACCGGGGTGATGGCGATGTGTTTGGTGGCGTACTGAAAAAGTTTGGGGTCAAGTTGGCTGGAATAGGCAATCCACTTGCCATCGGGCGACCATGCGGCTTGATGGTCTTCGCCGGGATTGCTGGTGACCCTGGTCAGACGGGCGCCCTTGTCGGAGTTGTTCGCGGCGACGTACCAGATATCGGAGTTGTAGGAACGGTCGGGGTCGGCGGTGCGGTCGCTGGTGAAGGCGATGCGTGTGCCATCGGGCGACCAGGCGGGCTCGTCGTCATCGAAGTCGCCGGACGTGACCTGGGTAAGCACTTTTGAGGCGAGGTCGAAGACATACAAGTGGGTGCGGCGGCGGTCGAGGTAGCCAACGGTATCGCGTTTGAACTGCAGGCGATCGATGATCCAAGGCTTTTGCGTCTTGGATTTCCTCTCCGACTCTTTGGAAGCGTTGGGCTTGCCTTTGCTGGCGGCCTCTTCTTTCTCCTCCGGCGTCGGATCGCGCAGAACCAGAACCAGGCGCTTGCTTTCCGGCGACCAGGCGAAGTCGTCTACATCCTGCGGTGCGTCGGTGAGCTTTTGCGCTTCGCCGCCCAGGCGATTGAGCAGCCAAACCTGGGTCTTGCCGTCGTTGCGCGCGGAAAGGAATGCCAGGTACTTGCCGTCGGGGCTCCAGCGAGGGTGGCTGGAGGAGACATCATCGGAGGTGAGTTGAATGGCGTCGCCGCCGGCCGTGGGAACCATCCAGATGCGCTCTTCGTTCTTGTCTTCTTCGCGGTTGGCAATGCCGACCGTGTAGGCGATCCATTTGCCGTCCGCGGTGATTTGCGGATCATGGAGATCGCGCAGGGCAAACAGGTCGGAAATATTCACGGGACGCGGGGCATTCTGCTGCGCACAAAGGGGCAAGACGGCAAGAAGGCAAAGCGCTGCCAAGAGGAAGGCCAGGGACGATGCGCGAAAGCGTGACATGAACGAAGGCTCCAGAAGAAAAGAAGTGCGTGCTGCAAACCAGCGAAGTCTAGCACACGCGCTCGAGGAGTGGCCCTGCGCGCGGCGATGACGCGGACGGAGTACGGAAAAATATTCACGGAATTGCATTTTTTTGTTGCGTGCGGAGACAGACCTTGTATTCTTCAGAAGCGAGTTCGCTTCTTATTTCAGCGCGCCAGCAGACCAGCCCGCGCAACGCCGAAAGCGAAGATCGCTCAGGAGGACGACGGTAAAAATTGAGTAGCGTATCGCTTCCCGCTTCACTTCCTTCCCGCATCATCTCCGCAACAAAAACGAAATCGGCGAAGCTCACGCTGTGGCCGCTCGTGGCTGCTACGTTCTTCATGGTTTCCGGCGGCACCTACGGGACGGAAGAGATCATCCACGGCGCAGGCTACGGACACGGGATTCTGATCCTTCTCTTTTTGCCGCTGTTCTGGAGCCTACCCACGGCGTTCATGATCGGCGAACTTTCCAGCGCGCTGCCCCAGGAAGGCGGCTACTACGCTTGGGTGCGCCGCGGACTCGGTGACCTGTGGGGTTTCCAGGAAGCGTGGCTTTCTCTGGTGGCCAGCATTTTCGACATGGCCATCTATCCGACTCTTTTCGTTTTTTACCTAAAGCAGATTGCGCCGTGGTTCGGCGAAGGAAATCACGGCGTGCTGGCCGGATTGTGCGTGGTTGGGGCATGCACAGTGCTCAACCTGCTGGGCATCCGCGTCGTGGGCATCACGTCGTTGTGGTTGTTTTTTCTGCTTTCGCTGCCCTTCGCGCTGGTGGTGTTCATGACGCCGATGAAGCTGGGTGCGTTTGCGGAGCCACACACGGCGGCGGCAGGCACCGGCCTGGGGTTGTTGGGCGGCGTGCTGGTGGCGATGTGGAACTACATGGGCTGGGATAACGCTTCCACGATTGCGCAGCAGGTGGAAAAGCCGCAACGCACGTATCCGAAAGCGATGATCGCGGCAGTGATTCTGGTTTCAGCAACATACGTGCTGCCGTTTGTGGCGGTGTACTTCGCGGGGGTTCCGGCTTCGGTGTTCGGTCAGGACGGGTCCTGGGCGACCGTCGGAGGAATGCTGGGCGGCAAGATTCTCGGCTTTGAGTGGCTGCGCTTCTTGATCGTGCTGGGCGGAATGATGAGCGCCTTCGGCATGTTCAACGCGCTGGTGATGAGCTATTCCCGATTGCCGCTGGCGATGGCGGAAGACGGGATGCTGCCGCGGATTTTTGCGCGGACCAACAAGCGCAACGGCGCGCCGTATGTGGCGATCCTGGTTTGCGCAACCGGCTGGGCGCTGTGCCTGGGCCTGGGTTTTCAGCGGCTGATTACGCTGGACATCATGTTATATGGCGCGAGCCTGATGCTGGAGTTCCTAACCCTGGTGGTGCTGCGCGTCCGCGAGCCCAATCTGCGGCGCGAGTTTCGCGTGCCGGGCGGATTGCCCGGTGCGATTTTGGCGGGCCTGTTCCCGCTTTCCCTGCTGGGCCTGGCGCTGGTGAAGAGTAGCTCAGAGAATGTGCTGGGCATGAACGGCCTGGCGTTTGGCGCGGTCATGATCGCGTCCGGATTTGTGGCCTATGCCGCCACGCGGAAACTGCGTTTTTCGGCGCGGCGTGTGCCTGCTGGGGCCGTCGAGGCCACCTGATCCTCGGTTCGCTTGCTTTCCTGAAGCCTCGGTCTGCTTATTGCCACCGATCATGCTCCCGGCTCGGAGCGTGCTCTGCCTTGCGACTTTTCGCAGGGAGCGGGGTTTTACTTGGGGAGAGATGACGTCTTCAAGCATGGGAGAGAGGACAATCCAATGAAAACCAAGGGATTCGCAAAATCGGTGCTGGGAGTTGCTGGTTTGCTGCTGGCCGGTACGTTTGCGCCAAGCGTGTTCGCGCAGAACACGCAGGAGCAAGCGCCGCCGGCCACGCAGTCCGCCCCAGGCAAGCACATGCATGGCGAAGGCGAATTCGCCAACCTGGGTCTGAGCGACGACCAGAAGGCGCAAATCAAGAAGATCCACATGGACGCAAAAGCCAAGGCTGACGCCGTTCGCGCGGATACTTCCCTTTCGGATGCCGACAAGCAGGCCAAACTCAAGGGAATCCACCGCGCGGCGATGATACAAGCGCGCGGCGTGCTGACGCCGGACCAGCGGGCACAGCTGAAGCAGGAGATGCAACAGCGACGTGCGGCGAAGGCGCAAACGCCGGCGACGACGAATCCGAATTAGGCGCAAATCGTTGTTCTTAAGCGGCGAGGGCCGCCGGAGACGCCCAAGGATCTGGATGGATTTGATATCCTGCCTGACGTGCGAACTCTGAGCGGCCCTTCCCTTTTTCGTAACGGGATCCTGCAGGCGGCAGCAACGGCGTTGTGCCTATGCGCCGTTCTTCTACACGCGCGGTCCCCACAGAGCGCTTCGCAGCCGCAAACACCTGCCTCAGCCCCGGCGCAGCCAGGAACTCCCGGCGCGACTCCCTATCCGACCGTTCCCGGCCCAGCCGCAGCGCCTCGAGCGCCGCTGAATCTGGTGGTGCTGGACCCGGCTCACGGAGGCACGGACCCCGGTGCCCGGGGCGCGCTGGGCATTCGCGAGAGCGATCTGGTGCTGGATCTGGCGGCGCAAGTGCGGCGCGCACTGGAGGCCAGCGGTTTTCAAGTAATCCAGACACGCGCGGGAAATGACAATCCTTCGTTTGATGACCGCTCGACTGTGGCCAACGCGCAGCGCGGCGCGGTGTTCGTGACGCTGCACATTTCCTCGACGGGTTTGCCCGGAACGGCGCGCGTGTACGTGGCAGCCGATAACTCGACGGGAGCGGCAGGGACTTTGCTGAGCTGGGATCGCGCCCAGGCACCGTATGCCACGCTCAGCAAGAAATTGGGCGACGCGGTGCAAGGTCTGCTCGCCCAGAGGTTCAAGGGCTCGCCAAATTCCGCCCGGACCGCGAGCATCCGGCAACTGCGAACGACTGCAGCCCCGGCAATCGCCGTGGAAATTTCCAGCGTCAGCGTGCAAGACCGGAGTGAACTGGACAAGATGATGCCCGGCGTGGCCGACGCGATCGCCCGTGGCGTTGCGGAATTCCGGCCCTCCTACGCGGCGGGGCCCGAGACTGGAGCACAGCCATGAGCGAAGGCTGGCGGCGTTGGTTGCTCGGCGGACTGTGCGTGGCTGTGGTAGTGGGCGCGATCTATTTCCCTGCGCTGCGAAAAAAACTGCGCTCTTCGGCCAAGACGACCGCGCCGTCGGAAGAGCAGGCGAGGCGGGAACTTACGCAACCGACGGTGGCGAGTTCGAGCGACATGCCGACCAAAGCCAAAATGTTCTGGGCTTCGGACGAGGATGAAACGGCACTGGCGCCGGTGACCGTGGAGCTGGCACTTTCGCGAGATCCGTCGCTGCGGGCTAAGCAGGTGCTGAACACTCTGCTGGCGGGACCCGTGGATTCCGACTTGCGTACTCTGCCGCCGGATGCAGCGCTGCTGGCGTTCTACATTCTGCCGGACGGAACGGGCGTAGCGGACTTTTCCGAGGCGTTTGCGACCTCAACGCCGTCGGGCATCCTGAGCGAGCAACTGGCGGTGGACTCGATTGCCCGGACGCTGGAGGCAAATGTCCCGCAAGTACGGCGCTTGAAGATCCTGGTACACGGCCAGGAAGTGGAAACGATGGCCGGGCACGTGGACCTGACGCAATTTTTTCCAGTAAGCACCGCGGCAGCGCCCGCTGCCGTTCCAGCGAAGCGTTGACAGCAGCGCGCGCCGCCCTTCACACTGGCGCAGCAGATCGCAAAAGAGGACAAGACCTGGGTGGGAGGCAACGTGAGACCCGACGGCCGCGGCGCGGACCAAATGCGTCCGCTGAAGATCACGCCGGATTTTATTTCGACGGCGGAAGGCAGCGTGCTGATTGAGCTCGGCAAGACGCGGGTGATTTGCACGGCCAGCGTAAACGACGGGGTCCCTGCGTTCCTGAAAGGCACCGGCAAGGGCTGGGTTACCGGCGAATACGGGATGCTGCCCCGTGCGACGGAAGAACGCACCGCGCGCGAGGCCTCGCGCGGCAAACAGTCCGGTCGCACCCAGGAAATTCAGCGGCTGATCGGGCGATCATTGCGCGGGATCATGGACCAAGAGGCGCTGGGCGAGCGCACGGTGTGGCTGGACTGCGATGTGATCGAAGCGGACGGCGGAACGCGCACGGCGTCCATCACCGGCGCCTATGTCGCGCTGGCGCTGGCAATGGAGCGGCTGGTGGCAGCGGGAATGCTGAAGAGCTCGCCGCTGATTGACACCGTGGCGGCGACGAGCGTGGGGATCGTGGAGGACCGCGCGTTGCTCGATCTCATGTACGAGGAAGATTCGCAAGCAGAAGTGGATATGAACGTGGTGATGACCGGCTCTGGACACTTTGTGGAGATTCAGGCGACCGCGGAAGGGCGGCCCTTCTCCGGCGGAGAGATGCAGGACCTGCTGGCGCTGGCAGCCGCGGGGATTCGCAGGCTTTCGGATGCGCAGCGGGCAATCCTGCGCGCGGCACGCGAGGGAGCGTGAGCGCGAAGCAGCTGTATCTGGCATCGTCCAATCCTGGAAAATTGCGGGAGTTTGCGGAGATCGGGCAAGGGGAGCCGGCGGCGATCGCCTTGGCGCTACTGCCGGGGTTCGCCGCGCTGCCGGCGTACCCGGAAGACGCGCCAACCTTCGCGGAAAACGCGGTGGGAAAGGCCTTACACGCTTCGGGCGCAACCGAGGAAGCCGTGCTGGCGGATGACTCGGGGCTCGTGGTTCCCTCGCTCGGCGGCGCGCCGGGAGTGCTTTCCGCGCGCTACGCCGGAGCAGGCGCGACAGGAGCGCAAAACATCGCAAAACTCCTGGATGCATTGAAAGGAAAGTCCGGCGGCGAACGAAGGGCGTACTTCGTGTGCGCGCTGGCCGTCGCGCGGCGGGGCAAAGCGCTCGCGGTCGTGACCAACCGGGTGGACGGCGAGATCCTGGAGGCCGCGCGCGGCGCAGGCGGTTTTGGATACGATCCAGTGTTTTACTTTCCGCCGCTGCAGAAATCGTTCGCGGAAATCACGGCGAGCGAGAAGAACACAAACAGTCACCGGGGTAAGGCGTTTCGGCGGCTGCTGGCGGTTTTGCCGAGCATGCTATAGTCGCCCGCATGGGCAAGAAAAAGAACGACACCAAGAAGAAGAGCGCGTCCCGGCCAATGACGGCCGGAGTCGGCAGAACCCGCCGCGGCGGCACTCCCGATCCGACAAATCCGAAGCGCGTGGCAGCAATCCTGGCCAAGCTGGATGAGGCCTATCCGGACGCGACCTGCGAACTGCAACACGAGAACCCTTTCCAGCTTGTGATTTCGACGATCCTTTCGGCGCAGTGCACCGACGTGCGCGTGAATCAGGTCGCGGCGACGCTCTACAAAAAATACCCGAATGCCAAGGCTTTCGCGTACGCCAATCCGGCCGAACTGGAGCAGGAGATCCGGCCGACCGGATTTTTCCGGAACAAGACGAAATCCGTGATTGGTGCGAGCAAAGCCATTGTGGAGAAGTTCGCCGGGCAGGTCCCGCAAACGATGGATGAGCTGCTGACGCTGCCGGGAGTGGCGCGAAAAACGGCCAACGTGGTGCTGGGCACGGCGTACGGCATTGCGGCAGGCGTGGTGGTGGACACACACGTGCTGCGGCTCTCCAACCGGCTGGAGCTGACGAAACATCAGGAACCGAAGAAGGTTGAACAGGACTTGATGAAAATCCTTCCGCAAGATAAGTGGATCCAGTTTTCCCACCAGCTGATCTGGCACGGGCGGAGGGTTTGCGCTGCGCGAAAACCGCGATGCATGGAGTGCAATCTGGAAGCGCTGTGCCACGCAAAAGACAAAACCGTCTAGGCGCATGCTTGCCTGGCGACTCGGGGAACTCTCTTACCCTTTCCCGAGCACCAGGCGATCGATGCGAGCGCTGACGTCCTTCAAGTAGGCTTCGTCGCCACTTTCGAGCTCGGCGATCACGCTGCCCGAATAACCGATGGAGGCAAACGCTTCGCGCACCGCCGGCCAATCCACGTCGCCATCGCCGAGATTCACAAATCCGAAGGTCTCCTTGGTGCGCTTGAAATCTTTCAAATGCACTTTGACGATGGAGCTGCCGAGCGTTCGAATCCAGTCCTGCGGATAGCCATAGAGCATCACATTGCCGACGTCGAACCACGCCTGCACCCATGGGCTCTTGAGTTCCGCGATGTACGCTTTCATCTCCAGCGGGCTGAGCAGAAATCTGTTCCAGACTTCTTCGACAGCGATAATCACTTTCAATTCTTCGGCCAGCGGAAGCAGCTTGCGAATTTCGGCTTGTGACCGGGTCCATGCATCGCGGTAAGAGGTTTGCGGATTGACGACGGCGGGCACCAACAGAACCGCTTCGCAGCCCCAAAGCTTGGCGTTACTCATCGAAGTGCGCATGCCGGCGACGCTCTTGGCCACGACGGCTGGATCGCCCGAAGAGAGCGGGTATTGCCAGTGGTCCATGTTCATCACCGAGTCGATGCGAATTCCCGCGGCTGCGGCGGCCTTGCCGATTTTTTCCGCTTCGCCGGGATCCGGGGTGGTCGGCGCCTGAACGACTTCGAATCCGGCCTCGCGTGCCAGCTGAAAACGGCCGGCGTAGTCCAAACGCGACGGTAGCATGTTCATTACCAGGCCCTTTTTCATCGTGCCGGGCGATGGCGGGAGGAAACTACTCAGGTCTGGAAACTCATGCGCGCCGGCGGCGCAAACAGCGCCAAGCGAACCGATAAATTCGCGGCGCGAAGTGATTGCCATAATGCACCTCGTTTCGAGCGGTTAGGGTTATGCGAACTTGGCCAAATCGATCCCGGGATCCCAGACTTCCGAGGACTTGAGCGTCTCCTCCCAAGTGACCTCGCGACCGGTATAGGCGGCGGTACGCGCGAGGATGCAGGAGAGCGCGGATTCGACGCCTGCGGCGGCCTGATTGTGAAACTTACGGTCCAGGACGCTTTCCACGAAAGCCGTCTTCTTTGCCGAGTCGGCGAACTCAAGATTGGAGCGGAAATTTCCAGTGACGGAAAAGGATTTCTCGTCTCCGGAATCCCTGGCCATCGAATTCGGGTCTTGCCAGGGCTGATCGCCCGAGATGCCGAGCGGGCCAATGTAAGGGGACTGTGACGTGCCTTTCGTCCCGAAGAAGCGTTCGGTGACGTCCCACCAGCCCTTGGCAAACTGGGTGGAGGTGAACGTGACATAGACGTCGCCGGGGTAGTCGAAGACCACATGATAATTTCCCGAAGCGTCGCCATCGCCCGCGGGCCGGCCTGCACGGCCGCAGCGCGCCGACGCTTTCAGCGGATGACCCTGCAGCACCCAGTTGCAAATATCGATGACGTGAATATTCTGCTCGACGATGATGTCGCCGGAGAGAGCGCGGTCGTACACCCAGTTGCGCAAACGCCGCTCCGCGGGCGAGGCGCTCGGCCAGGCGGGCCGGTCAATGTAACCCGTCAAATAGTGGGCTTCCCCGCAGACAATCTTGCCGAGCGCGCCGCCATGAATGCGCTTGACGAGCTCGACGAACGGCGGACAATCGCGAATCTGGAAGCCAACGTCGAGACTGAGCCGGCCTTCGGCGCGCTTGCCGATCTCCATGACTTTGTTGGCGCCCGGCACATCCACCGCCACCGGCTTTTCGAGATAAACATGCTTGCCGGCTGCGACGGCCGCTTCGAGATGCAGCGGGTGATAGTACGGCGGGGTGGCGATCACGATGGCATCGACTTCTTTCGAAGCGGCAATCTGTTCGAAAGCATGAGGGCCGGAAAACAGCTGAGAGGCTTCGAGCGCGGGATAGCCTTTCCCTTGCTGCAGCTTGTCGAAATTGATCCGCGCGGCGTCGAGTTGGTCGCGGAAAAGGTCGGCAAGAGCCACAACGCGAGCCTTGCCGGTGTCCACAAGATTGGTCGCGTCTTCGGTGCCTCGCCCCCCGCAGCCAAGGAGCCCGACGCGCAGGGCGGAGTTGGCCTGCGTTCCGCGAACAATGCCAGGTTTCAGAAAGAGCGCGCCGGCTGTGCCGGCCGTGACGCCGAGAAATTTTCTTCGACCGACCGCCGGGATCTCGCGCTCCGGAGCTTCCGCCATGCGCCCTCCGCCAGTGATGCTTTGCCTTTTCCTCTCGGGCGGACGGACTCTACCACAAAGCAAAGGGCCCGGAGCACTGGGCGATGGTTCGAACGGAAAATAAAAACTCCCGGCGCGGCCGCCGGGAGTCTTCATTGCCCGAAAAACGCTGCTGCAGTTATTGGACGTTGTTGGTGTTGGCGATGGCCGGATTGCCGGTGCCGGTGGTGAACGGCGAGCCGGGAACAGCCGTGAGGCTGCCGCCCGCACCGATCGTGTAGATGGAAATGCCGCCGGTGGAACCTGGCGCAGATGCCGCCGCGACGCCCACATAAAGGTAGCTGCCCGTCGCGTCAGCGTTGATCTGGGTCACGCCGTTGGCGGAAACGTTGGTCGTTGTCCCTGCGAGACCAATTGTGCCGGTGCTGAGGTCGAAGGCGAACGGCAGGACGGTTCCGAGTGTTTGGTCGGCGACGAAGACCGCGCGATCAAGCGGGTCGAACGTAACCACCCAAGGTCCTGTGCCCGGCAACGTGACCGCGCCTCCGATTGGCGTCAGCGAACCATCGGAGCCGGAGCCGGTACCGGCGGGAGTGATGGAGAACGACTGCAAGGTCTTTGCGGTGCTGTCTACCGCGACGAAGTATTGGCCGGTGGCATCCACGGAGCCCGAGGTCCAGTTGCCTGGCAGCGCCGGCGATTGCGTGCTGGCGTTGATTCCGCCGGTGGTGGTGTAGGTCGTGAACGGCTGAATGCCGTTGGTGGCGTTCTGCCCGAGGACGTAGATGAAGTCGCCCTGCGTGTCCGCCGCCAGATTGGAAGCGCCCGTGAATGCCGGCGTGGAGGTGCCGGGCCCCGTCACGGTGCCGGCGAAGACGTCAACGCGGTTTTGCACCAGCGAACCGCTGGTCGAGTCGAGTACGTAAGCGAACTGTTCGGTCGGCGTAACGTAAACCGCCGAGCCGGTGTCGGTGCCGGTGACCGAGAGCGGCGAGCCCATCAACTTGGTCAGCGCGCCGCCGGTCTGGTCGATAGCAAAGCCCTCGACTTGTGTGCCGCCGCCGACAAACAGCAGGTGGCCCCGGAGGTCAGCATTTGCGAAGTTGTTGCCAGGGACGCCGGTTACTGGGGAACCCGCGGCGGTCAAGACACCGGTGGAGCTGGTCGAAGTGAATGCAGATATATCTCCGGAAACGGCGTTGGCCGCGAAAACGGCGCCGACGGGGCTGCTAAGGGCAGTGGTGCCTAGACCGTAGTTGATAAAGAACGGATTCGCCGACGCCTCGATTAGGGGCAGTGGAGCGGGCGTAAGCACGCCGGAAGTGGAATTCAGGCTGAAGAGCGAAACGCTGTTTCCAAAAAGGTTGGCAACGGCGAGGGTCGCGTTGCTCGGATCGATGGCGATGCCAACGGGAGTAGCACCGGTACTGAAGGGCGACCCGGCGACGGCGGCACCCAAGGCGCCTCCGCTGCCGATCGTCAAAGCGCTGATCGTGTTGTCGTTGGCGTTGCTGACGTACAGAAATTTGCCGGTCGCTTCGACCGCGATGTATTCCGGACCACTACCCACGCCCGTGCTGAAGGGGGACCCGGTCACGGCGGTCAAGGAGCCATCGCCATTGATGGTAAAGGCGCTGATGGTGTTGTCGGTGAAATTCGGGATGTAAAGATGAGTATTGGAGGGGTCGACGGCCGCGAACTGGGGCG
>DATKLU010000080.1:0-8810 GCA_035542235.1 Dongiaceae bacterium
GCGTCAGGCTCGTGGGCCGGCCTTGGTATCCTTCGATAGATTCACGCTGAGCTTCAGATCCACCGCGATGCCGAATTTTCCGTTGGCCTGCGCGTCAATGCGCACTACTTCGGCCACGTACTCGGTATTCGTCGGGTCGTGCGCCGAGGTGTAGGGGAAAGTCACGAACACGCGCATCCCCTTGTAGTAGTTCGTCCGCCGCGTGACAAAGTAAATCCCGCATTTCGAGGCGTTTACACTGACCGGCAGGTCTTCGAAATGTTCATCGCGCGGTTCGGACGGACGCACTCGCACCGGCCGCGCAATCTTCGCACGGCGCGCTCGCCGCAACTCTGCGTACGCGGGGTTGCCGGTCGTCGTGGAACCACTCGCTTTCGAGCCAGAGTCTTCCATTGCTTCCATTTTTTGCCCCGGCTCTTGTAACGTCAATGGTACACACCGAATCGGATAACAGGCCGCCCAGCCCGGGCGGCCCGGAAAGGCTCAGAACCAGACCATGTCCAACGAAAAAGGCAACGGGAAGGTGCAGAAGTCAGACGCCGAGTGGCGCCAGCAACTCACGCAGAATCAATATTATGTGACCCGCCAGAAGGGAACGGAGCCACCCTTCACCGGCGAGTATGAAGGCACCACAACGCCAGGCACCTACAAGTGCATCGGTTGCGGCCAGACCCTTTTCCGCTCCGAAGCCAAATTCGACTCCGGCTGCGGCTGGCCCAGTTTCGACGCCCCGGCCAACGACGTGGCGTTGGAGACGGCCGACGACCGCAGCCACGGCATGCGCCGCGTCGAAGTGAAATGCAGCAAGTGTGACGCGCATCTGGGGCACGTTTTTGAGGACGGCCCGACCGCGACCGGGCTGCGCTACTGCATCAATTCGGTGGCGCTGAATCTCGACGCGGACAAGAAGTAATTCGCGGCGACGGCTCAACGCAGGAAGGCGGCAGTCGGGCGGCAGAACAAAACGAGCCGCTGGAAACGGTTAAGTTTGTTAACTCGTGAAGGTCTGGGGTTGTTGCCGAAGGTAGTTGCGCTGCAGGCCGGGGTCGCGTTACGCCGCGGGGCGGGAGCAGTCCGCCAGTTCCGCGGCCGGGTCCCGGTCCCACACGCCAAGCAGCAGGATTTTGGTGCCGTTCGGGTACTTGAAAATGTAAAACACGCGGTCTACACCGCTGACTTCAAAGAAGCCGGGACGACGTGGATCCGGACGCGAAGGCGCGCCGATGTTCAGCAATATGCGCAATTCGGCCATCTCTTCTGCGGAATGGCTCCGCAGGTCTTCCAGGATGGGCGGTTGCTTTGGCATGTTCATGATCATTCTCGTATCCCGCCTGCCAGCGTTGCTCCTCACCTATTAGAGACGTTTCGATGGGCAAAATGTTTCATGGTTTTTTGCCGAAAAACTGGTATTTTGTGGGCAATGGTTTGTCATCGATACCGCCGCGAAATCTGAGCTGCAGCGAGCGGCTTCCAATCAGGCAAGTGAGACTGGCCGGAATAATGATAGTCCCTTGCCACAGTGCAGGGCCAATCTTTTGAGTGGAGTTTTCTATCGTGCCGAAAACGACCAGCAAGAAACCATCGAAAAGGGCCAAAACGGTATTCAGCAAGGATAAGCGCCGGCGTCACCATCATTTTTTGGTCACCATCGCGTACTCGGACGGCGAAAAATTCGGCCGCGTGTACACCGACAGGGAGAAAGCCGAGCGCTTCGCGGAGCGCCAGCGCCGCTCGCCGGTCGTCAAATCCGTGCGCATCTCGCAGGTTTCTTAGTGGAAACTTTTTTGGAAAGAACTTCCGGCAGGCTTGTCGCACTTCGCTCAGCCATGCTATAAATAATCAGCAACCGAGCGGCCTTAGTATAATGGTAGTACGGAACCTTGCCAAGGTTCAGGCGTGAGTTCGATTCTCATAGGCCGCTCCATTCATTCTCTCTTCCGCTTTATCCTGCCTCGACTTCTGCGACAATTTTCTCGTCGCTATCTAGCTGCTGCAAGGAACATCTCATGGCCAAAGTTCGCGTCGCCTGTTTCGGCATCTCTCTCGATGGGTACGGCGCCGGTCCCAACCAGAGTCTCGAACATCCCCTGGGCGTGCGCGGCACCGAACTGATGCAATGGTTTTTCCCCACACGGACTTTTCAGAAGATGCACGACCCCGGCTCCGCCGGCGCGCCGAGTGTGCCGCCTCCGCCACAAGACCCGGAGACCGAGATTGACGATGGATTTGCCGCACGCAGCTTTGAAAATATCGGTGCCTGGATTCTCGGCCGCAATATGTTTGGACCCATCCGTGGACCCTGGCCCAACGAAGAGTGGAAAGGCTGGTGGGGCGACACGCCGCCCTATCACTGCGATGTCTTCGTTCTCACGCATCACGCGCGCCGGCCGCTGGCCATGAACGGCGGCACGACATTCCATTTTGTGACGGATGGACCCGAAGCGGCCCTGCAGCGCGCTCGTGCCGCGGCCAAGGAGAAGGATGTCCGCATCGGCGGCGGTGTGGCCACCGTGCGCCACTATCTCCGCTCCGGCGCGGTGGACGAACTGCACCTCGCCCAATCGCCGGTCCTGCTGGGCTCGGGCGAACCGCTATTCGCCGGCCTCAATCTCGACGCGCTCGGCTACCGCGTCACCAATCGCGTCCCCAGCGCGAAAACCACACACCTCATCCTCACCCGCCCTTGACCCAGCCAGCCCCGCGTTTGATCGCGTAGCGCCGGGCTTCCGCCCGGCTCCGATCCTCTCGGACGGCCGCGCCGTCTCAGATGTCTTTCGGCTGGTCGTCGCAACCGGCATATTCCTGGATCACGCGATTGCCCTTGTACTGCAGATCGTCGTGAATGCCGATCTTCGATGTGTAATAGCCGTGAACCGTTGCGGCTTTCAGCTCCCGGAAGAACCGCACTTCGGGCAATCCGGTCATGCCCTCGTTGTCTGAAAGAACCTTGAGCACGGCAATACGTTCCTCCGGGCTCGATGCGACGAACGTCTTGCCGTGGTAGTGCTGGCTCATGGCGTCAATCAACGGCAGGCCCTCGCGCCAGGTAGCCTTCCGCGTTTCATCGTCGGACTCGCGCAGGGTCTGATCAATGTAGTCCGCGACTTTCGCGGCCTTCGCTCCCCCGGAGTGGCTGTCGGCGGGAATGATCGTCTCCGCCAGCTCTTCCACGAACGCGTGCTGCGCCGGGGTGAAAAACGTTCCTGCGGCAGCGTGGGTCGCAGCAGGTTTCGCGGCGGCAGGAGCCGCCTGGTCCGCTTGGTCCGCCGGCGAAGCCCCGACGTTCACCGGAAGTAGCGCGCCGCCCACAAGGGTGGCCGATGTCTTCAACCACTGCCGGCGGTCCTGCAGGAAATCACCACCCACATCACTGACTGATTTTTCCTCGGGCATGTGCACTCCTCAGAGATTCCCCTTGCGCAGTTCGTCCGCCAGGTAATCGCACGAGCGCCAGCACAGCGCCATGATGGACCAGGTCGGATTCTGGCAACTGGCATTGACGAATGCGCTACCGTCCACCACGAAGAGATTTTTCACGTCGTGCGACTGTTCGAACTGGTTGAGCACCGATTTCTTGGGGTCGTCGCCCATGCGCGCCGTGCCTAGTTCGTGTATGGACCAGCCTTCCGTGAGCACCCGGCTGCTGACATGTACCGTCTCGAAGCCCGCGGCGTCGAACATCTCCTGCGCGGTCTCCTTCATGTCCTCGGCCATCTTGTATTCGTTCTCGCCGAACTTGTAATGAAAACGCAGCGCGGGTATGCCCCATTTGTCTTTCACCGTGGGATCGAGGTCCACGTAATTTTCATAGCGCGCGAGAACTTCGCCGAAGGCGCCCATGCCGATATAGGCACCCTGGTTCTTGCGCACCTCTTCCTTGAAGTCGGCGCCGAAACCCTTGGCGTCGGTTCCCGCCGGAAACATCGAACAGCCGCTGCCGCCCTCGAAGCCGTAGCCACGAATGAATTTGCCGTGCTTCTCCTGCAGGTTGCGGAAGCGCGTCAGATAGAAGCCGCCGGGGCGTCCATCGTCGAGCGTCGGCGGCTTGCCTGCCAGATCCTTGGCGCGGCCGTAGATGCCCGGGCCCATCATGTGCTCGCAGAAGTTGTGGCCCACGTGGTTGCTGGAGTTGCCGATGCCGTTGGGGTGCTGCCGCGATTTCGAGAGAAGCAGGAGCCGCGCGGATTCCAGGGTGGACGCGGCGACGATCACCACGCGGGCTTTGACGTGATAGTCCGCGCGTGTTTCCGTGTCAATGAAATGCACGCCAGAAGCTTTGCCGGTTTTGGGATCAACGGTGATTTCGCGGGCCACGGAGTTGGTGCGTAGCGTGAGGTTTCCGGTATCCAACGCCGGGTAGATCAATCCGGTGGGCGAATCGAATGCGGCGTGAATGTCGCAGCCGCCTTTGCGGCTGCAGGCTCCGCGGCCGTAGCACCGGCTGCGGTATTTGTTGTGCTTCAGCCCATCGCTGGTCACTCCGGCGCGATACTGCGTGAGCACCCGGCCCATTTTCTGGATGCCGGATTTCAGCGTGAGCTCGGCGCAGTTCAGTTTGGTGGGGCGCTGGAAAAGGCTGTCGGGAAGATAGGGGAGATTTTCTTTGACGCCGGTGATGCCGAGATACAGGTCCACCTTGTCGTAGTACGGCGCAAGGTCGGCGTAGCTGATCGGCCAGTTTTCGCCGAAGCCGTCGCGATCTTTGGCCTTGAAGTCGTAGTCGGAGAGGCGCAGCGCCAGGCGGCCCCAGATGTTGGTTTTTCCGCCCAGGCAGCGCGCGCGAACCCAGGCGTAGTTGGTGCCGGTATAAGGATTCTCGCGCTCGTCCACCACGATATTTTTCACGTAGTCGGAGTTGCCGATGTAGCTGTAGAGGTGTTTGGACTTCTCGAAGCCCGGACCAAACGGCGGCTTGCGAATCGTGTACTCGTTGAAGTTGATGGAGTGCGAGTGCGGAGGCAGGCCGCCGCGATAGGCGTTGTCGTAAGGCCACTCCATCGAGCGCAGCTCTTTCTCAATGGGCAGTTTCTTGCCGGCCTCGAGCAGCAGCACCTTGAGCCCGTGCGCGGTGAGGACGTGCGAGGCCATGCCCCCGGCGGCGCCGGAACCGATCACCACGGCATCGTAGGTCCGGGAGAGATCGACTTCGGGCGCGGGAGGCTCGGGCATAACGAACAACGGAGCGTGAGGCATCGGCGAATTCACCAGAGTGAGATGGGCTGCCAGCGGCCCCCAGCCTAGCACCAAACGGCGGGGAGTTGGCGAGGGTACACGCGAAAAAGTTTTCCTCAGGATGAAAAAGAGCGTCTGTTCTTTTTTCCGGCGATGGGTAAAATCGCAGAAAGCCCCGCGACTTATGACCAAGACGCGCATCGCCGTCGGAAGCACCCGCAAACCAAAACTCAAGGCCGTCGAAGAAGCGCTCTCCGCGCTGCGCGGGCAAGCCGGCTGGAGCTTGGATTACGAAATTGTGGCGCGCGAAGTACAGAGCGGGGTGAATCACACGCCACTGAGCCGGGAAGAGTGCATGCGGGGGGCGCGGCAACGCGCGGAGGCGCTTCGGGACCTCGCGCGGCAAGAAAACGAACGTTGGGACTACTTTGTCGGGCTCGAGGGCGGGCTGGATTCGCTGGCCGATGGGGACGAGACGCGGGTTCTGCTGGAAAGCTGGGCCTATGTGAGCGACGGGACGATCGGACACTTTGGGCGTTCGGGCGGCATTGAATTGCCGCAGGAGCTGGCGCGTGAGGTGTTCGCGCGCGGTGTGGAGTTGAGCGTGGCGATTGACCGCTATGCTGGAGAGGCGGGCATTCGCGATGGCCAGGGCGCGTGGGGCGTGCTGTCCGGCAGCCTGATTTCGCGCCAGGAAGCGTTTCGCGTGGCGCTGATCGCGGCGTTCGCGCCGTTTTATAATGGAGCCATGTACCGCCGGGCGGCTGCGGCGGGTTGAGTTTGCCGGCAGGACTCGGAAGCGAGGAGAACGCGTGGACATCGTCAAAGGGAATATGGGCTGGATCGAGGTGGTGGTCGGGCCGATGTTTTCCGGCAAGAGCGAAGAACTGATCCGGCGGCTGCGGCGCGCGGAGATCGCGCGGCAACGGGTGCAGATTTTCAAGCCGGCAATCGACGCGCGCTACGCGGCGAACGAGATCGTCTCGCACTCCGGCCTGGGAATTTCTTCGGACAACGTGAGCAAGGCGGCGGACGTTCTGGACAAACTCCAGCCGCGCACGGAAGTGGTGGGCATTGACGAGGCCCAGTTCCTGGGCGACGAAGTGGTGGATGTGTGCACCAAGCTGGCGAACCTGGGAAAACGCGTGATCGTGGCGGGACTCGACACGGACTATCGCGGGCGGCCGTTTGAGCCGATGCCGCGGCTGCTGGCGATCGCGGAAGAGATCACGAAACTCCTGGCCATCTGCGTGCGTTGCGGAAACCCGGCGGTGCACACACAGCGGCTGGTGGAAAGCGACGAGCTGATCGTGGTCGGCGCCGGCGGTGCGTACGAAGCACGCTGCCGCCGCTGCTTCGAACCCAATCCGGCGCATGCAAAACACGAGGTCAGGCCGCATCTGATGTTCCGGCAAAAGGCCGTGAACGCCGAGCAGGAATAAGCCGGACCGCTGGCAGCGCGAGGACGCGCAGTCAGTTAGCAGCGGAACACCAGGCAGCTATTTTGCGGATTGGCGCGCTCCCGCGCGCGCTATTCTGGCCACTGTTCTACCCATTCCCGAAATAGATTGAGTGAGACCATGCGGATTGAATCCAAGGCACCCACCCGGGTGGATCTGGCCGGCGGCACACTGGACATCTGGCCTTTGTATCTGTTTCATCCCGGAGCGGTGACCATCAATGCGGCCATTACGCGGTATGCCTCCTGCGTGATCGAAACCCACGCGACGGGCGATGCCCGGATCCGGCTGATTTCGCGGGACACCAAGAAGGAAGAGGCGTTTGCCTCGTTCGCCGCGATGGTCAAGGCCAGGCGCTACAAATTGCCGCTGCTGGCGGAGATTGCCAAGTTTTTTGCGCCCGAGGGCGGCTTTACGTTGACGACCGATTCCGAAGCGCCGGCTGGCGCGGGAATCGGCGGTTCGAGCGCGATGGCCGTGGCGATCTGCGCGGCGCTCGACCGCTTTACCGCCGCGGGCAAGAGCAAGGTGGACTGGATCCACATCAGCCGCGATGCGGAAGGCATCGTGATCAAGGTACCTACCGGAACCCAGGATCACTACCCGCCAGCGTTTGGCGGGGCGGCGGCGGTGGAGTTGCCGCCGGGCGGCGAGCGGCGCGTAGAGCTACGTCTCGACGTGCGCGAACTCGAACAGCGGCTGGTCCTGTGCTACACCGGCAAGCCGCGACAATCCGGCATCAACAATTGGGAAGTCTTCAAGGCGCACATCGACGGCAAAAAAAAGGTGCAGGGGAATCTGGAGCGGATTGCCGAAGTGGCGCAGGCCATGCGCCTGGCGCTTGAGAAGGCGGACTGGAAAGAGACAGGGCGGCTCATGCGCGAGGAGTGGGGCTTCCGCAAGAAGAACCTGCCGACGATCTCGACGAGGACGATTGACCGGATCATCGAGAATGCGCGCAAAAAGGGCGCCCTTTCCGGCAAAGTGTGCGGGGCGGGCGGCGGCGGCTGCGTGGTAATGCTGATTGAGCCGGACGCACGCGGCAGCGTCGAACGCGCGGTGGTGGAAGCCGGAGGCCAGCTGCTGCCGATGGGCATCGACCGGTCCGGGGTGCAGGTGACGGTTTCCTAGCGACCGCTGCAGGGGCTGCCCGCCTGCGGCCTAAAAGCCAATCATTTTTAGGGCTCCGCCCGGCACGCAGGCATCTACCCAAGGGGCCTGCCGCGTCGTAGAATAGCGGGTGGGTTCGAAGGCCCAAACCGAGTTGCGCTGCCAGAGATGACCAATACCCTCGCCATCCTCCTGAGCGTATTCCTGCTGGCCGACGCGGATATTCCGCGGGCCATGAACCTGCGCTCCCCCGAGCCGGCCGCTCAGCCGCGCTTTTCCGGCGGCGAGGTGCCCCTCTTCAATCCGCTCGACCACAACGAAGGCCAGAACCCTGCACCGCGGCCGCGCAAGGCGACTCTGCAGGACACTTCCAAGTTGGAGCTGATCCGGTACGTTTCCGGCGAATTCGCCAAGGCTGCATTGTCCCTTCCGGCGGGCAAAGAGGGCTTTTTGTTGTATGTCGGGAAACCGGTGAATACGGAAATTCTGCAGCGCGCGGTGGCGACGCACGGCGCGGCGATCCATGCCGGCGATCAGGTGCAAATCACCAAGCTGGAATTTCACGAGCATACCATCGTGGTGGATGTGAACGGCGGCGGCAAAGGCAAGCGCCGCTGGATGGATCACGTTCAGATCGGCATGGGCGGCGCGCCCACAATGCGCTCGACGACCGAAAAGGAAGAGGTCGGCCCTCCGGGAGTGCAGCCGGGCGCAGGCACCACGATCTATCTGGAGTTCAACAAGACTATTCCGGACCTCACACCTGAGGATTTGAAGCAGCTGCTGGGGCCCTTCATGGATTTTGCCAAGCAGCGCTCGGCCTCCGTGCAATGGATCGACACCTTGCAGCCGGAAATGAAAAAGGCGATTCAGGAGCGCACGGCGAAGGTCGGCATGGACCGCGAAATGGTGGTGGCGGCCATCGGCAAACCGGGGCATAAGGTGCGCGAGCGGGATGCGACCGGGACCGAGATCGAGGATTGGATTTACGGGACCCCGCCGGACAAGACGATGTTCGTGCGCTTTACCGGCGAGAAGGTCACCAGCATCAAGCAGTTCCCGCAGTAA
>DATKLU010000081.1:0-30079 GCA_035542235.1 Dongiaceae bacterium
GTTAGATCAGTTAATTCTCCAGAACAGGTAAGATTCCAAAGTATCAGCGGGCAACAGGATATTCCCATGTTGGGTGATGTCAAAGCAAGCGCCCGTCTATACTTCCAGTTTGGGGTGTAAGGAGGAAGTTCACCCAATGTCCGACAATCGTACGAGCGGTACCGTAAAATGGTTCAGCCGTGTCAAGGGTTACGGCTTTATCGAGCCCGATAATGGGGACAAGGATGTCTTTGTTCATTATTCGGCAATCCAGGTGGACGGCTATAAGACCCTGAAAGAAGGCGATGAAGTGGAATTCGACATCGTCGAGGGCCAGAAAGGGCCGCAGGCCGACGGGGTGGTCCGGAACAAGGCCGCAGTTCATACCGCAGCCTAGGCGCGGAAGTTTCAAGGAGTGCGAGAACCACCCTTCGGTGGCATGCCCGGATTGTGTCCCGGGCCGGCCGCCGATTGTTCGTCTATGAGCGGTTCTCTGTTAGGGGCAGTTCTCTGTCGGACGATTCCCTGACCTTGCCAACGACAAAAGTGGCGTGATGGGGCGGTCAGATTTTCTTCCGTTTCCATTTTCCCCCGCGGAAGAGCACGATGCTGGCCGCTGCAATGGAGCACACCGCAATCACAATGGACAGGAAGGCGCCCTGCTGCCGCATGCCTCCCTTCACAGCCAGCCACCAGCCCAGCGGCAGTTCCAGCACCCAGAAGCCGAAGAAGTTGACGATGGTCGGCGTCAGCGTGTCGCCCGCCCCGTTGAAGGCCTGCAGCATGACCATCGCATAGGCGTAGCCCACGTTGCCGCAACTGAAGGTGCGCAGCGCAGTGGCGGCAATCGGCACCACCGCGGGATCGTTGACGAAGAGCTTCACGATCGGCGTGGCGAAGACGAAGAAGAACACTCCGATGGTGCCGAGGAAGATCATGTTATAGAGCCCGGTGCGCCAGACCGATTGCTCCGCGCGCTCCGGTTTGCCGGCGCCCAGATTCTGGCCCACCAGCGTCGCGGCCGCGTTGCTCAATCCCCAGGCAGGCAGGATGAAGAACACGACGATACGGATCGCCACCGTATAGCCGGCAACCGCCGCCGCGCCGAAGAGCGAGATAATGCGGACAAGGCCGATCCAACTGGCATTGGCGATGGCGAACTGCAGCATGCCGGTGAGCGAGACGCGCAGCAGACGGACCATCACATCGACGTGCAGCCGCACATGCCGCAGCAGCACATGAATGCGCTCCGTGCCCTTCAAGAGCCGGTAGAACTGGTAGAGCACGCCGATGCTGCGCCCGGTGAATGTGGCCAGCGCGGCGCCGGTTACGCCCAGCCGCGGGAACGGACCAAGCCCGAAGATGAGGCAGGGGTCGAGCACGAGGTTGATGATGTTCGATACCCAGAGCAATCGCATGGCGATGGCGGCATCGCCCGCGCCGCGGAAGATGGCGTTGTTGAGAAACAGCATGACGATGGCGCCGCAGCCGCCGAGGGCGATGCGCGCGTAACCGGAGCCGACCTCAACCACTTGCGGCGAAGCGCCCATGAGCTGCAGCAGGCGCGGGGCGAGGAAGACACAGGGCAGGCCGATGAGCAGGGAAACGCCGAGCCCGAGGAAAATGGCCTGGACGCCGGCGATGGCTGCGCCCTGAGGATCTTTTTCTCCGATGCGGCGCGCGACCATGGCCGTGGTGGAAAGGCTCAGACCCAGGCCGATGGCGAAGACCAGGCTGAGCAGGGACTCCGTGAGGCCGACGGTGGCGACGGCGTCTGCGCCGAGGCGCCCGACCCAGAAAACGTCCACCACGGCGAAGAGCGATTCCAGCACCATTTCGAGGACCATGGGGATGGCCAGCAGGAGAATGGCGCGATTCAAATTGCCGGTGGTGAAGTCCTGATGCGAACCGCGCAGGGCTTCACGCACTGAACTCCAGAGCGACGGCGAGGGCACTGCGCCGTTTGCGAGTGGTTCCGTACTCATAGCTATCCATGTATTTCTGCGCGAAGGGCTCCGCAAACATGGGCCCGCCACGCGGCAAGAATTTCAGATAAAGGGAAAAGGGAACTGCGCTATTTTGCTGTGAACTACCGGGTTACCGAGACGCTTGCGCTGGGGAACATGTTTTCGATGACCTCTGCCCCACGCCGCCGACAGCAAAAGCAGTTGGGAATGATGGATTGAAATCCCGTAGGAGGAGTGTAGTCGAGGGAGAAGCCGGGATGCCAGTCCAAAATGACGCCTGGGAGGCTTTTTCAGGGGAATTTTGCCCCGCCGGTGGCCTTTCGGCCGTGTGGTATAATCGAATGTTTACTACCTCATGGAATTTTAGAGAGAGCATGCCCGAACAGCCGATTCTTCTTGATACCCAGTTTGACCCCGAGGACGAATATCGCCCGGAGCCCGAACCTGAGCCGCTGCCACCGGTCTGGGTGGACGGCAGCGTGCGCGTGGGTATTCACGCGTCCATAGCAGGCGGCTACCAGAATGCGCTGGAATCGGCGCAAAAGCTGGGTTGCAATGCGCTGCAGATTTTCTCGGCCAGCCCGCGGATGTGGCAGGGCGGCCCGGCGCGGATTCCGGATTCGGACGCAGCGGCCTTCCGGGCGCGGCGAGAAGAGCTCGGCTTGGGCCCGCTGGTGATCCACGCGAACTACCTGGTGAATCTGGCGGCCATGCAGCCGATGCTGCGTACGCGTTCCATCCAGGCATTTCACGATGAGCTGGTGCGCGGCGTGGCACTGGGCGCAGACTTCCTGGTGGTGCACCCGGGATCGCGCGGCGAAGCGCGCATGGAAGCGGCGATCGCGACCATCGTGGAAAGCGTGAAACAGGCGGCGCGCCGGGTTCCGCTGGACAAGATGCGGATCCTGATCGAGAACACTGCGGGCATGGGCACGGCGGTGGGTTCGCGGCTGGAGGAAGTGGGCGCGATTCTGCACGGACTGCGCGGGCTGGGCGTGGGAGCGTGCCTGGATACAGCGCACCTGTTTGCGGCGGGTTATGACATTTCGACGGCGCCGGGCCTGGAATCCACCATCACCCAGATAGAAGACAACATCGGGCTGGAGAACGTACACGTGTGGCACGTAAACGACTCCAAGATTGCGCTGGGCGGGCGGGTTGACCGGCACGAGCATCTGGGGCAAGGGAAGATCAAGGCCGAGGCATTTCTGCGCTTGCTGCAGCACCCGAAACTGGGGGCGAGCGCGGCGACCGGGCTGCCGGGGCGGGCTTTCATTCTGGAGACGCCGATCGAGGATCCTGGCGACGACCGGAAGAACGTGGCCAAGCTTTGGGAACTGGCCGGAGCGATCGGGCCGCAAGGCGAGAAGGGCTACACCATGCTGACGCCAGGGCTCAAAAAGAAACTGGCGGCGCACAAGAAGTCGGCGGCGAAACAGGCAAAATCTGCGGCAACAAAAAGGGACAAAAAGGGATAACGCGCGTGCCGGAACAACCAGCGAGCACAGGTTACGATCCGCAGAAGGTGGAAACAAAGTGGCAGAAGCGCTGGCAAGAGGAGCGCGTTTTCGAAACTGACGCGGACCCGGGCAAGAAGAAGTATTACGTCCTGGAAATGCTGCCGTACCCGAGCGGCACGTTGCACATGGGACATATGCGCAACTACACCATCGGCGACGTGGTGGCCCGGGTGAAGCGCATGCGGGGCTTCAACGTTCTCCATCCGATGGGCTGGGATGCCTTCGGGCTGCCGGCGGAAAACGCGGCGATCAAGAACCACACCCACCCGCGCGAGTGGACCAACAAGAATATCGCCGAATTTCAACGGACGCTGCGGCGCTTCGGGTTCAGTTACGACTGGCGGCGAGAAATTTCCACCTGCGAGCCGGAATATTACCGCTGGAACCAATGGTTTTTCCTGCGCATGCTGGAGAAGGGCCTGGCCTACCGCAAGAAGGCGCCGGTGAACTGGTGCCCGAAGTGCTGCACGGTGCTGGCGAACGAGCAGGTCATCCAGGGGCACTGCTGGCGGCATGAAGATACGCTGGTGGAGACGCGGGACCTGGAGCAATGGTTCCTGCGCACGACGGCGTACGCGGAGGAGTTCCTGGAAGACTTCAAGCTGCTGGAAGAGGGGTGGCCGGAGCGGGTCATCACCATGCAGCGCGACTGGGTGGGGAAATCGCGGGGAGCGAACGTGCGCTTCGCGCCGGCTGAGGCGGGAGCGTTTGAGCCGATTGAGGTGTTCACCACCCGGATTGACACGATTTATGGCGCCACGGCGTTGGTCCTTGCCGCCGGCCATCCGCTGGTAGCGAGGCTGATCGGCGCTTTGCCGGACGGCACGCCGGAAAAGGCGCACGCGGAAGCGACGCTGGCGCAGATGCGGCAGACGTCGGTGAAAACGGCGGACCTGGCGACGATGGAGAAAGTAGGATTCTTCACGGGTTCCTACGCGCTGAATCCATTCAGCGGCGAAAGAGTGCCGGTGTGGGTCGGCAATTTCGTGCTGATGGGTTACGGCACGGGCGCGATCATGGCGGTACCGGCGCATGACGAACGGGACTTTGAATTTTGCAGGAAGTACGGTTTGCCGGTGCGCGTGGTGGTGCAGCCGCTGAGCGGAGAAGTGCTGGATGGAGCGAAGCTGAGCGCGCCGTTCGAAGAGCACGAAACCGGCAAGCTGGTGAACTCGGGCGAGTACAACGGACTGGCGCCGGAAAAAGCGATCGAAAAGATGATTGCGGATGCCGAAGCACGCGGCTTCGGCAAGGGCACAATCATCTACAAGCTGCGCGACTGGCTGATTTCGCGGCAGCGTTATTGGGGCACGCCGATTCCGGTGGTGTACTGCGAGAAGGACGGGCTGGTGCCGGTGCCGGATGCGCAGCTGCCGGTGGTGCTGCCGGCCAACGTGAAGCTCACCGGCGAAGGCGCTTCGCCCCTGGCGACGACCCCGGAGTTTGTGAACACCACCTGCCCAAAGTGCGGCGGCCCGGCGCGGCGGGATACGGACACGATGGATACGTTCGTGGATTCGTCCTGGTATTTCTACCGCTATTGCGATCCGCACAACGACAAAGCGCCGTTTGATCCGGCCAAGGTGGCGTACTGGTTTCCGATCGACCAGTATATCGGCGGCATCACGCACGCCATCCTGCACCTGCTGTATTCGCGCTTCTGGTGCAAGGTGATGCGCGACCTGGGGCTGATCACCCACAGCGAACCCGCGGCGCGACTGTTTACCCAGGGCATGGTGCTGAAGGGCGGCGTGGCGATGTCCAAGTCGCGCGGCAACGTGGTGGGCGCGCACGAGATGGCGGACAAGTACGGAGCGGACACGGGCCGCCTGTACACCCTGTTTGCCGCGCCTCCGGAAAAAGATCTGGAGTGGAGCGAAGAGAGCATCGATGGAGCCTGGAGGTTCCTGAACCGGGTGTACCGGCTGATTGAGAAGCACGCGGACTACGTGAAGCAGGCGCCGAAATGGAATTTTGACCCCAAGTCCTTAACCGACGATGAACGAGAGCTTATACGAGTAACCTACAAGACCATGCGTCGCGTCACTCAGGACTTTGACACACGCTGGCACTTTAATTCCGCGATCGCGCTGATTATGGAGCTCACCAACGAGATTTACGCCAGGGAGCCGATGGCGGCGAAGGTGAAAGCATCTGTTTTGAAAGAAGTGCTGGATATCCTGGTCTTATTGCTGTCGCCGATGACCCCCCATATCGCAGAAGAGATGTGGGAGATGCTGGGCCACAGTAACGGCCTTTCAAGGCAACCCTGGCCGGACATTGTCGAGGAGTTGGCAGCCGACGATGAAGTCGAGATTCCGGTGCAGGTGAACGGGAAACTGCGGGGGAAGATCAAGACGGCGGCAGGCATTGCGCAAGCGGAAATCCTGGCGCTGGCGCAGGGTGATGCGGGCATCGCACAGCACCTGGCGGGCAAAAGCATCGCCAAGGTGGTGTACGTGCCGAACAAATTGCTGAACCTGGTAGTCACCTAGCGCGGGACAACAATTCGGAAGCCGGGGAGGATCGGGATGGCGGACATCCAGGCGGGAGCGAAGATGCAGAAACAGGCGGCAAAGCCCAAGTCCGAACTCGGCGGTATCGTCGTACTCGACTTCGGCGGGCAGTACACGCAACTCATCGCGCGGCGCGTACGCGAACTGCAGGTCTTCAGCGCCATCCTGCCTTGCCATTCCTCGCTTGAAGAAATTCGCGCGTACGAACCCGCGGGAATTATCCTCTCGGGCGGGCCAAGCTCGGTATACGACAAAGACGCACCGAAGTGCGATCCGGCGGTGCTGCAGGCGGGGATACCGGTGCTGGGTATCTGTTATGGCATGCAATGGATCGCGCGCACGCTGGGCGGAAAGGTCGAGCCGGCGGGGCGGCGCGAGTATGGGCGGGCGGAGTTTCGCAGTGACGCGGCGTGCGGGGAACTCTTCAGCGGTTTGCCGGGAAGTCTGAAAATCTGGAACAGCCATGGCGATCATGTAAAGGGCCTGCCGGAAGGCTTTCGCACCACCGGTACCACGGACAACGCCATTGCGGCCATCGAGAATGCGCAGCGGCGTATTCATGCGGTGCAGTTTCACCCCGAGGTGAACCACACGGAGCAGGGAACGCAGATCCTGCGCAACTTCCTGTTCCAGGTGTGCAAAGCCGAGGCCAAATGGAGCGGCGCGGCGTTTATCGAAGAGACGGTCGCGGCCATACGGGAAAAGGTAGGTACCAAGCGGGCACTGTGCGCGCTTTCGGGAGGGGTGGACTCGACGGTGGCGGCGGTGCTGGTGCACCGCGCCATCGGGGATCGGCTGACGAACGTGTTCGTCAACAACGGGCTGCTGCGGAAGAACGAATTCGAAGATACGCTGCGCATGTACCGCGAGCGGCTGGGGCTAAACGTGATTGGCGTGGATGCTACCGAGCGGTTCCTGGGGCAGCTGGCGGGCATTACGGACCCGGAGGAGAAGCGCAAGCGGATTGGCCGGGAGTTTATCGCGGTTTTTGCGGAAGAGGCCGGGAAGCTGCGGTCCGGGCAGGGAGCGGGGGAGGAAGTCGCGTTCCTGGTGCAGGGAACGCTGTACCCGGACGTGATTGAGTCGGTCTCGGTGAAGGGACCTTCGGCGACGATCAAGACCCATCACAACGTGGGCGGGTTACCGGAAAAGATGCCGTTTGCCCTGATTGAGCCGCTGCGCGACCTGTTCAAGGACGAGGTGCGGCGAATCGGGCGGGACCTAGGTTTACCGGATGAGATATTGGTGAAACATCCGTTTCCAGGACCAGGACTGGCAGTACGGCTACTCGGAGAGGTGACCGCACCGCACCTGGCTTTATTGCGTGAAGCGGATAGCGTGGTACGGGAGGAGATACGCAAAGCCGGCCTTTACCATCGTACCTGGCAGGCGTTTGCGGTGCTGCTGCCGGTGCGCAGCGTAGGCGTCATGGGAGACGGACGAACCTATGGCTTGACGGCGGCGGTGCGGGTGGTGGACAGCGACGACGCGATGACTGCGGACTGGACGCGGCTGCCGGCGGAAGTGCTGGAACGGATTTCCACGCGCATCGTGAACGAGGTCACCGGGATTACGCGCGTGGTGTACGACATTACGTCCAAACCGCCGGGAACGATCGAATGGGAATGAGCGGCGAATTGCGGGAAGTGGACGCAATAAAAAAGGCCGCACGAAGAGTGCGGCCAGATACGAGTCAAAAGATTGGGCCTTACGAATCCCTCGCGAACTTATCTGCCGGCTACTTTTTGCGCCATGTACAGAATCAGTTTGCGATCGTCTTCGTCGGTCTTGCTCAACAAGCGGCGGAGTTTATTGAGGAACCGCGCGTCCTTGCCTGCGCTGCCCCAGGCGATGTCGTCGCCTGACTTGCGCTTCGGGAGGTTCGGGAGTTGCGGTGGTTCTTCGCCGTCGTAGAACAGTTGATAGAGAGGCACTTCGAGGGCACGTGCCAGCTTTTCCAACGTCTCAATGGCCGGTACAGTGTGGCCATTCTCGACGCGAGAGATATAACAGCGGAGCAAGCCGGTACGCTTCTCGATATCGCCCTGGGAAAATTTCTTTTCTTCGCGCAGAGCGCGAAGGCGGTCACCAATAATCATGGCGGCATTATTCCATGTAGGTAAGATGCAAATCAAGCATAAACTAGTGATTGACGCGGTGAAACATCTGTAGCAATCGACCGGCGCAGCAGGGAGATCCGGGGCCGCAGACCTGGCCCGCAGGCAGGCAAGAAAGCAAGCAATCAAGCAAGCGGGTGTCCTCGTGCGAAGTGCGAACTTGGCGGCGTATTCCGCATAGGATAACGGGGGAAAGAAAGACGTAACCGGATACTCATGGCACGCGTCACAAAGACAGAAGCGCAGGCCGGGCCGAAAGCGGCGCCGGCGCGGGTTTCGGCGGAAACAGTTGCCGCGCGAACGGACGAACGGGAACTGGTTGCTCTGGCGCAGAAGGGCAGCAAGGAGGCCTTCGAGACCCTGGTGCAGCGGCATCAGCACCGAGTATTCGCGGTGGCGCGGGGCATCCTGAAACGTCACGAAGATGTGGAAGACGTGGCGCAACAGGTTTTCGTGAAGGCCTATTTCTCGCTGAAACGTTTCGATCAGCGGGCAGCATTCAGTACCTGGCTGTACAAGATCACAGTGAACGAGTGCTGGGATCTGATGCGCAAGCGCAAGGCGCGGCCGCTGGTCTATGAATCGGACTTAAGCGAAGAGCAGAACCGGCAGTACACGGATGTAGAGCGGGAAGGAACCCGGCAGGCGGACACCAGCGATCGCATGGCGGACCGCGAGCAGGTGCAAAAGATGCTGGAGCAGCTCGAAGAACGTGACCGCGCGATGCTGGTGCTCAAAGAGGTCCAGGGATTTTCCGTAGAAGAGATTGCCGAAACGATGGGCTTGAATGCCAACACGGTGAAAGTTAGATTATTTCGCGCAAGGCGGCGCATCATCGAATACTGCCGGCGCGAAAGGGGCTAGGAACAGCTGCAGGAGGTTCGCGCCATGTGGTTCGGTCGGAAAAAGAACGGGGAATGCGAGGCGGCTCGCGATCTGCTGGAGCGCCTGCCGGAAGACTGGGGCGTTGCAGAGCCAGGCAGGCTGCCTGCTAATCTTGCGCAGGGCGTCCGAGCGCACCTCGAAGGCTGCGCGGAGTGCCGGATTTTCGCGGACGAACTTCTGGAAGTCCGCGGGATGTTGCAGCGCGAACTGGACGGGCCGGAGCCAGGGCCGTTCTTTTTGAAGCGGGTCATGGCGGGAATCGCCGAGCGCGAGGCGCGGCTGGAGCAGAGCATTCAGACCTGGGCTGCGGTGCCGCGGCTGGCCTACCGGTTTTCGGTATTGGCCTCGCTGGGGCTGCTGATTATGGGGAGCTGGCTGTACGAAAGACGCTCACAGCCTCAACCCAGCCAGAGTACGCTGGAGCAGCGGGCCCCGGAAGGTTTGGTCGGCGGCACACCGGTTCAAGACGATTTTTATCTGAACACCACGGATTGAGCGTATGACGGAACCAACAGTACGGCAAAAGGCGACCCTCTGGCTGGCGGTGGTCTTCGTTCTCGGCACCGCGCTTGGCGGCATTCTCGGCTACGCCTTCGCGCACCGGAGTTATGCCGCCGCGCCAACCATGCTTACCGTGGAAGAGCGCCGGGCGCAGCGACGGGCACAGCTCGCGCAGGAAGTCGGACTAAGTGCCGAGCAGCAGCGGCAAATCGCTCCCATCCTGGATGAGGCGCAGAACGAGTACAAGGCGGTGCATGCCGTGACGGATCCGCAGATTGACGCGGTACGGCAAAGAACGCGCGAGAAGATTCGCGCGGTGCTGACGCCGGAACAGAAACCCAAGTTTGAGCAGTTTCTTCAACGCCTCGACGACGAACGCAAACGCTACGGGCAGTAGCGGAATACGAAACCGGAAATGAAAAAGGCCGTTCCCGAAGGAACGGCCTTTTGTTTTTCCGCGGCGCGAGCGCCCTGGCGCACTTAAAACGGGATGTCCTCGTCGGAGATCTCCGGCCCGCCGCCACCGCCGCCGCCGAAATCGTCACCGGGGCCGGACTGGTCGTGTTCTTCGGAGCGGGAAGCGCCGCCTCCCGCGTAAGATCCGCCGCCACCGCCCGCAGCGCCATCACCTCGGCCGCCGAGCATGCGGAAGTTGTTGGCGACAATTTCAAAGCTGGTGCGCTTCTGACCTTCCTTGTCCTGCCACTCGCGCGATTGAATGCGGCCTTCGATGAAGACCAGCGAGCCTTTCTTGAGATACTGCTGTGCGATTTCCGCCTGCTTGCCCCACACCACGATCTTGTGCCACTCGGTGCGCTTCTGCCGTTCGCCGGCCTTGTCGCGATAGGTTTCGTCCGTCGCCACGGAAAAATTGGCCACCGCCTGGCCTCCGCCGGTGTAGCGCGTCTCCGGATCACGGCCGAGACGACCGACGAGGATGACTTTATTCACGGACATGAGCACTCTCCCTTTGCATCGCTGAAGTTATCATGGCCGGCGAGAAAACAAAACTCGCGGGCGGTCAGTCGAATTGTTTGCGGAAGGCGGCGAACTGGTCCTTGAGGACGGCGATGTCGCCGCGCAGCTGCGCGACTTCGGCTTCCAGCGCTTCGATGCGCGAGGGCGACCCGCTTGTCGCGGCTGCGTGCGGCGGGGCATCCTGCGATTCTTCGCGGGCGTTGGCGCGGGGAGGTTCGCCGCCGAGCAAATGCGCGTAACGGGCTTCCTTGGTGCCGGCCTGGCGGGGCAGGACGACGACCAGCGGCGGCTCGCGCCTGGCAAGGCGCTGCAGGGCCGAGTTTACGGCCTCGAGATCCTCGAAGGGATGCATGCGCGAGGCGCGGGTGCGCAGTTCGCCGGGAGTCTGCGGGCCGCGCAGCATGAGTTCGCAGAGGACGGCAATTTCCGGGCGATAAAAATTGAAGGCGTCCTGCAGGCGGTGCTCGTATTTGGTGGCGCGGCTTTCGGCGATGGCGCGGATAAGGGACTGCGCTTCGAGATCAATGAGGGCGCGACGCACATCGTCTTCGGAGAGCTGCATGACCGGATCGCGGTTGGACTTCTGGTTGCACGCGTTGGTGAGGGCGTTCAGCGATTGCGGGTAGTATTCGGGCGTGGTGATTTCTTTTTCCACCAGGGCGCCGAGAACGCGCAGTTCGACGGGATTCAGGCTCAATTGCATGACCTTCGGATGATAGCGAAAGCCCGTCCCAAGGGACAAATCGCGCCTGTCCGCGGGACCAAGTAACGGATTCGGGGAGTACTGCGAACGGGTGGGCTAGTGCGCCGCGTGGCAAAGTGGCGTAGTGGAGTGGTCCAAATACTTACGTGACGGCCGGGATTCTTGCACACCTTGCGCCAGGGCGTGGCGCAGTGCGGAGAAGCCGCAGGCCCAAGGAGTCCCTATGAAATTCCTCTCGCGTTTCGCGCTGGCTGGCTTGCTGCTTTCCTCGGTGGCAGTGTGGCAGGCGGCTGCACAGGGCCCGGCGGGGGCCGGAGCCGCATCCGCGGTCGCCGGAAGCAAACCCTCACTGAATCCGATGAAGTGGGTGAGCAAGAAGGATGCGAAACCGGTCGGCGATGCTCCGGAACAAAACGTCGATCTCGACAAGCGGCTGGAGACCAAGTTGCGCGCCATGCAGGTGCTGGCACCGGAAGCTTCGCTGCAGGACGCCTGCAAGAACTTCCTGCAACGCGTGGATTGCCTGGCCGCGCTGCACGCGAGCCACAATGTCGGCCTGAATTTTGAGTGCGTGAAGTCCAACGTGACCGGGGTGCGCGTCGGTACGGACACCACGGCTTGCCGGATGCCCGCGGGCGACAAGCCGTTGAGCCTGGCCAAGACGATCAAGTTGCTGAAGTCCGACGTGGATGCCAAGGGCGCGGCGAAGGACGCGGAGACGCTGGCCAAGCAAGAATTGAAGGATGCGGGCGCAGGCGTCTAGACGCGGCAGAAAAACCATAGAAGCCGAGGCCTGGTTCAAAGAGAAGAGCCGCGGGCGAAAGCCTGCCTGCGGCAGGCAGGTCCGGCGCTACGGAACCTTGCCGGAGTTAGAATGTCGCTTCAGGCGGGGGTTGCGGCGACCCCAAGTTCCTTGAGCTTGGCGCGGGCGCGGCGCTCTTCTTCGGTGCCGGGGTAGCGCTTGACCACTTCACGAAGTTCCTTCACGCCGGAATTCTTCTGGCCGAGTTCGATCAGCGCCATCCCTTTCTTGAGGCGCGCGGGCGCCAGCTTGAAGCTCTTGGGATAGTTGCTGAGGACCTTTTCGTACTCGCTGACCGCGTCGGAATACTGGCGCTGGGCGTAGGCGATTTCTCCCAGGTAAAACTGCGCATTGGATGCAAGATCGGTGTCGCCGTAGTACTTCAGGTAGTCCTGGAATTCCGAACGGGCCAGATCGTACTTCCCGCCGGTGATGTCGCGCAATCCATTGGAATAGAGCGTGTCCGCGCTGGGAGCAGGGCCGGAAGGGGAGCCCGCGCCGGCAGGAGCAACCGCGGCGCCCGTGGGCGCAGTGCCCGCCGGAGCTACCGAGGGAGCCGCGCCGCCAGAGATTTTTGCATCCAGGGTCTGCACGGTGTTCTGCAAATCCACCAGCTGCTGGTTCACTTTGCCGAGGCGGGATTTAATCTCCTCAAGGTTGTCGGAGAGGCCCTGGACCTGCGTGGACATGGTGTCCAGGCGGGCGCCGGAGTTGGCCTGCACATCCTGCACGGACTTCTGCAAGCCGCTCATGGTGCCGTTGAGTTTGCCGACGGTGTCGTTGGACTGTTCGATAAGGGTACGCATCACCGTGTGGTCCTGAGTGATTTGCGTGCCCAAATCCTTTTGCCCTTGCAGCAGGGTGGTGACGTCGCGCTGCAGTTCAATAATTTCGCGAGCCACGGCCTGCGCGGGGCGAGGGCCGATGAGGCTGCCACACAGGGCTCCGACCAGCAGAGCGGCGGCAAATCCAGCAAGATTGCGGAAACGCATGAAAACTTCCTCCTCAGTAAGCGGCTCGAACCCGGGCCAGCGCGACGGTTGCGCTTGCACCGGTGCGGCTGACCAACAGACTGCACAAAAAGGGCTGAGATTCTACTTTAGCCGCCCGCTGCCAGCGGGGCAAGGGGAGAGGAAACGGTATGGCCAAGCAAACGTCAGCGGAAAGGCCAAGGGCCGCGAGCTGTTCAGCCGCGGCCCTTTCCTTGCCACGAAACGGATGGAAGCTACTTGGCCTGTACGAAGTGGCCGCGGCGGTTCTGCTGCCAGCAGGCTTCGGTGCTCTCCATGCAGAAGGGCTTTTCCTTGCCGTAGCTGAGAGTGCTCAGGCGATCGGCACTGATGCCCAGGGAGACCAGGTATTGCTTGACGGCTGCGGCGCGGCGATCGCCGAGCGCCAGGTTGTATTCCGTGGAGCCACGCTCGTCGCAATGGCCTTCGATGACGACCTTCACCTGCGGATAGCTGCGCAGGAATTCCGCGGTCTTGGCCAGGGCGGTACGCGCGTCGGACCGGATGTCGGCTTTGTCGAGGTCGAAGTAGGCGTCCTGAACTTCCTTCAGGAAGAGTTCATCGAGGGACGAGGTTGGGGCTGCGGCCGGCGGAGGAGCCGGCGCCGCGACGGTAACGCGGACGCTGGAGTCGGCAGTGCCGCCCGGGCCGCTGGCGGTAATGGTATAGGTCGTGGAGTCGGCCGGAGTCACCTTGGTGGAGCCTTCCGGCGCGACGGCGCCGACTTCCGGGGAAATGGTGAGTTGCGTGGCGTTGGTGGAAGACCAGCTCAAGGTCGTCACGTCGCCCTTGTTGATGGAGGTCGGCGTGGCCTGCAGCGTCACGGTGGGTCGCGCGGCCGGGGGGGCCGTGGATGCGGGCGGCGCGGTCGCGGCCACCGGTTTCTTGTTGCAGCCCACGGTCAGGGCGGCAGCGGCGAGAACCGCCAACAGACTTGCACGGTAAATGCGGGAATAGCGCGGTCGGGCAACCTCATTCATTGCTCAAGTTCCTCCTCAGTTAGGGCTCTTGTAGGGTCCCAGTAAGAACGTTTTCGTGCGTTGTAGCGTGCACCCTCATCGTACCACTTCCGCAACGGACCGGGAAATGTCGTGTCACGATATATTCGTATCATGCACGTGCCGCGCGCACGGTCAGCGCGTGGACCAGTTCGGCGACTCGTTGTGCCCACTGGTGGTGAGCTGCCGCGCCTGGGTACCGTCCGCGAGCATGCTCCAGATCTGGCGGGTGCCGGAGCGCGTGGACTCGAACACCAGGTGCCTTCCGTCGGGCGCCCAACTGGGACGCTCATTGCGTCCCGCGTCGCGGGTAAGTTCGATGATCTGGCGGCTGGCCACATCCATCACGTAGATGTCGTAGTTGCCCGTCGGGCGGCGCCAGCTGAAGGCCAGCAACTGGCCATTCGGGGCCCACGCCGGATCGATCAGATAGCCCTTGTCGGGCAGATCGAGATTTTGCGCGTCGGTGCCGTCGGAGTTCATCAGGTACAGCTTGGGAACGCCGGAACGGTCGCTGACAAAGGCGATGCTCTGGCCGGTCTTGGGATTCCAGGCGGGCGAGGTGCTCGCGCCATTGGAGAAAGTGAGGCGCTTAAGGCCGGTGCCGCTGGCGTTGATGGAATAGAGTTCGGGGTTGCCGTTCATGGAGGAGGAAAAGACGAGCTGCGAGCCATCCGGAGACCAGGCCGGCGCACTGTTGGTGCCTCGGAAGCGCGGGAAGGAGACCACTTTGTTGGCGTCGAGCGAATACATGCAGATTTCCGGGCTGGCCGGTGCGGAGCCGCCGGAGGCGTAGCAGGTGAAGGCGATGCGCGAACTGTCCGGGGACCAGCGCGGGGTCAGGGCAATCGAGCGCAGGGAAGTCAGCGGGTGCTGATTGGCGCCGTCGTAGTCCATGACCCAGATTTCCTTGGTGCCGGTGCGCGAGCTGACAAAGGCGATTTGCGTGGACGAGATGCCCGGCAAGCCGCCGGACAAGCGCATGATGATTTCGTCGGCGAATTGGTGGGCAAACTTGCGAACCTGCGCGTCGGTAGGCGTTCCGCGATAAACCTTGGAAATGACCGCCTGGGACGCAGGATTGGTGACATCGTAGAACCAGGCCTGGATGGCGACTTCGCCGGGTGTTTCGACCAGGTTCCCGAAAGCCACGTAGTGCGCGTTCACGGGAGAGTCGGTCCAGGCAACATAGCGAAGCTCGGAGGGAACGCTCGGCTGCACGGCGGGATTGAAGCTGGGACTCACCAGGTCGAGGATGCCGGAGAAAGCGAGATCGTCGCGCACCACCTGCGAGAAGAGCGCGGAGTGGTTCCTGGACGCGTCCGAACGAGCGGCAAAATCGGCCACGGCCACGCGGGGCTTTTCCACGCCCAGGCCGGTGCCGGTGCGGAACCAATCCTGCGCGGCAACGGGATGCGCGGCAATCAGCAACACGAACGCGAGCGACAGAAACAGACCAATGCGTAGAAGACGCGGCGACACCATTTCCTCCAGAGAACGCGACGGTTGCGGCTGAATCCGGGCAGGCAAGTTCATTTTGTCATGCTCAAGTCGAAATCGAAAGTAACGGTTACGTAAGAGCCGCTGTAATCGGTCGGCAGGCCGGGCATCGGGCTGGAGCTCATGATGGCGCGCAAGCCGGAGTTGTCCATGGACTGGTTGCCGCTGGTCTGGAAGATCTTGATGTCCTTCACCGTGCCGTCTTTGTAGATGGTGAACTGGGCCACGGCGTGCGCGGTGCGAGCCGCGCGAATGCCAGGGTCGATGGTATTCTGCAGCCAATTCGATTGAATGCGGCGTTTGACGGACTCGATGTACCAGCCATAGCGCGAAGCGAAGTCGCCACCGCCCGGGCCCTGCACGGCTACACCGCTTTGGTTGCCAGGGTTGCTGCCGACGCCGGTCGGGATATTGGGCGGACCGCCGCGGCCAGGGACCGCGTTTTCGGGTTGCGGCGTCTTGTTCTCAAAAACTTTGGACTTGTTGCTGGGCGGCAGGGGCTTTTCTTTTTTGAATTCGGGAATCTTTTCGGCCTTGGTCGGCGGCTCCGGCGGCTTGGGTTTTTCTTCCGGCTTGTTCAGGGTTTTGGTGGGGTCAACGACGTTGCTTTCGGTCACGGTCTCGGGCTTGGGCATAGGGATGCCCGCGCTGCCGACGAGGTTTACTTTCACGTTGCTGCCACCGCCACCGACGCCGGCCCATTGGTTCCCGACGTTCCAGTGGAAATACGCAGCCAGCACGAACAGCAGGATCAGCGCGGCGTGGGCGATGCCGGAAGCCGTGAGGTAGGGCTTGACGCTGAGTTCTTCGGAGGCTGCGCTGTTGGGCAGTTGGTACGACATCGGTTATTTTCCAGTGCGATTGCGATCGGTCAAAGGCTCGGTGACGATGCTGATGTTGTTCACGCCGGAGACGCGCAGAGTATCGATGACCGAAGCGAAGATACCGAAGGGAACCGTCTCATCGCAGCGCAGGTAGACCGCTTCCTGCGATTTTTTAATCTGCGACTGCACCTTGGCGCCGAGTTGGTGAATGTTCACGGGATCGCTGTTGACGTACACGCGCTGGGCCTTGTCCACGGTGATGACCACGCGCTGTTCGGTGATCTCGCGGATGGTCTTGGTCTTGGGCACATCCACTTCGATGCCCGACTGCAGGATCGGAGCGGTGATCATGAAAATGATCAGCAGCACCAGCACCACGTCGATGAACGGGACCATGTTGATCTCGGAGAGCGACGTTTGCGTCTGTTTGGAGAGTTGCGGCATAGCGTTTCCGATGCGGCCGCGACAACCGGCCGCCGACTAGGTGAACGTTTTCTCGATCTGGGCAGTGACTTCCAGCGCAAAGGAGTCCAGGCGTTGCGCCAGGTCACGGATATTGCCTAAGAAGCTGTTATAGAAAATCACCGCGGGAATGGCGGCGAAAAGGCCCGCGGCGGTAGTGACCAGGGCCTCCGAAATGCCGGGAGCGACCGCGCGCAAGCTGGCGGAACCGGCACTGCCGAGGCCGGAAAAGGCATCGATGATGCCCCAAACGGTGCCGAACAGGCCGATAAACGGCGTGACCGAAGCGGTTGTGGCCAGCCAGGTCATGCCCTTTTCCACGCGGCGGACTTCTTCGGCCGAGGCTAGCTGCATGTTGACGGTGACGGCGCTGAGGCTCTTGAGCGCGGGCGGATGCGGATTGCCGGGTGCGGTGCCGACCTGGCTTTGCAGCTCGCGATAGCCGGCCGCGTAAACGTTGGCATAGGGGGAACCCGCGGTGGCCAGGGCTTGCGGGTTGGCCACGCCGCGCGTGGCGCGAAAGATGCGCAGGAACTGGTCGCTCTGGCGGCGGATGCGGCCAAAGGCGCTCAGCTTTTGCAGAATCATTGCCCAGGAAACAATGGAGAAAAACAGCAGAAGACCCAACACGCCGCGAGCGACCCAGCCGGTTTGTTCGAGAATGTTGCCTAGATCGGCGGCGAAGAAGGTTGCGATCAGGAGAAGGTGAATGATGTCCCCTCAGCGATAAAATTTGCTGGACTTTAAAAACGTAGCACACGCGAGAAGGGTACGCAACGAATGGTGACGGACCGTGCAGCCCCCAAAGCACGCGGCGCGGAAGGGGCAAGCGCCCGGATCGCCGCATTTCGTGTGATAAAATCGCGCTGACACATGGGAAAAGCGTTCGATATCGGCATTGACCGGCTCATGCAGGCGGGCGGAGGCGGCCTCGCGCCTGCTGGGACGACGTTGAACGGGGTCGCCGCGGCCGGCGGCGCGACGTTCTACATGGAAACGTTCGGCTGCCAGATGAACGAACACGATTCGGAAAAGGTGGCGGGCGTGTTGCAGGCACGCGGTTACCGGCAAGTGCAGACGATCGAAGCGGCGAGCCTGATTCTCTACAACACCTGCAGCATTCGCGAGAAAGCGGCGCAGAAGGTCTTCTCGCGCCTGGGCGAGTACCGCGGCGCAAAGGGCGAGGGCAAGAAGATCGCGGTCCTGGGATGCGTGGCGCAGCAGGAGGGCGAGGATATTTTCACGCGCGCGCCGTGGGTGAATCTGGTGTGCGGATCGGCCAGTTACAGCAAGCTTCCGCAACTGCTGGCGCAAGTGGAAGCGGGCGAACAGCGCGTGACCGGGCTGGACAACGACACCGACGAGACCTTCGAGACCGACGTCACGCGACGCGACAACCCCTGGCGCGCGTACCTCACCATCATTGAGGGCTGCGACAAGGCGTGCGCCTACTGCGTCGTGCCATTCACCCGCGGCCCGGAGCGCAGCCGCGACAGCCGGCGCGTCCTGCAGGAGCTCAAACAGCTTGCCGATTTTGGCTACAGCGAAGTGCAATTCCTCGGGCAGACGGTCAACTCCTACGCGGACCCTTCGCCACGCAAGATGCGCTTCAGCGAGCTGCTGATTGCCGCCGCCGAGATTCCCGGCATCCGCCGGGTGCGCTTCACCACTTCGCATCCGCGGGATTTCGGCCAGGACATCGTGGATGCGATGAACGCGCACGATTCGATCTGCAACCATATACACTTGCCGGTACAATCCGGTTCAACGCGGGTGCTGCGCGCCATGCAGCGAACGTACTCGCGCGACGAGTATCTGGAAAAAATCGCCATGATTCGGGGCGGGCGGCGCGCGATGGCCATTACCACGGACATCATCGTCGGCTTTCCGGGTGAGAGCGAGCCGGAGTTCGCGGAGACGCTCTCGCTGCTGGATGAAGTTCAGTACTCGGGGGTTTTTTCGTTCAAGTATTCGCCGCGGCCCAATACCCCCGCGTCCGAGATGGCGGATGCCATTCCGGAAGAGGAAAAGAGCCGGCGCCTGGCGCTGCTGAACGAAAAACAGCGAGAGATTCAGCTGGCCGCTTTGCGCAAGATGCAAGGCGATGCCGTGGAAGTGCATGTGGACGGGAAATCCAAGCGCGAAGGTCAATGGTATGGCCATAGCGCGTGCAATCGGGTGGTGAATTTCCAGTCCGAAGCGGAAAAACTGTTGGGTGAATACGTCAGCGTAAGGGTGACCGGCTGCACGCCGAACAGTCTGCTCGGGGAACATATTCGCTGAATCGAAATTTGCGGGTTGTGCCGGGCGGCACCGGGTGGTAGAAACGGGTCAGAGAAGAACCGGGAGGACGCGATGGAACTGGAGATGAAGATTCGTGGCCTGATGATGGACCCGGTGACGAACATGCCGATCGTGGTGCTGAAAGACGTGCACGGCAATGCGGTGCTTCCGATCTGGGTCGGCGTGTACGAAGCGAATGCCATCGCGCTGGAAATCGAGAAGGTCCAGACGCCGCGCCCGATGACCCACGATCTGCTGAAGAACGTTTTGCTGGGCCTGGATGTGCGTGTGGACAAGATCGTCGTCAGCGAGCTGAAAGACGACACGTTCTATGCGCTGATCTGGGTCGAGCGCGAGGGCCAGATGATGACCATCGACTCGCGGCCGAGCGATGCCCTGGCGCTGGCGCTGCGTATGGATTGCCCGATTTTCGTGGACGAGCAGGTGCTGAAGAATTCCAAAGTGTCCACGGCACTCTCCGAACGTTCCGCGCACGAGCAGACCGGACAGTTGAAGAATTACCTCGACAGTCTTTCGGACGAAGATCTCGGCCGCTACAAGATGTAACGTTCAGGCCGGCGCGGCAGCGGCGCGCTCGAGCTGGCGCACTTTGCGCCGCCAGACCGCCAGCAGCACAATTCCGATCAGAATCAGCGCCAGGCTGAGCCCAATCCACAAGCCCAAAGCGCCCCAGCCGCGCCGGAAACACAGCCATGCGCCGAGCGGCAGTCCAATCACCCAATAGGCGGCGAAATGACAGAGCATCGGTGTGCGGGTATCTCCGGCACCACGCAGCGCGCCGGTGGCCACCGACTGTATGCCGTCAAACAACTGAAACGCCGCGCCAGCGGCCAACAGGGCCACGGCGCTGCGAATGACCGTCTCGTCGGTGGTGTAGCTCCGCGCAATCCAGCGCGGCACCAGCAGCAGTACCACGCCGGCCAGGGTCATGAAAGCCGCGCCGATGAAGATGGCGGTGCCGCCCGCAGCGCCCGCTCCCTGCGGGTCGCGCCTGCCGAGCGCCTGTCCGACGCGCACCGCGGCCGCCGAGGAGATTCCGAGCGGCACCATGTAGGTAAACGCCACGGTGTTCAGCGCAATCTGGTGGGTCGCCAGCGGCAGGGCGCCGAGTTTGGCGATCAGGGTGGTCACGGTGGCGAAGACCGCCGTCTCCAGCGTGAACTGCACCGCCGCCGGCACCCCCAGCGCAAGCAGCTGCCGGATGCGCGAAAGGTCCACGTCCACTGGGGTCTTGAGCAACTCGGTTCGGTGCTTACGGTCGTACCAGAAAAGATAGGCAATCAGCACACCAGCCATGTAGAGGCGGGCAATCGCGGTGGACCATCCGGACCCGACCGTTCCCATGGCCGGCATTCCCCACTTGCCGTAGATCAAAATCCAGTTGAACAGGGCGTTGATGAGATTGGCGGTGACCAGCGCGAAGGCGACCGGGCGCACCATGTTCATGGCCTGCAGGCAGCGTCGCACGGCGAAATAGAGGAGTAGCGGGAAAAGTCCCCAAGTGAGCGCGTTGGTGTAGGGAACCGTCTCTGCGAGCAAGTCCGGGTCAACATGTATCGCGCTCAGGAAGCGCGGCAGCAAGAACATGGGAATGCTGAGAATCGGCGTGAGGGCCAGACTGAGGTACACGCCATTGACCAGGGAGCGATGGCAGTCTTCGCGCTTGCCGGCGCCAAAGGCTTGGGCCACGAGGGTATCCAATCCGAGCAGCAAGCCTTCGCCAAACAGCGCCGGCACGATGATAATTGCCGAGCCCAGGCTGACCGCCCCAATCGCGCGCGCCGAATTCGGCAGCCGTCCGACCATCATGGTGTCCACGATGGCCATGCTCATCCATCCCAGCTCCGCCAGGACCAGCGGCAGGGCCAAGCGCAGCGTCGGGCGGACCTCGGACAAGTAATTTTGCAGGCGGAGCTTCATGGCAGTGCAAGCAGTGTACGAAGCGCGCGGCCATCCGGCAAACGCGGGTGCGGAGTTTGCGATATGCTTTCGGGCCGAGGAAACCATGCCGACCAACAATTTTCACGTACTCAAGCAGCTGGCGTTCGTTGTGATTGCGCTCGCGGTGTTCCTGCTTGGCTGGACGCTCAAGGCGTCGTCGCAGAATGCCGCGCAGCAGGCCGCTCCGGCCATCCCGCCTACCGGATTTGCCGGACTGGACCAGTACCGCGCCTCGCGCATCGCGGTCTTCACCGACGATTATGGCCAGTTGGCGCGATACCGCGCCGCGAACGCCGAGCTGAAGCCGGCGGCAGCGGGCGAAAACCGCGTCGTATTTTTTGGCGACTCCATCACCGACGGCTGGAGGCTGGAGGCCTACTTTCCGGGGAAGCCATATGTGAATCGCGGCATCGGCGGGCAGACCACACCGCAGATGCTGGTGCGCTTCCGGCAAGACGTGATTGACCTTAAGCCGAAGGTGGTGGTGATTCTGGCGGGCACCAACGACATCGCGGGCAACACCGGTCCGATGCGCAGCGAGGACATCGAAGCAAATCTAGCCAGTATGGCCGAGCTGGCCAAGGCGCATGGCATCCGGGTGGTGTTCTGCGCGGTCCTGCCGGTCCACAACTACACCGAGAAGTCGCACGACTTTTTTGCGCAGCGGCCGCCGGCGCGCATTCTTGAGCTGAATCGCTGGCTGAAGGAGTACAGCGGCAATAACGGCGTAACCTACGTGGACTATTTCTCCGCGCTGGTGGATGACAAAGGCCTGCTAAGGCGCGATCTTGCCGAGGACGGCCTGCACCCGAACGATGCCGGCTACAAAATTATGGCGCCGCTCGCGGAAGCGGGCATTCAGAAAGCGCTGGCAAGCTCGCGTTAGCCGGGGCGGTGCTAGTGCAGCAGCGCCGAAAAAAGACCCGACTCGACGAGGGCGGATACGGCGTTGATATCCGGCGCCAGCGGGCGGTCTTGCGTGACTTTGGGCGATTTGTCGCGGACCGCGAGGTAAGCGCGCTTGGCGAGGGTGCCGGTCTGCAGCGGCGAGAGCAAGTCAATGCCCTGGCAGGCGCAAAGCAATTCAATGGCGAGAATGTGCTGCAGGTTGTGCAGCATGCGCTGCAGGCGCCGCGCACCGCTCATGCCCATGGAAACGTAGTCTTCCTGATTGCCGCTGGTGGAAATGGAGTCCACGGAGTGCGGCGCGGCAAGAGCTTTATTCTCGCTGGCGAGAGCCGCGGCGGTGACTTGCGCAATCATGAAGCCCGAATTGAGCCCCGGCTCGGGAGTCAGGAAGGCCGGCAGCAGGCTGGTGAGCGGATTAGTCATCTGCTCGATGCGACGCTCCGCGATCCCTCCTAGCGTCGCCAGCGCAATCGCCACCTGGTCCGCCGCCATGGCCAGAGGCTGGCCATGAAAGTTTCCGCCGCTGACGATGTCGCCCTCGCCGGTTGCGGCGTCGCGCACGAACACCAGGGGATTGTCGGTGGCGCTGTTGAGCTCGACTTGCGCCAGATCGCGCGCCTGTGACAGGGAATCGCGCACCGCGCCGTGAACCTGTGGCGTGCAACGCAGGCTATAGGCATCCTGCACCCGGGTATCCTTTTCGGCCGAGCGATGCGATTCGCGGATTTCGCTGCCCTCATTGAGATGCGCCAGGTTGCGCGCCGTGCGACCCGCGCCCGGATAGGCGCGGGCATGCATGATGCGCGAGTCGAACGCCCCCGGGCTGCCGCGCAGCGCGTCCAGGGAAAGCGATGCGGCGACGTCCGCGGTGTCCGCCAGATTGTCGGCCTGGCGCAGCGCCAGGCTGAGCAAGGCCAGCATCCCCTGGGTGCCGTTGAGCAGCGACAATCCTTCTTTCGCTTCCAACGTAACCGGAGCAATGTTCGCGCGCTGCATGGCAGCGCTGCCGGAAAGCGCCGAACCTTGATACTCGGCGGTACCCTCGCCAATCACCACGTGCGCCAGGTGCGCCAGCGGGGCAAGATCGCCCGAAGCGCCGACCGACCCCTGCGACGGGATGACCGGATGCACGCCGGCGTTCAGCATGGCGCAGAGCGTCGCGACAGTGCCGGGTCGTACGCCGCTCAAGCCCTTGGCCAGCGCGTTCGCGCGCAGCAGCATCATGGCTCGCGTTTCCGCGGTACTTAGCGCCTCGCCCACGCCGCAGGCGTGAGAACGCACCAGGTTGACCTGCAGCTGGCGCACCTGCTCGGCGGAAATGCGCACGCTGGCCAGTTTGCCAAATCCGGTGTTGATGCCATAAGCGGTCTTGCCGGAGGCGACCAGCTTGTCCACCACGGCACGCGAGGCATTCATGCGCTCCGCCGCGCCGGGCGCCAGGGCCACTGGTTCGCGCTGCAGCGCAACCGCGTACAGCTGCTGGAAGGTCAGGTCGTTGCCGTTGATTTCGATGGTCATCGGACTCGCCAGAGAATTTTAAGCGGGCTGCTTCCGTGGCGCCGGCTCGGTGACCAGCGCGCGGAAGGTCTCGCGATATTTTTGCGGCAGCATTTTGGGGCGGCCGTTCTTGCCACAGATCACGTGCACGGTCTCTCCGGTGGCCAGTAGCGCGCCGTCCGGTTCGCGCAAGAGCTCGTAGGAAAATTTTACGACGCGGTTGCCCGCCTGCGAAATGCGCGTACGCACGCGCAGCTGCTCGTCGTACCGTGCCGGGCAGTGATAGCGGCAGGAGACCTCGGCGACAACGATGAAGCAATCGTCTTCGCTCTCCATGCGCTTGTACTCAAAGCCCAGCGCGCGCATCAGTTCCACGCGGCCGATTTCAAACCACACCAGATAGTTGGAGTGGTACACCACGCCCATCTGATCGGTTTCCGCATAGCGCACGCGCACCGCCGCGTCGTGGAACTCCCGCACGGGCTGCCCGCTCATTCGTCTTTCCACACCGGCTTGCGCTTTTCGAGAAAAGACGCCACGCCTTCCTTGAAGTCCGGCGTGCAGCGGATGCGCGCGTTCTCCAGCACTGCGCGCTCGAGCTCGGCATCAATCGCGGCGGATTCCGCGCAAACCAGCAGGCGCTTCGCGCGCGTCAGGCTGCTCGGGCTGGCATCGGCCAGCTGCGCCGCAAGTTCATGCGCGCGCGGCAGCAGCCGGTCCGGTTCGACGATTTCGCTCACCAGGCCCAGCTCTTTGGCTTCCTGCGCGGGCACCAGCCTTCCGGTCAGCAGCAGGTCGCGGGCCCGCTTGTCGCCGATTTGGCGCGTCAGGAACACGGAAACGATCGCCGGCAGGAAACCGATCTTGACCTCCGTATAGCCGTACTTGGCCTGCGGTACGGACAAGGTGAAGTCGCACAGGGTCGCAATGCCGCAGCCTCCGGCCAGCGCGTGCCCGTTCACCGCAGCGATCATCGGCCGTGGGAAGCTCCAGACGCGCCGGAACAGCTTGGCCATGCGTCTTGAGTCTTCCTGATTCTCCTGGGGAGACTGCTGCGCGATCGCCGAGAGCATCTCCAGGTCCATGCCCGCGCAGAAAGCGGCGCCCGCGCCGGTCACGATGACCACACGAACTTTCTTTTTCTCGATTTCGTCGAGCGCACCCTGCAACTCCGAAATCATCGCCGCGGAAATGGCGTTGCGCTTATCCGGCCGATTGAGGGTGATCGTCGCGGTTTCGCCCTGCATCTCCAGTAGCAATGTGGTGTAGTTCATTGCGCCTCCTGCGTTCGCTTCCGGTCTAGCTGGCGATCGGGGCGTGGGCGTATTTGATACGAATGTCGTTGGTCATGGCAAGGACGGCGCTCAATTTGTCCGGGGCAATGCCGGCGTCACCACCCGCCTTGGCGATGGTGGCGAGAATGTCTTCGGTGCGGATGTTGCCGACCAGTTCGTCGCCCGCGAAAGGGCAGCCGCCCAGGCCGGTCAGCGCGCCGTCAAAGCGCCGGCAGCCAGCCCGGAATGCCGCCAGAATCTTGGCCTCCGCGTTCTCCGGCCGGCTGTGCAGGTGCGCGCCGAGTTCAATGCCCGCCACGGCCTGATTCGCCTTCTCGAAAACGTCGGCCACAATCTCCGGCGTAGCGGTGCCGGCGGTGTCGGCCAGCGAAACCGTCTTCACCCGAATGTCCTTTAGCCACTCCAGGGTTTCTTCGACGATTTCCGGCCCCCACGGTTCCTCGTAGGGATTGCCGAAGGCCATCGAGATGTACACCACCAGACCGCGTCCGGCGGCTTTGGTTTCCTTGTGCAGCGTTTCCACCAGCGTGCGCGATTCCGCGCGGGTCATGTTGGCGTTGGCGCGACGGAAGTATGCGGAAATCGAATAGGGATAGCCCAGCGTGGTCACGCCCGGAGTCGCCAGCGCGCGTTCCAGGCCCTTTTCGTTCACCACAATTCCGATAATTTCCGGGGCGCCGGCGCCCGGCGGCAGGGAAGCGCGGAACCTTTCCATCACTTCTTCGCTGTCCGCCATCTGCTTGACGTGTTTTGGCGAAACGAAGCTCACCGCGTCAATGTGTTTGAAGCCGGCCAGCACCAGTTCGCGCAGGTACGCGGCTTTGGTCGCCGCGGGAATGATCTCCGGCAGCCCCTGCCACGCGTCTCTCGGACATTCGATCAGCTTCACCGGTTCCATATCAGGTCTGCAGGACTCCCGTCTTGAATTCCGGAACGTGCGGATTCAGCGCCGCCGCTTCCAGCGCCCAGATCAGCGCGTCGCGTGTCTGGGCAGGGTCGATAATCGCGTCCACCCACAGCCGGGCCGCCGCGTAACGCGGATCGGCCTGCTGCTCGTAGGTCGAGCGCACCGATTCGTACAATTCCTTTTTCGCCTTCTCGTCCACTTTCTTGCCTTCTCGCTCGAGTTGCTTCAGTTTGATCTCCACCAGCGTGCCGGCGGCCGAGTCGCCGCTCATCACCGCGTAGCGCGCCGAGGGCCAGGCGAAAATAAAGCGCGGGTCATACGCCTTGCCGCACATCGCGTAGTGACCGGCGCCAAAGCTGCCGCCGCAAATCACGGATATCTTCGGCACCACCGAGTTGGCCACGGCGTTGACCATCTTGGCGCCGGCGCGAATGATGCCGCTCCACTCCGCGTCCTTGCCGACCATAAAACCGTTCACATCGTGGAGAAACACCAGCGGAATGCGGTTCTGGTTGCAATCCAGAATGAAGCGCGCGGCTTTTTCCGCGGACTCGGTGTAAATCACGCCGCCAAACTCCATGCGCTTCTGGTCGGAGCCGGGCGCGGTGGTCTGCACGTGCTTCTTCTGGTTGGCCACGATGCCCACAGCCCAGCCGCCGACGCGCGCGTAGCCGCACAACAGCGTCTCGCCGTACTCGGCGCGGTACTCTTCCAACTCGCTGGCGTCCACGATGCGAGCGATGATCTCGCGCATGTCGTACTGCTTGCCGGCCTCGCGCGAGTGGATCCCGTAAACGTCTTCGGCCGGGAAGAGCGGCTCGCGTGGGGCGGAATGGCTGAACACCGGCCGGTCCGCGGCGCCCATCTTGTCGGCGAGCGCGCGGACCCGGGCGATGCAGGCTTCGTCGTCGGGCTCGCGAAAATCCACCGTGCCGCTGACCTGCGCGTGCATCCTGGCGCCGCCCAGCTCTTCCGCCGAGGACTTCTGGCCAATCGCGGCCTGCACCAGCGCCGGCCCTGCCAGGAAAAGCCCCGAGCCTTCGGTCATCAGGATGTGATCGCACATCACCGGAAGGTAAGCGCCGCCGGCCACGCACATCCCCATGATCGCAGTGATCTGCGGAACGCCCATGGCGGACATCACGGCGTTGTTGCGGAACACCCGTCCAAAATCGTCGGTGTCCGGAAATACGTCCTCCTGCAGAGGCAGGAAGACCCCGGCGGAGTCCACCAGGTAAATCGTCGGGATGCGGTTTTCGATCGCGATGTTCTGCGCGCGCAGGACTTTCTTCGCGGTCATCGGGAAAAATGCTCCGGCTTTCACGGTGGCGTCGTTCGCGATGACCATGAACAAACGGCCGCACACCCGCGCCAATCCGGTTACCGTGCCCGCCGCCGGCGCGCCGCCCCACTCTTCGTACATTCCAAACGCGGCAAACACGCTCAGCTCAAAAAAGTGCGAACCGGGATCGATCAGCTTGGCGATGCGTTCGCGCGCGGTGAGCCGGCCTTTCTTGTGCTGTGCTTCGATCGCTTTACCGCCGCCGCCCTGGCGGATCTGTTCTTCCTGATTCTTGATCTCGGTGAGAAGTTCAACGATGCGGCGGTAATTCTTCTGGAAGTCGGGGGAGTCGCGTTGCACGTTGGACTTCAGTGTCGAAGCGGACACGCAGAGGCCTCACAGGTACCGGCGAAACAGTATAAAACGCCGCAAAGGAGAAAGCGAAACGCGCGATGCCACGCCTGGCGAATCAGGTGGCGTGCTTTTTGTGAATGAAGTCCACGATGTCCTGGGTCGAAGTGCCCGGCAGGAAAATTTCGGCGATCCCGGCCTGTTTGAGACCGGCGATATCCTGCTCCGGGATGATGCCGCCGACGAGCACGGTTACATCGTCCATCCCCTGCTCGCGCAGCAGGTTCATCAGCTGCGGGCAGAGCGTGTTGTGCGCGCCGGATAGAATCGAAAGGCCGATGACGTCCACATCTTCCTGCACGGCCGCGGACGCGATCATCTGCGGCGTCTGGCGCAGGCCGGTGTAGATGACCTCCATGCCGGCATCGCGCAACGCCCGGGCAATCACCTTGGCGCCGCGGTCGTGGCCATCCAGCCCCGGCTTGGCGATCAAAACGCGTATTTTCTTTCCTGCCATGCTCAGCTACCCATTCCCTCGCTTGGTGCGCCTGCGGTCGTTTTTCTGCCAGCTGGCGTCCGGAAAATGCAATCTGTGGCAAAGATTCCTATTCAGCAAAAATGCTGCGGGGCGCTCTAGGTGATGGCGACCTCTTCGTACGTGCCGAAGGTTTCCCGCATGGCATCGCAGATCTCGCCGAGCGTCGCGTACGCCTTTACCGCCGCGTAAATCGCCGGCATCAGGTTGTCTTTCGCTTTGCTCGCGGCGCGCAGTGCCGCAAGGGTCCGGCTCACTTGGTCCTGCGAACGTTCCGCGCGCAGCTTGCGCAGCCGCTCGGCCTGGCGCTGCGCCACGGTTTCGTCAATCTGCAGAATCTCCAGGGGCTTTTCTTCGGACACGAAATCGTTGACGCCGACCATGATTTTCTCTTTCTTGTCCAAGGCCATCTGGTAGCGGTAGGCGGCTTCGGCGATCTCGCGTTGCGGGTAGCTGCGGTCAATCGCGGCCACCATGCCGCCCATGGCGTCAATTTTGCGGATGTAATCCCAGGCGCCCGCCTCCACTTCGTTGGTCAGGGCTTCCACAAAGTACGAGCCGCCTAGAGGATCCACGGTGTTGGTTACGCCCGTCTCGTGCGCGATGATCTGCTGCGTGCGCAAGGCAATGGTGGCGGCGAACTCGGTCGGCAGCGCCCACGCTTCGTCCAGCGAGTTGGTGTGCAGCGATTGCGTCCCGCCCAGCACCGCGGAAAGAGCCTGCAGCGCGGTGCGCACCACGTTGTTGAACGGCTGCTGTGCGGTCAGCGAGCAGCCCGCGGTCTGCGTGTGGAAGCGCAGCGCCCAGCTCCGGGCACTTTTCGCGCCGTAGCGCTCCTTCATCGCCGCGCACCAGATGCGCCGCGCCGCGCGATACTTGGCGAGTTCCTCGAAAAAGTCGCTGTGCGCGTTGAAGAAAAACGAAAGCTGCGGCGCAAAATCGTCCACGTTCATTCCGCGGCGCAGCGCCCACTCCACGTATTCCATGCCGTCGCGCAGGGTGAACGCCAGCTCCTGGATGGCGGTCGAACCTGCCTCCCGGATGTGGTACCCGCTGATCGAAATGGGATTGAACTTCGGGGTGTGCTTCACTGCGAACTCGAAGGTGTCAATCACCAGCCGCATCGAGGGCTCCGGCGGGTAGATGTATTCCTTCTGCGCGATGTATTCCTTGAGGATGTCGTTTTGCAGCGTGCCGGAAATCTTTTTCCAGTCCGCGCCCTGCTTTTCCGCCACCGCCAGGTACATAGCCCAGATCACCGCCGCGGGCGAATTGATGGTCATGGACGTGGTTACGTCCGCCAGTGGAATCTGATCGAAGAGCACTTCCATATCGGCCAGGGAACTGATGGCCACGCCGCATTTGCCGACTTCGCCCTCGGAGAGCGGGTGGTCGGAGTCATAGCCCATCAGCGTAGGCAGGTCGAACGCGGTGGAAAGACCGGTCTGGCCCTGCGACAAGAGATAGCGGAACCGTTTGTTGGTGTCTTCCGCCGCGCCGAATCCGGCGAATTGCCGCATTGTCCAGAGACGTCCGCGATGCATGGTGGCGTGAATTCCGCGGGTGTAGGGCGGTTCACCCGGCAGGCCGAGCTGCTTGGCGGTATCGAATCCCGGCAGGTCGGCTTCGGTATACAGGCGCCGGATCGGATGACCGGAGATCGTTGTAAAAGTCGCTTGCCGCTCCGGAGATTTGGCGAGCGCGGGCCCAAGCGTGTTCTTTTCCCACGCGCTTTCCTCAACGGAAGGAACGCGTGGGCCCGTCGCAGACGGCATGGTCGGGGTCGAAGTTTTGGTGGAGTCGCTCATGGAGAAATTGGGCGCCGGGAGCCTCGCGCCGAGGGCTCGATAACAATTGCCTATGCTATGCGAAAGGGGAGAGCCCGGCAAGGATCAGGGCGCCAGACGCTGCGAGTACGCCACCAGCCAATGCGGCCCACAGACAAGCGCCGCGCCTCGGCACAGACCGAAAAGGGCCGGCAGCTTCGCCGGCCCTCTCCACAACGGGTTGTAGCGCAGCTTACTTCTGGCCGCTCGTCGCGGCTGCGGGAGCTCCGCTCGCGCCGTTCTGCGCGTCCAGCTTCTTGAAGAGTTTGTCGGTGCCGACCACCTGCCCGTTGAGGGTGCCCGGGATCAGCGTGTCGTGCTCGGTTTGTCCGTGCGTGGCGTCGGCAATGGTCACTCGGTTGACTTCCAGTGTGCGGCCGAGTGCGCGTTCGTAGTTGGCCTTGGCTTCCACCAGGTCCGCCAGCGCGCGGAGTTCCGTGCCCTGCGCGGTGATCAGGTCGCGCTGCGTG
>DATKLU010000082.1:0-62403 GCA_035542235.1 Dongiaceae bacterium
CCTCGGGTCGCTCGCGCAAAAGTCGTTTCTCGTAAGGGAAGTGGTGGCCACGTCGCGCGATCTCTCCGCCATCGGCGGCGCAGGGCTCGCGGCCATCGATGCCATCACCTCGGGGAATGCGCTTTCTGCCGATCAGCAGGCGCAATTCAACGCGGTCCTTGGCGAAGCCGGCAAAGCCAAGACCCAGCTCTTGCTGATTCCGGTGCCCGGCGTGCAGAAGCTGGTCAAAGCCGCTTCGCAAGCACCCCTCTGCCGTTAGGCTCGCTCACTTGCGGCTCGCGTTGTGGCAGGCGCCTTCGCCGGAGTCGTGAAAGCCCTCCACCCCGTTCGCCGGAATGAACTCCCACTTGTATTTCGCCGGCTCCAGCGTCAGCTTGATCACGCCATAGCTGTCTGCGTTGCGGACTTCGCTGTTCGGCAAGGCCTTGCCCAGCGGATCGTGGCTCCTCCCGCCTGTGCCCACGGAAATTTCGCGAATCCCGTTCTCGTCGTCGCGATGCCCGTCTGGGTCCTGCGGTGCGAACCGCTCATAGGAATGTTCGTGCCCGGTCAGGATCAGGTCGGCATGCGCCGCATACAAGTCGCGCCACAGATCGCGCACCTCTGGATGAATGGCATGCTTGGTCAACAACCCGCTGCTGTACAGCGCGTGGTGGCCGAACGCGATGATGCACGCCTTGGCGTGCTGCGCCAGATCGGTGCGCAACCAGGTCTCCTGGTCTGATCCCGCGGCGCATCCTCCCAGGCCCTTGGCCTCGCAATTCGTGTTCAACGCCACGATGTGCCAGTTGCCCAGGTCGAAGCTGTAGTAGCCCTTGTCCACCGGCCCGGCCTGTTTACCCCAATAATCGAAATACGGCTGCGCGCTGCCGGAATAGTATTCGTGATTTCCGAGCGCCGGGTGCGTCCGGTCCTTGAAACGCCCCCAGGTCTTTCCGTAGCAATCGCGGAACTCTTGCGCCGTACCCTTTTCGTAGGCCAGATCTCCAGCCGCGAACACCGCGCCCGGAATCTGCTCGATCAGTTTTGCCGTGGCTTCCGCTCCTTCCAGCGATTCGCAGCCTGCGATGTCGCCTGCACCCACGAGAATGTAAGTTTGCTCCGGGCTCTCCGGCTGTTTCGGTTTCGCGGCGTGGATTTTTACCGTCGTCGAATTCCTGGCTGGAGCAGTCTCCGGATTCGCCTGTTGCGCCCCGGCCTGTGTCGCCAGGCCGGCGAGCAGTACTCCGGTAATCAGACAAATTCCCGCTGTTGTTGTTCGCATGTTCCCGATGCCCTCGATTGCGCAACCCGAACTGTCACGACCACAATCCTCCAAAAAACAGAAGGGAAAAGAAAGCATTTTCTATCTCATTGAAAACAGACAAATTAAGACGATTTAAGGGCGTGCAGAGGTTTGACTTTTGCCGTGTTTTCTCATATGCTTAATGGCGACCGAATCAGTCGCATATGCCCATCTTGGGGGGCGGTTCAAAGGGCGCATGTTCAAGCTTTCCAAAAAAGCCGATTACGGCCTCATCGCTGTGAAACACCTGGCGATGCATCGCGGCGAGCATCACGCCTGCAGCGCCAACGAAATCGCCGAGGAATACGGTATTTCGACCACGCTTATGGCGAAAGTTTTGCAAAAGCTGGCGCGGCAGGCGCTGGTGGATGCCAAGCACGGCTCGACCGGCGGTTACCAGCTGGCGAAAGAGCCGGAGCGCATCAGCGCGCTGGACGTGATCACCGCGATTGACGGTCCGGTGCTCATCACTTCCTGCGTGACGAGTCACGGAAATTGCGATGCCGCATCCAAGTGCTCGGTGCGCGAACCTTTGCGGCGCGTGAACGAAAGCATCATGCACGTGCTCGGCACCGTGACGATTTCGCAGATGTGCGAAGAGCCGCACGAACCGGCGCTGGTCGCGCTGCGCGCTTAGGCGCCAAGGAATTAGCAGTTTCTCGGGAGAACAGACATGGCTGTAAAGCTGCCAATCTACTTCGATAATCACGCTACCACGCAGGTGGACCCGCGCGTGGTGCAGGCGATGCTTCCGTACTTCACGGAAAAGTTCGGGAATGCCGCCAGCCGCAACCATCCGTTCGGCTGGGCGGGCGAAGAAGCCGTGGAAAATGCCCGCGCACAGGTCGCTTCGCTGATCGGCGCCACGCCGAAGGAGATCATCTTTACCAGCGGCGCCACGGAAAGCGACAACCTGATGATCAAGGGCGTCGCCGAAATGTACCGCGAGAAGGGCAATCACATCATTACGCAGGCCATCGAGCACAAGGCCGTGCTGGACACTTGCAAGCGCCTGGAGAAGGACGGCTTCGAAGTTACCTATCTGCCCGTACAAAAAGACGGCCGCGTGGATCCGGAGGATGTGCGCAAGGCCATCACTCCCAAGACCATCCTGATTACCATCATGTACGCCAACAACGAGATTGGCGTCATCAATCCAATTCGAGAAATTGGCAAGATCGCCAAGGAACACGGCATCTTCCTCGCGGTGGACGGCGTCCAGGCGGTCGGCAAGATTCCGGTGGATGTGCAGAAGGACAACATCGACCTGCTGGCGATCACCGCCCACAAGTTGTACGGCCCGAAGGGCGTTGGAGCTTTGTACGTGCGGCGGCGCAACCCCCGGGTGCAGCTTGCCGCCATCATTGACGGCGGCGGCCACGAGCGCGGGATGCGTTCGGGAACGTTGAACGTGCCGGGCATCGTCGGCCTGGGTGCGGCGTGCGAAATCGCGCAGAAGGAAATGGCGGAAGAGGGCGAGCGCCTGCGCAAGCTGCGCGACAGGTTGCGGGCTGGTCTGGAAGCCAAGCTGGACGAAGTGTTCATCAATGGCTCCATGGAGCACCGCCTACCGAACAACCTGAACATGAGTTTTGCCTACGTGGAGGGCGAGTCCCTGCTCATGGGCATCAACGAGATCGCGGTTTCGAGCGGTTCGGCCTGCACCTCGGCCACCCTGGAACCCAGCTATGTCCTTAAGGCTCTTGGGGTTGGCGAAGACTTGGCGCATACGTCCATCCGCTTTGGCCTGGGCCGCTTCAATACCGAAGAAGAAGTGGACTACGTCGTGGATAAGATGGTCCAGGTAGTCACCAAACTCCGTGAACTTTCCCCGCTTTACGAGATGGCCAAAGAGGGCATCGATATTTCGAAGGTGAAGTGGCAGACGGCGTAGCCGCGTCCTGCATCTAAGGGCAGGGAAGGGCAATACCCAGTCAGAAAGGGCAGGAAACAGAGCAATGGCAGCCAGCGTGAGTGAAGGCACAATTCGGGTTCATCGTTCGATCGGCGGCACCGGCGCGGCGTTCCGCGTCGCGTTCGTCCCCTACGGGGAAGGCGATGACGCCAAGCCGGCCGGTGAGCGCGCTTTTCATCATTTGCAGGAAGTCCGGGCGTTCTTGAAAGTTCTGGGGCTCGGCGCGGAGTACATCAAGGACGTGTTGCGGCAGCTCACCGCCGGACGCTCCGCGTGGGTGCCCAACGTTTCGATTTCCGAGAAGGTGCTGCGCACCGCAGGGTTCGTCAGCATCGGCAACCTGGCACGCAGCAACTAAGATTGCTGCGTTTCGGGCTGCGCGTGGCAGGGCTCTGGCCCTGCCCGATTCAGTTTCAGGAGCGTGCTATGGCATATAGCGAAAAGGTCGTAGATCACTACAACAACCCGCGCAACGTGGGCAGCCTTCCCAAGGAAGATCCCAACGTCGGTACCGGGCTGGTGGGCGCGCCGGAGTGCGGCGACGTCATGAAGCTGCAGATGCGCATCAACCCGGAAACCCAGGTGATCGAGGAAGCGCGCTTCAAGACGTTCGGCTGCGGCTCCGCGATCGCCAGTTCGTCTCTCGCTACGGAATGGGTTAAGGGTAAGACCGTCGAGGAAGCGCTGGCCATCAAGAATACCGACATCGTCCGCGAACTGGCGTTGCCGCCGGTAAAGATTCACTGTTCGGTCCTGGCCGAAGACGCCATCAAGGCGGCCATCGGCAACTGGAAGAACAAGCACGGCATCGCCGTGCCGGAATCCGAAAAGCCCTCGCACTAAGTGCCGGGGAATTCAGGGAGCGTTACCTGTATGGCTACGGAAGTCACGGCCCCAGTCGCCGGGATTCACGTCTCCGAGCGCGCGGCGCGGAAGATTCTGGCGCTGCTCGCCAAGGACGGGGTGTCGCCCGAACAAGGCGGTCTGCGCGTCGGCGTTCAGGGCGGCGGCTGTTCCGGCTTGTCCTATGCCATGCGTCTGGACACCCAGTCGCGCGATCGCGACAAAGTATTCGTCGAGTTCGGCGCGCGGGTCTTCGTCGATCCCAAAAGCTTGCTGTATCTCAATGGCACCACCCTGGATTACGAAGAGACGCTGATGCGCCAGGGATTCGTGTTCGTCAATCCCAACGCCGCGCGCAACTGCGGTTGCGGCAGCTCGTTCACGGCATAACGCCGCCCGGGCCGTGCGGCAACGGGTCGGGATACAGGCTGGCGCGAGCCAGCCTTTTTCACTTCACCGCCGGTTTGGAGATTCCAGAAATTTTTTGCCATGACCGCTTCCACTCCTTCTCCGCAACCCGATCACTTCGCGCTCTTTGGCCTCCCGCGCAAGCTGTGGATCGAGATGGCCGCGCTCGAACGGAAATTTCTGCAGCTCAGCTGGAAGCTGCATCCCGATAATTTCGTCAACGCCCCGGAAGCCGAACGCGAGCTCTCGCTCAAGCGCAGCTCCGAGTTGAACGACGCTTATCGCGTGCTGCAAGACCCGCTGGCGCGAGTCGAATACCTGCTGGAGATTGAAGGCCAGCGCAAAGAGGGCGAGAAGAAGCAGCAAGCGCCTCCGGAGTTGCTGGAAGAGGTGTTTGAGCTGAACGAGTCACTGGATGAACTGCGCGACGCCAAACAGTCCGGCGGCGACCTGGCGCAGTTGAAAACCCGCCTGCAAGCCGCGGGAAATGGCTTTCAGCAAAGGCTCGCGGAAGTGGATGCGCAACTGCAATCCGCCGCGAGAGATTGGGACGCCGCGTTGGAGGCGAACTCCGACGCCCCGGCCCGGGAAAAAATCTTTGCTCGCATGAATGAGCTTTTGAATCGCCGTTCGTACATCCGCAATCTGGTGGCGAACGTGGCCAGGGAACTGGCCGAGGTCTGAGGGGAACGACGGAATGACGCGCATCGTCGGGATTGATCTGGGTACCACCAATAGTCTGGTCGCGTATTTTGACCCCGCGACGCGGACACCGCGGTGCATCGCAGGGCCCTATGGCTCGGCTCTGTGCCCGTCGGTCGTGAGTCTGGATACGGATGGCAGCGTGGTCGTGGGCGAGCCGGCGCGCCGGCGCCTGCTGACGCAGCCCGAACGCAGCATCTATTCGGTCAAGCGCCTGATGGGCCGCGGCGCCTCCGACGTCAAGGAAGAACTCGCCCTTTTTCCATTCCGTCTGGACCCTTCGAGCGGCAACGTGATTCGTGTGCGGCTTGGCGACAAGGTGTTCACCCCGCCGGAAATTTCCGCGTTCATCCTGCGCGAACTGAAGAACTGGGCCGAAGCGTTTTTCGGCGAGCCGGTAGACCGCGCGGTGATCACCGTGCCCGCTTATTTCAACGATGCGCAGCGCCAGGCGACAAAGGACGCAGGCAAACTCGCCGGCCTGGAAGTGTTGCGGCTGGTGAACGAACCCACCGCGGCGGCCCTGGCCTACGGCCTGCACGAAAAACAGCGCGGCACCGTGGCCGTCTATGACCTCGGCGGCGGCACGTTCGATATCTCGATCCTCAAACTGATTTCCACGGACCAGGGCGACATCTACCAGGTTCTGGCCACCAACGGCGACACCCATCTCGGCGGCGACGATATTGACAATCTGCTGCAGGCCTTCGTGCACGAAGAGATCCTGCAGACCGACGAGATCGATTTTTCGCCGCACGGGGAAATCGCGCAGGAATTGCGCAAAGCCATTATTGCCGTGAAGCACGAGTTGTCCGAAAAGGATTCGGCGACCCTGCGTTTGCAACTTCCCAATGGCAAGGTCTTCACCCATGAATTCACGCGCGGCGCGCTGGACGCCCTGATCCGCCCGGTTGTGGATCGCACCATGGTTCCCGTGAAGGCGGCTTTGTCCGACGTGCCGGGCGGCGGCCTGAAGCCGGATCAGGTGGATGAAGTTGTGCTCGTTGGCGGCACCACGCGCACGCCGCTGGTTCGCAAGACCGTTCAGGACTTCTTCGGCCGCGTGCCGCACACCGAGCTCAACCCCGACGAAGTGGTTGCGCTGGGCGCGGCGGTGCAGGCCAGTATCCTCGAGCACGGAGTCAGCGATCTGCTGCTGCTGGACGTCACGCCGCTTTCGCTCGGCATCGAAACCTATGGCGGCGCGGTGGCCAAGATCATTTCCCGCAACTCGCCGATTCCCGCCAGCGCGCAGGAACTTTACACCACCGGCGTGGACAACCAGACCGGTATCGACATTCACGTGCTGCAAGGCGAACGCGAACTGGCCAAGGACTGCCGTTCCCTCGCGCGGTTCACCCTCAAAGTTCCGCCGGCCCCCGCGGGTTTGCCGCGCATCGAAGTGCGATTCCTGATTGACGCCAACGGTATTCTGCAGGTTGCGGCCAAGGACGTCCGCACCGGCGAGCAGCACTCCATCGAAGTGCGGCCCAGCTACGGCATCAGCGATTCCGAGATCGAACGCATGCTGGAAGAGTCGATCGAATACGCGGAACAGGATTTTGCGGAACGCCAGGCCATCGAAGCGCGCACCGAGGCGGAGGCCATCCTGACTGCCACGGCCAAAGCCCTGGCCACCGGTCAGGCTGCCACGCTTTCTGGAGAAGAGCGCGGTAAAATCGATGCGGCGGTCGCGGCGCTGCAAGAGGCGACTCGCGGCAGCGACTATAAGGCCATGCGCAAAAAAATCGATGAGTTGAACGAGGCCACGAATCACTTGGCCGAAGTCATGATGAACAGCGCGGTCAACACGGTTCTGCAGGGCAAGAAGCTGAGCGAATTCTAGGTCAGATTTAGCTTTCAGCAGCGCGGAGGAATCAATGGGTGGCACAAACCCATACATCGAAGAGCCAAAGTACAAGCCGGCGACGCGGAAATTCAAAGTAACCTTCCTGCCGAGCGGCAAAACGCTGGAAGTCGATCCAGCGCAGATCCCGTACGGTCATAATGGACTGCCGGGCAGCATTCTCGATTTTTCCGAAGCGCTCAAAGCCGGCCTGGATCACGCCTGCGGCGGCGTCTGTGCGTGCTCCACCTGCCACGTGGTGGTGAAAGAGGGCCTCGAATCGTGCAACGAGGCAACCGACGCGGAGCTCGATGAACTGGATGAGGCGCCGGGCATCACGCCCAGATCGCGCCTGGGGTGCCAGACGGTTCCCGACGGCACGACCGACATCGTGGTGGAAATTCCCGAATGGAACAAGAACTACGCCAAGGAAGCCGATCACTGAGGACCCCCATGCCGTCAACATTTGACTGGGACAACTTCGAAGACATCGCCATCGCCCTTACCGACAAGTTCCCCGACCTCGATCCGTACACCGTGCGCTTCACCGACATGCACAAATGGATCACCGAGCTGCCGGGATTTGCCGGCGACCCGGCCAAGAGCAACGAAGGCAAACTGGAAGCGATCCAGATGGCCTGGCACGAGGAATGGGAAGACCGTAGCCAGTAATCGCGGCGCCTGCGCTGCCGATTGAAACCTGCGGGACGCAAAGAACGTTAAATTGTCACGACTTCTGGCAACGGCGCCGATTACCGGGCGCATCGCTATTGCTGTTGCAAGGTAGACTGGCCTGTGAACCCTGCGAAGATCAATTGCCGCGCGATCATTTTGCTGGCCGCAAGATGCTCCGCTCTCTGCGCCGCGCTGGCGCTCGGTGGCTTTGCCTTGCAGGCGCAGCAGTCCGCCGCAGCCGGCAGCGAAGCGGCTTCGCCGGAATCGGGAACGGTGCGCGGTACAGTTACCGACCGCAGCGGCGCATCTATTTCCGGCGCGAAGGTAACTCTGACCCGCGACGGCAAGTCCTGGGACACGACCGCGGGCGCCGACGGCCAGTTCACCTTTCTCCTGGTTTCCTCCGGGCCCTTTCAGCTCACGATCTCCGCACCTGGTTTCGCCACCCAGGTGGTCTCCGGCAGTGTCGCCGCGAACCAGGTTCTTACGCTACCGCCGGTCACCCTGGCACTGGCCACGGAAAGCACCGAGATTCGCGTTACCCCTTCGCTCGTGGACGTTGCGGAAGACGAACTGAAGCAGGAAGAGAAGCAAAGGGTGCTGGGCTTCGTGCCGAATTACTACGTGACTTACATTCCGGACGCGGCGCCGCTGAACAGCCGGCAAAAGTTTCAATTGGCGTGGAAGACCAGCATCGATCCGGTCACCTTCGGCTTAAGCGCCGCGGTGGCGGGAATTCAACAGGCCAGCAACACCTTTCCCGGATACGGCCAGGGCGGCGACGGCTACGCCAAGCGCTTTGGCGCCACGTATGCCGATTTCGCCATCGGCACCTATATCGGCGGCGCGATTCTTCCTTCGCTCTTCAAGCAGGACCCGCGTTACTTCTATAAAGGCACCGGCAGCAAACGCGCCCGCGTATGGTATGCGCTGGAAATGTCGGTCTTGTGCAAGAGCGACAAAGGCCGCAGGCAGGTCAACTATTCGGGAATTCTCGGAAGCCTCGCGGCCGGCGGGATTTCCAATCTTTACTATCCGTCGCAGGACCGCAACGGTCTCGGGCTGACCGTGGAAAATACGCTGATCGGTATCGGTGGTACCGCCGCCGCCAATCTGCTGCAGGAGTTTGTCATCAAGAAGCTGACTCCGAACGCGGCCAAGAACTCGCCGGTTCCGGGCACCGCGCACGCGGCGACTCCTTAAACCCGCCACACCGCGATTTCTGGCGCCCGGGCCGCGCATGGCGCATTGGCCGTCTTTCCCTTATAATTGGAAGGTCGTTCTGGCTCCATGCCGCTATGGTGCAACGGTTAGCACGTAGCCCTTTCAAGGCTAAAATACGGGTTCGATTCCCGTTAGCGGTACCAACCTTCTTTCTTCCCTGAACCTTCTGGAGGACTCCAGCCATGCCCAACATTTTCCGCTCTTCGAATCCGGTGCTCCGAGAGAGCACTTTCGCCAACCAGATGGCCACGGGCAACTCCATGACCGTGCAGGGCACGGTCAACAAGACCGGCTTGCTGCTTCTCTGTGTGGTGGCGACCGCGGCGTGGACTTGGGGTCTCGCACATTCCGATCAGCCGGAAGCGGCTCTGCCGTGGATGGTCGGCGGCATTGTGGGCGGTCTCGTGACTTGTTTGGTCACGGTGTTCAAGAAAGAATGGTCCGGCCTGACCGCGCCCCTCTACGCCTTGTTTGAAGGGCTTATCCTTGGCGGCATTTCGGCATTTTTCGAACGGCAATATCACGGCATCGCGGTGCAGGCTATCGCGCTCACCTTCGGCGTACTGTTCGTCCTGCTGTTCGCGTATAAAACCGGCCTGGTGCGCGCGACAAAAGGCTTTACGCTCGGCATCCTGTGCGCCACGGGCGCTATTGGCCTGGTCTATGCGGCCAACCTCATCATGCGCCTCTTTGGTTTGGGAGGAATGTCCTTCCTCTACTCCAGCACTCCGTTGGGCATCGGCATCAGCGTGGTGGTGGTGATTATCGCGGCCCTGAACTTGATTCTCGATTTCGATATGATCGAACGCGGCGCGGCGATGGGTGCCCCGAAGTACATGGAATGGTATGGCGCATTTGCGCTGATGGTCACCCTGATCTGGTTGTACATGGAGATTCTGCGCCTGTTGGGCAAGGCTCGCCGCCGCTAGCAGCAAGCTCCCAGGACGGCACATTTACTCAAACCTGGTCTGGCCCGGCAAACTCTTCTCGCCAGGCAAATATCCCCCGCGAGGCGCGACTTTCGATTTTCGAGTTTGCAATTTCTGCTCTTACCTGCTTGCCCGCTCACTCGCCTTCGCTCACAATGGCTGAGCCTTTCGCAGGCGACTCCGCTCATGTCCACCCGACCTGGCTTCTCATTTCTCCGACACTCCAGCGTGGCCTTCGGCTCCAGAACCGTGCCGTCAGAAGAGGTTGATGCCGAGTTTGGTATGCCGCTGGGAAAATTGCGCGACCGCGCCGGAATCCTGTCCGTGGCGCGCAGCGAGAGCGACGAAACGGAAGTGACCCTGGCGGCAAAAGCGGCTCGCGAGGCACTGGCCAACGCCAGCGCTTCAGCCAAGGACCTGAGCTGGGTCATCGCCACCAGCGAAACGCACCACCAGTTTCCCTCGCTTGCGGCGCAGCTGCATCGCGAGATCGGCGCGGCCGAACGCTGCGGCGCGCTCGATGTGGGCGGGGCCTGCCTGGGGTTCCTCCATGCGCTTGCGGTGGCCAAGGCTTTCGTCGTTGCGGGCGCAGCGCTGGTGCTGGTTGTGACCGCGGACGTCCATTCGCGCACGCTGACCGCGGGGCGCGTGGCGGGAGAATTCGGCGGGCTTTTTGGCGACGGCGCTTCAGCCTTTCTGGTACAGCGCGAAATCGCCGGCGGTGATGCTGCATCGCCGGGAACTTTCCTTATGGAAGACTTCTTCTTCGGCTGCGCTTCCCAGTATCAATCGGCCATCGAGGTTGCCGCGCAACCGGAAGACCGGCTGCACGTCGTATTCGAAGGCGAAGCGCTTTCCCGCGCGGCCACCGCGCGCCTGGAACAGTGCATCGGGGAGCTGGAAAGCCGGAGCAGCGTGCCGCGCACGCAGGTGGCTGCGTTCGCCACGCATCAGCCGAATCCGCGCCTGGTGGCCCTGCTCGCGAAAAAAGCCAGCGTTGCCATTGATCGCTTTCCGATGATTGCCGACCTGCGGGGGAATCTCGGTTCCACCACCTGCGCTGCGGCGCTACATGCCGCGTTGCGCAGCGCGCGCGAGGCGGTCAGCAAGAGCGCGCCAATCTTTCTCGCCTCGCTTGGGCCAGGTCTGCTGTTTGGCGGCGGCTGGCTTGCGCCGGTAGAGAACACTTCCCTCGGCTGATAAATCCTTCCGAAAGCTTTATCTCGCAAGCCTCACGGCGAGGACCGGAAGCCCACGGTGAATTGCGTGTCCGGCGATGGCACCACGCAAGCATACGCGGACGGCCAGTTCCCGTCCGTGGTGGTATTGCGGCAGAGCGTGCCGATGGCGTTCCACATTTGCGAAGGATTTACGGCTCCATCGAGCGGCTCAGCGTATACGGAATAACTGTGTCCCACCGCCAGCTTTGCCAGAGTGTAAGCGCCGTCGAAGCGCGCCGGCCCCGCTGCGGCGCAGCTCCAGCCGGCAATGGTGGCCGCGGCCACTGTGCCGGTCGCGGCGTCGAGCGCCACCACTTGCGCGCCGAAGATTCCGGTGACGTTCGGAGGACTCGCGGGAAGCGAGAGCGGATTGGCCGGTAACACGCGCCCGGAAATACTGCCGATGTAGGTGTCATCGGTCGCGGCTGGATAGAGGATGCGCAGACCGGCGCGATCATCGTCGCCAAGCGGCCCGTCGGGGGCTTGCGCCGTGGGACGCGGCGAGGCGAACGTGCCGGTCATGTGCGCGTAGGGAAACATCATCGCGCCCCACACGGCGGAATGGCTGAAGCCGAAAAAGTGGCCTAACTCGTGGGTCAGTATCGATTCCAGGTCATACGCTTTGGGATTGGCGGCGAGCGCAGCCGGTGTGGCAAACGTGGCGTTGGAGTCGCTGGGATTGAAATACAGATCGGCGTCCAGAATCTGCCCGGGGAAAGTGGATGGCGCACCTGCCCCGAGTTGCTCTCCGACGCGGTCCGCGCTGACCACGCGCGTAAACGCCAGAACGCCTGGGGTGAATCCGGCGTCGGGTTGATCGAAACAAATCGAATCGATGCCGTCGCTCGATGAACACGCGGACGCCGAGGAGATGCGGGTCAGCGGCGAGAGCGCAGATGGCGTGAGCGACGTGCCGGCGACGCCAGTCCACACGCTCAACGCGGTCGAAATGGTTTGTTCGATCTCGTTCGTCTGTGCCGTGGCGGTTGTGCTTTGCGTAAGGATGGTCGCCGGACTGCTGCCAAGCGCCGTGCTCCAGCGAAGTGCGATGTTTCCTGCCCCGCTCGCCTGCCGCGAGGGCACCGGGCACGCCGATCCGCCGGAGGCGGATGCCGGCTGGCGAATATCGGGAACGATCATGGCGAAGGCGTAGCCGCGCGCCGAGGCGCACGCCGAAAATTCCAGCAGCGTTGCGAGCGCGACCGCAGCCGAGCGCAGGAGCCCGGGGTGGCGAGACTTGGCCATATTTTTCCTCATGGTTTCTCCGCGAGCGCGCGTTTGAGTTTGAGTTCAAATACGGCGATGGGAAGATTGCGCACGCCGGAATGGCGAAACTGCCGGGAAACGGGATCGAAGAGCGGGGCGGCGGCCGAGTCCTGGGTAACGGTTTCCAGGCCGCTTGAAACATCGCGCTGGATGCGGAACGCGCCTTGCGACCAGCCAAGAATTCGGAACGTGCCGTCCGGCGCCGTCCAGAGAAACAGGTAGGCATCCTCGCCGGGCGCGAATGCGGGAATTTCGTCCACGTGGGATCGCAGGTGGCCGAGCGCGCCGCCGGGCATCTCGATGCTGATGCTGCCCGGCAGCGCGCCCTTGCTCTGTGCGGTCACCGTAAAATCGGTGCGGGTCCAAATGTTTCCGCCCCGCCAGTGGACATTGGACTGCACGCAATGTACGCGAGCAATTGCGGTCGATTGCGCCGCGAGCTCCTGAAACGACATCCGTACAAGGGTCGTGGCATTTCCCACCGCGGCGAAAACCGCCACCAAACCGACGCCGATCAAGAACAGAATCCACAGAAACTTGATGCGCTGCGTAGCGGACATTACTGCACCTCCAGGACGCCGCTGGCCGCGGCCCTATCGAGATTCGAGTTTTGAATGAAGAGCGAGCGCGAACCGGCCTGCGCGGAGGCGTTCACTTGCAGCGTCAGATGAACGATGCCGAGGCCTGCCGGCTGTTTGGCTGCGACGGAGATATCGCCGGGACCGCTGATGGTGTAGGTCATGCTGGGATCGAGCCCCGATTGCGAAAAGACGCAGATATCGGCGAGCGCCGAGCCGGAGGAGGGTCGAGTGATGACGACGGGGTTGCCCGAGAGCACACAGGAATTCGTCCCTGCGTTGAAGGCGCCAAGCGCTTCGAGGTTCAGGTCCACGTCGGCGCCGGGTTGCGAGACGCCTGCCGTGGCGGGCTGGACCACAAGGATGTCTTCGCCGGTGGCCGTGGGATTTGCCGCGGTGAGGGAGATGGACGCTGTGCCTGAGCCTGCCGCGAGCACTACCAGTGAGACTACGTTGGAGACTCCGCCGCCGGGATTCTGCATCTGGACGGAAATGTCTCTAGGCAGCGCGACCTCGGCCGGCAAGACGGGCGCGGTGCATTCTCCGGCGCTGGTGCAGCTGGTTGCGCGCGCCACCCCGCCGATAAGGAGCGTTGAACCCGGACCGGGCGACGTGGCAGCGAACCCGCCGCCATCAACGCGCAGCAGGAATCCGCCAAGGCCGCCGGCATAGACGCTGGCGGGATGCAGCGATTGAATCGTCGCGCCCGGGGAGATGGTGATGAGGGCCGAAGCGGACTGCGTGGTGTCGTCGGAGCTGATGGCGACGAGGGTGATGGTGTTGGGCGAGGGCGCGCTAGCCGGGGCGGAGTACGTTCCGTCCGACGCCATGGCGCCGCAAGCTCCGGACGCCGCGCAGGCCGGGCCTTGCAACTGCCAGACCACGGATTGATTCGCGCTGCCGAGGACCGATGCGGAGAAATGCTGTACAGCTCCGGGCGCAAGCGCGACGCTCGCGGGCAAAACAGAGACCACCACGTGATTGATGACCGTGACCAGCGCGGCGGCCGACTTGCTCGGATCGACAACGCTGGTCGCGAGGATGGTCACGGGATTTGGAAAGGGGAGCGCGCCCGGCGCCAGATAATCCACCTGCGAGGCGCTGGATGGATTCTGAATCGGGGCGCAGGGATTCGAATTGACTACGCACAGCAAACCGGCGGACGCGCTTCCTCCCGCCGCGCCGTTGACCGTCCAGTTCAGGCCGGTGTTCGTCGTACCTTGAACCTGCGCGCCAAGCGTGAGGCGATGATTCGTTGCCAGCGTGGCCGCCGCGAGCGCCAGAGTGACGCTGACCCCGGCCTGCACCGCGAACGTGGCTTGCGCTTTCTTTCTCGGGTCGGCGACCGCGGTCGCGGTAATGGTGACGCTGTTGGGCGATGGCGCGTTGGCCGGCGCGGTGTAGGTGGCGGCATCTGGATTCGAGCCGGCGGCTAGCGTGCCGCAGGAAGCTCCACTGCAGCCCGCTCCGGAGAGACTCCAGTTGATTCCATCGTCCGGGTGCGAGCCGGTCGGAGCCGTCATCGTAGCCAGCAACGAAGCCGATGCGGAGGTCGGAACCGAGGATGGCGCCGCGAGTTGCAGCGTGAAGTCGCTGGCGATGGTGACGGCGGTGGAGGCTTGCTTGGTGGGGTCCGCCACGCTTTGCGCGGTCACGGTCACCACGGGCGAGGCCGGAAGGATCTGTGGCGCCGTGTAATTGCCGTTCGCGTCGATGCTCCCGCACGAGCCCGGACACCCGCCCCCGGAAAGGCTCCAACGCACGGAATTGTCCGGATTGCCGGAACTCGAGAGGGCGGCAGAGAAGCTTTGCGACGCTCCGAGTTCCACGCTGATGCCGGTCGGAGCGACCGTCACTGCAATATCGCTGTTCACCGTGATTTCCGCCGAATCGCTGGCTGCCGGGTCGGCAACGCTGGTGGCCGTCACTCGAACGGTTGCTTGCGCGGGTAGATCCGCGGGCGCGGTATAGGCGCCGCTCGCGGAAACCGCGCCGCCCCCGGCCGAAACCGACCAGGTCACCGCCGTATTCGATGAGCCCGTCACCGTTGCGCTCAGCTGCAAGGTCTTTCCGAGCAGCACGTTTCCGTTGCTTGGGGCGACCACCACCGTAACGGCTGGGGGAGGTGGTGGGTTACTGCCCGAGCTTGCGCCTCCCCCTCCACAGCCCGGAAAAGCAAATGCGGCAACGGACACGGCAAGGACGCAGGTTCCTCGGAGGAACAGTTGACTGTGCCATGTTGAACGGTGCCGCATGGCCGCCCGGAAATGCAGGCCAGATGCCAGCGACCCGGCCTCGCCGGAGCGAGAAGAATCCCGGGCCCGCCGTCTACACCATGGCAAGCCTAAGGGCTTTCCACTCAATCGGTTACGGCTTGAATGAGAACGTAACCGGACGGCGCTTCGGCAAATTCGCCAGCGGCGAACACCTACGGACGGGTTCCAATTCGGGAAGGGCTAGCCCGGACCAATCGCCGAATTGGAACATTCTCACCTGATCTTCGGACCCGTCGCCGCGACACTCCATTTGGTGATATTCCTAAAGCGAAGAATTTTTCTGCCTACATGAACCCTACGCGCAGCGGCGGCGTCTTCAGGTTGTACCAGGAGAGCGGCGCAATCGCCGGCCACGACGACACCGTGCGGGAGTGGACCCTGAACCATCCGGAAGGAGAGTCGGCGGCGCCTGCGGCACGCCGCGATGACTCGCGCGCGGCAATGGCAGCCGAGCGCGAGCGGGAATGGGAGGCGCTGCTCGGGGAAAACGCGCCGCTGGCGTTCCGGGTCGCGCGCGGCGTTTTGCGCAATGACGCGGATGCGCAGGATGTTGCCCAGGAAGCACTGCTGCGCGCATATCGGCGATTCGACCGGCTCCGCGAGCGCGAGAGGTTCCGCGCCTGGCTGGTGCGCATCAGCTTCCGCCTGGCGCTGGACCGGAGACGTGCGATCAGGCGCCGTGAAGTTCGCGAGGCGGAGTGGGAACGCGAACGGACGCGAACTTCGGCGCGACCGGGCGGCCAGGATGCCGGCGAGCCTTTTTCCGACGCGCTGCAGATGGCACTGGAAGAGCTGCCGCCGAAACAGAGGCTGGTGCTGCTTCTGACGGCCATGGAAGGGCACAGCCTGGAAGAGGTGGCGGCGCTTGCCGGAGTGCCGCTGGGAACGGTGAAATCGCGATTGTTTACGGCCAAGCGGACGTTAGCGGAGAAGCTGCGATGTTTTGTGAAGCCTACAAGCGGCAATTGACGGAAGCGGCAGCGCTGGGCGATGCGTTGCCGGCCGGGGCGGCGCGGCACTTTCGCGCCTGTGCGGCGTGCAAGGCCGCGTGGCTGGAAGAACGGGAACTCTTTGCCGCGATTGACAGCAGTTTGCGCAACGCGGTGAACGTTGCAGCGCCCGCATCGCTGGCGGCAGGCCTGCGGCAGCAGATTGCCTTGCAAGCGCAGGCAGCAGCGCCGCGGGCGTGGAAGGCACTGGCGGCCTGGAGCGCGGTGGCAGCCGTGGCGGTGCTGTGCGCAGCGATCGGGTGGAGGCCGAAACACGAGTTGCCAGCACGAGTGAATGGGCCCGCTGCGGCGGAGTCGAGTCCGCGAGAAGCGCCGGATGTCGCCGTCACCCGCGAAACCGTGGCGCCGCCCGCGCGCGCATCGGCCGTTGCGGTCGCCGCGAAGAAGAGTCAACGGAAGCTGGACCGCGACCCGGAAGTGCTGGTGAGCGCCGACGAGGCGCGAGGGTTTGCGCTCTACCTAAATCTTCTGAAGGCGCGCAATGAAGCGGAAAAAGCGGAGATGGATCTGCGGAAGCGGGAGCAACTGGAGATTGAGAAGTTGGCGATTGCGGAGCTGGAGTTCCGTCCGGTGGACATTCGTCCGCTGGACGATGCCAAGTACGAGTGATTTTACGAAAACTCAGGAGGAACGTGATGAAGAAACTGATCGCGGGTTTGACCTTGTTTAGCCTGCTGTTGCCGGCAGCCGGATTGGCGCAAGAAGCGGCCAAGCCCGCGCCTGCGGCCAAGCCCGAGGACCGTCCTCCACTCACGCCGCTACGGGTGCAGGTGTTTTTTTCGGAGTTCGACGGCGACAAGAAAATCGTGAATCTGCCGTATACCTTCGTCGTAAACGCCGACGAACGGCGTGCGCGGCCCGAGACCAAGATTCGTGACGGTGCGCGGGTGCCGGTCTTGAGCACCCGGGACCAATTCTCCTATTTGGACGTGGGTACGAACGTGGACTGTTCCGCGAGCGTGCAAGAGGACGGCCGCTACAAGCTGCAGATTTCGCTGGAGCGCAGCTCGCTCGGGCAGGATACCTCGGCGGCGAGCGGGAATCCGGTGGTGCGGCAGTTCCGGCTGGAGATCAATCCGGTCCTGAAGGACGGCCAGTCCATTGAAACCGTGGCCGCCACGGATCCTTTGACCGGGCATGTTTACCACGTGAGCGTGACGCTCAGCGTTCTGAAATAACGCTGTGCAAGGCGCGGGAGAGCTCCGGCTGGGCGAAGGAAAATCCGGAGGAGAGCAGTTTTTGCGGGAGGACGCGCTGACTCGCGAGGAGCATCGCGTCCGCCATTTCGCGTCCCAGCGCTAGACGCAACGCGAAGGCAGGAGCAGGGATGAGCGCCGGCCGGTGCAGCACGCGAGCCAGGACTTGCGTGAATTCCCGGTTCGTGACCGGATGCGGCGAAACCACGTTGATCGCTCCGCTCATCTCCCGCGTCGAAAGAGCCCGCCGCAGGACGCTCACCACGTCTTCGAGCGAGACCCACGACATCCACTGCGTGCCTGGCCCAAGACGGCCGCCAACCCCCAGCTTGAACGGCCGCATCATCTGCGGCAATGCGCCACCTTCTTTCGCCAGGATGATCCCGAAGCGCGCCAGCACCACACGGGTGCGCAACGCCTCCGCGCGCAACGCCTCCGCTTCCCATTCCTGCGCCACGCTTGCCAGGAAATCATGGCCCGCGGCGCTCTCTTCGTTCAGTTGCTCATCGCCACGATTGCCGTAATATCCGATGGCCGAAGCGCTGATCAGCACGCTCGGCCGGGCATTCATTTTCTCCAGCGCCCCAACCAGCGCCCGCGTGGTTCGCACCCGGCTCTCGCGCAGCACTTTTTTCCGCGCTTCGCTCCAGCGCCCGCCCGCGATGGAAGCCCCGGCAAGGTTCACCACGGCCTCCGCGCCTACCGCCGCGCCGCCCAGTTCGCCGGTGTCCGGATTCCAGCTCACGTCAAACGCGCCGGGCACGCCCTCGGTCTTTGCTCCCGGCCGAATCAACCGGCAAACCGTGTGGCCATCCTTGGAGAATGCGCTGACAAGCGCGTTGCCGACCAAGCCGGACGCGCCCGTAATCAGAATCTTCATTGAACCTCGGTTCCCTCGGGCTACTGGCACGCTACGCAATGCGCCGCGCAGAATCAAGTTTGGCTCGTGCCGTGTCCGTGCAAATCGAGCAAATCGGGTACACTCACTGAGATTGCGATGCTTGTGAAAGTCCTCTATTTCGGACGGCTCAAAGAGCTGGCCGGCGCCGCCGAAGAAGCCGTCGAACTGCGCGATGGCGCCGTTCTTGAAGATCTCTTCGCGCAGTGCTCCGCTCCGCGCCCGCAGCTCCGCAAGTTCCGCGCATCGCTGGTCGCCGCCCGCAATCGCGAGTTTGCCGCCTGGGATACCGCGCTCAAACCCGGTGACGAAATCGCCTTCCTGCCCCCGGTGAGCGGAGGCTGAACGGGATGAACTTGCCTTCCCAAGATCGCGTTGCCATTGTTCGCGATCCCATCGCTGTTGCTGACCTTGCGCGCGAGGTCCGGGCCGATGCAGACGGGGCCATCGTCACCTTCGATGGCTGCGTGCGCAACCACTCTCACAACCGGCAAACCCTGTTTCTGGAATACCAAGCCTATGAGGAGATGGCGCTGGCCAAAATGCGCCAGATTGCCGCAGACGTTCACCGCGACTTTGCGATCGACCGTGTCGCCATCGTCCACCGCCTCGGACGCCTGGAAATCGGCGAGACCAGCGTGTTTATCGCCATAAGCGCGCCCCACCGCGCGGCCGCCTTCGACGCCTGCCGCTACGTCATCGATACCTTGAAAAAGACCGTCCCCATCTGGAAGAAGGAACATTTCAGCGATGGCGCGGTGTGGGCCGAAGGCCAGTTGCCGCCCGTGCCCGCGGAAACACCCGCGGCCGATCCTGCATCCAAATAGCCTGATGACCCTCCACTTCGCCCGCCCGCGCGGTTTGCCTCGTGTTGTTCTGGCGCTCGCCTTTTGCGCCGCCTTGGCCGCGCAGGCCTCGCCGCAAAATCCTGACCGTCCCCCCTGGGCGCAGAAACAGAAGCCAGGCTCGACCGCGCCGTCCCCGGCAAAGGCCGACGCCGAGCAGGACCGCAACGCCATCAAGGTGAAGGTGGACCTGGTCAGCGTCCTTGTCAGCGTGCTCGACGAACATAATCGTCCCGCGGCGGATCTTCCGGCTGAAGCCTTCCAGATCCTGGACGAAGACAATCCGCAGACCATCGCCGTCTTCGAAAAGGAAACGCAACAGCCGCTCGACCTGGCACTGATGGTGGACGCCAGTTTGAGCGCACAGCTGGGCATGCCCAGCGAACGCGAAGCCGCGGCGCACTTCATCCAGCAGGTACTTCGCCCCAAGGACCGGCTCGCGGTTTATTACTTCGACGAAAACGTCACCCAGCTCGTGGCCTTCACCGACAACGTCGGCAAGCTGCAGGACGCCGTCAAGCGCATCCCCGCGGGAGCGGGAACCTCGATCTACGACGCCGTGTATCTCGGTTCGCGCACCCTGGCCGGGCAAGACGCCGACCGGCGCAAAGTGATTATTCTGATCACCGACGGCGGCGAAACCACCAGCCGCGCCGATTTCGACACCGCGCGCCGTGAAGCGGTGCGGGCCGGAGCCTTGCTCTATACCGTCATCGTCCGCTCCGTGAAAAACGAAAACGGACGCAACACCGCCGGTGAACACGCCCTCGAAACCATCACCGACACCACCGGCGGCGCGGTCTTTTATCCAAGCTCCTCCGCCGAACTCGACCGCATCTTCGATCTCATCAATCGCGAGCTGCGCACGCAGTATCGCCTAGGCTACTATCCGACGCCGCGCGGCCCTGCCGACACCTACCGGCGCATTGAGGTCACGGTGAAGGCGCCGCCAGCTGCTCCGGCTGCCGCCGGTCCCAACGCTGCCAGCGATGTTGCCGCATCCGTGCCTGCCACCGCAGCCCAGCCCGAATATTCGGTCCGCCACCGCAAGTCCTATTACACCGGCGCGCAATAGAGCCAGGGCAGCAGGGCAGAGAAGCGCCGGCGGTCCGTTGCCCCGGAACCGCGCGCAATCGCTCTTGACATAACTAAACTGAACCGTTTAGTATCCACAGTCATGATCCGCGTCGAAAATCTTTGCAAACAATTCGGCGATTTCACCGCCGTTAACAACATCTCCTTTACCGTGCCCACCGGCGAAATCTTCGCCTTTCTCGGGCCGAACGGCGCCGGCAAGACCACCACCATCAAGATGCTCACCACCCTGCTGCGGCCCACGAGCGGTTCCCTGCAATTGAACGGATTGGATCCGGTCAAACAGCAGAATGAGGTGCGGCGTCAGTTCGGCATCGTGTTTCAGGATCCCAGCCTGGATTCCGAACTCACTGCCGCGGAAAACATGGAACTGCACGGCGTCCTCTACAACGTGCCGCGCAAGCTGCGCCACGAACGCAGCGAGATGCTCCTGAAACTCTTCGAGCTGTGGGAGCAGCGCGATAAACAGGTGAAGCAGTTTTCCGGCGGAATGAAGCGCCGCCTGGAAATCGCCCGGGGTTTTTTGCACACGCCGAAAATTCTTTTCCTCGATGAACCGACCCTCGGGCTCGACCCGCAGAGCCGCAACCAGCTGTGGACCCATGTCAAGGGCCTGAACGAGCGCGAGCAGGTGACGGTGTTTCTCACCACCCATTACATGGAAGAAGCCGACCGCGTCGCGCACCGCATCGCCGTGATCGATCACGGCACCATCGTGGCCATCGGCACTTCCCAGGAGCTGAAGGATCGTACCGGCAAGGATTCGCTGGAAGAGGCATTTCTGGCGCTGACCGGCACCACGATTCGTGACGAAGGCGCCAATGCCGCGGATCAGATGCGCCAGGTTGCGCGCATGTGGAGGCGCTAGATGAAGGCCATCTTCATTCTGTGGCTGCGGGAATTGAAAAAGTACACGCGCTCGCGCGCGCAGATTTTCGCCTCGCTCGGCCAGCCCCTGCTCTATTTGCTGGTGCTCGGATTCGGACTCGGTCCGGTGTTCCAGAAAGCGGGCAACGGAAGTTATTTGCAGTTCATGGCGCCCGGGGTGATCGGCATGACCATCCTGTTTACCTCGGTATTTTCGGGCATCGCGCTGCTGTTTGACCGGCAGTTTGGTTTTCTGAAGGAGACGCTGGTGGCGCCGGTGCCGCGCCTGCAAATCATGATCGGACGAACGCTGGGAGGCGCGACGGTGTCGCTGCTGCAAGGCCTTCTGATTTTTACCGTGTGCCTGATCGCTGGATTTCGCCCGGTCAGCGTGGCCAGCATTCCTCTGGCCTTGGTGTTTATGGCGTTGATTGCGGTAGCCTTTGCCGCATTCGGCATGGCCATCGGCTCAGGTTTGCAGGACATGCAGGGGTTTCCCCTGGTCATGAATTTTCTGGTGCTGCCGATGTTCTTTCTTTCCGGTGCTTTGTATCCTTTGACCAATCTTCCGGCGCCGCTGGCTCTCATCACCCGCGTCGATCCCCTGACTTATGGCGTGGATGGCCTGCGCAACACCCTGAGCGGGATCACCCACTTTCACCTGGCAACGGATCTGATCACGCTGGCCTGCATCGCCGCGGCCCTGCTGATTTTCGGCGCCTGGCGCTTTTCCAAGATCGAAATCTGACCATGCCACGCGGCCTCAGCGAACGCGCGCATGTAAAAGTTCTGGACGCCGCAACCACCCTGTTCTCCGAGCGCGGCATCGACGCCACGAGCATGGACGCCATCGCCGCGGCCTCCCGCGTCAGCAAGGCCACCATCTACAAACATTGGGCGGATAAGGACGCGCTTTGCATGGAAGCGCTGGTCCACCTGCACGAACTGGACGACGGGCCGCCGGAGATAGACTCCGGCGACCTGAAGGCGGACATCGCGGCCTTCCTTCTGCACGAGCCCAACGCGAAAAAGGCCGGTGTAAGAGAGCGACTGATGCCGCACCTGATCGCCTACTCTGCGCGCAATCAGGAGTTCGGCCGCGCCTGGCGTGCTCGCATTCTGGAACGCGCGCGGGAGGGGCTGAAAGGCCTGGTGCGGCGCGGCGTCAATCGCGGCATTTTCTCCACCCTGATAGATGAGGATCTCGCCGTGCTTCTGCTGCTTGGGCCCATGCTCTTTTCCCATATTTTCGGCGGCCGGGTGGACCGCAAGTGGCTCGCTCACGGCACCGTCGAGTCCTTTTGGAAGGCGCACGCGCGCCCGCACGCGGCGCGTGTACCGGCACCGGGAAGCGCCGCGAAGCCAAAGAAGCGGTCCTGACCGCCGCTCCCCTGCGGACATTCCCGAAACCTGGTTTCACACTAAGTGGTTTCGCAATACATGGACGTCAAGTAAACTCCTCGTCCTGCGCTGCGATCGGGTGGAAGACCAACTCGAGGTACGGAATGTCAGCCCCTGGGATCCGCAAGTTCTTTCTTTGTACGGTTGTCACCGCATTCCATTTCCTGGCCGCGTCCGCATGGGTCGCCTCGCTATGTGCCCAGCAGCCGCCCCCGCGTGCGGCGGCCCAGCAGACCCCGGCCGCGAACGCTTCGTCTGCCGCCAGCGCGCCCCCGGTGCTCGAACCTTGCCGGTTGCTCGCCCGGGCACGCCAGGAAGTGCAGGCCTTCAACTGTTTCATGAACGCCGCCAAAGCCGGCAACGCCGCCGCGCAGAACGATGTCGCCCTGGCCTACGAGAACGGTGTTGGCGTTCCGAAAGACCCCGCCCAGGCGTTCTACTGGTGGGGCCAATCCGCCGCGCAGGACAGCACCTGGGGCATCTTCAACCTTTCGCGCTGCCTGAAAAAGGGAATCGGGACGCCGGTCAATCCAGTAGAAGCCGCCAAGTGGGATGAACGGTACAAACAGCTGCGCGGCGAGCGCATGAAGTATTGCCTCGACGGGGCTACCAAGTCCGGAATGCGCGCCGTGGAAGGCCAGTACGCCGGCGACCCCAACGGCGCCATGCTCGGCATGATGGCCTGCGCCTTCACCGGCGCATGCCCGCAGCAGGGAACTGCCGAATTGCTCGACACCAAGGTCATGGACGATCGCCAGATGTACGGCCGCTTCGAACTGGACCTCGCCGGCGAAACCGGCGCCTTGGTCTGCGAAGCGCTCTTCTTGCGCAAGGGCGCCAAAGTCACGGCGGACGATGAAGACGACGATGCGGCGCAAATGACCGCCGACACCATGAACCAGCTGCTCAAGCAGTACCCAAGCTTCATCGAACGCTACCAGGTCAAGCCGCTTCCCGACGGCAGCCGCCGGGTAACCTTGCTGCCAAGTTCCCTCGAACTCAGCCGCGTGTACAGTGTCATCGTTCCGCCCGGCGGCCTGCCCACGGCCAAGCGTGCTCATGTTGCCAACGCCGTAGGCAAAGTGCCCAGCGCCACCTGCGGCGGGCCCGTTCCGGCTGATCCCACCGACAAACTCGATTACGCCAAGGAACCGCCCATCCCGGCGGAGTGGAAAGGCGCCATGCAGCAGGCCGATGCCCTGCATGAGGCCAAGCGCTACCAGGAGGCGCTGCCGCTCTACCAGAAGGCGGCGAACGCTGGAGTCGCCCACGCGATGCGCCGTCTCGGCATCTACTACTACGACGGACACGGCGTCGCACAGAACTATCCCGAAGCGCTGAAGTGGTACCAGAGAGCGGCTGCCGCGGGCGACCCGATCGCCGCGGAAAATATCGGCGGCAGCTATTTCCGCGGCGAGGGCGTGCCGCAGAATTATCCCGAGGCCGTGCGCTGGATTCGCAAAGCTGCCGACGCAGGCCTGCCCAGCGCGATTTACGTGATCGGAATGATGCAGGATACCGGCCCGGGCCTGCCCCAGGACTATGCCGCGGCGATGCAGTGGTACAAGCGCGCCGTCGCCGCCGGATTACCCACGGCCATGAATGCGATTGGCGTCCTCTACGAAAACGGCCGCGGCGTTCCGGTGGACTACGCCGCCGCGATGCTGTGGTACCGGAAAGCTGCAGACTTGGGCGAGCCGCTTGGCGCTTCGAACGTCGGGACGCTCTTCGAATACGGCGAAGGTGTGCAGAAGGATCCGAACGTGGCGATCTGCTGGTACAAGAAATCCGCCGACGCCGGCGAGCCCATCGGGATGGCCAATCTCGGCCACATTTTCGCCGAGCCGACTCCCTACGTGAATTACGCCGCGGCGCTGGAGTGGTCGCGCAAAGCCGCGGACAAGGGCCAGCCGCTCGCCATGAACAACCTCGGCGCGCTGTATGACGCGGGACACGGCGTGCCCACGGATTACACGCAGGCGCTGCAGTGGTATCGCAAGGCCGCCGACGCGGGCAACGGCCTGGCCATGCGCAACATCGGCGTGATGTACGTCAAAGCCCACGGCGTGCCGCGCAATTACGAGGAAGCCATGCGCTGGTTTGCCAAGTCGGCCGAAGCGGGCGAGCCGCTGGGCATGTCCGCGATCGCCTACATGTACGGCAGCGGCACCGGCGTACCCAAGAATCCAGAGAAGGCGGTCGAGTGGTATCGCAAGGCCGCCTCCACAGGCAACGCGGAGGCCATGGCCGACCTCGCGGCAACCTACAGCGACCAGGAGGATTTTGGCGACGCCCTGGTCTGGTACAAGAGAGCCGCGCAAGCGGGTTCGACGCGCGCCAAGTACAACCTCGGCGTCGTCTATCAGAACGGGCTCGGTGTCTCGCGCAGCTATCCCGAGGCGCTCAAGTGGTATCGCGCCGCGGCCGAAGAAGGCGATGCCGGCGCGATGAACAATATCGGCACCATGTACGGCGAAGGCCTGGGTGTGCAACCCAATCGCCAGGAAGCCCTAGCCTGGTACCAGCGGGCCGCCGCACTCGGCGACGAGAACGCCCGGCAAAATCTGAACACTCTTGCGCAACCCAAGGCCGGCGGACTGTTGGGCATTCTGCTCGACGCCATGCGACCCTAACGCCATTTTGATCGCGAAACCGTTACACTAGAGGCTCATGCCCGAGACCTCTGCGAACCTGGCGCCGAGGCGCCTTCTCGAAATTGCCGTTGAGACCGCGCTCGAAGCCGGAAGTATCCTGCGCGAAGAATATGCCCGCCCCCCGGACATTCGCTACAAGGGCGATGTGGACCTGGTGACGCAAGCCGATCGCCGCAGCGAGCAGGCCATCGTCGAACGCCTTTCCCGGCACTTTCCCGATCACAGCATCGTTGCCGAAGAAGGTTTGGGCCACACCCGTGGCGGCGAATACCGCTGGCATGTCGATCCCCTCGATGGCACCACCAACTTCGCGCACAAGTATCCTTGCTTTGCCGTCTCCATTGCCGTCGCACGCAAGGACGAGCTCCTCGCCGGAGTGGTATACAACCCGATTTACAACGAACTCTTTGCTGCAGCCCGCGGCGAAGGCGCCACCTTGAACAACAGCAAGATCGCCGTATCCGAGGTGCCGTCGCTCTCTGCGGCTCTCCTGTGTACCGGTTTTCCGGTCCACAAGCGCGTCGCCAGCCCCAACATTCACTACTACTACGACTTCACCTTGCGCTCGCACGGCGTTCGCCGCGACGGCTCCGCCGCGCTCGATCTCGCCTGTGTGGCCGCCGGCCGCTTCGATGGCTTCTGGGAGTTCGGCTTGAACGCCTGGGACACCGCGGCTGGGGTCCTGCTGGTGCAGGAAGCGGGAGGCGCCGTTTCCGATTTCTCGGGCGCCGCGTATGGCCTCGGCGGACCCGTTGTCCTCGCCACCAACGGCCGCATCCACGAAGAAATGCGCGGCGTCGCGCTGGCCATTTCCGAGCGCGATCCCTCCGCTCCCCTGCGACCCCCGGTTTTGCAACCCCCTCAAAAATAGACCTTTAGGGCGCTCGCCGCACCTAATTCCGCGCTTACGCTGGTCTTATCTTTCCTTTACGACTGCGCTGCTAACGTCAGCTGGCAACAGGTCATCCTTTCCGCCCGCTTCCGCGAGCTTTCATCTCCAGAAAGGAAGTTGCCACGCATTTTAGGGAGAGAGAAATGCGCACGTCTGCTTGTTCGTCGGTTTTTCGCTCGTTCGCACTCGCATTTTTATTCAGTTCCGTGTTCCTGTCGCTTGCTTCGTCCGCCCTGGCCTTGCCGCCGGATGGTGACGACGAAAAGAAATCCGCGCCCGCTGGCGATCCGCCCGCGAAGAAACCGGCGCCCGAACTCACCGAGCGCGAAAGGATGCTGCTCGATCGCGTGGAACAACTCGAGCGCCGCGTCGCTGAACTCGAAACGACTCGCGCCGGTGCCGCCGCCGCATCCACATCTGCTCCAGCGCCTGCCTCCCTCTCCCCAGCCGCGCCGGCCTCGGCAGCGGTCGCGGTTTCGGCGCCTCCGGCGATCACCACCGTCGCCACTCCGCCAGTCCAACCAACGGTTGCTGCGCAGCAGGACTCGGGGAAGCCCGCTCCGGCCGAGCCCTTCGCGTTTGCCGACTTCACCTGGCTCAACGGCAATCCGCGCACGAAAACCGTCCCGATGGACACCAAATTTTTCACTCCAGAAATCCGCAGCGACGTGGACTACATTTACGATTTCCGTCACCCCAAAGACAACACCATCGGCGGCTCCAGCGAAGTGTTCCGCGCCAACGAAGTTCAGCTCACGCAGCTTGGCATCGGCGGCGACTTCCATTTCGATAACGTCCGTGCCCGCGTGATGACCCAGTTCGGCCTCTACTCGCAAACCACCCCGCGCAACGACGCCAGCCCCTCGCGCGGCCAGTGGAACCTCGATGGCGCCTATCGCTATCTTTCCGAGGCTTACGGCGGCTACCACTTCAACGTCATGCACGGCATCAACGTGGACGCTGGCATCTTCATGTCCTACGTTGGCCTCTTCAGCTACTACAACTTTGACAACTGGGCCTACCAGCCGTCCTACGTTTCCTCGAATACGCCGTGGTTCTTTAATGGCGTGCGGGTGCAAATCTTTCCCACCGAGCACCTGAAGATCGAACCCTGGTTCGTCAACGGCTGGCAATCCTACGGCCGCTTCAACGGTCGCCCCGGCTTCGGCGTCCAGATTCTGTGGCGGCCGAACGGCTGGCTTTCGGTTCTCGGCAACCAGTACATGCTCGGAGAGGATGCGCTGAATACTCCGGGCCGCGTGCGCTATCACACCGACGACAGCATCCAGATCAAGTACTACGACAACCCCGAGCGTTTTCTCGACAAGCTGGCCTTTTCCCTTACCGGCGATCTCGGCTGCGAGCACGGTGGGGGCGTGAGCTGCTACACCAATTCCGCGAAGGGGCCCAAGCAGGATTTCCTGGGCTTCATGTTCTATAACCGCGCCTGGTTCGATCACGATCTTTTCGGTCTCACCATCGGCGGCGGCAAGATCAACAATCCAGGCCGCTATCTGGTTCTGCTCCCGCCGATCAACGGCGCGACGGCAGCCTCGGGAACGCCCTATTTCACGGAAAATCCCGGCGACCCCTACAAGGCTTGGGACATTTCCAGCACCTTCGACTACATGCCCAGCCAGTACATTACGTTTCGCTGGGAATACAACTACCGCGCGGCCAACGTTCCCTATTTCAGCGGACCGGGCGGCGTCACGCCGCCGGGCGGCAACCAGGGCGATCCCGGCTCGCTGGTTCCCGGTTGGGCGCCGGATCTCCGCAAGAACGAGAATCGCCTCAACATGGCCATCCTCGTGAAGTTTTGAGGCCGGTCTGCCGGGTTAGTTTTCCAGGTAGTACTGCACCGAGGTGACGATTCGAATCGTCTTCATCAGGCTGGAGTCGGCTGCGTACGCGCCCTCTCCGCCTTCACCCGTGTCGCTGCCCTGGTCGGCGGGCAAAATCGTAAACACTCCCTGATTCGCCTGGCGAATCGAGCCGACCTTGCTTCCCGAGTCGGAAGCGAACCTGTCCGCCGCCGCGCGCGCGTTCCGCGTCGCTTCGGTGATCATGTCCGGTTTGATGGCATTCAAGCCCGTGAACTTGTATGCCGGCCCTTGCTGGCCGGGATTGCTGTTCAGCACGATGCCTTTCTGCAGCAGTTGAATCGTTTTCTGGGCCGCCGCCGAAACCTTGTCCACGCGCGTGGTGCGCACGGTGACCGCCTGCTCCACGATATAGCGGTGCGGGGCGCGATTTCCGCCGTACTCGTTGGCCTGCGTGTCCACGACTCGCACCATGCCGAGTTCGATCTCAGAAGACTGAATCCCTTGCTGGTCCAGAAATGCCAGGATCGCCGTCTTGTTCGCTTCGGTCTTGGCATGCAACGCGGTCAAGTCGTCGCCCGCTTCCTTGTAGCTCAGCGTCCAGATGGCCAGGTCTGATTTCACCGTGCGTTCGACCAAGCCCTTCACGGTTACGTAGCGGTCGCTCAGCCGCGTCGCCTTGATCTGCGCTCCCAGCGCCCAGCCCCCCAGAATCAGACCCAGCGCAATCAATACTCCGAGGAGCGTGGTGTTTCCGCGCTCCCCGTTGCTCTTCCCGTACATGGGTCCTCGCTTTCGCTCCCGCCTTACTTCGCGCCCCATTCCGCATACAGCTTCTCGATCGTCGGACCGATCGAAAGGTTCCAGGCAAAAATCGCCACACTCTTGAACTTCTCCGGCACCACATACTGATCGGCCGCATCCGCCGCCGGCACGCCGGCTTTGTGTAACTTCTCGGCCTGCGCCGCGATGTCGTCGAATAGATCCGCCAGCAGCTGCACCCCTTCCTGCCCGCAGACCTGCCCGTGCCCCGGTACAAAGATGGTGTTCTTGCCGAAGCCGGCGAATGTCTTCAGCGTCGCGCGCCAGCCGGAAACGCTGGCCTGCGTGTCGAACGTCACCGGATACATGTTGTTGAACAGCAGATCGCCCGCGTACACCACGTTCTGCTCCGGTACTCGCACCACCAAGTCCGTGCCGGAATGTCCGGGATAGGTCTCCACCAGTGCCGTCAGCCCGCCCAAATCCAGCTTTACCGGAAGTTTCGCCGGGTCCAGTGGCTTGTTCGGCAGCGCCAGCACGTTGGCGTTGGCCAGCGTCTGGATCAAGCCCATGGTCGTCGCGTATTGCTCTGCATGGGCTCGCGCCACATCCGTTTTCGCCGCCTTTACTTTCGCTTCCAGCCGCGCAGAGAACGTCGCCTTGTCTATCCCTTGTAGCGGAGCATATTCCGTGGCGATGCGCTTGGCGGTGTTTGCATGCGCCCACAAGGCGATGCCATTCGCGCCGTAGAACGAATTCCCCAGCGCGTGATCGAAGTGGTAGTGGGTATCGAGCGCACCCAGGACGGGCCCTGGAAAAATGCCTTTCAACGCCTCGTACTGGAATTGCGCGCCCGCCGGGCTCACAAAACCTTCCAGGAGCAGGGAAGCGTCCTTACCCACCAGAAATCCCCCGTTGCACATGGTCTGCAAGCCCTTGCTGGTATCGGAAACCGTCGCGTACAGCCCGTTTCCGATCTTGCGCACCGAGGCGAATCCTTTGTCCACCACGACGGTTTGCGCGATTTGCGGCCCTCGGCCAGCGGGGCTCGCCAGCGCCGGCATAGGCAGCCATTGCGAAGCGGCCACCAGCGCGCTCCATTGCGCGCCGCGGGTCAAGAATTCCCGCCGCGATGTGCCAGAGTTCTTCGTTTCGGGTTTTTGCATTTCCTCGTCTCCTTCAGGACCGTATCGTATTGCCGGATTGGACATCGTTTGGATGCCTGTTTCGACGCACGGTTGCGTCTTACTGCGTGTGCCGCTCGTTCCCGGAACTATACTGAATTTTGTGGGCATTTTCCGGTTTTCTGGTTGGCGCCGGCCTGTCAGGAGCATGGCAGTGAAGAAAGCGATTTTTTATCTTGCGGGCTGTTTGCTCTTCTGCGGAGTTCTTGCCGCCCAGGAAGAAGACCTGCCTGCCAACCCCGAAATGCAGCGCCAGGAACTCATCAACCTGGAAAAGGAAAACGCCCGGGCCCTCAAGCTGCACAACGCCACCTTTTTCCGGGCCGCCTACTCCGACGACTTCTCAGGGGTTTCCCGCTTCGGCGAAGTGATCAACAAGACCGGGATGCTCCGCGAAGTCGTCTCCCTCAACGCCGATTTCGATAACGTCGTAGCCTCCGACATTCAGGTCAAGATGTACCGCGACGCCGCCTATGTCATCAGCTTGCGCTCGGAGGTTGGTCACGCGGAGGGGAAGCGTTTCTACAATCAGTTCCGCGTCTTGCGCGTCTACCTCAATACCCCGCGCGGCTGGAAAGTGATCTCCGAGCTCGAAACCCGTCTCGTTGCCGAGAGCCCCCGCGATTGACCGGCGGTTTACACCGCTACGGCGAGCGCCGCGTTCACCGCCGCCCCGACCACGCCTGACTCGTCGCTCGTGGGAATCACTTCAATCCGGCTTCCTTGCAATGGGCTCATTTTCACCATTTCGTGCAGCAGCCGGTCCAGCGTGCCCAAGTCAATCCAGTTTACGTTCGGCCCCGTCAGGTAGAAGGGGCCCGGCCCCTCCATGTGGATGCTGGTCGCCGTCGCCGCCGCCAGCGCGCGATGGCAGCGTGAGACAAACTCCACGCAGCGCGCATCCCCGTTTTTCGCGTTTTCGAATACTTCTTCCGGCTCCAGATCCAGAAACCGCAGCCGCATCGCGCGATAACCCAGAATTCCTTCCAGGTGTCCGCGGCCCCCGCATCCGCAGAAATTTTCCTTGGGATCGAGCGTAACCACCGAATGCCCGCCTTCCCAAGCGCCTTCGCTCCACGGGTACCGCCCAAATCCAACGCCGTTGCCCAGGGTCCACACGCGGTTCAGTTGGTGCAGTACGCCGCGCGTGGCCGCAATTCCCGCCGCCGTCGCGTCCGCATCGTTAAAAATGCGTACCTGCGACCTGGCTCCGCCTGCCGCCAGCGCCGCCTCCAGCGCTTCCTGCAAACGGAAGCCTTTCATTTGCTGCAGGTTCGGCGATTCTTCCACCACCCCGTCGCGTATCAGTCCAGGGAACCCGACTCCTACCACGCGCAGCGCCCCGCCCGCCAACGCCAGCAGATCCTCGGCGATCTTGGCCACGATGCGATCCGCCGGCATCGCCAGCAAGGCCTCGCTCGAGCCGTCCTTTTCCGGGAACACTTTGAGCGCTCCCGCGACCTTGTTGTCTTCCACTCGCCCGGTGGCGATATGCTCCACCACCAGGACTCCCGCGCTGCTGCCCTTCATGTTGCGCCCCGCTACATCTTCGCCAGTTTATTGAGCCCGTTGAACGCCGCTGTCTTGTAGCTTTCCGCCAGTGTCGGATAGTTGAAAACCGTATCCACAAAATATTCCACGGTACCTTTCAGCGCCAGCACCGCTTGGCCGATGTGCAACAGCTCCGAGGCGCCTTCGCCGATCACGTGCACGCCCAGAATCTCTTTCGTGTCCGGATGAAAAATCAGTTTCAGCCGCCCCGTGGTGTCCCCGCGAATCTGCCCGCGCGCGATTTCCCGGAAGTACGCGATGCCCACTTCGTAGGGCACTCCCGCGTCCGTGAGTTGCTCCTCGGTTTTCCCGATGAACGAAATCTCCGGAATTGTATAGATCCCGTAAGGGTAATGCGCCGGATCGGAGTGAATGGGCATTCCGAACGCCTTGGCTGCGGCGATCCGGCCCTGCTCCATGGAAACCGAGCCTAGGCTCGGAAATCCGATCACGTCGCCCACTGCGAAAATGTGCGCTTGCTTGGTGCGGTAGTCCGCATCCACCGGAATGCGCCCCCGCGAATCCGCGTCCAGCCCTGCCGCCGCAAGGTTCAACTCGTCCACGTTGCCCTGGCGGCCCACCGCATACAGCAACGCCTCGCCGGCGACCTTCTTTTTGCTCTTCAGGTTGGCCACCACGCCGTTGTCCGGCGTCTCTTCCACGCTTTCCACCTCTTCGTTCAGCCGCAGCGTCACCCGGCGATCGCGCAGGTGATAGCACAGCGCCTCCACCATTTCCGCGTCGGCGAACTCCAGCAACCGCGGCCGCTTCTCGATCAGCGTTACCCGCACCCCCAGCGTCGCGAACATGCAGGTGTACTCGACTCCGATTACCCCGCCGCCCACCACGATCATGGTCTTCGGTATCTGCGGCATCTGCAGCACCTGGTCGCTGTTGATGATGGTCCGGTTATTGAATGGCACCAGCGGAGAAATGGCCGGCTTGGTTCCGGTGGCGATCACGATCTTGTCCGCTTCGTATTCCGCCTGCCCCCGGGTCCCGTTGACCTGAATCTTGTTCGGCCCCGCGAAACTCGCCAGCCCGTTCAGCACCTCGATCCCGTTGCGCGAAAGCTGCGCCCGCGTCACGTCAATCTCGGTCTTGATCACGTGCTGCGCCCGGAAACACAAATCCGCCATCGTGATCTGTTCCTTCACGCGATAATTCACGCCGTAAATGCTCTGGTAATAAAAGCCGGAGAGGTGCAGCACCGCTTCCCGCATCGTCTTGCTGGGAATCGTACCGGTGTTGATCGCCGTACCGCCGATCACTTCCATCTTTTCCACCAGCGCCACTTTCTTTCCGAACTTCGCCGTTTGTATGGCGGCGCGCTGGCCCGCCGGTCCCGATCCGATCACGATGAGGTCGTACTTTTCCATGTCAGGCGAGGCGCGAAGCCTCGGCCCCCTGAACGGCGCGCGCAAGTATAGCACCAGTTAAATTGCCCGCATCTCAGCCTTCGTTGACCACTCAGCGCCCCAATGTTAGTCTCGCCTCATCCCGCAAAAACATGCGCGTCCTAGACCTCATTCGCAAAAAGCGCGACGCCGGTGAACACTCCCGCGACGAACTCGCCTTCCTCGTCCTCGGCTACACCCGCGGCGAAATCCCCGATTACCAGATGTCTGCTTGGCTCATGGCGACCTGGCTCCGCGGCCTCAGCCAAGCGGAAATCGCCGCGCTCACCGACGTCATGCTTCACTCCGGCGACGTGGTCACGTTTCCCGAACTACCGGCGAAAAAAGTGGACAAACATTCCACGGGTGGCGTCGGCGATAAGACTTCTCTCATCCTCGCCCCCATCGTCGCGGCCGGCGGCCTGTTCGTTCCCATGATCAGCGGCCGCGGCCTGGGCCACACCGGCGGCACGCTCGACAAGCTCGAAGCCATTCCCGGCTTCAACACCGGGCTCACGCTTCCCGAATTCCGCCAGGTGCTTGCAGCCTGTGGCATGTCCTTGATCGGGCAGACCGCCGAGATCGCGCCCGCCGACAAGAAGATTTACGCGCTGCGCGATGCCACCTCCACCGTCGAAAATATCGGCCTCATCTGCGCCTCGATCATGAGCAAAAAACTTGCCGAAGGCATTGACGCCCTGGTGCTCGACGTCAAAACCGGATGGGGTGCCTTCATGAAGCGCGAGGAAGACTCCGTCGCGCTCGCCGAACTGATGGTGAGCACTGCGCGACGCATGGGCAAGAAAGCTGTGGCGCTCATCACCGATATGGATCAGCCCCTCGGACGCTTCGCCGGCCACTCCCACGAAATTATGGAATCCATCGAAGTGTTGCGCGGCAAGGGTGCCGACGATCTTCGCGACCTCAGCTTCGAACTCGCTGCCTGGATGTTCTATCTGGGCGAACGCACAAAATCGGTGGAGGAAGGCCGCGCTCTCGCCGCACAGCTTGTCCAGTCCGGCGCCGCGCTCGAAAAATTTCGTCAGAATATTCAGCTGCAAGGCGGCGATCCGCGCGTGATTGACGATTACCATCGCCTGCCCTTCGCGAAAAAGCGGGTGGATGTCCGCACGGCCTCCGCCGGGTTTCTCGACTCCACCGAGTGCCGCGAGCTGGGCTCCACCCTGGCCTTCCTCGGCGGCGGCCGCCAGAAAAAGGAAGACGCCGTGGACCACGGCGTGGGCCTGGAGTTTCACAAACGCATCGGCGACCGTATTGCGGCCGGCGACGTTCTCGTAAGTGTTTTTTACAACGACGACGGCAAAATCCAGGAGGCCACGCAGTCTCTCGCCGCCAGCTTCCGCATTTCGCCCGATCCGGTTCCGCGCAAACCTCTCATTCGCCGTCTGGTCGGCGCCTGACTCCACACCTCCGCTCAAAACCTGTTAAAGTCTCTCTTCCATTCAGGGAGCGTGCATGGGACGTTACACTGGCCTGCTCGGCATCGTCGTCATTCTGGCGCTGGCGTGGGCCTTCTCCACCGACCGCCGGGCCATCAAGCTCAAGACGATTGCCTGGGGGCTTGGCCTTCAGGTGCTGCTCGGCTTGTTCGTTCTTCGCGTGCCCGCCGGCCAGTTTGTTTTCCAGGCTCTTGGCCACGGCGCCAAGCATCTTCTGGATTTTTCCTATTACGGTTCGTCGTTCGTTTTCGGCGAGCTGGGCAAGTCCGATTCGAATCTAGGGCTGATTTTTGCCTTTCAGGTCTTGCCCACCATCATGTTCATCGCCGCGTTCTTCGCGGTGCTGTATCACCTTGGCATCATGCAGCTCATCATTCGCCTCGCCGCCTGGATCATGACCAAGATCATGGGCGCGAGCGGCGCAGAATCGCTCAACGTCGCGGCCAGCATCTTCATGGGCCAGACCGAAGCTCCGCTTACCATTCGCCCGTTTCTCCCCAAGCTCACCAAGTCCGAGTTGATGGTGGTCATGACCAGCGGCATGGCCCACATCTCGGGCGGCATGATGGCCGCCTACATTCGCGTCGGCGGCGCCGATGCCACCAGCCTGCTCACCGCCGTGATCATGACCGCCCCGGGAACTTTGCTCATGGCCAAAATGCTGGTCCCGGAAACCGAACAGCCGCTCACCGCCGGTCGCGTCGAGATGCCCGAAATGGAAAAGGAATCCAACATTCTCGGTGCCATCGCGCGCGGCACCGTGGACGGATTACACCTCGCACTCAACGTCGGCGCCATGCTCATCGTGTTTCTCGCCCTGCTCGCGCTCCTCAACGCCATGATGGGCTGGGTGCACATGCACTTCGGCTGGTTCCCCTACAGCCTTCAGGAAGTGCTGGGCTGGATTTTTGCACCGGTCGCCTGGCTCATCGGCATTCCCTGGCACGACGCCCCCAAGATCGGCGACCTGCTCGGCCTGCGCATGGTCACGAACGAATTTGTCGCTTTCAGCCAGCTCGGCCCGATGAAAGGCTCGCTCGACCCGCGATCCTTCCTCATCGCTACCTTCGCGCTGTGCGGCTTCGCCAATTTCAGTTCGATCGGCATTCAGATCGGCGGCATCGGGGCACTGGCCCCAGAGCGCCGCGGCGACCTGGCAAGATTTGGCCTGCGCGCCATGCTCGCCGGCACCATGGCCAACCTGATGTCCGCGAGCATCGTTGGCCTTCTCAGTTGATCTTGCTCTGATATTACTGTCGCCCGTGCGCGGGTCGGACGGCCCCGCGGCGCGCCGTTGCCGAATTTCGATACCTCCGTCGCTCCGTCCCCGCCTTCAATCTCGCTTCCTTTTCTGGCACACTCCATCCTCGAAAGGATCGCTACTCTAACGTGTCCGCCAAAAAGCCTGCTGCCAAGCCAACTCCCGAGTTCCTCCGCGCCGACCGCGCTGCCAAATTCATCCTCTCCAAAACCAAACTGCGCCCGCGGATCGCCCTGGTTCTCGGTTCCGGCCTCGGCGCGTTTGCCGACGAGTTCGAGCATGCAGCACGTATCCCTTACGGCAAAATTCCGCACTTCCCGCGCTCCACGGCCATCGGCCACGCCGGCCAGCTGGTTCTGGGCAAAGTCGCCGGCATTCCCGTTGCCGGCATGCAGGGCCGCGTACACCTCTACGAGGGCTACTCCGCCAAAGAAGTCGCTTTTCCGGTGCGCACCTTTGCGCGCATGGGCGTGCAGGCGGTCATCCTCACCAACGCCGCCGGCGGCATCAACCTCGGCTATTCCGAGGGCGCGCTCGTTACCTTGCGTGACCACATCAATTTGCAGGGCGCCAATCCGCTCATCGGCCCCAACGACGACCGCTTCGGTCCGCGCTTTCCGGATATGACCCGCGCCTACGATCCCGATTTCCGCCGCGTCGTCGCCGAGGAAAGCGCCAGGCTCGGCCTGCCCGCCCACGAGGGCGTGTATCTGGCGATCGCCGGGCCCAATTACGAAACACCCGCGGAGATTCACGCCTTCCGCGCGCTCGGCGCCGACCTCGTCGGCATGTCTACCGTTCCCGAGGTCCTTGTCGCCCGCCATGCCGGCATCCGCGTCCTCGGCATCTCTTGTGTCACCAACATGGCGGCCGGCGTCACCGGTAAATCCCTGACCGCAGAAGAAGTTTTTGAAGTCGGCGGGCGCGTGAAGCATCAATTCATCGCGCTGCTGCGCGCCGTCATCCCGCGCATCGCCGCAACACTTTAGCCCGCGCCGACGAAATGGATGTTGTCTCCAGGAGAGAAGAAACTTGTCCGACTACGAAGCCTTGATCGCTGCCGCCAAACAGTCCCGCGAGAACGCCCACGCCGCTTTTTCCAATTTCCGCGTCGGCGCCGCGCTGCGCGCCGCCTCCGGCCGCATCTTCGGCGGCTGCAACATTGAAAACGCGTCTTACGGTCTGACTATCTGCGCCGAACGTGTCGCCATCTTCAAGGCCATCAGCGAAGGCGAACGCGGCTTTGACGCCATCGCCGTCGTCACCGATGCCGAGTCGCTGACGCCGCCCTGCGGCGCCTGCCGTCAGCTCATCTGGGAATTTTGCGGCGATGTTCCCGTGGTCCTCGCCAATTTGAAAGGCAAGACCGAAATCCTATCTGCCAAAACTCTGCTGCCCCGCGCTTTCGACGCCTCCAGCTTCTGATGGCACCTTATAGGGTCTGCCCAGCCGCTTCTCCAGCACCGCCCGTAAGCGCTCGTTGACCGGTCAGCCAGCAACCCCTTTGTGAAGAGCGTCAATTTGTTTTGGGTTGCGGCCTCGCCGTAATCTATAATGTTACGTTTGACCTTCGACGAGGGAGTCGCCAAGGCATGGCTGAACAGGGAAGCAACCAGAAGATCTACACCAAGATTATTCTGGGCATCGTCATCGGACTTTTGGCCGTCAGCATGTTGCTGTATCTCGTTCCTGCGGGCAGCACCGACTCGCAGGACACCGGCGACGTCGTCGCCAAAGTCGGCGATCAGAACGTCACCATCGCCGAGGTGCGCCAGCAGCTCTCGGAAATCTCGCGCCGCCAGCAGATTCCCAAGCCGCTCGAAGGTCTCTATGCCCGGCAAATCCTCACCCAGCTGGTCTACACCAAGGAAATTCAGTACGAAGCCAAGCGCCTCGGCATTACCGTCACCAACGAAGAGATCGCGGATCGCGTGAAGCAGTATCTGCCCAGCGCATTCAATGGCGACAGTCCGGTCGGGATGGATCAGTACTCGCAGCAGGTGCAGGCGCGTTTCAACCTGACTGTTCCGGTGTTCGAAGACCTGATCCGCCAGGGCCTGCTGGAAGAGAAATTCCGCCGTCTGGTCACCGACGGCGTGAGCGCCGGCCCGAACGAGCTGCTCGAGCAGTTCCGCTACCAGAATGAAAAAGTGAAGCTCGATTACGCGCTGATCAAGCCGGAAGAGCTGGAAGCAAAGATCACCCCGGACGAAGCGGAAATCAAGGCTGCGTACGAAAAGCGCAAAGGACAGTATCAGGTTCAGGAAAAGCGTTCGGTCGAATATGGCTTGGTGGACCTGGCGAAATTGCGGCAGAACGTGCAGATTTCCGACGACGAGCTCAAAGCCCGGTACCAGCAGGACATCCAGGATTATCAGGTACCCAACCGCGTTCACCCCGAGCACATCCTGCTGATGACCCGCGGCAAGACCGACGCTGAAGTGGACGAAATCAAGAAAAAGGCGGAAGACGTCCTGAAGCAGGCCAAGAAGGGCGCCAAGTTCGAAGAGCTGGCCAAGAAATACTCGGAAGACCCGGGCACCAAGGACAAGGGCGGCGACCTCGGCTGGATCGTGCAGGGCCAGACCGTGCCGGAATTTGAAAAGGCGGCTTTCTCGCTGCAGCCGGGCGCGATTTCCGATCTCGTCAAGACCGAGTATGGATTCCATGTCATCAAAGTCCTGGAAAAAGAGACCGCTCATACCAAGCCGTTCGAGCAGGTGAAGGATTCCATCCGCGCGCCGCTGGTCGTGACCAAGGCCGATAACCAGGCCGCGAAGGTTGCCGACGACCTGGCGGCGGCCATCCGCAAGTCCAACAAGACGCCGCTTGCCGATCTGGCCCGCGACTACAAGCTGGAAGTGGCGCAGACCCGGCCGGTCTCCGCCAGCGACCCGCTGCTCGAATTCGGCAATTCGGTGGAAGTGAAGGACGCCATCTTCCGGCTCCGCCAGGGCGAAGTGAGTCAGCCCATTCGCACCGACCGCGGCTACGTGGTGCTGACGCTCAAGGAAGTGATCCCGGCCCACCAGGGAACGCTCGAAGAGGTGCGCGAGCGGGTGATTGCTGCGCTGAAGCAGGAAAAGTCGCTGGAACTTGCCAAGAGCAAGGCCGAAGAGCTCGCCAAACGCGCCCGCGCCGGGGAAAAGTTCGATGCCGCCGCCAAGGCGCTGGGTCTGGACCCGAAAACCAGCGAAGATTTCTCTCGCGCCGGCTCGTTGCCCGGTGTCGGCTCCGGAAAAACCGTCGGCGCCGCCTTCAGCATGAAGGTCGGTCAGGTTTCCGACCCCACCCCAGTGGGCACCGGCTGGCTGGTATACAAGGTGGACGGCAAAACCGAAGCCAACCCCGCCGATTTCGAAAAGCAGAAGAAGGAATTGAGCGAGCAGGTGGTCAATGAGAAGCGCGGGCTGGCTTATGAAGCCTTCCGGACGGCGTTGGAAGAGCGCTTGAAGCAGGAGGGCAAAGTGAAATTGATGCCCGACCGGCTCAAGGGCTTCGGCGACCTTTCTTAGTCTAAGCTGCTGTAAATAATAGATTTATTTGTGTTCCGGGTGGCACTTGCGCTGCGCGTCCCCGCTCGCTAGGCTATTGGTGTCTCTCCCAGTCTTCCAGTAGCTTCCGATCGCGCCAAGGACCTTCCCAGCGGGCATCTAGCGCCAATCGGAGACTGCGCACCACGAACCCCAGGGAAGAGACCGGTGGCGGCACCTGCCGCACCCGTGATGGACCCAAATCCGTTTTCCATCGGTGAGCACAATGGCAAGCAAGACGTCAGAGAAGGGCCACAACGTCCGCAACGACTACCGCTGCAGCATGGAGCGCAACCAGGGGGGCAAGTACTGCGTCCGGGTGCAGGTGCATTACCCGCGGCACGCCTGGGACCTGGGGGTCTATTTCCTGGCCGGCTCCTTTGACCGGGCCATGAAGAAGCTGGAAGAGAGCTTGGACTTCCTGCAAAGAAACGAAGAGAAGCTGTGGTTCTGGGGTGTAGACCGGGCCGAAGACCTGGGTTTTTCGGCTGAGTTCCTGAAAGAGGCGGGCCTGCGGCTGGACCGCCGCCAGGAATTTCCGCGCAAGGCGGCCAATCTCTCGGTTGCGCCGGAGCGGGACGTGCCTGCGTTTGCGCTGGGTCCGATGCGCCGCGGCCTGGCCGAGTCCATGGAAGAAAGCCGGGCGGCCGTCGCCGGCGACTGACGCTTCTTCATCCTTGACCGAAGGAGCGCCCCGGCGAGCCTCGGTCGTTGGGAGCTGAGCTTACAAATAGCCTCGGCGGCGATACTCCTGGGTGCCGGCCTTGACCGCGGTGGTGATGTCCTTGCGGATCGTCTCGTCTAGCCCTTTCATGTGAAAGCAGCACTTGCCCTTCAGCAACTTAAGGAAGCCTGGGGAAAGCTGTTTCTTCAGCTCCGCGTTGCCGTAGATGCCCATCAAGTACAGGCCGACGTAGCCCTTCTGGTGAATCACGCTGGCAATGGCCAAGTCCACCGGTTTGCCGCCGTAGGAGCCGGGCACGACCACAGGCTTCGGGACCGTCAGTTGAAACGAGCGCTTATTGCGAACCGGGTAGGCAATATCGTCGCGAAAGGGCGGCGCGTGCTGCCTGAGCAGCGCGACCAGCTCGTCGAAGACCGCGTCCAGATGAGCGCCTTTGGCACCGGCCGGCGCCGCGGGTCGGGCCTTACCGGCCGCCGCTGGTTTCCCAGGCGCTGGGCGTGCGGCTTCCGTTGATTTACGCGCTTTGGGCATGCCGCGGATGGTAGAAGAGCCGCGAACCCAAGGCAAGCGCCGCGATCGCGCAGCGGCTAGACCTTGACTTCGACCCTGTTCTGGGAAATGATGCCCAGCATTCAAGCCTAAGAAAGCCCGCACGGCATGCCTGGAACCCCCTCGAACCCACCCAAGACGATCGGGGACAAGTGTGTGTGGCCCCGGCAGCCTGCGCGGTGAAAGGGAGAACGATGAGATCGAGCAAGGGAGTATTTCTGGCACTGCTTGCGGCGTTGCTGTTGGTGTGCGGCAGCGTAACGGCGCGGGCGCAACAAACGAGTTCCTCTAGCTCGTCGGACCAAAGCGACAGCAGCACCACGGCCAAGAAAAAGAAGAAGAAGAAAGCGGCGGCGGACGATTCGACGCAGAGCAGCGCTTCGGATAGTTCGGCCAGCAAGAGCAAGAAAAAGAAGAAGACCGCGGATTCCAGCGACTCCGCTGCGGCCAGCACCAGCTCGGACAGCAGCACTTCCAGCACGAAAAAGAGCAAGTCCAAGAAGAAGGCGGACGCGGCGGACAGCTCGACAACGGCCGCCTCGGGCAGCGACTCCTCGGGCAGCAGCACCACGGGAACGAAGAAGAGCCGCTCCAAGAAGAAGGCCTCGGATGCGGATGCCGCGACAACGGCCAGCGGTGCTACGGGCGCAACCCCTGCCAACAGCAACTCGGCCGACGCCAGCACCACTACGCCGAAGAAAAAGCGCTCGAAAAAGTCGGCGGATACGGCCGCAGCCGCTACGCCCGCTGCCAGCTCGACGCCGGCGGCGAGCACGCCACCGCCTCCTCCACCGGCCAGCAAACCTGCCGCAACTCCGGCCAGCACGCCTGCCAGCTCCTCTTCGAACAGCAGCGCACCGTCCGCGAGCAAGCCGGCCCCGACGACACAGCAGCAAACGCCGCCTGCAAACAGCAACGGCATGGTGTGGGTGAATACGGATTCCGGCATTTACCACAAGCCGGGAACTCGCTGGTACGGCAAGACCAAGCAAGGGAAGTACATGACGGAAGCGGACGCCCAGAAAGCGGGATACCGCGCCGCCGAGAAGGAATAGCGGTCAGCAGGGAACGACAGCAGCACACCTAAAGGAGAAAGAGAACATGAGCAAACTGATCAAGGCGGCTCTTCTGGCGGTTCTGGCGATGGTGTTGAGCGTGCCGGCGGGCGTTTCGCAGCCGGCGCCGCAGCCAATGCCACAAAAGATGGCGGCGGCGGGCGATTCGGCCGCGCAGAAGGATCTGGTGGACCTGAACTCGGCGACGCTGGATCAGCTGAAAGCGCTGCCGGGCATCGGCGACGCCTATGCGCAGAAGATCATTGACGGGCGGCCGTATGCGAAGAAGACGGACCTGGTGCAGAAGAAAGTGATTCCGCAGGCCACGTACAAGAAGATCGCGGGCCTGGTGATCGCCAAGCAGAAGAAGTAGCGAGGCGCGGGGAGCCCGGGCGACGAAGGTTGCCCGGGTTGCCCGCATCTTTCACGAGCAGCGAATCGAACTTTCGTCCGCGCGTACAGCAGGCTGAGACCAAAGGAGAACGAACGATGGGACTTCTCGACGAAGTGCTAAGCATGGCCGGGGCCGCAGGCGGGGCGCAGTCGCAGCAGCACGCGGGTGCGTTGGGCGCTCTGCTGAACTACATCAACAGCCCGCAGGTAGGCGGAATCACGGGGTTGCAGCAGATTTTCCAGCAAAAAGGCCTGGGAGGCCTGATGAGTTCGTGGATCGGCACGGGACAGAACCTGCCGATTTCCGCCGACCAGCTGCAGAATGTGCTGCACAGCGGGGCGCTGCAGGACATCGCGGCCAAGACGGGCATGGATCAAGGTCAGCTCACGTCGGTGCTTTCGCAACTGCTGCCGCACGTGGTGGACAAGCTGACGCCGAATGGACAGGTGCCGGATTCGAACGTGCTAAGCCAGATGATGAAGGGCCTGGCTGCGGGGCAAAGCTGACGAAAATTTGCGATCCTTTTGGATTTTTGACGAAACGCCAATCTTCGGATTGGCGTTTCGTTTTGGGCGGCAGCGGGTCTTCGCGTTCGAGAGAAAAACCAGCGCGTGTCCATCCGCCCGTCCGGCGCGCCGGGCGGGACGGAGCTTATTCGAGCCGAGTTTCAGATTCCCAAAAAATAAGAAGCGGCGCTATTCGCGGAGCAGGACTTCTCCGCGGCCGACGAGCTGGTCGTTGATCCACACGCGATATTTGTAGCTGGTGGCTTTGGAGCCGACGCGCGGCGGGCCGGTGAGCAGGCGCACGCCCGGGGGCGCTTGAAACACGTTGGAGCTGAAGGGGCAGCGGTTGACGTCGAATTCCACGCGCATGTTGCCGGTCTCGCAGAGCCAGGAGACCTGGTCGCCGGGATCGAGCACGACCACTTCCGGAAAGACGCCAACAACGACAGTGCGATCGGACATGGAGAGAGTGTACCGTCAACACGGCAAAGTGCAAAGACGCGCGGAGCGGCCGGGAGTTGCGACGGCGAATGAATGGCCAATGAGGACAGATCGAAGACAGCTGTCCGTTTGTACGCTTGACCGCTGCGTACGGCGCCCGTAAACTGAGAGTGACGTTGCGCGGCAGCAAGATGACTCTAAATTTTGCGCCCGCGTCCCAGGCAGCGCGAAAGCGTGCTGAATACGGACGGAATTGACGGAGAGGAATTAGCCGGATGTCATCTGCTTTGCGCGCACTTTCGATACCCCTGCCCAATGGATCGCGAATTTCGGTCATTTTGACGTTGCCCTTCGTCATCATTCACTTGCTGGCCTTGGGCGTATTTTTTGTGCCCTTCCACTGGTCGTATCTGATTGCGTGTCTGGGGCTGCTGGCGGTACGCATGTTTTTCGTGACCGCCGGGTATCACCGCTACTTTTCGCATCGCTCTTTCAAGACCAGCCGCGTATTCCAGTTTGTGATTGCGTTCATGGCCATGACCTCGGCGCAAAAGGGCGTGCTGTGGTGGGCGGCGCACCACCGGCACCATCATCGCTTCTCCGATCAGGAAGAAGATCTGCATTCGCCGACGCTGTTCGGCTTCTTCTGGTCGCACGTGGGCTGGATCGTTTCCGACAAGTACAACGATACGCGGCTGAACTACATCGCGGATTTCGCGAAGTATCCGGAATTGCGCTGGCTGAACAAGTATCACCTGGTGCCGCCTGTGGCCCTCGGCGTCGCGTTGTGGCTGATCGGTGGATGGCCGCTGTTCGCGTGGTGCTTCTGCCTGAGCACCGTGCTGCTGTGGCACGACACGTTTACGATTAACTCGCTTTCGCACCTGTTCGGTTCGCGGCGGTACGAGACGACCGATACCAGCAAGAACAACTGGCTTCTGGCGCTGATGACGCTGGGCGAAGGCTGGCACAACAACCACCACCACTATATGGCCTCGGCGCGGCAGGGCTTCTTCTGGTGGGAGATTGATATCACCTACTACACCCTGAAAATGCTGAGCTGGGTCGGGCTGGTGTGGGACTTGCGCAAGGTGCCCGCGCATCTGCTGGCGGAGCAACCGGAGCAGATGGCAGCGTAAGCAAAGCAATCCTTTCGGTTTTGCAAAAAGGCAGGCCATCAGGCCTGCCTTTTTGCTTTCCTTGGCGAACCATTCACCGACGGCTGCCGCTACGGGACTTGCCGGAAGCGCAGGCGGCCGGCCACGGCGTGCGATTCGGCCAGGCCAATATGCCGGTTGCGGGTGGGGGCAGGTTGCGGGAAAATCAGGGCGGTACTGTGGTCCGCGGTGATGCGCGCCGCGCGAGTCCTGAAAACACGCAAACTGCGCTTGAGGTCGCCCGGCATGAGCGAAAATCCCTTGCTGAAGAGTATTGGAGAGCTGGCGCCACCGATGCGTCTGATGATGACGCCTGGTCCGTCCTCGATTGATCCCCAGGTGTACCGCGCCCTGTCAGCGCCGCTGGTGGGACACCTCGATCCCTTTTTCAAGAAGTGCATGGACGAAACGCAATTGCTGCTGCGCGCGGTGTTCCAGACGGAGAACCGGGTGACGATGCCGCTTTCGGCGTCGGGTTCCGGGGGAATCGAAGCGTCGGTGGTGAACACGCTGGAAGAGGGCGACGAAGCGATCATTTGCGTGAACGGGCTGTTCTCAGAGCGTATGTACGAAACGGCGCTGCGCACTGCGGCGAAGATCACGAAGGTGGAAGTGCCGTACGGCGAAGCGGTGGATGCGGAGCAGGTGCGGAAGGCTGCGGGCGGGCGAAAGATCAAGGTGATCGGGCTGGCGCACGGTGAGACGTCTTCCGGCGTGGTGACGGCCCTGGATCCGTTCCGCCAGGTGGCCGACGAAGTGGGCGCGCTGCTGATCGTCGATACGGTGGCATCGCTGGCGGCCGAGCCCCTGAACGTGGACGCGCAGCGGCTGGATATCGTCTTCAGCGGATCGCAGAAAGCACTAAGCGCGCCGCCGGGAATGTCGCCGATTACCGTGAGCCCGCGCGCGGAAGAAGTGCTGCGCACGCGAAAGAAGAAGGTGCAGAGCTGGTATTTCGATCTGACCACGGCGATGAATTATTGGGGCAAAGACCGGCTGTACCATCACACGCCGCCGGTCTCGCTGATCTACGCGCTGCGCGAGGCGCTGCGGCTGACGGTGGAAGAGACTCTGCCGGGCCGATGGGCAAGACATCGCATAAACCAGGAAGCGCTGATTGCGGGCGTGGAGGCGATGGGGCTGGAGCTGCTGGTGAAGAAGCCGAAGGAGCGCCTGGTGACGGTGACTCCGGTGATGGTCCCGGCGGGCATTGACGACGTGAAGTTCCGCAACCAACTGCTGGATGAGTTCAACATTGAAATCGCGGGCGGAATCGGGCCGTTGAAGGGCAAGATCTGGCGGCTTGGATTGATGGGCTACTGCGCGCAAAAGGCCAACGTGCTGCTCTTGCTGGCGGCGATGGAACAAGTGATGCTGGAGCAGGGCGGCAGAGTGCCGGCGGGCGCGGGAGTGGCGGCAGCGATTCGCAGCTACGCGGGTGCGGAAGCGGCGGTAGCGGCGAAGGGCTAGAGATTTCTGTTTTTGCCGCCGGCTTGGTAGGATTTCAGCGAAGGAGAAATTGTGGCGATCCATTATCCAGTGCTGGCCAACAGCGGGGCGATGAGCCAGTTCGTCGGTGCGTTCGAAGTGAGCTCGAAGCTGACGGGGCGGACGTACCAGTGCCGGTTTTCACATATGTGGAACGGTATCGCGACGCGGCACGCGGACACCATTGACACCAAATTCTTCGTGGACGGCGAGGCGCTGGTGGTAGGGCTGGCGCATGAGGGGTTCGTGGAGTTCCGGCAGAAGGCGGGGCGCGACCTCTCAGATCGCGAAGCGAGCTTCATCGCCGCGGAGTACCTGCAAGAGCGGCTGCAGGAAGAAGACGAGCGCAAGCTGTATGACGTAACCGCGGCGGACGTGACGCGACTGATCCAGCAGATCGGCTTGAAATAAGTTCCGAGAACACGAGATTGGAATCGAAGGACGATGCCCCAGCCGCGGCTGGGGCATTTTTGTTAAACGACCGAGGTCGTTTCGGGCAGGTGCTGCTCGGCTTGCAAGCTCTCGAGGACCGGATGGCGCAGGCCGTCGCGGCGAATGAAGTGAATGACCAGAAGCATCAGCAGGCCGCCGCAGACCAGGACGCCGACGGCGATCTCCAGGCCGAATTGCAGGTCGCGCAGGTCGGAGATCTTGCCAACGACCAGGGGGCCGAGCCCGCCAATCAGCTGGGTGACGAACATGTAGATGCCGACCGAGGTGGCGTGGGCGCGGCGCGGCATCATATCGTGAATGACGGCAGTGACGGGGCCGTGGTACCAGGACATGAAAAAGCCGGCGATGAAAAGTCCCGCGAGGACCGCCCATTTGGCGTCGGAAAGAATGGCCAGAAGCAGAAACGGGGTCGCGGCAAGCAGGGCGCAGCCGATGGCGATCAGGCGGCCGAAGGTGTAGCGGCGCTGCAGGCGGTCGGCGACATAGCCGCCGGTCAGGACGCCGAGCACGGCGGAGAAGAGGGCGATGGCAGCGAGGAAGACGGCCGCTTCCTTGAGGCTGAAGTCCTTATAATCGCGCGCGAAGTCCACACCCCAGGTGAGCAAGGATACGCTGGAGAAGGTGATGCAGGTGCCGGCCGCGAGCATGGCCACGAAAGCCGGGACGCTGAGGAGTTTGAGGATCGGAACAACCTCGGTGCGCGGCCCGCGCGGCGGGTCTTCGACGCTCAGGACCAGCAGGCCGGGAAGCAACCCGGCGATGGCGGCGATGAAGAAGGCGTGCTGCCATCCGCGATGTTCGCCCATGATGCCACCCATGGCGAGTCCCGCGGCGCCGCCGATGAGCATGCCGGAAGCGAAGATGGCTTGCGCGAAGGCACGGCGTTCCTGAGGAAACGCGCCGGAAATCATGGACTGGGCGGCAGGGGCGTACGCGGCTTCGCCGATACCTACAAGGGCCCGGGTGATCGCCAGGAAGAGAAAAGAGGATGCCAGCCCGGAAGAAAAGGTGGCGACACTCCAGAACAGGACGCCGAAGGCGATGATGCGGCGGCGGCTGAAGCGGTCGGCAAGGAAGCCGGAAGGAATGCTGCCGACAGCAAGCACGATAAGAAGCCAGGACTGCAGGGAGCCGAGCTGGGTGTCGGAAATACCGAGGTGCGCGCGCAACAGCGGGACCAGAGGGACAAAAACCTGGCGGTCGGCAAAGTTGACAAAGTTAATCAAAGCAAGTACAGCAAGAAGGCGGTATTGGTAACGGGAAAGCGGAATGGGGCTCGACGACATACGGAATTAGGGTGTGTGTTGGTCCGTAACCTGGTGTCTTGAGAGCAAGAGGATTATATACCTGTGGCAAACGCAGGCCGTGAAAGAAACACGAGCACCAGTGACCAGGTAACCACAGTTCTATCGTACGGCGCGCTGATCCTGCTGGGATTTCTGTTCTACGAGATAGCCGCCCCGTTCCTGGTCCCGCTGGCGTGGTCGGCGGTGCTGGCTATTTTTTTCTACCCGCTGCACCAACGGGTTCTGAAGCGATTGTCTCCGAACCAGGCGGCGGTGCTCAGCACGCTGGCCGTGACGGTGCTTCTGATCGTGCCTTCGCTGGTGGTGCTGTTCTACACAACCAAGCAGGCCATTGATGCCGGGGCCAAGGCACAGGCGGTGCTGCAAACACCCGATCAGGGCGTGCCGGAACGCGTGCTGGAGTGGATACAGCGGCAATTGCCGGATTCGATGCGGGACGCGGATCTATCCGATCCGGTGCGGCGGGGCGTGGAAACGCTGGCCGGGTACCTGGCAGGGAAGCTGGGTGGCCTGGTAAAGAACCTGTTCGCGTTCTTTCTGGACCTCTTCGTGCTGCTGTTCGCGCTGTTCTTCATGTTCCGCGACGGAGAGGCGATTACGCGTTCGGTGCGCCACCTGCTGCCCTTTGACCCTGCGATCCAGGAGGCGATGATTCACGAATCGAAAGAGCTGATTTTCGCGAGCGTGGCGGTGGGGTTGCTGGTGGCGGCCATCCAGGGAGCGCTAGGCGGGATCGCGTTTGCCATTGCGGGAGTCGGCACCGCGATTTTCTGGGGTGTGCTGATGGCGTTCTTCTCGCTGGTGCCGGTGGTCGGTTCCGCGCTGATCTGGGTGCCGACAGCTCTGTGGCTGGCGTTTACGGGCCACGTGGGCAAGGGGCTGATCGTGGCGGTAATCTGCGGGGGCGTGGCCGGCATCGCGGACAACATCGTGCGGCCGCTGTTGCTGCGCAACCGGACGCACTTGAATGAGCTGTTGCTGTTCATCAGCGTGCTGGGCGGCATCGAAGTGTTTGGGTTGCTGGGATTGGTAGCGGGACCGACCATCGTGGCGGCGGCGATGGGAGTATTCCGGGTGTACATGCAGCACCGCGACGAGTTGACAAGCGCGGAAGCATGAGCGTCGGCAACTTGCATGGAAACCGCGTTGCCAGCGCGCCGCCGGCGTGCAATGGGGTGTGCTAGAGTACCGCGCGTATGAATGAGAGCACGAAAGCCATGGGAAAACCCGCCGCACTGCCGCCGGAGAAACTCCGCTGGCGCTGCGAGACCTCGCGCCTGCCCTTTGAAACCACGGCGCAGGCGGAGCCCCGCGAAGGATTTGTCGGTCAGGAACGCGCGCTGCGCGCGCTGAAAATGGGCGTAGAGCTGACCGCGCCGGGCTACAACGTCTTTGTGTGCGGACTCGCGGGGACCAGCCGCGGCGGAACCATTGCGCACATGATCGGCGAGCTGCAGCCGGGCACGAAGGAATCGCCGGACCGTTGTTACGTGAACAATTTCAAGCTTTCCGACCGGCCGCGCTTGTTGACGCTGCCGCGCGGCCAGGCCAATGCCTTCAAGAAAGACATGCAGGCAGGCATTGATTTTCTGCGGCGGCGCATTCCGCAGGTCTTCGAGGGCGAACCCTTCCAGCGGCAAAAGGGCCGCATCGTGGAACGCTTCACCGGCCGCGAAAAGGAGTTGATGGACGACTTCACCCGCAAGATTGCGCGCGAACAGTTTGCCCTGGGGCACATGCAGGTGGGTGCGGTGGCGCTGCCGGAGATTTTTCCGGTGCTCGAAGGGCAGATGGTGCCGATCGAGGACATCTCGAAGATGGTGCACGAGGGCAAGCTGGATGCGCCGGTGGCGGAAGAGATCGAACGGAAGTACGAACAGTTTCGCCAGGAATTCACGGTGGTGTACCGGAAGACGCTGACCCTTTCGCGCGAGCTGGCGAGCGAGCTGAGTTACCTGGAGCAGGAAGCGGCATCGGTGCTGGTGGACGGGGTCATCGAGGAGCTGAAGGAAAAATACCCGGGCGGGAGTGTTTCAGAGTACCTGGAAGAAGTAAGACATCACGTGCTGGACAACCTGGGGCCGTTCAAGGAACGCGAGGGGGAGGAAGGCGAGCAGCCCGAAGGTCTGGAGGGACTGCCGAAACCTTCGGGGCCAGAGCGGGATCCGTTTCGTTCGTACGGCGTGAATGTGATCTTGTCGCATGACGGGCAGGGCGATTCTCCGGTGATTTTCGAGACCACCCCGACCTACGCCAACCTGTTCGGCACGATTCAACGGACCTACGACACGCGCGGCGGCTGGAGCAGCGACTTCATGGACCTGCGCGGCGGTTCGCTGCTGCGCGCGGATGGCGGCTACCTGATCATGTACTCGCTGGAAGCGATTTCCGAGGCGGGGGTGTGGCGCGCGCTGAAGCGCACCCTGAACCACAACCGGCTGGAGATCCAGCCTCTGGAAATGTTCTATCCCTTTGGCGGAAGCGCGCTGAAACCGGAGCCGATCGAGATCAACGTGAAGGTGATTCTGATCGGCGACCGCGAGATGTACGAGCTGCTGTACGACTACGAAGAGGACTTTCGCAAAATCTTCAAGGTGCGCGTGGAGTTCGACGAAGAGATGGCCATGAACGATACGGTCATCGCGGAATACGCGGGGCGCTTGCGCGCGCTTTCGGAAAAGGAAGGGCTGCGGCCGTTCGACCGCGGGGCGTTCGCCGCGATTCTGGAGCACGGCGTGCGCAAAGCGGGGCGGCGCAACAAGGTTACCGCGCGATTCGTGGAGATCGCGGATCTGGCGCGCGAAGCGAACTACGAGGCGCGCGCAGCCAAGGAAACGGTGGTGCGCGCGGCGCACGTACGCGCGGCACTGCAATCCAAGACGGAGCGGCACAACCTGGTGGAGACGCGCATCCGCGAAATGATTGAAGAGGGCACGCTGCTGGTGGACGTGAGCGGAGAGCGGGTGGGGCAAGTGAACGGGCTGAGCGTGCTGGAGATTGGCGGCTATGCCTTCGGCAAACCGGTGCGCATCACGGCGGCGGCTTCGCTGGGCAAGACCGGGCTGATCAATATCGAGCGCGAAGCCAACCTCAGCGGGCGTTTTCACGACAAGGGCGTGCAGATCATTGCCGGCTTCTTGCGCAGCCACTTCGCAAAGGACAAACCGCTTTCGCTCGCGGCGAGCATCTGCTTCGAGCAATCCTATTCGGGCGTGGACGGGGACAGCGCGAGCTCGACGGAAGTGTATGCCCTGGCGTCGGCGCTGGCCGAGTTGCCGTTGCGGCAGGATGTCGCGGTGACCGGCTCGATGAACCAGCAGGGCGATGTGCAGGCCATCGGCGGCGTGAACGAGAAGATTGAAGGCTTCTTCGACGTCTGCCGCATCCAGGGATTGACCGGCACGCAAGGCGTTTTGATTCCCGCCGCCAACGTGGAAGACCTGATGTTGCGCGAGGATTTGCTGGAAGCGGTCGCGGCGAAGCGCTTTCATATCTGGCCGGTGGAGCGCGTGGAGCAGGGAATCGAACTGCTGACCGGCGTGCGCGCGGGGCTGCGCAACGGCGACGGAAAATTCGAGGACGGAACGGTGTTTGCCCGGATGGACCAACGGTTGCGGGAAATGGCCAAGACGCTGAAGGATTTCGACTAGGGCTGTTGACGGGGCTCGGCGCCGGCAGGCACGGCCGCGCGATAGGCGGGCCGGTGTTCCACCTGAACGCCCCCGCGCTTCACTTCCACTCGCAAGGTGTGCAGTTGGCCGTCGAGAACGGCCGGCGCGAATGCCAGGCTGTATTCGTTGCGCAATAGCCCGGCGATGTGCGCGTAGGTCTTTGAGAAATCGCCTGGATTCCCGACGAAATAGACGTGCCCGCCCGTCGCGTCGCTTAGATTGCGCAGCGCCTGGTCACCCTGCGCAAACCCTTCATTCAGCTTCGCGAGATTGGCCTTGTCGTCGGCGGAAAGCTTACGTTTTTTCGCTGGCTTGCGAATGTCCCCGGAAAGGGAGACGGCCAGGATGCGCACGTCGGCGGTTTCTAGTTTGCCGCGCAGCGTGTCCCAATGCACATCGGTGGACATGTCAATGCCGGTGGAAAGCAGGACGATCGCTTTCTTCCCGGCAACGGGCGAAAGCCAGTCCACCACGGTGGAGACACTGGAGAAGAGATTGAGCTCGCCGAAGCCCTGCATAAAATTCATGCTGAAAAGCGCCTGGCGAGCCGCCAGTTTGTCGGTGGTGAAATCCATTACCGGCTCGGGAACCTTGGTGTAGGCCACGATGGCTACGCGGTCGTCGGGCGCGAGGCTTTGCAGCATCTGATCGGCGGCCAGCACGTGATTCTTGGCGAAGAAGAGCACGGCCGGGCCGGATTCAATGAGCAGCAGAACCTGCGCCGGTTCCTCGACCGGCAGAAAGTCCGCGATGGGCTGCTCGACCCCGTTGTCAAAAACGCGAAAGTCGTTGCGCGTGAGGCCGGAGACGAAGCGGCCGCTGGAGTCCATGACGGTTACGCCGACGTTGACGCGATTGACGCTGACCTTGAGCGGGGGGCCTTGCTGCGGCGCTTCTGCAGGCGGCGGTTGCTGGGCGTGTGCGGCCGGGAGCGCGACCAAAGCCCAGAGGATCGCCAGTAGAAGCCCGCGCGTCTGAACGGCGCTATTCCATCCAGCTGTCAAAGTGGATGCCCTGCGCATCCTTCCATGATGCACTGACCGCGTGGTGCAAATGGCGCGAAAAGACTTTCGCATCGGTGTCCTTCAAAGCGCGGAAGAGGGTGGTTTCGGCGGGCTGGCCTTTCATGGACGTGGCGCGCATGGTCTTCTGCTCCTCGACCAGCAGGCGTTCGCGCAGGGCAGGCCAGTCCACTTTTTGCAGATCCATAAAGCCAGGACCGTTCAGGTCTTTTGGAAACTGGCTGCGCGCGGCGAGCCAGAATGGCGGCATCTGCGTGGCCGGATCAATGGAAGGCTTTCGAACCGCCAGCGTCTCGCGCAACAGATCGAGACGGCTGGCGGCCAGCACCGCATCCGGCGTGACGGCGACGTGGAAGTACTTGTAGGAAGCAGTGCCGGCGTCGCTCTGAATCCCGCCTTCAGAGATTTTCAGGAAAGTGACTTCGCCTTCCGTGCGTTCGGAGGTGACGCGGTCGGCAAATCCGGTGCGTAGAAGTTTTAACGCTTCCGGCTTTTTGCGTATGCCGAAAACGTATACCTGCTTGGAAGAATCAAGTGTGGTGTTGCCCTGAATGGTGGCAATTTCGCCGGAGAAAAGCGCCAAAGCGTCTGGCAAGGGCATCCCCAGCCGGGTCTTGGCGGCGGTTTCGATCAGATCAAGGGGGCTCTGGCCCTGCGGCGAAACGGAAAGGATGGCTTGCTTCAGGAGGGTATAGATTCCAGTGAGATTCAGGCGCGATGAGTGGTAAGAGACCACGTTGGGGCCGAGGTAGCCTTGCGACACCGGCGTGGCGGTGGCGTCGTCCCAGATGTCGAACAGCGTGCCCTGGGCGGGATCGCCCAGGATGGCGCCGCGGGTACGGGTGCGCGTGGCTTCAAACGAGACGCTGGCGGCGATGGAGTGCACCGCCGAAAGCTTCAGCGCCTGCAGCATCGGCGCGACCCGGAAGCCGCCGGCATTGGCATCCGGCACGGCGTCCTTGAATCCGGGGAACTGAAAGAAAAGCTGAATCGTGCTGCCTTTGAAGACGTCGGCGGCTTCCTTATAGCCTGCAACCTGGGCGAGCTGATTTCCGTCCGTGTCTGCTCGCTTGGTCCAGGCGATCAACTGTTCAACCACGGCGGGCTCGCTGGCGTTTAGGGCATACTTCCCGGTGTCCAGCCAATAGCTGGAGCGGCCGTCCTGCTCCACCTTCATCGCCGGGAGGCCGGCGATCATGACCGTGGAAACGGCCGGGGGAACTTTTTGCGCGGCGCGCGCGCGGACCAGGAGTTTGGCCAGGGTAGTTTCCTTGCCGGTGCGATCGAAGGCCAGGAAACCTCCGTTCCATTTGGGTGCGGGCTTGGCGTCGGGGCCGGCGGGAACATCGTTGCTGTCGGCGTTGGGCCGGGCGATGTAGCCAAAGATGATTTCGTTGTCGAACAAAGAGAGAAACTCGGCCATATCCTCCTTGCCGAGTGTGTTCTGCAGGGAGCCGGGCTGGCCCGAATCGCGCATCAGATTTTCAAACATGGCCTGGCGGACCGGCGCGAAGTCCGGATCGTCCCACAGGGCCAGCAGGGAATTGGTCTTGCGAAGATCGCCGACGGGAGCGCCGTGCGACGCGACATAGAAGACGGTGTTCCTGGGGAGGCGGCTGGCGTCGAGCGATTGCGCCGAAAGCGGCGGAAGGGCAAGCCAGAACAGCAGCAGGACACACAGAGCCAGGGCTACGCGCGGCATAGTGGGCTTCATCGATCCTCCGCGCCCGCTGGGGGCAGGCGTTGTTAGGCTCCGTCAGGCCTGACATCCATCGTAGGGTACGTCGGAAAAAGCAAGAAGCCCCGTGCCGCGTTCAGTTTCCAGAACGCGAAACGGGGCCCCTTCACAAGCCGTTGCGAAACTGCGGGTCAGGGTTTGGCAGCCGGAGCGGCAGCGGCGGGAGCGGCCGCTCCGCCATCCTTCGGTGTCGAAAGGTAGCCGGTGATCTGATTCTTGCCCACGTCGAACACCACGATTTCGTAGGGCGCCATGCGGGAGCTGCCCTTCACATAAAACTGCACCGGCTCGCCCGCGGTCTTATCCTTCTTTTCGATGGACCGGTCATCGGCCATCACGGTCACGGTGTACTTGGATTTCTTCTGGTCCACCTTGCCCAGGGTCAGCTGGATGGGGCCGACCCGCTGCGGGGTCTTGGACTTGGCCACCGTGAATTCATAGTAGTTGCGGTCGCCGCGGCGCTTGAGTTCTTCCAGGTCGTCGTGATTGCGCGCGATGAGGCCGCTCATTACCCCCATGTCGCCGTTGGTGCGCTCGAGCTTGCCCTTGGTGGCTTCCAGGTCGTTCTTGGTGGACTCCAGGTCCTTCTTGGTGCCGCCGAGGTCGGTAGCAACGGCGCCGATCTTTTCTTCACTTTCCTTCTGGGCCTGCGTGATCTGCGAGGAAAGCTTCTGCGACGATGCCACCTGCTCCTTGCGGATGGACTCGGCGCGGCTGCGGGCCTGCGCGAGTTCGGACTGGGTCATGCCGACTTTCTGTTCGGTGACTTCCAGGTGGCCCTTCAGGTCGGCGAGCGAAGCGTTGGCCTGATCCAGCTGCGCGGAGAGGGTCTTGCTCTTGTCCTGCGCGTCGGAGAGCTCCTTCGCCAGCTTATTCTGCGATTCATAGCCGAAAAATCCCAAGGCCGCCAGCGCCACGAACAGCACGCCGAACAACACGGCGATCCACCGCGGCGTGCCGGTGTTTTCGTAGTGATACGAGTCCTGCGGACTCGGCACGTTCGGAGAAATACTCATTCCCCCTCCTCAGACAAGGTAAAAAAGGTAGAAGCCTGACCCCTGATTGCAACAGTACGGCAAAGATTATGGCCTCAAGCGATTTGATGTGTCCACATGGCGTTGCTGTTGCGTCGCCAAAGGCGAACCCTGGGCGAGGCGGCGGGTGTCAGGAATCGGAGCCGGCGCCCTTGCGCGGAGCCCGGGCAGCGGCTAGCGCTTCCTGCGCGGCCAGCGGGCTTCCACCGTGGTGTTCAGACCGCCGCGCGGCGTGAACTCTCCGCGGATCACGCACCATTCGGGTTTGATGGCGGCGACGATGTCTTCCAGGATCTTGTTGACGGCGTTTTCGTAAAAGATGCCCAGGCTGCGATAGGCCAGCAGGTACATCTTTAGCGCCTTCAACTCTATGCAAAGCTTTCGCGGCATATACTCGATGGTGATCGTTCCGTAGTCGGGCAAGCCGGTTTTGGGGCATACCGACGTGTACTCCGGATAGCGGGTGGTAATGACGTATCCGGGAAACTGATTGGGCCAGGTGTCCAACTTCGGTAGCCTGGTTTTGATCCCCGCGCGCGCGTGTTGGTCCGTGTAGTCCGCCATGTTTTCTCCTGGAACCCATGTTAGCGCAGAGGGGAATTCCTTTTCGAGGGCGCGGAGGTTGACCTTGCCACGGAGAGCGATTTTGCATAGCATCTTGCCAGTCCCAACACGACCAGGAACTACGCCAGTTCAATGACGTGCCCCGCCTGTAAATCCGGAGACTGCCGCCGGTCCCGGAGAAAGAGCCTGCTCGACTATGCCGCCAGCCTGATCGGCACGGTGCCGTGGAGGTGCTCCCGGTGCGGGACCCGATTCCACTCGCGCACCATGCCGCTTTCCCACCTGCTTTCGGCGCACTGCCGCGTTTGCGGGAATATCGAGCTCAAGCGCATCTCGCCGGACTTCGTAACCGGGTTTCTGGCGCCGATCTACCGGTCGCTGGGCATCCCGGCCTACCGGTGTGTCCCCTGCCGCTACAAGTTCTTCTCGCTGCGCCCCCTAAGCAAGGAAGTGGAAGACACGGAGCTGAAGATCGCGAGCTAGGGCGTTTGTCTCCCGCTCCCGCGACTCTGTGTCCCGCTCCCGCGACAAGGGCGGTCCTGCCGCGCTATACTAAGCAGACACGAGTTTGACGGCTTCGGGTAGAAGCTGTCATGCGGCGCTCCGCCGGCTCGTCTCTTTGGCGATATCGTCTAAGGGTTAGGACATTGCCCTCTCAAGGCAAAAATCCGGGTTCGAATCCCGGTATCGCTACCAATTCGCTATCCTGACAGCACCACGTTTTCCGGGCCGGAATTTGCATGGCCGGAATCCGTCGGGAGGACATGGCCTGGCATGAGCTCTCGCAATACCGCAATTCCTCTTAGCAAGAACGACCACCTGCTGCGCTGGGTGGAAAAGATGGCAGAACTGACGCGGCCGGCGCGCATCCACTGGGTGGATGGCTCGCAGGAGGAGTACGACCAGCTGTGCCAGGAGATGGTCGCCGGCGGCACGTTCATCAAGCTGAACGAAAGGCTGTGGCCGGGCTGCTACTACGCGCGCTCGGATGCCAGCGACGTGGCCCGGGTGGAAGACCGCACGTTCATCTGCTCCTATTCGAAGGACACGGCCGGCCCAACCAACAACTGGGAAAATCCCTACGAGATGCGCAAGAAGCTCAAGGCGCTCTTCAGCGGCACGATGCAGGGGCGCACAATGTACGTGCTGCCGTTCAGCATGGGCCCGATCGGTTCGCCGATGGCCAAGGTCGGCGTGCAGCTGACGGACTCGCCCTATGTAGTGGTGAACATGCGTATCATGGCGCGCATCGGGCAGCGGGTATTCGACGAGATCGATCGCGGGGCGCGGGTGGTGCCGTGCATGCACTCGGTGGGCGCGCCGCTGGCGGCTGGGCAGAAGGATGTGCCCTGGCCGTGCAACAAGGAAAAGTACATCGTGCATTTTCCGGAGACGCGCGAGATCTGGTCTTACGGCTCGGGCTATGGCGGCAACGCCTTGCTGGGCAAGAAGTGCTTCGCGTTGCGCATTGCGTCCAACATCGCGCGCGACGAAGGCTGGATGGCCGAGCACATGCTGATCCTCGGGGTGGAGGATCCCAAGGGCGAAAAGACCTACGTGGCCGCGGCGTTTCCGAGCGCCTGCGGCAAGACCAATTTCGCCATGCTGATCCCGCCGAAAGGGTTTGCCGGCTGGAAGGTGTGGACGGTCGGAGACGACATTGCCTGGATTCGCCCAGACCAGAACGGGGCGCTGCGCGCGATCAACCCGGAGGCCGGATTCTTCGGCGTGGCGCCGGGCACTTCGGTGAAAACCAACCCCAACGCCATGGCCACGCTGGCAAAGAATACGATTTTCACGAATGTGGCGCTGACGCCCGAAGGCGGCGTTTGGTGGGAAGGCATGACCGATGAGCCGCCCGCCGAGTGCCTGGACTGGCAGGGCAAGAAATGGACGCCGCAGATCGCGAAGGAGACCGGCGCGAAGGCGGCGCACCCGAACGCGCGCTTCACGGCACCCGCTTCGCAGTGCCCAACGATTGATCCCGCCTGGGAAGACCCGAATGGCGTGCCGCTGCACGCCATTGTGTTCGGCGGAAGGCGCGCCAGCACGGTGCCGCTCGTCTATCAGGCGTTCAACTGGAGCTCGGGCGTCTATATCGGCGCGACGATGGGCTCGGAGATGACCGCCGCTGCGGCCGGCACGATTGGCAAGGTTCGCCGCGACCCGATGGCCATGCTGCCGTTCTGCGGCTACCACATGGGCGACTACTTCCGGCACTGGATCAAGATGCAGCGCTCGCTGACCGTAACACCGCGCATTTTTCATGTGAACTGGTTCCGCAAGGACGCGGAAGGAAAGTTCCTGTGGCCGGGCTTCGGGGAGAACATGCGCGTCCTGAAATGGATCGTGGATCGCGCCCGCGTGCGCGCGCAGGGACGCGAGACGCCGATCGGCTGGATGCCGAACTACGACGACATGGAGTGGAATGGGCTGAACTTTTCGCGAGAAAAGTTCGACGAGCTGCAACACTTCGACGGCACGGCCTGGCGCCAGGAAGTGATCAGCCACGAAGAGCTCTTCATCGAACTGCACGACCACTTGCCGAAAGAGATGGTTTACGAGCGCGAATTGCTGATTTGCCGGTTATGAAAGCAGCCCGGCGCGGACGGCCTAGGTTTTCGCGGGAGGGTCAGGACGGCCCACGCCCAGCGCATCGGCCATGCGGTTGATGTAGTTGAACCACGACGCAATCATGGTGATCTGCAGAATGCCTTTGTCGTCGAAGCCCACGGCGCGCAGCCGGTCGTGATCTTCCGGCGAACACTGTGTTGCATCCCTGGTGATTTTCACCACGTAGTCGCACATCACACGCTCGGCTTCGGTGATCGGCGCAGTGCGGTAGTCGCGCCGCAACGCCTCGATCAAATCCTCGTTCAACGTCACCCTACGCAGAAACTCTGCGTGCGATTCGATTCAATAGTGGCACCGGTTGGTGAGCGAGACCATGGTGGCGATCATCTCGTGCTGGCGGCGCTCCAGCGGTAGCTCCGGCGACATCATGGCCCCGAACGCCGCGAAGGAGTGGTAGAGCACGTCGGGAATCAACGAGTGCGATGCGGAAATTCCGGCTTCCGGGCTTTTATCCACGACTGGCACCGGGGTTTCGTACTCTTTGGGGTAAAGCTTGCGCTGGCGTTCCATCGCCTCCTTCACGCGCTCGTCGTCGAACATGGATACGGTCTTGATCCACGTCATCAGGTGCCTCCCATCCCGGTTTCAATGAGCCTCTAGAGTAATCGCCAGGCACAGAACTGCAATTCCGAATGCGCAAACGGTGGCGCAAAAAAATAACGCGGCCGGATATCTTTGGGGTAACCGGCCGCGTCAATTAGGGGTGCTGCCGAGGTTTGTCATGGAAATCTTTTCGGGCAGCGCTTCGATTGCGCTATTTATAACCAGAGCGGAAATGCCCGGCAATAGTGCAAAGACATTAGAAGCCGAACTCTTCCTTAAGTTTAGCATTTTCAGTTAGTTGCAGCGCCTTGCCGCCGCGGACATTGTTGAATTCCTGGGTGGCGCCGCTGGGCCATTCCACGATGAGCTTGTCGGCCTGTTCGGCGCGGCCGAGCCCGAAAGTCAGCGGCAACTCGGACTGTGAGAGGTAACTGGAACCACTGCGCACCATGCGCATCTGGGTCTGACCCGCAGCCGTGACGCGCACCACGGCGCCGATGGCGTCACGATTGGACTTGCTGCCGGTCAGGCGCAGGCGCAGGGCCCGATTGCCGCTGCGCAGGTCGTTGCGAAACAGGCAAGCCGGACCGTTGTTCGCGGTGAGCAGCACATCCACGTCGCCGTCGCGGTCAAAATCAGCAAAAGCCAGGCCCCGCCCCACGCGCGCCATCGCGAAATCAGCGCCGGTGGACGGCGCGACATCCTGAAACTTGCCGTTGCCCTGGTTCAGGAACAGATGCGGAGGCTGGGCATAGCCGACGTTGCCGCGGATGTTGCGCACCGTGTCGTCGATGTGGCCGTTGGCCACGACGAGATCGAGCCGGCCGTCCAGGTCCAGATCGGCGAAGCCGCAGCCGAATCCCAGAGTGGTTTTAGAAGGAACGCCGATGCCGGAGGCCAAAGAGATGTCGTCGAACTGACCTGGCGTCGCGCTACCGCGGTATAAGCCGACCATCTCGTTATCGAAATTGGTGATGGCGATGCCCGGCCGGCCGGAATTTTCAAAGTCGCCCACGTCCACGCCCATGCCGGCACGCGCCTTGCCTTCCGCGCTGAACGCCAGCCCCGCTTCGACGGCCACATCTCTGAATTTCCCGTTTCGTAGATTGCGATAGAGCTTGTTCGGTTGCGTGTCGTTGGCCACCACCAGGTCTGGCCAGCCGTCGTGATCAAAATCGAGCATGGCCACGCCGAGCGACTTGGAGCTGGTGTCGAACACCCCGCTGGCGGCGGTCACGTCCTCGAAGGTTCCATTGCCGCGATTGCGGAACATCCAGCAGGTTTCGCCGCGGTAGGCTTCCGGCGTGCAGTAGGACTTGTTCTTGCCGTCCAGACTGCAGAAGACATCGTGCTCGGGCGACCAGTTGACGTAGTTGCAGACGAAGAGATCAAGATGCCCGTCACGGTCATAATCGAACCACACCGCCGAAGTGGAAAATGCCTGGCGACCGGCGAGGCCGCTGGCTTTCGTCACGTCAAGGAACGTGCCTTTTCCGGTGTTCTGGAATAGACGGTTCTGGCCGACGCAAGTGATGAGGATATCCGGGAAGCCATCGTTGTTGTAGTCGCCGACGGCTACGCCCATGCCGTACAGCTCAATGTCGAGACCGGCGGCGCGAGTCACATCGCTGAAGGTTCCGTTGCGGTTGTTCTGATAGAGCTTCAGCGTGGAGCGCGTGCGCTTGTGGCCGGGCCAGTCCATGGAATTGACCAGCAGAATGTCCTGGAAGCCGTCGCCATCGAAGTCCAGGAACGCGCAGCCTGAACCCATGGTCTCCGGCAGCAGCTTGCCGCCATAGGCGCCACTGTTGTGTTTGAAATGAATGCCCGCGGCATCGCTGACGTTTTTCAGCTGAAAGGGAGCATCGCCGACCGCGAACGCGTCGCCGCCAGTCCACGGCAGCAGTTCCGCGAGGGTAGCGAGCGATGCGGTCTCCAGAAACGTCCGCCGCTTCACGGCAAATTCACCAGGCCGTTGCGTATGGCGTAGACCACAAGCTCCGCGGTCTTGTGAATGCCGAGCCGGTCCATGATGTTGGCGCGGTGCACGGAGACGGTGTTCACGCTCAGGTCCAGTTCGCTGGCAATCTCCTTGTTGGACTTGCCGGCCACGATATGTTGCAGAATTTCCAATTCGCGCGCGGTCAGGCCGCCGCCGCGTTCGCCGCGCAGCGTTTCCGCGCGTTCCACCTGCGGGTCAAGCACGGAACGTCCGGCGGCCACGCTCTTAATGGCCCGGGCCAGATCCAGGTCCAGCGCGTTCTTTAAGACGTAGCCGCGCGCGCCCGCGTCCAGCGCCTGACGCACCAGCGTATCTTCCGAATGCATGCTGAGCATCAGGATCGCGGTATGCGGCCGCGCCGCGAGGATCTTGCGCGTGGCCTCGAGGCCGTTCATTTCCGGCAACTGGCAATCCATGACGATGACTTGCGGCTCCAGCGATTCCGCAAGCTTGAGCGCTTCCGTGCCGGTGCTGGCTTCACCGATCACTTCCAGCGTGTGATCGTCGTCCAGCAAACGGCGAAAGCCGCGCCTCACCAGCGCGTGATCATCCACCAGCAACACCGTGATTCTATCCCCCATGCGCTTCAACCTTTTCCCGTGGAGCCTTCATGCGCACCAGCGTGCCGCCTTCGGCAGGCCGCAGGTATTCAACGTTTCCGGAGAGCAGCTCGGCGCGTTCCCGCATGGCCACCAGGCCGATGCCGCGCTCGCTCTTTGTGGCTGCCATGCCTTGGCCGCGATCTTGCACTTCCAGAATCAAGGCGTCGGGCAGATAACGCAAGCGCACCCAGGCTTCGCCGGCGCCGGAGTGCCGGCTGACGTTATTCAGCGCTTCCTGCACGATGCGGTACACCTGCACGCCCGCGTTGGTGTCAACGGCAAAGGGCGTGCCGGACTTTTCGTAATGCAATTTGATTCCCAGCTGGCGCTCCACCGAGGGCAGATACCAGTCGAGCGTGCTTTCCAGGCCGGCTTCCTCCAGCAATACCGGATGCAGTGCCTGGGAAAGGCCGCGGATATTGTTCAAAGTCGTTTGCGCGATGTTCCGCACTTCGTCCAAGTCCTCGCGCAGCGGCGAATCGCCCGGCAGCTGTTTGCCCGCGCGCGAGAGCATGGCGCCGATCGCGGTCAGCACCTGGCCGAACTCGTCGTGCAATTCGCGTGAAATGTGGCGCAGCGTGGACTCCTGGGTGTGAATCAGCTTCTGCGCCAGCTCGCTACGCTGCTCGGAGAGCAGCTCCAGGCGCGCGAAGATACGCCGGTTGGAGCGAATCAGGTACAGGCTGGTGAGCACGATGGCGACCATCGTCGCTGCCAGCAGGAAGTACAGCTGCCGCTGCACGCCGGCGTAAATCCGGGCGATTTGGTCGGCGGCCAGCTCCTCGCCTTCGTTATTCTGCACCAGCAGGCGGGAAACCGCCGTGCTCAGCGCCGCTTGCCGGGCCTGCAGCGTCAGCTGGATCTGCTCGCGCGCCTCGTCCTCGCGGCCGGTGGCGGCGAGATCGAACATGCGGTCCACGGCATTCCAGAACTGCGCCAAAGACTGATTGAGAAATAGCCGCTGGTCCGCGGTGCGGGTCGCGGGAGAAAACCCTTCTTCCAGGCGGAGCGCGGCGTCGAGGTCCGCGCGGATGCGGTCGAATTGCGCGCTCCAGGCCGTCAGCGGATAGGGCTCACGGGCGTCCAGCATGTCGCGCATGGCCAGGCCCAGGAGATTCAAGTCGTTCTGGACGCGCAGAAGTTGCAGGGAATCGCGGCGGTTGCGGTCCACCATCTCGCTCTGCAGGGCGCGCAAGCCGGCCAGCTGGGAGCGCGTGTAGAAGGAATACACCAGCACGGCAGCCAGCGTCAGCACCAGGCCGAGCAACAACCCTGTGGTTGGAGAAGCCTGCGACGCGGAGGATTTTCGCACCGGCAGAGAATATAACGCGGTCTGAATCCCGGCAAACTTTCTGCTAATTCCCCGCCGGAAGGGAAACTTTCCCTTTTCTGTAACGTAAAAGTTGGGAAGGTACAGCTTGCCTAGAATAACGATTTTCTATACCATGCCCCCAAGTGGGAGTGCAGCGGAGTTTCTACCTGGGCAGCTTTAGGCTGCCCTTCGCCTTGTCAGGAGGCCCAAAATGTTTTCTCGTCGAGGTTGGTTTGCCTCGTTGTGCTGT
>DATKLU010000083.1:0-3092 GCA_035542235.1 Dongiaceae bacterium
TCCTTCACCACCGACGCCGGCCGCTCCACCACCTCCCCGGCCGCAATCCGGTTCGCCACCGCCTCCGCCAATATGCGTATCCTGGACATCCGTCGCCGCTTCTTTCTTGTCGTTTCTTTACTTCATTCCGTCCTTACCTCATTACTTCTCTTCTACTTTGCCGCTTCCTTGCTCTTCTTGCTGATCTCAATCCCCAACTGCTCCAACTGGGCCTGATCCACTTCGCTGGGGGATTCCGCCATCAAATCCACGGCGGCGGTGGTCTTTGCGAACGCAATCACCTCGCGAATCGATTTTTCGCCCGCCAGCAGCATGGTTACGCGATCCAGTCCCAGCGCGATCCCCCCGTGTGGCGGCGTGCCATACGTCAACGCATCGAGGAAGAATCCAAAGCGCCGCCGCAACTGCTCTTCGCTCAAGCCCAGCGCGCGGAACAATCGCTCCTGAACATCCTGCCGGTGAATCCGGATGCTGCCGGAACCGAGCTCCACGCCGTTCAGCACCAGATCGTAGCCCTTCGACCGCACTTCCCACGGCGCGGTTTCGAGCTTCTCCAAATCCTCGTCCACAATCCCGGTGAACGGGTGCTGCGCGCTCACCCAAGTCTTATCCGTCTCGCTCCATTCAAACAGCGGAAAGCCCGTCAACCACAGGAACTTCCACTGCGATTTATCGATCACGCCCAGCGCTTCGCCCAACTGCAGTCGCAACTGGCCGGCAATCAGCGCCGCCGCCTCTGTCCCCTTGACCTCTTCCTTCGCCGACACGGCCACCACCAGGTCGCCCGTCTTCGCGCCGCAAGTCTCGGCGAGCTTCTTTACATTTTCCGCGCTAATCAGCTTTTCCACCGTCGACGTCGTTCCCTCGGCCGCCAGCTTCACAAAATACGCGCCGCGCGCGCCGAGGCCCTTGGCTTTTTCTGTCAGTTCGTCCAACTGTTTGCGCGAATAGCCCGCCGCGCCCGGCGCTGCAAACGCGAACACGTTTCCGCCGATCTGCAGCTTTTGTTTCGCCTCTTCCGGGAAACACGATGTCACTTCATGCAGCTCCATCCCAAACCGCATGTCCGGTTTGTCGCTCCCGTACTTCCGGATCGCATCCTTATACAGCATGTGCGGGAACGGCGCCTCGGCCTTGATCCCAGCCACCGCGCACGCCCGCACCATCACGTTTTCGATCACGTTGAAAATATCTTCCTGCCGCGGGAAGGACATCTCCAGGTCGAGCTGCGTGAATTCTGGCTGACGGTCCGCGCGCAAGTCTTCGTCGCGGAAGCACTTCACGATCTGGAAATAGCGATCCAGCCCGCCGATCATCAGGATCTGCTTGAAAATCTGCGGCGATTGCGGCAGCGCGTAGAAATTCCCGTGATGCACGCGGCTGGGCACCAGGTAGTCGCGCGCGCCCTCCGGCGTGGAGCGCGTCAGCATCGGCGTTTCCACCTCGATGAACCCCATCTCGTCCATCGCCTTGCGGATTTCCAGAATGAGTTTGTGCCGCAGCGCGAGGTTTCGGTGCGGTTTCGGCCGGCGCAAATCCAGATAGCGGAACTTCAGCCGCGTCTCTTCCGCGGCGTTGATCTCCTCTTCGATGGGAAACGGCGGCGTCTTCGCGTTGTTCAGGATGTGCAGCTTTGTGGCCACCAATTCCACTTCGCCCGTGGCGATTTCCGGATTCGGCTTCTCGCGCCTGGTGACTTTCCCCTCCACGGCCACCACGAATTCGCTGCGCGCCTGCTCGGCCTTCGCGTGCGCCTCCGGCTGCGTTTCCTTGTTGAAGACTACTTGCACGATACCCGCGCGGTCGCGCACGTCTAGAAACAGCAAATTCCCCAAATCGCGGCGCCGGTGCACCCAGCCCATCACCGTCGCGTCGCGTCCCGCATCGGACGCCCGCAACGCCCCGCAATAATGTGTCCTCTTCAAATTCCCCAAAAAGTCCAACACGTTCGTTCACCTGTAGCTCACCCCTTCAGGGGTGAGGCTTTTCCTTGCCACATGCACTACGGATCCGCTGCAACGCCGTTGCCAACTCACGCGAACGGCCTCAGGCCTGAAAGGCCTGAGCTACAACCGCTTCAGCTTCTCCAAAAATTCCGACTCGCTCATCTTCGCCTGCGCCCCGTCCGCCAGCGTCTTCACCGTCCACTGACCGGTCGCTATTTCATCCTCGCCCAAAATCAATGCATAACGCGCGCCCAGCTTGTCCGCTTGTCCCAGCGCCTTGCCGAATTTCTGCTCCACCGGCGGCAGCTCTACGCGAAACCCCGCCGCTCGCAACCGTTGCGCCGCCGCAATCGCCGACGTCTGCGCCTTCTCTCCCATCCACGCTACGAAAACGTCGCGACCCGCCTCCGCTCCGCCCTTCCCCGCCTCCTGCAGCGAGAGGATCAAACGATCTTCCCCGATGGCAAAGCCCATGCCTTTCGTCGGCAATCCGCCCAGCAGCTCCACCAGCCCATCATACCGCCCGCCGCCGCACACCGCATTCTGCGAGCCCAGTCCCTTGGCGGTGATCTCAAACGTCGTGCGCATGTAGTAGTCGAGGCCACGCACCAGCCGCCAGTTTTCCGTGTATTTTACGCCGCGCAAATCCAGTTGCCGCTTCACTTCCGCGTACTGCTTGGCGCAGTCGTCGCACAAATGCTCCGAAATCTTCGGCAGCCCAGCGATGATTGCCTGCTCGCTCTCCAGTTTGGAATCGAGCACTCGCAACGGATTTGTCTCAATCCGCCGCTGGCTGTCCGGCCCCAGTTTGTCTTTCACCTGTTCCAGCGCCGCTTTCAGCTTCTGGACGTACCCGCGCCGGCAATTTTCCCCCGCATGGCCGATCGAATTGATCTCCAGTTGCACGCCTTCGAGGCCCAGCCGCGCGAAAAACGCCATCACCATCTCGATGACTTCCGCGTCCACCGCAGCATCCTTGGGAATATCCTTCGGCCCGCCCTGCCCGGGCTGCACCGTCTCCAACACTTCCGCGCCAATCTGATAAAACTGCCGGTATCTCCCCTTCTGCGGCCGCTCGCGCCGGAACATTGGCCCCAGGTAATACAGCTTCACCGGCTGCGGCCAGGCATGCATCCCATGCTCGAT
>DATKLU010000084.1:0-5789 GCA_035542235.1 Dongiaceae bacterium
TGATTTGGGTGTGGCTACTTTGGAACGACGGCCCGGCGGTCGGCGTATAGGCGACTTTGCTCTTGCTGGATGTGAAACAGCCAGTAGCCGTTGAAGTCGCCGCTGAGGTAGATGGCGCGCAGTTTGACGACAGCTTCGGCCATGGTTTCGGTCCAACGCATTCCTGAACGTTCCATCCGGTCCTTGATCAAGTTCTTGCAGGCGCCTTCGACGGCACCGCTGGCGATCGGCCAGCCATTGGCGAGATATTCGTCATATCGCATCCGATGCCGGTTGCGGTAGAAGTAGGCGGCCAGGGCGAGCAGCGTGGAGCGTTTGACGCCGGACAACCGGCGTTTTGTGACGCTCTGGCGAAGCCCTTTGACCACTTGGCTAACGTCGCCGGAGAGAACGAGGAGCGCCCGATCCAGCACCCAGAGTTCGGCTTCCAAGCTGCCCTCGCGGTGGAACACGAAGGCGGCTCTCCAGAGTTTTTCCAATACGTGGATGAAGTCGAGGATCAAGGTAATCCCGAGTTTTTGATCCACCAGGATTTGCAGGGCCCGTTCCCCGTCGGTCAGCGCAAGGCGGGTCTTGGTGAGGGCAGGATCCCGTTTCTGCATCTCGGCGATCACCTCGTCGATCACGGCAGTCTTGCCTTTGGTGAGACTGGCCCACACGCGCTTGTTCTCCGGACGCGGGGGAGTGGGCAGCAGTGCCGACTCCTGCTTGCTGCGGGTGCGGAACAGACTCTCGATCACCTGTGTGGGCGTGCGAACCGAGGGCTGACGTGTAAAGACCGCCGCGACCGTCGCCATGCGTTTGCGGTTCGCCTTTTGGCCTTTGGTGAGACGTGGGGCAGAAGGTGCATTGCTTTCCGGCTTGACCATGGGGATACCTTTGCAGTCGATGGCGGCCACCAGGAGGGGGCCTGAGTCGGGCGCGGGCCGACGTGGTTGTTGATAGAAGGCATCGAAATCCTGAGCGGCGTCGCGAACGATCTGTTCGGCGCTGCGCTTGGGAACCGAAACGCCAGTGAGTTCCGCGATGGTAGTCACCGATTCGAGGAAGGGATTGAGGACGGCAGCCTTCACCAGGCGCCGTTGCAGTTCGTAGGAGAACGAGCGAGCGGGTAGAGCCAGAGCCTGATCGAGCGGATAGACACTGGACGCGCCGGGCTGGGAGTAACCAAGGCGCCCGATCTGCACCGGCCCAAAGATGGTGGTGATTGTTCGGGTGCTGAGGCGGCGGTGGGTGTACCGCTGCGTGACGCCGTCGGGGCCCGTGACCGTCAGAGCGGGGCCGGCATCGCCGTAGCCGCGTTGCGCCAGGTGGGCTTGAAGCAACAAGCGCTGCACTTCGCGGCCGCGGGCGTGTTGTTCGGACTCGACAGAGTGCAAGGGCAGTTGGGCGGCGGGCGCAGAGGCGAGCCAGGATTCCAGCGAGGTGAACTCGACCAGCGCGGGAGAGGCGGGGGCGGAGGAGTGGATTGCGTCGCTCATGATTCCTACAGTAGTATTGCTGTAAGAACTGTGCCAACGCAGATCTGATCGATATGCCTAAGAAACGGTCCCCTTCCACCGTGGTGACGCTCGAACGCCACCGGCAACGCTTTGACGAGTTCAAGGGCGAACTCCAGCAGCTGGAATTCTTCTGCAAAGGAACTGTGCTGCGGCGCATGATGCGGTGCGGCAAGCCGCAGTGTGCCTGCCAGAAGGACCCGGCCAAACGCCATGGCCCCTACTTCCAATGGACCTACAACGTCAATGGCAAGACGGTGACCGTCAAGCTCACTGCGGAAACGGCTCCACTCTATCAAGCCGCGGCGCGCCAGTATCGTAAGCTCAAGGCCTCACTGCATCGCTTGGAGCGTCTCTCTGCAACCGCCCTCCGGCAAGAGGCCAGATTCATCCAATCCGCTCGCCGCCGCACCTAAACCCCGGCATATTCTCATATCCCGGCCTTTTGCGCCGCCTTCAGTGCGCTAATTCGTGTTCAACTCGCTGATTCTGTGCCTCTTGTGCGTCGTTTCAAAGTAGCCACACCCGAATGATTTCACGCGAACCCGGAAACTCGTATATCCTGTTGTGCACCCAAAAGAGAGTCGCTTGACTCAATGCGCCGCCGGAGGTTTCCCCACCGGTTTGAAATAGCGGATCGCGAAGAGCACCGGTATCGTAGCCAGCATGACCCATGCCAGGATGCGGAACGCGTCCATGAACGCCAGCAGGTTCACTTGATGCTGGAGCTGATGGAAGACACTACCCTGCGCGCCTAACGCAGCATCAGGGCCCGTGAAACCTTTGCTGACCAGGTAATCCGCCAACGCCTCCGTGCGCGCCGTGAATTGCTGCGAGGTGGCGGAAATGGCCGAGCCCAAATTGGTCTGGTGGAATTGCTGACGGCGTTCGGCGACAGTCGTGATGAGCGCGATGCCGAAGCTGCCGCCCCAGTTGCGGAAGAAATTGGTGAGGCTGGAGGCGCGATTATTCTGGTCCGGCCGCAATTGCGAGTACGAAATGACGCTGAGCGGCACGAAGAAGAAGCCGTATCCGAATCCTTGAAACGCGCGCGCCAACACATAGTGCCGGTAATCCGTTGCCAGCGTGAATGTGCTGTAGTGCCACAGCGCAGCCCCGATGATCGACACGCTGAACATGACGAGAGTTTTCGGGTGGATGATCTTGCGCTGAATCAATTGCGCGCTCACCGGCGCCAGCATGCTGATGACGAGCGCGCCCGGGCCCAACACCAGTCCCGCATCGATGGCGCGATAGCCGTAGAGCGATTGGAGAATCTGCGGAATCAACGTGGTGCTCCCAAATAAGCCAACGCCAAAAACGAAGAACAGCACATTCGCAATGGCGAAGTTCCGGTTGGCCAGCAGTCGAAAGTCGATCACCGGCTCGCTGACCCGCATCTCCCAAATCACCGTAGCGATCCAGCCGAGTAACGCAATTGCCAGCAACCAGCAGATGTAACTGCTGCCGAACCAGTCTTCGATCTGTCCGCGATCGAGCGCGATCTCGAGCGCGGCCGAAGCAATGGCGATCAGACCGATTCCCACGCCGTCCACCGTCAGCTTGCCGTTCCGCCGCACGCCGGCTCGTTCGGCGCTAAAAGCCGGCGGATCCTGGACGAGCCGGGTGGTCAGCAAGAAAGCCAAAATACCAATCGGAATGTTGATGAAGAAGATCCAGCGCCAACTGTAGTTGTCTGTGATCCAGCCTCCCAGAACCGGGCCGATCGCCGGCGCGGTCACAATCACGATGGTGTACAGCGCGAAGGCGGATGCCCGCTTGGCCGCGGGAAACGTATCGATCAGGATCGCCTGCGCCACGGGCGCCAGTCCGCCGCCGGCGATGCCCTGCAGCACGCGGCTCGAAAGCATGATGCCGAGCGTCGGCGCCACACCGCAAAACAGCGACGTCAAAGTGAACAGCGCCACGCATGCCAGGTAGTAGTTCTTCCGGCCGAAGACGCGGCTCAGCCACGCTGACATCGGCAACACGACGGCGTTCGCAACCAGGTAGGTGGTCAGGATCCAGGTGACTTCGTCGTAGCTTCGTCCCAGGCCGCCACCGATATACGGAAGGGCGACATTGGCGATCGACGTATCCAGCAACTCCATAAAGGTTGCAAGCGTCACGGTCAAGGCGATCAGCCAGGGATTCACATTGGGTCGATCGGCGGTCATATTGCCTCCTCAGCGAACCTTCACTGTGGGCTCGACGGACATTCCGGGCCGCAGCACATGTTGCGGATCTTCATTTTTGTTGACGCGAATTCGGACCGGGAACCGTTGCACGACCTTGACGTAATTTCCGGTCGCGTTCTCCGGCGGAAACAGGCTGAACAGCGGACCGGCCGCGCCGGGCATGTTCTCGAGGTATCCATTGAAATCGCGATCCAGCGTATCGACGTGAATGCGAACCGGTTCGCCGGCCTTCATTCCCTTGAGCTGGGTCTCTTTGAAGTTGGCGGTGATCCAGATGTCATCCAGGGGAACCAGGATCATCAGAGCCTGGCCAGGTTGGATGCGGTGGCCGAGTTCGACCGTTTTCCGCCCGACGACGCCGCTCACGGGAGCGTAGATCTTCGTATAGCTGAGGTTGAGCCGCGCGGTGCGGACTTCCGCCGCAGCTTGCTCGATGTGGCCATTGGCGGTTTGCGTTTTGGCCTTGGCATCAACAAGCTGCTGCGGCGCTGTGCGCGCTGCATCCACTTCAGCCTCGCGCTGCGCAACCAGGTTTTTCGCCTGCGCGATCTTATGTTCGCTCGACTGTATGGTGGCTTGGTCGGCTTCGACGGCCTGCGCCGCGGAGATGGCCTCGGTCTCGCGGGCGTCGTACTCGGAGCGCGAGATCTCATGCTTCTCGACCAGCGCGAGGTATCGGACGCGATCGCGCTCGGCGCGTTCCGAATTGGCTTGATCCTGCTCGAACCGGTGCCGGGCCGCGGTAAGATTCGCTTCCGCCTCGTTCACGGCCGCAGCCGCTTCCTGCACGGCGGCTTCGGAAGCACGCAGCCGATTGGATGAGCTCGCATCGATGATCGGCACGTTTACCTGCGCGGAAATTGCCTCGGCCTTGCGTGTATCGAGGTCTGCCTTAGTACGATCCAGTTCCGCCTGGTAGTCGCTGGGATCCAGTTCGACCAAGAGGGTTCCGGCTTCCACGAACTGGTTGTTTTCCGCCTTGGGATTCACATAAACCACGGTGCCGCTGATGCGCGAGCTGATCGAGTCGAAATGACCGTCCACCTGCGCGTCGTCGGTGCTCTCGAATCCCCGCGACTGGCGCCAGTATGCCGTCCCGCCCGCCGCTATACCCAGGATTGTGAATACGGCAAGCCAGCGCGAAATCCTGTGCTTGCGCGCGTTGTGGGTCGCCGGTTTGGATTCCACCAGTTTCGGTTTCGGCGCTTCGTCCGGAGCCGTTTGTTCGAGTTCCAGTTCTTTGGTCATGTTATTTCCCTCCCATCAACTGAGGCAGCCTGGTCTCGGCGGCGCCCATGGCGCGCGCCAAAGCGAGGGTTGCCACGTTGAGTGAATACAAACTTTGGATGTAGTTCTCGTTGGCTGCGGCGACTGCTTCCTGCGCCTGGACCACTTCCAAATAGTTCGTCACGCCGTTTGTATAGCGGTCCCGCGATTGCGACAGAGCGCGATCTGCAAGCGCCCGATTGTTCTCAGCCACCTGAACGCTGGACTTCGACGCGTTCACGTCTAGCCAGGCCACGCGCACGTCGTAGGCGATCCGTCCCCGCAAATCCTGGTATTCCGCGCGTCGCCGTTCGAGGTCTGCCTGCGCCTGTCCGATATCGGCACTGATCCGGCCGCCGGTGTAGAGCGGCACAGAGATCGCGCCCGCCAACTCGTAAACCTGGTTTAAGTTGCCCGCGTTTCTGCCACCGCCGCCATAATTTGCATTGAACGAAAGAACCGGGAGGCGCTGCGCCTTCTCGGCGCGCAGCGTGGACTCCGCGGCGTGCACCGAGGCCTCAGCACTTGCCAGATCCGCCCTTCCGTGGAGCGCTTCCACGGTTGCAGTGTCCAGCGCCATCCTCTCCAAGCGAACCGGCGACGGCTTGTCGCTGAGTTCGAACTGCTGATCGATGGCGAGCCCGGTGATGCGCGCGAATGTCAGCTTGTCGATTTCCAGCCTGTTCGTGACGTTGGTCAACCACTGTTCGGTGGATTGACGTTCGACCTGAGCGCGCAAGGCTTCGATCTCGGGAGATACTTCGGACTTTACCCGGTTCGCTGTCAGTTGATCGAGTTCCCTAGCTGCGGCCAATTGGGCCTTGGC
>DATKLU010000085.1:0-74001 GCA_035542235.1 Dongiaceae bacterium
CCGGAGTGTCCAGATCGCCCAGGATGCCGCGAAGCTCAATGGCGGAGAAGCCGTGCGCCGAGGCGAAATCGAGTGTCTGTGCCCACGTCCACTTGGGGCAGCCGAGAGTAGAAAAAGCCAGAGGAAGATTGGCGGCGCCCGGGGGAAGGAATTTGAGGGCCAGACTGGCCATGGCGGTAGTGGTCAGAAATTCGCGGCGAGTGGCGGACATGGCGGCTCCTTGGGACGAGGCGCGATTCTACCACTCGGCAGGCGACGCCGAGGCAGCTGGTCGAGGCGAAGCCCTAGACGGCGGCCTGCTGCTTGCGGCGACGGTAAAGTGCCAGGCAGCACCCGCCAAGCGACACCAGCAAGGCCGTGGCAGGTTCGGGAACCGCCTTGGTATCGACCTCGGTCACGGTGTACTGCAAGTCGCCGTCGAGCACGGGTCCGCCTACTCCGATGACGGCTTGTCCCTGCAATCCGAAAGCGTCAATACAGGCTTGCGACGTGCAGTCGTATATCTCCGCCTGGGATTGCAATAGCTGCAAAGCCGAGGGACTGGCAAAGGGAAACCGTTTCCCGGAGAAATCGAACCCATCGTTCACGTAAAACTGGCCAATATCGGAGGATGGATCAAATCCGATGTAGCCACTGTCCAGCACACTGGTCATGCTGGCGAAGGTGAAGGCTCCCGTCGCTGAAGCGAAAGCGCTGCCGTCGATGGCGTGCCCGTTGTCGCAAATCTGAATCGGACCAACCGGCGCTTCGACGGTGCAGGTCCACTGAAACGTGAAGTTTACGGTCTCAACGTTGCCGAAAGTCATGGTCCCGGTGACTTGCATCACCGGCGCACTGTCCGCTTTGGCAACGGGCAGAAAAGCGATCGAACAGAGGAATGACAGGGTCACAAAGGCAAATCCGCGGGGCGAGATCATCCAGGTATCCTTATGAAAACAAGAGAGTTTTGGCCGAACCACATTTCTGCGGATTGCGCGGCTGGTGACCCGAAATTAGCGTTAGGGTTTTCTTAAGTCAAGGTACATTGTTCTCAGGAGTACCAAAGTACTGCTGGTCACAACTCTTGCGGTTTGCAGGGGTTAGCTGCGAGGAAACACCTGTCCTGTGCCGGTGTTGAAGGGGGCCAAAGGCAGTGTTACCTTCGAAAAAGCGAGGAATTCCCATCTTACAGGCGAGCCAGTCAGCGGAGAGTATGAGCGTGACGCAGCGATTTCAGGGCCAAAAGCGGGAACGGGGCGAGGGCAAACTGAAAGCCCTGATCGTCACGGTAATTCTGGCGATCGGAGTACTCGCGGCCTGGAAACTGGTGCCGCCGTATTCCGCCGAATATCAGCTCTCCGACAAAATCGAAGAGATTTCGCGCTTCTCCATGGTCAGCCATGAGACCGAGGATCAGGTGCGCGAAAAGGTTTTCAAGACCATACAAGACCTGGAGATCCCGGCCAAGAAAGAAGACATCAAGGTTGTGGCCGGCAGCCAGCGGGTGATCATTACGGTCGAGTACACGGTGCCGGTGGACATTCTCTTCTACCACGTGGATCTGCATTTCAAGCCGACGAGTGAAACCAAGTCTCTTACCTAGGCGGTTGCGATTCGAGCACCGGCCGCAAGCAGTCCTTGTGAGCGGCGATTCTTTTACACCCACTTTCCGTCCATTCGAACAGGCCGCTTTCGTTTAGGAATCAGGCGAAGCCACAGGGGCTTTCCCTGAAGGCTACAGTACGAGACACTAAACTTTCAGCCCGTTGGAGCCAACTTGCGTATCCGCATACAAAAGGGGTTCTGGACCTCGAAATGGGGTCTGGGCCTGTTGGGCGTGGTTTTCGGCTGCATCGTCATCGCAGCCAGCATCTTCGGATACTACTATGTGAAATACGGGCGGATGATTGACGCCCGTCTCTCCGGCAACATTCTGCAGAACACCACCCAGATTTTTTCCGCGCCGGAGCAGATTGCGCCGGGCCAGGCGTGGGGGCCGGACGACCTGACCACGTACTTGCAGCGCGTGGGCTACCGCCCCGAGGCGGACGACAACGCGCTGGGGCAGTACACGGCCAACGGCAACGTCGTGGATATCCGGCCTTCGAAGCTTTCGTATTTCGGCGGCGGGAACGCGCTGGCGGTGCAGTTTTCCGGCAAGACCATTCGCACCGTCCGGCCGCTGGGCGGCGGGCCGGAAATGGCCACGGCCGAGATCGAGCCGGAGCTGATCACCAACCTTTTCGACAGCGCGCGCGAGAAGCGGCGCCCGGTGCGCTACGACGACCTTCCGCCGACGCTGGTCAACGCCATCCTTTCCGCGGAAGACAAGCGCTTCTTCGAGCACCCGGGCTTTGACTTCATTCGAATTTTCGGCGCCGCGTGGAACGATTTGCGGCACGGCACGCATTTGCAGGGCGCCAGCACCATCACCATGCAGGTGGCGCGCACGTTTTTTCTGAGTACTGACCGCACCTGGAAGCGCAAGCTGGCGGAAGCCATGCTGAGCTTCGAATTGGAACAGCGCTTTTCGAAGCAACGGATTTTTGAGATGTACGCGAATGAGGTGTACCTGGGCAACCGAGGGAGTTTCGGCATTCGCGGATTCGCCCAGGCCAGCGTGGCGTATTTCGGAAAGGATCTGCGCCAGCTTTCGCTCGGGGAGTCCGCGTTTCTCGCGGGCATCATCCGGGCGCCAAACTACTACTCTTCCGCGGACCGTCATCCCGAGCGCGGGCCGCAATCGCGCGACCGCGTGCTTACCCAGATGATGGAGAACAAGTACATCACAGAAGCGGATGTGCAGGACGCCAAACGCGCCCCGCTGAAGATCGTGCGCACGGCGACGACCTCCAGCGAAGCGCCGTACTTCGTGGACATGGTGAAGGATCATCTTCTGGACAAGTATTCCGAGAACGATCTGTTGAGCCAGAACTTCCGCGTGTATTCCACGCTGGATCCGGCGCTGCAGAGGCTCGCGGCGGCGGCCGTGGAGACGGGCATCAAGAACGTGGATGAGCTGCTGCAGAAAAAGTACGCCAAGTGGAAGAAGGAAAAAGCCAGGAAGGGCACTCCGGACGCGCCGATTCCGCAGGTGCAGGTGGCGCTGGTCTCGCTGGATGCCAAGACGGGCGAGATTCGCGCGCTGGTCGGGGGACGGGACTACGGACAGAGCCAGCTCAATCACGCGATTGCGCATCGCCAGCCCGGCTCGGTGTTCAAGCCTTTCGTGTACGCGGCGGCTTTCGACAACGCGGTAGATGGCGTGCAGCCGATCGTAACCCCCGCGACCACCGTGGACGACGAACCGACGACCTTCGAATTCGAAGGGCAGGAATACACGCCGAACAACTATGGCGAAAAGTTCATGGGGCACGTGACGGTGCGCGATGCGCTGACGAACTCGCTGAACGTGGCCACCGTGAAAGTGGCCGAGATGATTGGCTATGGCCGCGTAGTGCAGGTGGCGCGGCAGATGGGCTTGGGGAACAACATCAAGCCCACTCCAGCGGTGGCGCTCGGGGCCTATGAGATGACCCCGGTGGAAGTGGCCGCAGGCTACACGGCCTTCGGGCAGAACGGGGTGCGGGCCGAGCCGCAGTTCGTGAAGACGATCGTCAGCGCGAACGGCACGGTACTGGAGAAGACGACGCCGGAGACGCATGCGGTGTTGGACCCGCGCATCGCCTACCTGGTGACCAGCGTGCTGAAGGATGTCTTGAACAAGGGCACCGGCGGCACGGTCCGGGCGCGAGGGTTTACGCAGCCGGCGGCCGGCAAGACCGGAACATCGCGCGACGGCTGGTTCGCGGGCTATACCTCGAACCTGGTGACGGTGATCTGGATCGGGTTTGACGACAATCGTGACCTGGGACTGGCGGGTGGCGCGACGGCCGCTCCGATCTGGGCGGAATACATGAAGAAGGTGGTCACCCTCCCCGGATATCGCAACGTAAAAGACTTCGACATGCCCGACGGCGTGCAGTCGGCGTTGATCGATCCGGAATCGCTGGAACTCGCGACGCCGGCCTGCCCTGTGACCCGCGAAGAGGTATACGTAGCTGGCTCTCAGCCCACCCAATATTGCGAACTGCATGGCGGCGGGCACGGCGTGATTTCCTCAACCGGCTCTTTCCTGTCGCACATATTCGGCGGCGGGCAGCCGAAAGAACCCTCGGACCCGAACCGGCCGCCCAACGCCACGCAACCTGGGGCCGTGGGAAATCAGCAGGTAGTACCCCTGGGACCTGATGGAAAGCCGGTGACCACAGGTGCACCTGCCCAGCCCAAGAAAAAGAACCCTTTGCAGAAGGTTTTTGGTATCTTTGGGGGCAAGAAGAAGGACTCCGACAAGCAGCAGCCACAGCAGCAACCGCAGTCAAAACAGTCGGAGAAGGGAGACTCGCCATGACGCAATTGGGGATGGCGGTTTCGGCAGCAGTACTCCTCGCAAGTCTCAGTTTTACCTCCGCAGGACAAACCAGCGACGATAGTGCGGCGCCGATGCCGAATTACGTGGCACCGGTGCAAGCTCCAGGACAGATTTCGAATCCCTCGTCGCCAGTGCAATCGCAGCTGACGCAGGAAGACCTTGCCGACATTCTGATGGCGCGCAAGGAGTACCACGACGCCGCGATCTCCTATAAAAAGCTGGCTTCCGAGCACCCGAAAAACGCGATTTACTGGAACAAGCTGGGCATCGCCTTGCACCAGCAGGAAGACCTGCAGAGCGCGCTCAAGTCCTACCAGCAGGCGATCAAGGTAAACCCGCAGTACGCCGACGCGCAGAACAACATCGGCACCATCTGGTACCAGAGAAAGAAATTCGGCAAGGCCATCCGCGCGTATGAACGCGCGATCAAGCTGCGCAGCGATATGGCGGTGCTGTACAGCAACTTGGGCTACGCCTATTTTGGCGAGAAGAAATACCAGGAAAGCATCGCGGCCTTTCACCAGGCGCTGACGCTGGACCCGCAACTGTTCGAACGGGCATCTTCGCGCGCGGGTTCGCTGCTGCAGGATCGCTCCGTGACCGACCGCGGGCGGTTCTATTTCCTGCTGGCGAAGTCCTATGCCGACGCCGGCAATTACGAGCGCTGCCTGATTTACCTGCGCAAGGCCAAGGAAGAGGGTTTTGGCGCGATGAATGACGTGAAGACCGATCCTTCGTTTTCGGCGTTGCTGAAGCTGCCGGAAACGCAAGAGATCCTGGCGCCGCGCGCGCCCGACGCGCCGTTGCACTGACACACGCCGACACGCGACGCGAGTCCCGCTCTGCTACAATTTTGCTGATGAAATGCGCATCGTGGCTGGTCGTCTTGGTGTGCCTGCTGTTGCCGTGTGCCGGCGGCGTTTCCGCGCAGCAAGCGGCGCGGCGCGTCCCCGCCTCTCGCGGCATCTTTCTGGTTTTTTCATTTGAAAATGACGGCGCCGGCCCTCGCCTGGACTGGTTGTGCGAAGGGCTGGAAGAACTTACCATCCAGCGGTTTTCGGCCGCCGGGCAACGGGTGTTCGCGCACGCGGCGCGGACGAGCCAGCTGGAACGCTACGGCTTGCCCCCGGGCGCGCGCTTCAGCCACGCCACCATGCTGCGGATTGGCGCAGATTTGGACGCGGACTTCGTGGTGTTCGGCAAGTTCCAGTCGGACGGCGCGAACCTGACGGTGGAAGCACGGGTGATGCAAGTGAGTCCGACGCGGCTCTCCGCAGCGATCGTGGAGAGCGGGAAGCTGGAAGGATTGATGGAGTTGCACGAACGTCTGGCCTGGAAGCTGCTGGCGGCGAGCGACAAGAGTTTTCCATTGAACCTGGCGGAGTTTTCCAAGCTGCAGCGGCCGCTGCGACTGGATGCGTTCGAACACTACACGCGCGGCCTGCTGGCAACGGATGACGATGTGCGCGTGAAGGAATTGCGCGAATCAGCGCGGCTGGAGCCGGAGTGGCCGGAGCCGGCGTTCGCACTGGGCCAGGCGTACTTCGCTAAACGCGACTGCAACGACGCACTGACCTGGCTAGCGCGCGTACCGGCGGGGAATTCGCGCGCGCCGGAAGCGATGTTCACCACCGGCGTGTGCTACCTGACGCTGAATCAGACAGAGAAGGCGGAAGGGGTGTTTGCGGCGCTGCAGGAAGAGCTGAAGAAAGAGATGGCCACGGGAGCGGACCTGCCGGAAGTGCTGAACAATCTGGCGCTGGCACGGGCGCGCCGCGGCAACACCAGCGAAGCGGCCTCCAGCTTGTTGCGCGCGATGGACCTCGACCCTTCCGAGGATGACTATCCGTTTAACCTTGGATTGCTGTACTTGCGCGGGAATGACGCGACGACCGCGGCCAAGTATTTCCGCGAAGCTTCCGACCGCGAGCCGGAAAATCCGGAGGACCGCGCGCTGCTGATTTTTGCGCTGGAGAAAGCGGGGAACAAGGCGGAAGCGGCAGAGGAGCGGAATGCAGCGGTGGAAGTTTTGGGGCCGAACAGTTTGCCGGCGGTTAAAGCGGAGAGCCTTGCGCGTCTGGACCGGGTTTCGACGGAGCTGGATACGGCGGCGCTGGAGTTGCAGACCGTCTCGCGCGATATGCCTGCCGGCGGAGAGACCGGGACCGGCGCGGCCGCGGCGGCTTCGCCTTCGGCGCTGGTCCGCAAAGGGCGGCAGGAGCTTGCCGCGGGACGCATTGACGCAGCGGAGAACGCGTTTCGCGCGGCACTGAGGGCGGCGCCGGATGATGCCTCCGCGCATCGCGGCATGGCCGATGTGGACCGCCGCCGCAACAAGCGGACGGAGGCGATTCAGGAATTGCAGGCGGCTCTGGCGCAGCGCGATTCGGCCGTGGATCGCACGACTCTCGCGCGAATCTACCTGGAACAGCGCAAGCCCGATCTGGCCAGAGCGGAATTGAGCAAGGCGCTGAAACTTGCGCCGAACTATTCCGAAGCGCGACAACTGATGGAGCGGCTGCAGGGTAACGGCGGCGAGAAGGGGGCGCAATGAAGATAGTGCCGCGCCTTTTGCAGGTCCTGCGTTTCGTTGCCGCCTTGCTGTGCGTGGCTGCGCCGCTTGCCGTCCTGCTCGCGAGAACTGCGGCGAACGCGAATGAGGGGGCGAGTCGTCCCCTGGTGACGGAGTTGAAGCTGGACGGCGAGATCGAACCCGTGCTCGCGACTTACATTGACGAGGGGCTGCAAGACGCGGCGCGCCGGAATGCCTCGCTGGTACTGATCACCATGGACACGCCCGGCGGGCTGAGCGACTCGATGAAAGAGATCATCCAGCATGTGCTGGCGTCGCCGGTGCCGGTGGCGGTGTATGTCGGGCCGACGGGCGCGCGCGGCGCCTCCGCGGGGTTTTTCATTCTGCTGAGCGCGGACGTGGCGGCCATGGCGCCGGGAACGCGGACCGGGGCGGCTTCGCCGATCCTGGCCATTGGCGGCTTTACGATTGGCGTGGACGAAACGCTGCGCAAGAAAATCACCAACGACGCGACGGCTTTCCTGCGTAGCTACTCCGAGAAGCGCGGGCGCAACCCGAAATTGGCGGAAACCGCGGTGACGGACGCAAAAGCCTTCACCGAAAAAGAGTCGCTGGACGGTGGACTAATTGATCTGGTCGCCTCGACTCCCGAGGAATTGCTGCGAGAACTGAATGGCCGCACGGTGACGCGGTTCGATGGGACGAAGACGACGCTGCAGCTGAACAACTACGAGCGCGGGTCGTTCGAGCTCTCGGCGAGGCAAAAATTCCTGGCGCGCATCGTCGAGCCGGACATGTTCTTCCTGCTGCTCATTCTCGGAACGCTGGGGCTTTATGCCGAGTTCACGCATCCCGGCGCGGTGGTGCCAGGCGTCGTGGGCGGAATCTGCGCGGTGTTGGCACTGTACGCGATGCACCTGCTTCCCGTGAATCTTGCCGGGGTGTTGCTGATCCTCATTGCGGTGACTCTGTTCGTGCTTGAGGCGAAATACACCAGCCACGGAGTGCTCCTGATTGGCGGAGTGGTGGCGATGGTGTTCGGCGCGATCTTCCTGATTCGCTCGCCGTTGACGCCGGGCGGGGTCGGGCTTGGCACCGCGCTGTTTGTCACGCTGCCGTTTGCGCTGCTGAGCGTGTTTCTGATGCGCCTGGTCTTGCGTTCGCGGAAGTGGCCGCAAACCACGGGCGGCGAGGCCCTGATCGGCAAACAGGGAATTGCGAACGAGGGCCTGAAGAGCGGCGTCGAGGGGATGATCCGCATCCACGGGGAAAACTGGCAGGCCGTCGCCAATCGCGATGTCGCAGCCGGCGAAGCGGTGCTCGTGCGGCGGCGGGACGGGCTCAAGCTCTTTGTGGAATGACGGGCCGGCGATTTTTTGGGAACGGTCGAGGAAGCGTGAGGGAGGAAGCGTATGAACGTGGGGCTGCTGGGAACCTTTGTGGTGGTGGTGCTCGGGCTGATCTGGGTGCGCAATTCGCTGTACATCATCAAGGAATGGGAGCGCGGCGTCGTGCTGCGGCTGGGTAAGTTGCTACCGCAGGCCAAGAGCGGCGGCGTGAACTTCGTGTTCTGGCCGATCGAAACGCTGTATCGCGTGAGCTTGCGCCTGGAAACGCTGGACGTTCCGCCGCAGGACATCATCACCCACGACAACGTTTCCGTGAAGGTGAACGCGGTGTGCTACTTCCGCGTGGTGGACGCCAATCTGGCGCTCTCCCAGGTGGCCAACTACCAGTATGCGACTTCACAGCTGGCGCAGACGACGCTGCGCAGCGTGGTCGGGCAGTTTGATCTGGACGAAATTCTCTCGCAGCGCGAGAAGGTGAACGACAAGCTGCAGCTCATCCTGGACCAGGACACCGAAGCCTGGGGCATCAAGGTGGCCAAGGTCGAAGTCAAGCAGGTGGACATCCCGGAACAGATGCAGCGCGCCATTGCGCGGCAGGCGGAAGCGGAACGCGAGCGACGCGCGAAGATCATCCACGCCGACGGCGAGTTCGAGGCATCGGCAAAACTCGCGGAAGCCGCGAAGATCCTGGAAACCCAGCCCTCGGCGATACAACTTCGCTACTTGCAGACGTTAACCGAAATAGGTGTCGAGAAGAACACAACGATTGTCTTTCCCCTGCCCATAGATATCATTAATAACTGGGTGAAAAGTCTGTCGGGGGACAAGAAGTAACGAATGGCTTCTGCGAAGCGATCCAGTGCGGGCGAACGTGTGCTTGAAGGGCGGCACGTCATCGGGCTTTTTCTGCTGATGCTCCTTTTTTCCGGCGTGTTTTTCACGCTGGGATACGAGATGGGGCGGAATCAGCTGGAAGGCCAGGTGCGCGCGGCGTCCACGACCACGCAGAATTCGAACACGGTTCTGCCGCTCAAGCCGGATGCGCCGCTCAAGCAGAAATCTCCGGTGAGCACGCCGGGCGGACCCGCCGGCGACGAGACGAGCAACGGCAGCGAGGGCGATAAGGGACCAGCCCCGGCGAGCGGGTGGGAATTTTATACCGCTGGCGACAAGAAGAGTTCGCCGGATCACGTGAAGCCGCTCAAGCCGGCTCCGGCCACCGCGACCTCCACGGCCGCTCCCAAAGCGATTGCGACAAGCGCGAAGAGTTCCACTACTCCCCTGGCCAAACCGGCGACTGCCACGACGGCAAACTCGCACGAATCACTGTTCCTGCAAGTCGCCGCGCTGCGCAACGAAGCGGATGCGCGCGCCATCGCCAGCGATTTGCACAAGAAAAAATTTCCCGCTTTCGTGGCCACCCCGCAGGGCGATAAATATTTTCGCGTGCAAGTGGGACCGTACAGCGACCAGAAGGCCTTAGCCGCCGCCAAGAAGGGTCTTGAAGGCGCCGGGTTCAAGGCCATCGTCAAGCACTGATGGGCCAGGCGCCACGGCCAGCATGGCTCCGCTTGCAGCCGGCAAGCAATTTCCCGACAACCTGGCGATTGGCGGTTTCCGCCGCAACTGGCGCGGGGCTGGCGCTTTCGTTCATCTGGCTGTACTTCCCGCTCTACGCTTGGGTGAGTGTGGGCCTGCTGATGATGGTTGCGCTGGCGGCGCCACCACGGGCGGCGTTCTTCTGCGGTTTCGTTCAGGCCATCGTGTTTGTTTTGTGCTCGGTGCCCTGGATCGCGGAAGTGCTGGCGGTGCACGGCGGCATGTCGCGCGCGGCAGGCTGGGGAGTGCTGCTGCTGATTGCCGTGGCCTGGGGTCTGCTGACCGGCACGTTCACCTGGAGCGTGAACCGGATTGCGCGCCGGAATCTCGTGCTGGGGATCGCGGCGGCTCCATTCGTCTGGGTGACGATGGAATTTGTGCGCGCGCACCTGCCGGAGATCAGCTTTCCCTGGAATTTGCTGGGCTACTCCGCGGCGGCCAGCCCGGCGTACTTGCAGCTGACCACGGTGACCGGAATTTACGGGCTTTCCTTCTTGATGGCCGCCTTCAACTCGCTATTGGCCTGGGCGGATGCGGACAAGCGGTGGCCAGCCTGGAAGCGGCTGGCGGTGGTAATTGCAAGTGCGCTGCTGCTCACGATGGCGGCCTTGGAAGGCGAGCGCTTTGTGCCGCAGGCCGGCGCCGGCCACTTCGCGCGCGCCGTGCAGACGAATTTCCCCGAGTTGCAATCGTATCCCGCTGACTGGTTCGCCGCTCACGCGGAAGACATGAGCGATCTCGTCGAGCTGAGCCTCGAGCCCTCGGCACATCATCCCGACCTGACGATATGGCCGGAGGCGCCGGCGCCATTTTCCTGGCAGGACAATCGCTTTTCGAAGATCGCTTCTGCGCTGGCCATCCAGTCACAGCGGCCCTTTCTGGCGGGGGTGATCGAGTGGAAGCAGGAGACGCTGCCGTCGGGACACTTCGGCCAAGCGCCATATAACAGTGCCGTGCTCGTGGACCGGCAGGGCCAGCGTATCTTCGTCTACGATAAACGGCACCTGGTCCCTTTCGGCGAATACGAGCCGTTTCCCCTGATTCACCGCGTGGTGCAAAGCGTTTCCGACGAGGTAGGCGGCTTTCGCAAGGGCACGATTGCATCCATTGGCTCGCTGCCCGGCGGGTACAAATTCGGCTTGTACATCTGCTATGAGGCGATCTACCCGGGCGAAGTCCGCGAATTTGCCGACCTCGGTGCCAACCTGCTCATCAACATCTCCAATGACGGGTGGTTCGGCCAATCGGCCGCGGCGCAGCAGCACCTGTTGATGGCGCGGGTACGCGCGGTGGAGAACCGCCGCTGGGTGTTGCGGGTAACCAACAGCGGCATCACGGCCAGCATCGATCCCTATGGGCGCATCTACCAGACCATTCCGCGCGACGTCCGCGGCGCAGTGGACTTGCCTTACGATTTCCGGACCGACCGCACCCTCTACACGCGTTTCGGAGACTGGTTCGCTTGGATGTGCGTCCTGGTTTCGGTTATTCTGCTGCTATCCACCTTTCGGAAGAGAGCATGATCCTAGAAGACCTGCAGTACCGCTACGACGGCTTGCAACAGCGCATCGCCCTTGTGCGGAGCTTTCTTTGACGTCGCGCATTTCCGCGAACAACTGAAAAAGACCGAAGCGCAGATCGGCCAGCCGGATTTCTGGAACGACCAGGAGAAGGCCCAGGCCGTGCTGCGCGAACGCAAGCGCGCGGAAGATCAGATTGCCGCGGAAGCCCGGCTGACGGCTCTCACCGGCGACATTGAAACCTACATCGGATTGGCCAAGGAAGAGACCAACCCGCAGCAGCGCGAAGATCTGCTGAAGGAGCTGGATCGCGAGCTGACCAGCGCGGATGCCTACATCGCCGAACTGGAAACGCGCACCCTGCTTTCCGGCGAAACCGATCACCTCAACGCCATCATGACCATCAAGCCCGGCGCGGGGGGCACGGAATCGCAGGACTGGGCCTCGATTCTGCTGCGCATGTATCTCCGCTGGGCGGAGCGCAAAGGCTTCAACGCCACGGTGCTGGACGAAACGCCCGGCGAAGAAGCGGGCATCAAGAACGCTACCATCCAGTTTGCCGGAGAAAATGCATACGGACTGCTGGCGGGCGAGACCGGCGTCCACCGCCTGGTGCGCATTTCGCCCTTCGACCAGGCGGCGCGCCGGCACACGTCATTTGCTTCGGTTTTCGTGATTCCCGAAGTCGACGATCGCATCGAAATCAACATTAAGCCGGACGAGATCAAGGTGGATACATACCGCGCGGGCGGCAAGGGCGGGCAGAACGTCAACAAGGTGGAGACCGCGGTGCGCATCACGCATCTGCCTACCGGAGTGGTCGTGGCCTGCCAGGTGGAACGCAGCCAGGGAAAGAACCGCGAACTGGCGATGAAGATGTTGCGCTCCAAACTCTACGACCTGGAAGTGAAGAAGCGCCAGGAAGAAACCGACAAGCTGGACGAAACCAAGATGGATATTTCGTTCGGCAGCCAGATTCGCTCTTACGTCATGCAGCCGTACCGCCTGATCAAAGACCACCGCACCAAGTTCGAGGTCGGCGATGTGGACCGCGTGATCGACGGCGACCTGGATCCTTTTATTCGCTCTTACCTGATGGCCAAGAAAACCAAGGGGAAGCTGACCATAGAGCCCGACGAAGACGCCGCCTAGCGTTTTTCCGGGAGCGCAAAAGCATACATGGTGTCCTGCACCGATAGGATCACGTACTGTCTCCCGTCCAGTTGATACGTCATCGGTGAAGACAACATCCCGCCGCCGATATTCAGATGCCACAGGGTTTCGCCGGTGGCCGGGTTCAGCGCCAGCAGATTGTTGTGGTTATCCGCGCTGAAGAGCAGTTTGCCGGCGGTCGTCAGAATGCCCGCGATGCTTTCGCCCTCGCCGGTTTCGTGATTCCACACAACCTTCCCGGTCTTGTAGTCCAGCGCGCGCAGCGTCGAATTGGTCCACAGGATGCGGTCGCGCCCCCCCCAGCCTTCGGCTTTTCCGGTAGCGGTGTTGTAGAACACGCTGAAGACGCGGCGGGCATTCACGTAGAACAAACCCGTCTGCGGGCTGAAGCTTGGCGACATCCAGTTCGTCGCCCCGTCGGAACCGGGCGCAACCAGCGCGCCATCGGGCGTCGGCGTGGCCTCCGGCTTGGCGATGGGCCGCCCGCGTTTGTCCACTCCAGCCGACCAGTTCTCGTCAATGAAGGGAGCGGTGACCAGGTGTTCGCCGCTCGCGCGATCCAGCAGAAAGTAGAAACCGTTGCGGCTGGCCTGCCCCAGTAGCTTGCGTGTTTTGCCCTGGAAGTCAGCGTCGAACAGAACCGGGGTTTGCACCGCATCCCAATCGTGCACGTCGTGCGGAGACGGCTGAAAGTACCAGACCAGCTTCCCCGTGTCCGGGTTCAGCGCCACGATGGAACAGGTGTAGAGGTTGTCGCCCTCGCGCCCTTTACCGACCAGCACCGGATTCGGATTTCCGATGCCCCAGTAAAGAAGGTTCAACTGCGGGTCGTAAGTTCCGGTCATCCAGGTCATCCCTCCGCCATGGTGGATGGCGTCGGTTCCGCCCGGCCAGGTTTCCGACCCCGGCTCGCCCGGGTCGGGTGTCGTGTACCAGCGCCATTGGATAGCACCGGTTTCCGGGTCGATGGATTCAAGGAACCCGCGAACGTCGGTGACGTCCCCTGACACTCCCACAATCACGTGATCGCGCACGACGAGTGGCGCCATGGTCGCGAAGTAACCCAGAGCGGGATCGGCCAGCTCGACAATCCAGCGAACGCTCCCGTCCTTGGCGTCGAGACACACCAGATGCGCATCCGGCGTTTCGAAGTACAGCCAGTTCTTCCACATGGCCACGCCGCGGTTGCCGATGTGATCGCCTTCCGACTTGCGCTGGTAATGCCAGATCTGCCGGCCATAGCGCGCGTCGATTGCCCACACGTTGTCCGGCGAGGTGAAATACAGGATGCCGTCTACCACCAGCGGTGTGGACTTGATGAGATTGCCGTGCGCGCGAAAGGCCCAGGCCAGCGTCAGGGAATTCACATTATTTGCGTTGATCTGGTCCAGCGGGCTATAGCGCATGCCGGAGTAGGCGCCGTTGTAGGTCGGCCAGGTGTCGGTCGGCAGGGGATTCAGCAGGGCGGCGGGATCAAGCGCCTGTGCAAACGTTGTCACACCGCCGGCGAGCAAGAGCGCAATCGCCAGCGCGAGCCGCCCTATTAGACACTTTCCGCACACTCGATTCCCGAGAAAGCTCCGCATGTTCTCTCCTGTTCCTTCTACTTCAGGCTGTTCACGTAGGCGAACAGGTTGTGCATTTCCGTCTGCGTCATGGTGAAGAGCAGCTTGCGGTGCGCCTCGAGCGGATCGTGAATCTCGATTTTTACTTTGCTGTCGGGGGCCTTGGAGAATGACCGGTACCAGCCGGAGTCGCCGCGGACCCCGATCATGAAATCATCGTTGTGCACAACCGTGCCTTTCACGATTTCTCCGGAAGCCAGCGTCACCGTGGCCGTGCTCTTGGGCCCCTCGGGGTAAAGCATGTGTGCTTCGAGCTCGATCGCGCGGTACTTGTTCGCGACTCCTGCCAGATCTCCGGTTGCCGAGTGGCAATTCTTGCATCCCCCGGCGCCTTCAAAGTAAGCCTTTCCGGCGTCCGCGTTGCCTGTGAGCAGTCGTTCGACCGGGTAATCGCTTGGCACGCCGGAAGACTCCAGCGACTCAAGCGCCCGGAGGTGCAGGAAACTGGCAATATCCGCGATCTGGGCGTCGCTCAACGCCTGGGCCGGCATGCCTTTGTCCGGGCGCCCGTTGCGGATGACCTCGCCGATCAGTTCGCCCTTCTTGTCATGCGCCACCAGGGGCGAGCGCACCAGGTCCGGCGCTCGAGAGCCTGTTGCGTCCGGACCGTGGCAAAACCCGCAAGCCTGCTGAAAGGACTTCTTCCCGCGCTCCGCGGATTCTTTATCAATCGCCGGCTGTTGATGGGCCCGGGAACTGAGGGCCATCAACAGCACTACGAGTGGAACAAAAGCCAGACACTTCGCATACCGCAACCGCTGAACCCGCAACCTGGTCATGATTCCTCGCGCAATTTGGGGTCAGACCGCAAGCGCGCTGGCATTCTAGCCTCGTTTTCCGGCCCCTTCAACGCACGGCTCGAACCTCGGTGGCATGCGGCCGGGTTCGCTGCGCCCGAAACAAGGGACGACCGTAGCGCACTGCAGGTCTCCCTTTCGCAAGCGAAACACTCCCAGTCAATGCGCTATGGAACCGTTCAACCCGCGATTAACGCTGTTAGATTCAATGAGTTGCTCGGTTGGGTTCCGGAATGCTAGTTTAGAGAGTCGGGCTTGTGCCCCGTGGTGCCCCCATGGCGCTTTGCGTGACACCCAGTAGTTAAATCGAACTGTGCACGGGCATAGCAGCGTTCCAACGGCCGTCCCGGACCGCCGCGCGAGAGGACTGCTAACCCCAGAGGAGCGTTCGTTTTGAGCGAAGGACTGAAGAACTTTCTATTCACTTCCGAATCGGTGACGGAAGGGCATCCCGACAAAATTGCCGACCAGATTTCCGATGCGGTGCTCGATGAAGTCATGCGTCAGGATCCCATGGGTCGCGTAGCCTGCGAAACGCTTGTGACCACCGGCCTGGCGGTCGTCGCCGGCGAAATCACCACCAAGGCGCACATTGATTACGACCAGCTGGTCCGCGACACCATTGACGGCGTCGGCTATAACGACGCGCGCTTCGGCTATGATTCGGGCACGTGCGCCGTACTTTGCACCGTCAAGCGCCAGTCGCCCGACATTGCCATGGGCGTGGACACCGGCGGCGCCGGCGACCAGGGTTTGATGTTCGGCTTTGCTTGCGATGAAACGCCCGAACTGATGCCCATGCCGATCCAGCTCTCTCACCAGCTGACCTACAAGCTTTCTGAAGTCCGCAAATCAAAAAAGGTCGATTTCCTCCGGCCGGACGGCAAGTCCCAGGTCACGATTGAGTACCGCGATGGGCGTCCCGCTCGCGTGGATGCCGTCGTCATCTCCACCCAGCACAGCGATTCCGTTTCCAATGACGATCTGCGCAACGCGATCACCGAACACGTGATCAAGCCTGTGGTTCCCGCCGCGATGCTGGACAAGAACACCAAGTTCTACATCAACCCGACCGGGCGCTTCGTCATCGGTGGTCCGATGGGCGACGCCGGGCTGACTGGCCGCAAGATTATCGTGGACACCTATGGAGGCTACAGCCGCCACGGCGGCGGCGCGTTCTCCGGCAAGGATCCGTCCAAGGTAGACCGTTCGGCGTGCTACATGGCGCGCTACATCGCCAAGAACATCGTGGCCGCAGGCCTGGCGCGCAAGGCCGAGGTTCAGCTCGCTTATGCCATCGGCGTTGCCGATCCCGTTTCCGTCATGGTGGACAGCTTCGGCACTGCGACCATCGCAGCGGAGCGCATCACCGCTCTGGTGCGCGAAAACTTCAAGCTCACCCCGAAAGGAATTATCGAAACCCTGGATCTGCGCCGCCCGGTGTACAAGCCGACGGCCGCCTACGGCCACTTCGGCCGCAGCGGCCCTGGCTTTACCTGGGAAAAGACGGATCGCGCCGACGCCCTGCGCAAAGCCGCGGGTGTCGCGGCGGAAGCCGTCAGCCGCTGACTTTCGGGCGCGCAACGTTCCGCGCGCCCTGACAATTTTTTCGCAGCGCGGAATTGAAAACTCACGCAAGGAGCATTTTGTGGCGACAGCAGAACTCAAGAAGGGCGATGTAAAAGATATCGCGCTGGCCGATGCCGGCAAGCGCAAGATCGAATGGGCACAGCAGCAGATGCCGGTGCTGCAGCTCATTCGCAAGCGCTTCATCAAGGAGCAACCGCTGAAGGGGCTGCGTGTCTCCGCCTGCCTGCACGTGACCAGCGAGACCGCGAACCTGATGATTACCCTGCGCGACGGCGGCGCCGATGTGGTGCTCTGCGCGTCAAACCCGCTCTCCACGCAAGATGAAGTCGCGGCTTCGCTGAACCGTGATTACGGCATTCCCACGTACGCGATCAAGGGCGAAGACAACGAAACCTATTACTCGCACCTGCGCGCGGCACTCGATCACAAGCCGCAGATGACCATGGACGATGGCGCCGACCTGGTGACCATGCTCCTAACCAAGTATCAGGACCAGATCAAGGACGTGATCGCCGGCACGGAAGAGACCACCACCGGCGTGATTCGCCTGCGCGCCATGGCCAAGGACGGCACGCTGAAGTACCCGGTGATCGCGGTGAACGACGCGCAGACCAAGCACTTCTTCGACAACCGCTACGGCACGGGGCAAAGCACTCTGGACGGCGTGATTCGCGCCACCAATCTGCTCCTCGCGGGTCTCAAGGTGGTCGTCGCCGGATACGGCTGGTGCGGACGTGGCGTAGCCATGCGCGCCAAGGGACACGGGGCCGACGTGATCGTCACCGAAATCGATCCGGTGAAGGGAATTGAAGCGGTGATGGACGGCTTCCGCGTGCTACCGATGGCCGACGCGGCCAAGGAAGGCGACGTTTTCATCACCGTCACCGGCAACAAGAACGTGATCCGCAGCGAGCACTTCGAAAACATGAAGTCCGGCGCGGTGATTTGCAACAGCGGCCATTTCAACGTGGAAATCGATATCCCGGCGCTGGAGCGCATCTCCAGCAGCAAGCGCGAAGTGCGCCCGCTCGTGGATGAGTACGTGACGAAGGACGGCCGCCGCATCAACCTGATCGGCGAAGGCCGCCTGGTCAACCTCGCCACCGCGGAGGGCCACCCGGCCTCGGTGATGGACATGAGCTTCGCCAACCAGGCGCTCTCGGCCGAATACCTGGTCAAGAACGCCAAGGATCTCAAGGCCCAGGTGTACGTGGTTCCCGAACACCTCGACAAGGAGATCGCGCGCCTCAAGCTGGAGTCCATGGGCCACAAGCTCGACAAGTTGACTCCCGAGCAGGAACACTACCTGGCGTCCTGGCAGGAAGGCACCTAAGACCGGGCGCGAATCGCAGACATGTTATTGTGAAGGGGCGTGCTTTCTCAGGCGCCCCTTCTGTTTTGTGAGGCCCTCGCAAATGTGGAATCTGACGGCGGAAGCTCTCGATGTAGCGAAGCTGCGCGGTGCCACCTTCGCCGACGTGCGCTTGATGCACATGCGGCAGCGCGATCTCACCACCAAGAATGGGCAGGTCGGTACTCTTGCCCAATCCGAGTCCATCGGCATCGGCGTGCGCGTGCTGGCGAACGGCGCGTGGGGATTCGCCTCCACCGACCAGCTCACGCGCCAAGGCGTGGCGGCGTGCACCGCGCAGGCGGTTTCCATCGCCAAGGCTTCCGCGCTCGCCAAGCGCGGCGACGTCGAAATGGTTCCCGAAGAGGCGTACGTGGATAGCTGGCAGGCGCCGCTCGTGAAGGACCCTTTCGAGATTCCGCTCGAATCGCAGTTGGAGTTGCTGCTCAAGGCCGACGCAGCCATGCGTGCCGTGAAAGGCGTCACGCTGACCGAAACCGATATGCAGTTCCGCAGGATCGATACCTGGTATGCGTCGAGTATCGGCTCGCGGATTCACCAGCGCAAAGTCATTTCCGGGTGCGGCGTTGCCGCCACCTCGTTCCAGGGCACGGAAATCCAGAAACGCTCGTATCCCAACAGTTTTGGCGGGCAGTACGCGCTTGCGGGGTACGAACTCGTCGAGTCGCTCGATTTGTTGCGGCACGCTCCGCGCGTTGCGGAAGAATCGGTTGCGCTGCACTCGGCGGCGCAATGCCCGGAGAAAACGGGCACGCTATTGCTCGACGGCAGCCAGCTTGGCCTGCAGATTCACGAATCCGTCGGCCACCCTATCGAACTGGACCGGGTGCTGGGCCAGGAAGCCAACTTTGCCGGCACGAGCTTTCTGACGTTGGACCAACTCAACAAGCTCACCTATGGCTCGGAGATCGTGAATGTTGTTGCCGATGCCCGCCTCGCGCACGGTCCCGGCCTCGGCAGCTTTGCCTACGATGACGAAGGCGTTCCCGCCCAGTGCACCGACATCATCAAGGACGGTCAGTTCCGCGGCTATCTTTCCAACCGCGAGACCGCCAAGCTCATCGGTCTTTCGCGTTCCTCCGGCACCATGCGCACGGAAAGCTGGAATCGCCTGCCAATCATCCGCATGACCAACATCAGCCTCAAGCCCGGCCGTGGCACGCCGGAGGAGCTCATTGCCTCCACCGACGACGGCATCTGGATGGAGACCAACCGTTCCTGGTCGATTGACGATCGCCGCTACCAGTTCCAGTTCTCCACGGAAATCGCCTGGGAAATCAAAGGCGGCAAAAAAGTTCGCATGCTGAAAAATCCCAGCTACGGCGGCATCACGACCGAGTTCTGGAACAGTTGCGATGCTATCTGCGGCGCAGAATACTGGACGCTCTGGGGCACGCCGAACTGCGGCAAAGGCCAGCCCATGCAGACCATGGGCACCGGACACGGCGCTGCTCCCGCGCGTTTCCGTAACGTCCGGATGGGAATGGCCACTTCGGGACAATAGCTCCAGCCAACGGCCCCATGACCAAACGCACAAAAACTTCCGCTCACGAACTGACCGCCGCACCCGAACTGAAGCGCCGCATTGCCTCGGTCTTGCGCCTGGCCAGACTCGCAGGCGCCGATGAAGCCGAAGTGCAGATTGACGAAACCATTGACGCGCTCACGCGCTTCGCCAACAACGCCGTACACCAGAATGTCGCCGAAAAGGGACTGACCATTTCGGTTCGCACCGTCGTTGACGGGCGGACTTCGCGCGTCACCACCAACCGCCTCGACGAGGATTCCCTGCGCGCCGCGGTGGAGTCTTCGCTGCAGCTCGCTGCCAGCCAGCCGAAAATCGCCGGGTTGCTCCCCGTGCCCGGGCCGCAGCGCTATCGCAAGGTGAATCGCGTCTCGCGCGAAACCGCGGAGGTCACGCCCGAAGACCGCGCCCGCGCGGTCCGTAAAGCGTCCGATCTCGCCATTCGCAATGGCCAGGTCGCCGCCGGAATTTTCTCCACCGGGCAATCGCAGCTCGCGCTCGGAAATTCTCGCGGGCTCTTCGCCGCTTATCGCAATACCCATGCGGAATTTTCCATCACCATGCAGGACGAAGGGGCCGCCAGCTGGGCCAAGGCCAATGCCTGCAACGTCCGTGATTTTGATCCGCAGGGACTCGCCGTGCGGGCCTCGGAAAAAGCCCGCATGGCTCGCCAGCCCCAGGAACTTGCACCCGGCAAGCACACCGTCATTCTGGAGCCCGCCGCCGTCCTCGATCTCGTCGGGTTTCTCTTTTACGATTTCTCCGCAACCGCGGTGGAAGACCAGCGTTCCTGCCTGACCGGGCGGCTGGGCAAACCGCTTTTCGGCAACAACATTTCCATCAGCGATGACGCCTATCACCCGCTGCAGATGGGCGCTCCCTTCGACGGCGAAGGCTTGCCGCGCCAGCAGGTCGCGCTTGTTCGCGAAGGCGTTCCACGCAATCTGGTGTATTCGCGCAGCAGCGCCAGGAAAGCCGGCAAGAAGCCAACCGGGCATGGTTTCGCCCTTCCCAACGAATATGGCGAAGCGCCGATGAACCTGGTGTTTGGGGGAGGGAAGTCGTCGGTCGAGGAGATGGTCGCGTCCACGGACCGCGGCCTTCTGGTCACTCGCGTCTGGTACATCCGCGAGGTGGACCCCTATGAAAAAGTGATGACTGGAATGACGCGCGATGGCCTGTTCCTCGTGGAAAATGGCAAGGTCGTATCGTCCGTGCGCAATTTCCGCTTCAATCAGTCGCTGATCGATCTGTTAAGGAACGTCGTCGCGCTCGGTCCACCCCGCCGCACCACCGCGGAGGAGGCCTTTGAGATGGTGGTCCCGGCGATGAAGGTCACCGGCTTCCATTTCACGGAACCCACCAAGTTTTAGCCGGTTCCTCCACGCCGCCTGCATCGCAATCAGAAATCCAATTTTGCGAATCGAATTTCTGCGTTGTACAGATTCCGACCCCACCGCCTATAACAAGTCATGGACCTGCCATCCCATTGGCGCCAGTGGCAGTTAGCTGCCCGTGTCCGCCCGAATTGGGGCCATCCGGATCACGATGCCTGTGGTACGGGCTTCATCGCGCGCCTGGGCGGACCTGCAGGTCACGACATCATTGAGCACGCCCTGACCGCGCTCGAGCGACTGACCCACCGAGGTGGCGTGGACGCGGATGGCGCCAGCGGAGACGGTGCCGGGCTACTTGCCGCGCTTCCCAAGGCCTTCTTCCGGGCCCGCGCCGCCGAACAGCAGATTGAGCTTCCCGAGCAATTTGGCCTGGGCTTTGCCTTTTTCCCTTCGGATTTGCTGCCCGCTGCCAAGGCCGCCATTGAAGAAGCCGCCGACCAGGAGCGTCTGCGCATCCTCGGCTGGCGCCGCGTCCCGGTGAATCCCAATTGCCTCGGTCGCCGCGCACACGAAACCATGCCAGAGTCCTGGCAATTCTTCGTCGCGCCGTTCCACGCTGCGCGTCCCGCGGAACGCTTTGAATGGCGCCTGGCCGCGCTCCGCAAAAAGGCGGAGTCGCTGCTGCCCCAGAATTGTTATATCTGTTCGCTTTCCTCGCAGACCGTCGTGTACAAGGGCCTTCTCACCCCTTGGCAGTTCCCTCAGTTCTATCTCGACCTGCGCGAACCCTCGTTCGAAACCACTTTCTGCATCTTCCACCAGCGCTATTCCACCAATACCCAGCCGTCGTGGAATCTTGCGCAGCCTTTCCGCTACGTCGCGCACAACGGCGAAATCAACACCATCGTTTCCAATCGCCGCTGGCTGCGCGCCAAGGAACGCCAGGTCCGCGAAAAACTCACCGTCGGATCGTGGTTCAAGGCGCTGGAAGAAAACGTCAGCGATTCCGCCAGCTTCGATAACGGCCTGGAATCCAAGCTCCTGGAAGGTTTTTCCGTCGAAGAGGCCATGCTGGCACTGGTTCCTCCGGCTTTTGAGAACGATCCGTTGCTCTCGCGCGATGTGCGCGGAGCGCTCGCTGCGCTCTCTCTGCAGAGCGAACCCTGGGACGGCCCGGCCGCGCTGATTTTCTCCGACGGCACCAGCGTCGGCGCCAAGCTGGACCGCAACGGCCTGCGCCCGATGCGCTACACGCTCACGCATGACGGCCTGCTGGTTGTTGGCTCGGAAACCGGCCTCGTGGACTTCGAGGAGTCGCGCATAGCCGAGCGCTCCCGCTTGGGTCCTGGCGAAATGATCGTCGCCAAGCCTGAAGCCAATGTCTTTTTGCGCTGGCGCGATATCTTGAAGCGCCTCGGCGGTCACCAGTCGCGGCTCACGCCGCCCCGCGTGCGCCGCCTTGATACACCCGCTTCGCCCGCCGCGGCTCCCGCGGTGGAGTCGCCGCGCCGCACCGCCGCTTCCTGCGGCTGGACCGAAGACCAGTTCAAGATTCTCTTTTCCTCGCTGGTGCACGGCAAAGAGGCCGATTGGAGCATGGGCGACGACGCGCCGCCCGCCTTTCTTTCCGCTTTGCCGCGGACCCTCTGGGATTATTGCAAGCAGCGTTTCGCCCAGGTCACCAATCCGCCGATCGACCCCTTGCGTGAAACCCACGTCATGTCACTCGAAGTCCGCTTGCCCGCGAGCCCGGCCGCTCCCGGCGGCTTGGTTTTGCCCGGCCCGATCCTCACGCAGGGCGAATACGCCGACATCATCACGCAGTACGGCCCGGTCCAGACCATCGACTTTAGCTTTCCTGCCAAAACGGGAGTCCCGGGAGCGCGAGGCGCAATCGCCCAGTGCTCATCTACCCCTCTGGGCGGCAACGTGCGCCCGGGGCTCTTCCTCCTTTCCGATCGCGGATTGGGAGCAGATCGTGCCGCGCTCCCGGCGCTCCTGGCCACCGCCGCGTTCTGGAAGGCCATGGTCCGGGAAGGCCTGTGGGACGTGCCGCTGGTGGTTGAAACCGCCCAGGCGTTCGATACCCATCACGTCGCGCTGCTGGTCGCGGCGGGCGCAAGCGCCGTCATTCCATATTTGACCGAACAGTTTGCCGAGGCGGAAGAGCCTGGCGGCATGCTGAAGGTTCGCGCCGCCGTTTACGCCGGCTTGCGCAAAGTTCTGGCGCGCATGGGCGTTTCCACGCTCGCCAGCTATCGCAACAGCTGCCTCTTTGAAATCGTCGGTCTTTCCGAGGATTTCTGCGCGGAATTTTTTGAGGATGCCGCGGATTTTGCCGGACAAAAATCGCTCGACGATCTGCTCAGGGACTATCTCAAGATGCACAGCGAGGCGTTTGCGCGCCCGGGCGAGGACATGCCCGATGCCGGCCTGTACCGTTTCCGCAAGGGCGCCGAGTTGCACGCCAACTCGCCCGAGGTGGTCCGCCGCTTGCACGCGCACGTCAAAGCGCCGGAAGCGGGGAAGTACCCCGCCTTTGAGGAACTCTCCGACCCCGGCGGCGTGGTTTTCCTGCGCGACCTTCTGGAAACCGTTCCGGGCGCTCCGGTCGCCATCGAAGACGTCGAGCCTGTTGAAAGCATTCTGAAACGCTTTAGCACCCAGGCCATGTCCCTCGGCTCGCTGAGCCCTGAGGCTCACCGCACCCTGGCGCTGGCCATGAATCAGCTGGGTGGAAAGAGCAACACCGGCGAAGGCGGTGAAGATCCGGATCTGTGGCTCAACGAACCGGAAGCCGCCAATAAGATCAAGCAGGTTGCTTCCGGCCGCTTCGGGGTGACCTCCGATTATCTGGTCCACGCGCAGGAACTCGAAATCAAGATGGCGCAGGGCTCCAAGCCCGGCGAGGGCGGGCAGCTTCCTGCGAAAAAGGTCACGCCGTATATCGCGCGCATTCGCCACGCCACTCCCGGCACACCGCTCATTTCGCCGCCGCCGCATCACGATATTTACAGCATCGAGGACCTGGCGCAGCTCATCCACGATCTGCGCGCCGTCAATCCGCGCGCGCGCATCGGTGTGAAGCTGGTTTCCGGCGCGGGCGTGGGTATCATCGCCGCCGGAGTTGCCAAGGCTGGCGCCGACGTAATTACCATCAGCGGGCACAATGGCGGCACGGGTTCTTCGCCGCTCACTTCGATCAAGAATACCGGACTGCCCTGGGAGATCGGCCTGCGTGAAACCCACGAAACCCTGGTGCGTGCCGGCTTGCGCTCCCGCGTTTCGCTGCGCGTGGACGGCGGCCTCAAGTTTTCGCGCGACATCCTGATTGGCGCCGTTCTTGGTGCGGACGAATTCGGTTTTGGCACCGCCTCGCTGCTGGCCATCGGCTGCGTGATGGCACGCCAGTGCCACCTCAACACTTGCCCGGTCGGCATTGCCACGCAGGATGAAGCGCTGCGCACCCGCTTCAACGGCAAGCCCGAAATGGTCGTCGCCTATTTCCGCTCGCTGGCCGAAGAGGTCCGCCGCAAGCTGGCCGAACTCGGCGTCAATTCGCTGACCGAGCTGAAAGGCTGGTATGACTGCCTGCGCCCGCGCGATCCGAACTTTGCCGAGACCCCGGCGCTGGCGCTCGAATCCAACATGGCCTTCCGTATCGCGCCGCAGCAGGTGCCGGGCTTGCACGCATCACTCAGCGAAGCTCCGGCTTCCGAATCCGGGCCGCAGGACTCCGATGGCGGTTCTACGGTTATCCGCAATTCCGACCGCAGCGTCGGCGCCAGCCTGAGCGGAGAGCTCGCGCGCCGCCGCGCATCCGGCCAATCGAGCGCGGCAATTTCCCGGGAGTTTCAGGGAAGCGCCGGCCAGAGCTTCGGTGCATTCGTCGGCTCCGGCATCGAATTCAAACTGCTCGGGGAGGCCAACGACTATGTCGGCAAAGGTCTTTCCGGCGGCATCATTTCCATCTCGTCGGGCACCGGCGCTTCGCGTCGTGGCGACGTTCTCGCCGGTAACACCGTTCTTTACGGCGCCACGTCCGGCGCGCTGTTCGTTTCCGGCCGCGCCGGCGAACGTTTTGCCATTCGCAACAGCGGGGCGCTTGCCGTTGTCGAGGGCGTGGGCCAGCACGGTTGCGAGTACATGACCGGCGGCGTGGTCCTGGTTCTCGGCTCGCTCGGCCTCAATTTCGGCTCCGGCATGACCGGCGGCCTGGCCTACGTGCTCCGCGCCGAGGCGGAAGACGTGCTGCACCGCGATTTTGTCACTGTGCAGGAGATCGACTCCACGGAAGACGCCTGGCTGCGCCTGGTCCTGCGCGAGCATCTGGATCGCACCGGCAGCCCGCGCGCCGCGCGCCTGCTTTCCCGGCGCGGACCGCTGCCCATGCTGCGCGTGCAGCCCGTGCACTTGCAGGGCACCGTGGAGAGCACCTGGGAACCGGTGCTGGCCCAGCTCAAATCCGATTTTCCACGCACCTCGGGTGCCCCCGCGCATGCCGCCGTATCCCATGCGGTCCCGGCATGATTTCGGAGAAAACAGCATTCTTTTTCTCTTTCCGCCTGCTGTTTCGCTATAATCTGGGCTAGTTCAGCGCCTATGGACTTTGACCAACTCACAACTTTCGTTTACGTCGCCAAACTGAAGAGTTTCTCCCGCGCCGGCCAGAAGGTTTTCCGCTCGCAATCCGCCGTGAGCGCGCAAATCCGCCAGCTGGAACAGGCTTATCGCGCCAAGCTGCTCGATCGTTCCGCGAAATCCGTCGAACTCACGCCGGCCGGGGAAGTGCTGTTTGAATACGCGGAAAAGCTCTTGCGCCTGCGCGATGAATCGGTGCAGGTCGTTGCCGATCGCGGCAACGTGGTGCAGGGACCGGTGGTTTTTGGCGCCAACGAAGCGACCTGCCTGTATCTCTTGCCGGACATCTTCGCGGAATTCCAGCGCAAGTATCCGCTGGTGCACATCAGCATCTACCGCAATTTCAGCCACAAGATTCTGCAGCGGGTGGAAGACGGCTCGGTGGACGTGGGCATTGTCACCTTGCCGCTGAAATCGCCCAACCTTCGCGTGCACCACATCTATCGCGACCGCTTGCGCCTGATGGTCAGCAGCAAGAACCCGCTGGCCAGCCGCGGCAAGGTGACGCTCGAAGAAGTCGCCGGACAGCCGCTCATTTTTCCCCGCACCGGTTACACCCGCCAGGTGCTAGACAAACTGTTCCGCCCGTTCCGCGCGCGTGTGCACGTCGCCATGGAGCTTCCCAGCATCGGCATGATCAAGAAATTCGTCGGCGCCGATGCCGGCGTCTCCTTTATCAGCGAAAGTTTTGCGCGCGATCAGGTCAAGGTCGGTGAAGTGAAGCTGCTCAATGTGGAAGGCGTTGATCTGTGGCGCGAACTAGGCCTCGTCTATCGCCGCGATCGCAGCTTGCCGCGTGCCGCGCAGGCCCTGATCGGCATGATTCGCGAGCACAAGAAACTATCCGAACCCGCCGAAGAAGCCTGAGCCGTTCTCGATTGTTCCTGGATATCTTCGTATTCCTGGGCGGTGTGACGCCGCCCGGCCGATTCACTTTACGTTGAAATCGGTGCTGGAGATTGCCCGTGCAATCACGTTTTCCTGGATTTGGATCAGGTCGGTGTCGGCGTAGGTCATCCCGAGCATGGTCAGCACGTCTTTGCCGCGCGCAATCACCACCAGCGTTCCCGACCAGTCGTGCTCGTCGGCGACTCCGCGGTACTTGAACTCCACGGCCTGCGCGCCGCCCACCACCGTCTTGCGCCGCGAGATCTGCCGGTAGTTGGTGTAAATCTCGCGCAGCCGCTTTTCCACCGCGTTGGCTGCGTTGTCCAGGGAATCCTTCGTGGTTTCCTGGCCCACCACCATCAGCGTGGACTCGTTCGCGGTGCCCATAGCCACGATCGCGTTCGGCAGGGCCTTGCGCGCGTCTTCCATCAGTTCCCAGCTCGGCGCCTTGTACATGCGGAAGCCGTGCGAGTAGTTCGTGTACAGCGTGCCCTGCACCTCTTCGCGGTTCGCCGGCGGTTCCGGTTCTTTTGGCGCCGGAGGCGCCGCCGTCGTCGCCGCCGCCGTCACGGCGCTGGCGGGGGGAGCGGAACTTTTCAGATTGGGCGCGTTCACTTTCGCGGTATTGGTGGCCGCGGGTAGCGCCGGGCGCACCGGGTCGCCGGAAATTTTCGGTTTGCCGTTTACGGGCTCGGCGGCCGCGGGCTCGGGAGCTGCCCCGGCGTTCTCCGCCGCTTTCGTCTCGGGAGTCTTGGCGGGTTTTGCCGCTACCGGTGTCGCCGCCGGTTGTCCGCTTGGCGCGCCTGCGGGTGTCGTCGGCACAATCGCTGCGATTTTGTCTTTCTCCACCAGCACGTAGCCGTAGTCCGTTTTCACCTTAAACATGTTGTCTTCGTAGGCCACAATCACGCCGTAGAGCTTCTTACCGTCTTTCAGGCGTATCTCGTCGCCGAGCGCGACATGCGCGGTGAGCAGCAGCGCTGCCGCCGGCAGCGCCCATCGTGCGGGGACTCGCATAGTAAGGGAAGTATCGCGCCGCGTTCCGGGCCGGGCAAGGGCATCGCTCTGGCCCGTTGACCCAACTGCCACGGTCTCAGGGCAACAAACCGCCGTTCCATGCCGGGCACAGGCTGAGAGCTGGTGCTACTAACAGGCGGGCACCGGCTCGGGAGAGCCCGTGGGGCAATGGAGCCGGCGCCGCCTGTTTCCCGTTTCCTCTACCGCCAGCCACTATAGCGAATAAAAAGCGAAAGTCAAGCGCGGTTTTCGGCGTCCCACCTTCCCGTCCGCCCACCCGGAGCTATCTTTATGTCAATCTCTCTTGCCTTCTCGCATCCAACACCCCAGGATTTCGCGATCTGTTCGGGGAGGACCCAACGATGCAGCTCCGTCAACTCGGCAAGAGTGGTCTTGAAGTTTCCGCAATTGGCCTCGGCTGCATGGGCATGAGCTTTTCCTATGGCCCGGCCAAGGACAAAAGGGAAATGACCGCACTCCTGCACGCTGCCGTGGATCGCGGCGTCACCTTCTTCGACACTGCCGAGGTTTACGGCCCGCTTGCGAATGAAGAGCTGGTCGGTGAAGCGCTCGCGCCCTTCCGCAAGCAGCTGGTCATCGCCACCAAGTTTGGCTGGAAGCCAGCCAGCGAAGGCGAAGCTCGCTGGAGCGCGCTCGATAGCCGTCCCGAACACATCCAACGCGTCGTGGAAGGGTCGCTCAAGCGGCTCCGCGTGGATGTGATTGACCTCTATTACCAGCACCGCGTGGACCCCGAGGTGCCGATCGAAGAGGTCGCCGGCGCCGTCAAGAAGCTCATCCAGCAGGGCAAAGTGAAGCATTTCGGCCTGTCGGAAGCCGCCGCGGGGACCATACGGCGGGCACACGCCGTGCAGCCGGTCGCCGCGGTACAAAGCGAATACTCTATCTGGTACCGCCATCCGGAAAAAGAAGTGTTGCCGGCGCTCGAGGAACTTGGCATTGGTTTTGTCCCCTACAGCCCGCTCGGCAAGGGCTTTCTCACCGGAAAAATCGACGCCACCACCACCTTCGACAGCACCGATTTCCGGAACATCATTCCGCGTTTCGAGGCCGAGAATCGCAAGGCCAATCAGGCCATGGTGGATCTGCTGCAAGGCATCGCGCAAAAGAAAGGAGCCACGCCGGCCCAGATCGCGCTGGCCTGGCTCCTGGCGCAGAAGCCCTGGATCGTTCCGATCCCCGGCACAACCAGGCTGGAGCGCCTGGAGGAAAACATCGGAGCCGCCTCCGTCAATCTTGCCGCCGATGATCTGCGCGAAATCGAGGCGGCTGCGGCGAAAATCAAGGTACAGGGCGATCGCTACCCGGAACATATTGAACGCATGAGCAATCGCTAGCTTCGCAGCGCAAGGAGAAAAATGGAGATCAAGCGCGTCGGCTCGCAAGCATCGAGCAAAGGACCCGCGGAATGGTTCACGGGTTCCGTGCGCATTGACCCGCTCTTTCAGGCCCCCGATCCGGCGCTTGTCGCCGGGGCCAGCGTCACGTTCGAACCTGGCGCGCGAACCGCCTGGCACACCCACCCGCTCGGCCAGACGCTGATCGTTACCGCCGGGTGCGGTTGGGCGCAACGCGAGGGCGGGCCGGTCGAGGAAATTCATCCGGGCGATGTGGTGTGGTTCGCGCCGAACGAGAAGCATTGGCACGGAGCTACGCCCGGCACCGCAATGACACACATAGCGATACAGGAACGCCAGGACGGCAAAGTCGTAGAGTGGCTCGAGCACGTCAGCGACGCCCAGTACCGCAAATAAACGCTCATCGATTGCTATAACCGGTCCCCTCTTGCGCGAATCCAAACGGTCTGCGTCTTCAAAATGATTCCGCAGCAGCGGAGAGAAGAACAGGTAAGGAGATTCTGGCCATGTCCAAGAAACTGGAAGGGAAAGTCGCGTTGGTGACCGGAGGTTCGCGCGGGATTGGCGCCGCCATCGCCAAGCGCCTTGCGGCGGACGGCGCGAAGGTAGCCATTACCTATACCAAAGGCGCTGACGCTGCCGCATCGGTCGTGAAAGCGATCGAAGGTGCGGGCGGCAAAGCGCTCGCCGTGCAGGCGGACGCCGCAGATGCCAAGGCGGTCACCGCCGCAGTGGAAAAGACCGCTGCAACCTTCGGCGGACTGGATATTCTCGTCAACAACGCCGGCACCGCCTTCCCCAAGAAATTTGAAGAGAGCAGCCTCGAGGAAATTGACCGCGTGCTGGACATCAACGTCCGTGGCACGTTCTATGCCACGCACGCCGCGTTGAAGCGCATGAACAAAGGCGGTCGCGTCATCAACATCGGCTCCTGCCTGGGCGAGCGTATTCTCACCACCGGCCTCGTGCCTTATTCCGCCACCAAGGGAGCGGTGAAGCTGTTTACGCAAGGACTGGCGCGCGAGGTGGGCGACCGCGCCATTACCGTGAACAACGTGCAGCCCGGCCCGATTGATACGGATCTGAACCCTGCATCGAGCGAGTGGGCTGCGTCGCAGCAGGCGGTAACCGCGCTGAACCGCTACGGGACGCCGGACGAAGTCGCCAATCTCGTGGCGTTCATTGCCGGCCCGGAAAGCTCGTACATCACGGGCGCCAATCTCACCGTGGATGGCGGCACCAACGCCTGAAGCTGTTCGCGGGAAGGGTCGTTGAAGCGGAGTGCCCGCCCTCTTCGAACGAGAGCGGGCACTTGCTGCCTCATAGTTTGTCCTTGGCCTGGTCGTCCAGCTCCAGCGTGGTCACGAAGCCGTACTTCGCGGCCTTGGACTTGGCCTCCGTGTCAGGCGCCTTCATCCTGCGGTCGTGGTAGTCGGTGCATTCGCTGACGGCGAAGGGAACCAGCGTGTGGGGCGTCAGCAAGCGGCAGAACGTCTCCGCTTCCTTTGCGCTGCCGCCCTTACGCACCGTTCCCCACACGCAAGTCGCGCACAGAGATCCGCTGCGCGCGAACACCAAGGTCTTGAAGTTGATCACTCTGGTTCTCCTTTCCGTGTGCAGCGCACACTCCTTTTGCCGCCGTCGTTACTCGTCGGAATCGGACGGCTCGTCGTCCGTCGCTGCTTCGCAAGCGGACTCGGCGGCCTCCTGCAATTCCCTCAACTGATTGCTGCTGGCGAACCCGACGCTGCGCGACGGCGATTTCGTCCGCAGCTGCCAGGCGATCTCTTCCATCTCGGACTTGCTGGCAAGCCGGCGGTCCTGATAGAAGGTGCACTCGCGCACCGGGAACAGAATCTCCCGTTCGATGTAGAAGAAGCGGCAGAAAACCTGCTCTTCGGTGGCGCGAAAGCCCCGGATGAGGTGGCCCTGGGTGCAGGAAATGCACAGAGACTGGCAACTCTCCGGTGTTCCTCCCATAACGCGAATCTTGACCATGGCGATTTCGTTTCTAGAAGCGTGACGCTTCGGAAGGCGCTGCACCGTGCGCAACAGGCACACGGGCAACGCGCGCGCGCAAACCGGGCTTGCGCGCCAGGACGGCACACTACGCCGTCACGGAAATTCAGTTTGCAGCAAACGTGCGGTTGCGAGAGGAATGCCCGTCAGGAGTGGGCGCGAAAAATCAGCCCGCCGCCGACGCAGCAATCGTCTGGCTTCGCCATGCACGCTTCAGTTGTAAGCGACCGTTGCATGATTCTGATCCTTCGCCAAAAAACGGGACAAAACGCGCGGCAGAATCGCATGGATTCGCAGTCCGTGTCAACAGGCAAAATTTGCGCGCCGGCTGGGCTGCTTTTTGTTTGCCTCGGAGCTGCGATTCCGGAATCATTTCGGGAACGTTGCTTGCCTGGGGAAAGATCACTTCATGGATCTGAATCTGTTTTTTGCGCTGCTCGGCGCGCTGCTGGTCCTGGCGTTCGTGGCCAACCGCCTGGTGCGTTTTACCGGGGTTCCCGACGTTATCATCCTCCTGCTGGCCGGGGTGGTGCTGGGTCCTTTGCTGCATGTGGTGGATCCGGACGTCTTTCGCGGGGCCACCGACGGCTTCGGTTCGCTGGCCCTGGTCCTGATTCTGTTTGAAGGAGGACTGGATCTGAAGCTGAAGGAAGTCGCCGCATATTTTGGCTCCGGTTTCTTCCTTTCGGTCGCATGTTATGTTGCCAGCACCGCGGCCGTCGGTCTCTCCTGCCGCTTGTTGCTCCATCTCCCCTGGATTTCGGCGCTGCTCATCGGCGCGGTGCTGGGCTGCGTCAGTTCTGCCATCGTGCTGCCCGTGCTGCAGCAGATTCGCCTGCGCGATCAGGTGCGGCTGACGCTGCTGGTGGAGGCGTCGCTCGGCGACGCGCTGGCTGTTCTGGCGGTCACCACGCTGCTGCAAATCGCGGCCGGGAATTCGACCTCGGTCGGAGTGGTTTCGTGGGCGCTGCTTTCGAGCCTGTTGCTGGCGGCGGGATGTGGAGTGGTCGCGGGAATCCTGTGGTCCTGGCTGCTGCCAGTTCTGTCTGATCAGCGGTTCTGGCACGTGCTGACCTTCGGCGCGGTGTTGCTGGTCTACGCGGGCGTGCACGCGCTGCAGGGCAACAGCCTGGTCGGAGTGCTGGTTTTTGGCATAACGCTTGCGAATTACCGCGCGGTACGCAAGGAGATCCAGGAGGCGATGCAGCCATCGCGTCTGGACTGGTTCGCGGAGGTGCCGATACGCGCGGGATCGGGCTGGTCCGCGCGGGAACAGATGCTCAGCTTTCACGGCGAGCTGGCCTTTCTGATTCGCACCTTCTTTTTCGTGCTGCTCGGCGCGCTGGTCAATTTTGCGGGATTGCGGCGCTACCTGTTGCTCTCGCTGGCATGTTTTGTGGCGCTGGTGCTGGCGCGCGTGCTGGTGGTGGAGAGCTGCCGTTTCGCGTGGCGGGGGCTGACGGCGCTGGAGCGGGAAATCATGATCTGGCTTTTGCCGCGCGGCCTGATCACGGCGGTGCTGGCGCTGCAGGTGCACGCCACGCTGAGCAAGCAGCTGCAGTTTCTGCCCGATCTGGCCTTCGCCATCATTCTGGTCAGCAACGTGGTGCTGCTGGGCGGAACCATTCGCGCCCGCAGGCTACCCACGGAGACGCGCACGGAAACGGGAACGGCGCCCGAAACTCCGGACGCCGCTCCGATCTTTCCCGAGTAAACGCTGCGCAGGCTTAAAACAGTTTCCGGAACGTCCAGAACAGGAATCCGGAGAGCATCATGGCCGCAGGCAGAGTCAGCACCCAAGCCATGAGCAGGTTGCGCACCGTGCCCCACTGCAGGCCGGAGTGGTTGGCCATCATGGTGCCGGCCACGCCAGAGGAAAGCACGTGCGTGGTGCTGACCGGCAAGCCGAAGGCGTCCGCCGCGCCGATGGTGGCCATGGCCGTGATTTCCGCGGCCGCGCCCTGCGCGTAGGTCAGGTGGTTCTTGCCGATCTTTTCCCCCACCGTGACCACGATGCGCTTCCAGCCGACCATGGTGCCGAGACCGAGTGCCAGCGCCACCGCGACTTTCACCCACAACGGGATGAAGCGGGTCGCGCGGTCGATGTGGCCCTTGTAGTTCTTGAGTGCCGCAGCGTCGGCGGCGGAGATCTCCGGCTTGCCGCTCTTCTGCATCAAGCGCAGCGCTTCGCTGGTCAGGTACATATCGTTGCGGAAGTTACGCACCTTGTCGTTGGGAACCTTGGACAGGTCCTTGAACTGCGCCATTTCGGTGCCGACGTCGTTCACCAGCGAACGCAGCGCCAGCATGGTGTTGGGTTTGAATTCCTTGGTGCGGATATATTCCGTCACATCTTCGCGCGGGTCGCCGGTGACCGCGGCAGGATCGATGTACTTGTTGATGGTGTCCGCAGCCTGACGCGACACGGCAACGAAATCTTCGCTCTGCCGCGGGGTGACGGCATGGTTCAGCGCGTACGTGGTGGGCACGGTACCGATCAGGATGAGCATGATCAGTCCCATGCCTTTCTGGCCGTCGTTGGAGCCGTGGAAGAAGCTGACGCCGGTGCACGTGAGCATCAGCATGCCGCGAATCCAGAAGGGAGGAGGCGCGGTGCCTTCGGGCGCCTGGTACAGCTTTTTGTCCTTGATGAGAACTTTCATCAGGATCAGTAGAAGCGCCGCACAGACGAAGCCGACGATCGGGGAGATCAAGAGCGATTTGCCGATGTTGGTGGCCTGTGCCCAGTCCACCCCGCTGGTTCCCGAACGCGCGGCCATCAACTGGTTGGCGATGCCGACGCCAATAATGGAGCCGATCAGGGTGTGCGAGCTGGACGCCGGAAGCCCGAAATACCAGGTGCCGAGGTTCCAGAGAATCGCCGCGACGAGCAACGCGAAGACCATGGCGAAACCAGCGCTGCTGCCGACTTGCAGAATCAACTCCACCGGCAGCAGTGAGACGATGCCGAATGCGACTGCGCCCGTCGAGGTGACCACACCCAGGAAGTTGAAGAAGCCGCTCCAGGTGACGGCGATGTGCGGGTCCATAGAGTGCGTATAAATCACCGTAGCCACGGCGTTCGCCGTGTCGTGAAAGCCGTTCACGAACTCAAAGCCGAGGGCCACGAAGAGCGCGACGCCCAGCAGGATGTACGGGAGCGCCGAGCCGCCTTGCAGGGCGATCAGGTCTTTGGAAAGGTTCCAGCCGATATAGACCACGCCGACGACAAGGACCGCGACGAAAATGAGCGTACCGATGAGGCCTGGGCCCTTCGATATTTTTTCATGTACTGAAGAATTGCCCGACGGTGCGGGTGATGCCAGCGTAGCCATAACTCTCCCTTATTCCGCGGATAGTTGGGTCCGTCAACAGGAGGGGGAGTTATACGAGAGCGTTGTTACGCCGCCGTGAATGTCTGGTACTGCTTTGTTCACAATTGGGGCGCGGCAGGGCAGGGCGCCGATGGCGGCGGCGGTTGCCGGCTTGACTTCGCGGGCCGGTGGGGGCAACGTGAAGGGCCTATGGCCCCGACCAACGCTACGGTTTTCGTGCTTTTCTTTGCTTTCGCAATTGGATTCTTCGGCGGACTGCGATCGTTGACACCTCCGGCGTTCGTCAGCTGGGCGGGGCATTGGGGGTGGCTGAAGTTCGGGGCGCTGTTTTCCTGGGCCGGGACCCTGCCTGCGGCGCTGGTCTTCACCTTGGCGGCGGTGGCAGAACTATTTGCCGACAAGCTGCCTAAAGCGCCGAACCGGACGGCGGCGTTGGGACTCGGGGCGCGGCTGTTCGTCGGCGGGCTCTGTGGGGCGGCAGTTGCCACGAACGGCGGGGCTGGCTGGCTGCCCGGCGCGATGGCGGGCATTCTTGGCGGTTTGGCCGGTTGTTTTCTCGGATTCTTGGTCCGTACGCGGCTCTCGAAAGCGCTTGGCCGCGATCTGCCGGTCGCCCTGGCCGAGGACCTGATCGCGATTTTCGGCTCTCTGTGGGTCGTGCTGCATTTTCGCCTCTAAAAATGCAGTAACCTTTTTTCGCCCCCGGCTCTCTATCTTGCAGATTCTCGCCGAGGTAAATGTATGTCCACAGAATCGCCGTCGCACTACGATTGCCTGGTAATCGGCTCCGGGCAGGCGGCAAACCCGCTCTCGCAGGCATTGGCGAATGCCGGCCTGCGCACGGCGCTGATCGAGCGCGAGCACGTAGGCGGCACGTGCGTCAACGAAGGCTGCACGCCGACCAAGACCATGGTGGCCAGTGCGCGGGTGGCCCATCTCGCGCGACGAGGCGCGGACTACGGCGTGCTCACCGGGCCAATCCAGATCGATCTGAAGAAGGTGCGCGAGAGGAAGCGCAATATCGTGGAATCGTTCCGCACCGGCGGGGAAAAGAGAGTGGGGAACACCAAAGGGCTGGATCTGATTCTCGGGGAAGCGAAGTTCATCGGGCCGAAAGTGCTGCGGGTCAAAAAACGCGACGGCGGCGAAGTGGAACTCAGCGGCGACAAGATCTTCATCAATGCCGGCTGCCGGCCGACGCTGCCGGAGCTCGATGGTTTGGCCGCAATACCGTACTTGACCAGCACCAGCATCATGGAGCTCGACGCTGTGCCGGAGCACCTGATTATCTTGGGTGGCGGGTACGTCGGGCTGGAATTCGGTCAGATGTTCCGGCGATTCGGCAGCCGCGTCAGCATCGTGCAGTCCGGCGAACAGCTCCTGGGGCGAGAAGATGTGGACGTCGCGGAGGCCGTGCTGCAAATCCTGCGCGAGGACGGGATCGACGTACTGCTGAACGCGAAGGCGACGGGCGTGGCGGAATCTGCAACGGGAATCGATTTGACGGTCGAGCAGTCCGGAAAGACGGTCAAGCTATCCGGCTCGCACCTGCTGCTGGCGACCGGGCGTTCGCCAAACGCGGACTCGGTGGATGCGGCCGCGGCGGGCTTGCAACTGGATAAACACGGATATATCCGGGTCAACGACAAACTGGAGACCAACGTGCCCGGAGTGTACGCGCTGGGCGACATCAACGGCGGCCCGGCATTCACCCACATCTCCTACGACGATTTCCGCATCATCCGCAGCAACCTGCTGGAAGGAGGCAACGCCAGCATCGCCAATCGCCTGGTGCCATATACCGTGTTCATCGATCCGCAGCTCGGGCGGGTGGGCTTGACGGAAGCGGAGGCACGGGCCAGCGGCCGCAAGATTCGCGTGGCCAAAATGCCGATGAGCTGGGTGGCGCGCGCTCTCGAAACCGATGAAACGCGCGGCCTCATGAAGGTGATCGTGGACGCCGAATCCAAGCAGATACTGGGTGCGGCCATTCTGGGCATCGAGGGCGGCGAGGTGATGACCCAGGTCCAGTTGGCGATGATGGGCAAGCTGCCCTACACCGTGCTGAAGGACGCGGTGTTGGCGCACCCGCTGCTCGCAGAATCGCTCAACAATCTCTTCGCGTACTTCGAAGGCGAATGACTTCGTTCCGAATCGTTCAGAAAACGCGGCCTAGCTGGAAATAGAGTTTGCTGTGGCCGGTATCGCCGAAGCTGCCGCCCAGAAAAATCGGACCGAAGAACGTTTGCGCGAGAACCCCTCCCGAAATGTCATTGGGGAATCCGCTCTGTGACGAGAATCCGTACATCTTGCCGAACTCATAGGTGCCGACGGCATATACCTTTTTGCCGAGGAACGGCGGCAGGCTGAACAGGTCGTGCAGATAGCCGAGGCGAAACAGGTAGTACTGGTTGCCATACAACTCGTTGGTTCCGTACGCGCTCAAGCGGAGAGGCCCGCCCAGAAAAAATTCCGGAACGGGGCCAGTGTCGCGTGTACCGAAGGTTGTTCCGCCGAAGGCGCTAATGAAAATGGAGCCCGGCTGCGTGATGGGTTGAAAGAATTGCAGCTGGCCCTCCATGGTCGGAAAGCCTTCCGGCGCGCCGGGGCTGGTGTCCCACCAGCGGAACGTCGTGGAGAAGGAATAGCCGCGCCGCGGAATGATCGGATCGTCGGTGTGGTCGGTGAGGAAGCGCACCTTGGTGTTGCCGGTGCGGCCGGCGATGTTGGGGAATTGCGCTTGGCCAAGACGCACCCGCGCGTCCAGGTCTCCCACTTCATAGCCGACGCGAACTTCGCTGAAGCGATCGAAGCCGTAGCCGAAATCCATGCCAATGGACGCGAGTCCTTCGCGATACCAGACCAACGGATCCTGGCGGAGATAGATCTTGAATTGCGTGCTGGATGCCGAGCCGTGCGGCGCAATGAACCACTTGCTGGTCGCCGAGAGAGGTTTGTAAAGTTCGCTGGAAACGCCGTACGTGTTGCCGAACCGGATGTCTGTACGCCACTCGGAGCGGTAGCCGGCGACGTCCATGAACGTGAGCCGCCCCGCGTTGGTGTAGGTGACGTCTTGAGGTTCTGAGCCGTCGATCTCGAACGCCAGCTGCAGCAGGGGCGGCGCGTAAAGCTTTTCGTGAACCGTGATGAGCAGGCCGCTCTTGCCGTCCTGCTGGACTTCGGCGTAGCCGACGGAATCGAACTTCCCGATGCCGGTCAGGCGGGTGAGCATTTGATCGAGTTCGGGCGCATTGACCGGCTTGCCGACCAGCGGCTGGAGAAAGCGCTCAATCTGGCGAGCGGCGTCCTTGTCGGTTCCTTCGACCCGGACAAATTCCGGGGTGGGGTTAGCGCTGCGCGCCCGCGACTTTCGCGCGTCCAGATACCGTTGCCATTCGTTGTCGCTCACGGAAAAGGGCAGCAGCACTTTGGATTTCTCGACCGCGGCTTCGCTGCCTTTGGCAATGATGACTTTGGATTTGTCGTACTGCATGGACGTGTACTCGTGCAGGTCCACCTTCACGATCACGTCGGCGCCGGACAGGCCGCGCAATTCGTTCTCTCGGATGACGACATCAATCGAACGGCCCAGCACCTGGAAGAACGATTGGATGTCCTCGGCCTTGGTTGGCGAGGTCTCCAGGTGAACGGCGACGACGATGTCCGCGCCCATCTTGCGCACCACGTCGGTCGGCAAGTTGCCCACGAGCCCGCCGTCCACCAGAACCTGGTCGCCGTTGCGCACCGGCTTGAAGACGCCGGGAATGGACATGGTCGAGCGCATGGCCAGCGAAAGGCTGCCTTCGCTGAAAACCACTTCCTTGCCGGTGACCAGATCGGTGGCCACGCAGCGATACGGGATGGGCAGCTCGTCAAAGGATTTCAGCTTGCCGTAGGGCAGGGTTTCGCGGTCAATCAGCAGGCTGATCTGGTGGCCGGCATTAAATCCCGCGGGGATGGAGAGCCCATGCCTGAGCCCAAGTTGGAGCGAAGTCGGATAGTCGCGCGCATCTTCCTTGCGGCGGAAAGAGAGATCTTCGTAGGGCGTTTGCCCGCCGATGATGATGTCCCAATGCTGCGCTTCGACAATTTTCCGCAGTTCCTCGGGGCTCTTCCCGGCGGCATAAAGGCCGCCGACGAGGCCGCCCATGCTGGTGCCGGCGATGTAGTCAATGGGAATATGGTGGTCTTCAAACCACTGCAAAACGCCGATGTGCGCAAGACCCAGCGCGCCGCCGCCCTCCAGCGCCACGCCGATCTTGGGGCGCGCGCTAGGCTTGCTCTCCGCGTCTTTGGGTGAAGGCACGCTGGCCTCCTGCGCGCGCGCCGCGGCCGGCAGGAGCACGGCCAGCGCGAGGAGCAGAAACACTTCCAGCCTGCGGTTGCGGAACATGAAGTCCTCCTGCCGGAATGAAGCGCAGCGATTGCAGCGCCATCATTCTACTGAAATTCGTGCGCGCTCCACTGTTAAACTACGGGAGTCGGAGGTGCGGCCATGCCGGAGCACAGCGTTTTGGATACCTTGCACCACGCGGCGATCCGCGTGAAGGACGTGAAAGAAACGGTGGACTGGTACACGCAGCGGTTTCGCTGCACCGTGGAATATCAGGACGCCACCTGGGCCATGCTGGCGTTTGCAAACGCGCGCCTGGCATTCGTGCTGGCCGAGCAGCACCCGCCGCACATTGCGATTTTGGGCGATCCCGCCGCATACGGCGAGCCGAAACAGCATCGCGACGGAACCTCCTCGGTGTACGTGAAGGATCCGAACGGAAACAACCTGGAGATTCTGGCACTCGCTCCCGAACCGGCGAAAGCGACCTGACAGGCAACCCGAAAACTAACGCGCGGCGTCGTCGGGCGCGGTCTCACCAAAGCTGGCGTTGACCTCGTCCTCGGGATTGCCGAGACGATTGGCCAGAAATACCCCGCCGAGCACCAGCACTCCGCCGATGATCTGTGCCAGGCTAAGCGGCTCGTGCAGAAAAATCGCCGCGAGAATTGCCGTCAGCGGCCCTTGCGAGAGCAGGCTCACCGAGGTCACCGTGGCCGGCAGGTGACCGAGCGCGTAGGTCAGCGCCAAATACCCTCCGAGTTGAGAAATGATCCCGAGTCCCAGGATGGCGAGAAGCGATTGCCGGTCGGGAATCCCCAACGGCGCCCGCAACAGCAGGGCAAAGCAAAACATACAGACCGTGCTCGAAAGAATGGCCAGGCGAAGAAAGTCGAGCGTGCCGGTGTGTGCGCGCACGTTTTCCGTGGCCAGAAGATAAACGGCGAAGCAGGCCGCAGCCGCCAGCGCCATGGCGTCGCCCCAGCCGAAACTGGCGTGGCGGGCGATGTCCGCGCCAAGAATCACCAGCGAGCCGGCCACTGCCAGAGCTAGCCCGGCCCAGAAGGAAAGACCGGGGCGGCGGCGGAAAACCAGCCAGGTCAGCAATCCGACAAATATTGGTGTGTTGTTGCCCAGCAACGTGGAATTGGCCGCGCTGGTCTGCAGGATAGAGGTGTTGTAGAAGGCGAGATCCAGCGAAAAGAAAAAGCCGCCGGCAAAGATAATCAGGTAACTCCGTGCGGGAAGTTTGCGCGCCGGGAAGAGCAGAAACGTTGGAAGCAGCACCAGCCCGGGAATCAGCAAGCGGTAAAAGGCGGAGGTCGCTCCAGGCACCGCCGCCCAGCGCACAAAAATGGCCGACCAGGAGATGCAGAGAATGCCGGCAAGCAGCGCGGCGTAGGGCGCGCGACTTTCAGAGCCGGGGGTCATAATTGGCCGCGTCCGGGCGCGAGCAGATCCGCGTATTGCGGATAGCGGCGCATGAAGGCGGCGGTGTAAGGGCAGCGCGGCTCGATCTTCAGGTTGTTCGCGCGGGCGTAGTCGCAGGCGGCACGGGTCAAACGCGCGGCCAGGCCGCGCCGCTCGTAGGGCTGAGGCACGCCGGTGTGATAAATCACCATCACGTCGTTGCGCAGGTTGTAATCCAGTTCGCAGGCGTCATCGCCCAGCTGAATTGCGAAGCGGTGTGCGTTCGCATCGTGCAGTACGGGAGCGGTGCTGGGGTCGAAAGCGGGCATGGAAATGGTTGTGGCGCGCGCAGCAAATCACGCCGCCGCCGGCGTGAGCTATTCGGCAGGTTCCTTGGGCAGAGTTTGCGCAAAGAGGCGCGCCAGCTCGGCATGATCCATCACCACCGCGGGGTCGCGCTGGATCGCGGCGAAGTATTGCTTCTGGAAAGCGTCTCCGTTTTCGGTGGGCGTGAACATTTTGCGCGCCAGGCCGTAGCTGGCCTCGCCGTCGGACGCGCTGACGGGCTCCTTGCCGGTGAGCGTCTCGTCGATGCGCACCACGAATTCCGAGATGTTGTGCAGCCAGGCGAATTGTGGGTCGTCCACCACCAGCCGGAAGAGCTCGCCGACGTTGACCACGCCGTGCTCGCGCTCGTAATCGCGCCGCTCCATATCGATTAAGGACTTGTGCAGGCGCAGCAGCGCGCCACGCAGGGCCACCAGCTTTTCGCGGGCTCCGGCGTCGTCGCCGTCTCGGTGCAGGTTGTTAGGGGATTCGCTGTTCATAGTCGTCCCGGGCCGCGCGGCCTATTTATGGTACCGCTGTTCGCCCACGGGCAGGGCCATCGGAAGGCGGTTGCCGGCAGGCGGCAGCGGGCAGGTGGCGTAAGGCGTGTAGGCGCACGGCGGATTTTCCAGGTGGTTGAAGTCCAGGACCAGCTGGCCGGGCTGATCGAGGCCGTGATCCGGCAGAGGCGTATAGAGAAAACGGCAGGACGGGTACGTGCTGCTGACGCTGGTCGTATCTTTCAGAATGAAAAATAACTTCGTCGGTTGCGGGTCTTCGATGACCGGCTCGACGCGAAACGTCTTCCCCTGCAGCGTGAATTCGGCGTAGCCGGGAACCGGCAGCGAATAAGTGGTGCCGACCAGCGTCACCAACGATACGCTCTTCGCCGGAGCGTAAGGAACCCACTTCGCCGTGACTTTGTACGCCGGGTCTGTTGCGTACCAGTGCAAGCCTTGAAATCCCGTGAGGGAAGGCGCTCGCGAATCCTTGATGCGCACCGCGTACCGCGCTTCGCGCTTGATCGCGTAAAAATTCAGGGTGCCGATGGTCAGGTGGGAATTGAACTTGTCCCTATCGGGATCCACGCGCAAGTCGCCTTCCTTGGCGGGCTGACCGGCGACCAGCAGACCGGCAGGGAAGCCGCCCTTCGGGGCAAGCAGGCTGACCTTGTCGTTTTCCAGTTTCAGGATCGCCACGTGGGCAGGAGCGCTGGCCGGAAGGTGAATCTTGTTATCGGGAGCCGAGCCGAGACTCGTTTCACCGGCTTGCAGCCATTCCAGGCCAATCAGCGAAAGCCACCCGTCCGGCTTCTGCAGGTCCGCAACGTGCTGTGCACGCCAGTCGGATTCTTCTTTTGCAAACTCATCGCGCGGCGGCGCTGCGCCATGGCCTGGCGAAAGCCACCCCGCAAGGGTGAGCGCGCAGAGCAGGCCGGCAGTCCAGAACGGGGCGAGGCGGCGGAGACCCATGCAGAAGTATAACGTGAGCGCGGAGATTTCACGAAGCCGCGCGGCCGGGGAAAAGCGCGCCGCTACTTCTTTTCGGACGATACAACGCGCAAATTGTTGGTTACGGAGAACACGTTGGGCACGCCGTTGGCCCGCAGGCCGGCGAGGTTTTTGTCGCCGTCTGAGTCCACGACGCCTTCCAGCGTCACACTTCCGTTCTTCACGATGATATGAATGGGAGGCACGGCCGACCAGCCATAGCGGGAAAGGGCCGTGTCTGCGTAAATCGCGCGATAAACGGCGCGGCGGAGCTGGTCGTCCATGCTGGAGACGGGCAGCACTTCAATCTGATTGCTGACCGCGGCCACTCCCTCAATGCTTTTCACCGCCGCTTCGGCGTCGCTCTTCAGCGTGGGCCTCACCACCTGCCCCAGCAGCGTTACCCTATCGCCTTCCACCCGGAAACTCAGGTTATCGAATACCGAATAGTAGGGGAGAAGGAGCAATTGGTGGCGGACTTCCTTGCTCAGGTTGGCTTGCATCTTGCTTTCGTCGCGTTCCTGCGCTAACGACGCTGAGCCCGAGAACAAGAGCGAAACCGCGCAGAGCAGAAGAGAGGTCAGTCTCAACATGTTTTTCATGGATTCTCCTTTGCAGCGGGCGGGTTAACGTGCCGGTAGTATAAGCCGCAAAACCCTGTAATCGAGAGGATTTCGGCAACACCTTCGGCGCTGCACCCGGCATCCTCCTGCTCGGCAATCGAAGCAGAGGCAAGCGGTGGTAGGATAGGGGTTTGGCGAGCCCCGCCGAGGCAGTCCCCGCCGCTTGACGCAGTGTTAAGGGAGAGAAAACGCTTGCTGGCTATAGCCCACCGGGGTGCCTCCGGTCATGCCCCAGAGAATACGCTGGCCGCCTTTCGCAAAGCCGTCGCCATGGGTGCGGCGTTCATCGAAACCGATTTGCAACTCTCGCGCGACGCGCGCCTGGTGGCCATCCACGACGATACCGTGAACCGCACCACCAACGGGCAGGGCGGTGTGCACGACTTGACTCTGGCCGAACTGCGACGGCTGGACGCCGGCTCCTGGTTCGGCAGCGAGTTCGCCGGCGAGCGCATCCCCACGGTTGAAGAGATTCTGGAATTTGCACGCAAGCACGACGTGGTGTTCTACCTGGAACTGAAGCCGGCCGGTTCGTGGGGCGGCGAACATGCTCTGGTAAGTGCCTTGCGCGAGAGCAAAGAAATTGCCCGCTCCGCGGTGATTTCCTTTGACCCGGCGATTATTCTGAACATAAGGAATCTGGAGCCCACGTTGATGACCGGCCTGCTCTACGAGGGGCAATTGCCGGACCCGATCGCGAAAGCGGTCGAAATCGGCGCCCGGCAGCTGGCCGTGCGCGGCGACCTGGTAACCCCGCGGCTCCTGAAAGAAGCGCGCGAAAAGGACCTGCAGGTGATTTGCTGGACGGTCAACCATCCGGCTCACATGCGTCTCCTGGCGGAGGCCGGAGTCAACGGAATCATGTCCGACTATCCGGACCGCCTGCTGGAAGTGACCCGCCGCAAGGATGGCAACCCCGGTTAGTCGCGCCGCTCTTGGCTCTCGGTCCGCAGCGCCGCGAAAAGCTTTGCGAGTTGCGCCACGGTCAACTCTTCCGCGCGGGCCGAGGGACTGAGCTTCATTTCACCGATCGCCCCGCGAATTGCGTCCGGCTGCCAGTGGCCGCGCAAGTTGTTCAAGAGCGTTTTTCGCTTCTGCGAGAAACAAGCCTTCACAAAATCCAGGAACGCGGCTTCTTCCGCCTGGCTCAGGGCCAGGGCCGCGGACTCTCCCGGCAGCTTCATGGAAACCAGCGCGGAGCCCACTTCGGGCGGGGGACGAAACGCGCTCGGGGGAATTTTCAGCGCGAGGCTGGGCCTGGAAAAATACTGGGTCAAGACAGAGAGATAACCGTAGTCCCGCGTTCCGGGCCGCGCCACCAGGCGGAACGCCACTTCAATCTGGATCACAATGTGAATCTCTTCGATCAATGCCGCGGATGCGAAGAAGTGGTGCAGGATAGGCGACGTGATGTAGTAGGGAAGATTGCCGTACAAGCGTATGCGCCGCCCCGCGGCGAGCGCGGCCAGATCGGTCTGCAGGACGTCGCCCGGCGCCACCGTGAGGTTGGGGAAGCGCGCCGCCAAATCTCCCAGGCGCGCGATTAACGGCGGATCGAGTTCGACGGCGATGACCGGAGCACCGGTTGCCGCCAGATGCTGCGTCATTTCTCCATGACCCGCGCCGATCTCAATCCAGCAATAATTTGCCGCCGGTTCGTCCGGCCGTTCGAACCCGTGCCGCGAAACGCGGATGGCCCGCGCGATCTTTTCGCGCCAACCGGCGTCGCCGAGAAAGTGTTGTCCAAGTTTCTGCCGGGCCATCGCCGCGTCAGGCCGTTCCGCCGCTTGGCCCGCCTGGGTTCGGCGCACAAGCAAGATTCAGCCCGTTGATGATCTGCCAGGCCGCATCGGTGGGCAGCTGTTCTGTGGTGTCCACCCGCAACTGCGGCGCCGGCATCACCGGCCAGTCGAAGACCCCGCGGCGTTTCAGGTCGCGGTAGGTTTCGAGCGAAGTGAGCTTCTGGTGGGTGCGGCGGTCCGGCGAATCGAGCCGCTGCTCGATGGTTCGTTCGTCGCAGGTCACCTGCACAAACTCGGTTTGGCCGCCGTGCTTGGCCACCACCGACTGCACATCTTCCACAAAGTAGCGGCGCACCGAATTTTCCGGATTAAATGTGAAGATCAGACCCTCTCGCCCGTCCGCGGCCGCCGAGCCAATCACCGAAATCCAGATCTGCTCACGCAACTCGATGAAAGGCTGCGAGGCAAAAGGGAAGACGGCGAGCAGCAGGTCCACGGTCAGGTGATTGTGAAATACGCTCCATCCGGTCAGTTGGCCCAGTTCGCGCGCCACCGTGAGCTTTCCGGCTCCCGGCAGACCCCACAGAAAAATCAGTCGCATGCTTCGCTCCGTTTGATTCCGCCGCTGTTTGCCGATTTGCGGCGCCGCACCCTGCAAGCGCCCGAGTTGCGCTAAACTGTGGCGTCCCCCACCGCTTGGGTAGCGTACAGGAACTGCCGGCAAAATCATGCGAATCCTTTTCGTAGCCTCGGAGGGCCTGCCGTTTTCGAAGACTGGCGGCCTGGCCGACGTGGTCGAAGCCCTGCCGAAAGCGCTGGTTGCGCGCGGCCATGAAGTTGCGGTGGTGCTGCCGCGCTATCGCGGCACGCAAGCTGCCACCATGGTACTGCCCAGCCTTACCATCCCCATCGGTGCGCGCTTGCGCTTCCCGGCCGTACTCGATGGCACCATCCTCAACGGCGTGCGCTACTTTTTCGTGGACGACCCTCCGTACTTCGATCGCGACGGCGGCCCGTATGGTAACGCTGCCGGCGACTACCCGGACAACGCCGAGCGTTACAGTGAATTCTGCCGTGCAGCGATTGAAATTGCCAAGCATGTTTGGCCTGCCGACGTATTTCATTGTCACGACTGGCAAACCGCCCTCTTACCGGTGCTGCTGCGCACGTCGTATGGCGATGATCCGGCGGTGCGCGATTTGCCCGTGGTCTTCACCATTCACAATATGGGCTACCAGGGATCCTTCCGGCGCGATGCGCTGGGCCGCGCGGGAATTCCGGAGGTTCTGTTTAACCCGGGAGCATTGGAGTTCTACGGCGACGTGAATTTTCTCAAAGGCGGCCTGCTTTATGCGGACTATCTGACCACGGTCAGCCCGCGTTATTCCAAGGAGATTCAGACCCCTGAATACGGCTACGGTCTGGATGGCGTGGTGAAGAGCCGCGGCGACCGGGTGGTCGGGATTCTGAATGGCGTGGACTATTCCATCTGGAACCCGGCCAAGGACACGTTTATCGCCGCCCGCTATTCGGCCAAGGATCTTGCGGGCAAGCAAGCTTGCAAGCAGGATGTGCTGCAGGCCTTCGGGCTGGTAAACGATAATCCTCACCGCGCGCTGCTGGGCATCGTCTCACGCTTTGCCGATCAGAAAGGCTTCGACCTGATTGCCGACCGCGCGCACGAGATGATGCGCGAGGACGTAATGCTCGTGGTGCTGGGTTCGGGCGAACGGAAGTACGAGGATTTGTTCCGCGCCCTCGCCAGCGCTTACCCAGGCAGGGTTGGCCTGAAGTTTGCCTACGATAATGCAGTGGCGCACAAGATCGAGGCCGGCGCGGATATTTTCCTGATGCCATCGCGCTATGAACCTTGCGGCCTGAACCAGATTTACAGTCTGAAGTATGGTACGGTTCCGGTGGTGCGCGCGACGGGCGGACTGGACGACACCGTGGAGAGTTTTGATTTGGAACACGGCACCGGAACGGGCTTCAAGTTCGCCGAATATTCTGGCTCGGCGTTTCTCTACGCCGTCAAGCAGGCGCTGCACCACTACGCCGACGAACGCATCTGGAAACGCATCCAGCTGAACGGCATGGTTAAGGATTTTTCGTGGAAGACACCGGCAGCGGAATACGCGAAACTATATGAAGCGGCTCGCGTAGCCCGAGGTCTGAGTCTGCCTGCAGGAAACCAAACGTCTGTTACAACATCTAATTAAGGTACAAGGAGACATGCGGGACGCGCAGAGTGGCGTAACTCGCTGAAAGTAAACAACATGGCTGACAACATTCTTACCGTAAACGACGGCAATTTCGAATCCGAGGTCCTGACTGCCAGCAGTTCGCAGCCGGTTCTGGTCGATTTCTGGGCGGAGTGGTGCCGTCCCTGCCACGCCCTGGCGCCGACGGTTGCGGAGGTCGCGAACGACTATGCGGGCAAGCTCAAGGTGACCAAACTGAACGTGGACGAGGCGATGAACTCGGCCGGCCGCTATAACATCCGCGGCATTCCCACGCTTCTGGTGTTCAAGAACGGGCAGGTTGTCGAACAGATCGTCGGCGCAGTGCCGAAGGATCAAATCACCAAGGCGATTGATCGCCACGTCGGATAAAGCAGTTCCTTAAGATTGTGCGGCGCGCGGGTTTTCCCACTCGCGCGCCGTTTTTCGTTTCCGTACTTCTGTCGCGGTGTGAGGTCACCATGCCTGAGTCCTTCAGCAAGCCCGTCGCGCGCTGCCGCTGGGCGCAGAAGGAATGGAACATCCCCTATCACGACGAAGAATGGGGCGTGCCGGTGCACGACGACCGGCTGCTGTTCGAATACCTGATCCTGGAGGGCGCGCAGGCGGGCTTGAGCTGGGACACCATCCTCAAGAAGCGCCCCCATTACCGGAAAGTGTTCGATAACTTCGATGCGCGGCGCATCGCGAAATATGACGCCAGGAAGGTTCGCTCGCTGCTCAAGGACCCGGGCATCGTGCGGAACAAGCTGAAGATCGCTGCCACGATCGCCAACGCCCAGGCCTTTCTGGCCGTGCAAAGAGAATTCAGCAGTTTCGATTCGTATCTCTGGCAGTTCGTTGGCGGAAAACCGAGGCAGAACGCGTGGCATGAGCACGGGCAAGTGCCGGCGAAAACGCCCGAGTCCGATGCCATGAGCAAAGACTTGCAGAAGCGCGGCTTCCGCTTTGTCGGTTCGACGATTTGCTACGCGTTGATGCAGGCCACGGGCATGGTCAACGATCACCTTGTGACCTGCTTTCGCTATAAGGCGCTGCGTTAGGCGCTACTTGCTGTTGGGCTTGGCGTCGGCCGGCTTGGCCGCGTCAGGGGCCGGGGTGGCATCCTTCGGGGCAATCGAGAGCAGTTCCACGTCAAAAATCAGTGTGCTCTTGGGACCGATCTCGCGTCCCATGCCGCGGTCGCCATACGCCAGATCCGCGGGCACAAAAAGCTCCCACTTGGAACCGACCGGCATCAACTGCAGCGCTTCGCTCCAACCCTTGATGACATCGGCGAGAGGAAAGGTCACCGGCTCGCCGCGCTTGTAGGAGCTGTCGAATTCTTCGCCGTTCAAAAAAGTTCCGCGGTAGTTGCAAACGACTTTGTCGGACGCTGCGGGCTTCGGTCCTGTGCCGGCCTTCAGAATCTTGTACTGCAGGCCGCTCGGCAGCGTGACCACGCCGTCTTTCATCTTATTGGCAGCGAGAAAGGCGTCGCCTTGCTGTTGATTTGCCGCCGCCACCGCCGCCAGCTTTGCCTGCTGCTTTGCGCGCACCTCCTTGGCCACGGCCATGACCGCAGTCTGCGCCTCTTCGTCGGTAATCGCCGGCTTCGCGCCGGACAGGGCGTCGCGCAAGCCGCGCGCGAAGTTGCTCACGTCGATATCCACGCCGTCCTGCTGCATGCCCTTGCCGATATTCATGCCCAGCGCGTAGCTGGCGCGCTCCTTTACGGTCTTCGGCGCGGCCGGTGCTGCGGACCCCGCCGGACGCTTTGCGCTGCCCGCCGCTGATGGCTTTGCAGCCGTCGAGCCTTGCGCTCCGGCGGCTGGCTTGCTGGGCGCGGGTGTTTGCGAGGTCGCCGCGGGTGCCGAAGTCTGCGCCAGAACGGCGGAAGAAGTGGAAAGAAGAAAGGCCAGGGAACCAGCCAGAGTGAGACGCGAAATGATGGACGATTTGGTCATGTCATGATTGTCCCATCGCGCCGGGAAGTCCGCAAATACCGGGCTTACCTGAACGGGCGCGGCTTGCTTTGCCGCCCCGGGCGGCGTTACGATTTTCTTTCTTCATTTCCGTGGCGTACAGGCACTTGCCGCGGACCCGCTTCCCCGAAAGTACGACGCAATTCGCCGCAGCAGGGAACGGTGCGGGCAGAGAGAGGCGCGAGCATGAAATCGGTCGTGGTGGTTGGCGCACAGTGGGGCGATGAAGGCAAAGGCAAGGTGGTGGACTACCTGGCCGGGTCGTTCGACTACATCGTGCGCGTTGCCGGGGGCCACAACGCGGGCCACACCGTCATCATCGGAAAAGACAAGCACGTCCTGCAGTTGATTCCATGCGGAATCTTGCGGCCCAAGCAGCATGCGGTCATCGGCATGGGCGTGGTGGTGGACCCTGCCGCTCTGGTAAAGGAAATCGAGATGCTGGCGCGCTCCGGCGTGGACGTGTCCGGACGGCTGCATATCAGCAACCGCGCGCACCTGATCTTTCCGTATCATCGCGAACTGGACAAGGCCGCGGAAGGCGCTCGCGGAGCCAACAAGATCGGCACCACTTCGCGCGGCATCGGCCCGGCCTACGAAGACAAGATGGCCCGCCGCGGCCTGCGCATGTGCGATCTGCTGGAGCCCGCGCTGTTCCGCGAAAAGGCCGCTCGCGTGGTGGCCGAAAAAAACCGCCTGGCCAAGGGCGCCTACGGCGCGGACATTGATTTCTCGCACGAAGTGGACGAAACGCTGAAACTCGGCGAAAAGATCCGGGGTTTCATTTGCGATTCGGCGGAACTCGTCAATCGCGCGCTCGACGAGGGCAAGTCAGTCCTGTTCGAGGGCGCGCAGGGAACCATGCTGGATATTGACCACGGCACCTATCCCTACGTGACCAGCTCCAGTGCCACCTCCGGCGGCGCGACAACCGGGGCCGGTGTCCCGCCGACCAAGATCAAGAATGTGCTGGGAATTTCCAAAGCCTACACCACGCGCGTGGGTGGGGGCCCTTTTCCCACGGAGATGCCGGACCTTGACGCGCAGGAAGTGCGCGAGCGCGGCAAGGAGTTCGGCGCAGTCACCGGGCGCCCGCGGCGCTGCGGCTGGCTGGACCTGGCGGTGCTGCGCTATGCCAAGATGATCAACGGGATTGATTCGTTGGTGGTCACCAAGCTGGACGTCTTCGATACCCAGCGCGAAATACAGGTCTGCGTCGGCTACAAATACAAGGGCCAGACCATTCACGAAATGCCCGCACTCGCCGAAGAGTATGAGCACGTTTCCCCCGAGTACAAGACCTTGCCCGGCTGGAGCGCGCCGACCTACGGCGTGAAAGATGCCGCGCAACTCCCCAAGGCCGCGATCGACTATCTGAAATTCATCGGCGACTTTCTGCAGGTCGAGATCGGCATGATCTCGACGGGACCGGAACGCGACGCCACCATCGTTCCTCCCGGCACCCTGCTTTCCCGCTGGCTCTAAGCGGGATTCCAGGCACTTTTCGGCTAAGCTGAGTCCGTGATTTCCTGGCAAAGCGCGCGCAGCATTGTAATCGAGCGGGTTGCCCGCATCGCGCGCTCTCCCGAGTCCGAGCGCGTGCCGCGCCGCGAAAGCTTGATGCGCGTCCTGGCTCAGGAGATTTGCGCGGACCGCGACTATCCGCCGTTCGACCGCTCCGTTCGCGATGGCTACGCCTTGCGCGCCGCCGACACCGGCCCCGGAAAACGCCTGCGTTGCATCGCTGAAATCAAAGCCGGAGATACGCCGAAGGTCAGCGTAGCTCCCGGCACCTGCGTGCAAATCATGACCGGCGCAGCGCTTCCGCAAGATGCCGACGCCGTGCTGATGATCGAGTACACCTCGCGTGAAGGCGACAGTGTGACGCTGCAACGCGGGGTAAAGCCGGGCCAGCACCTGGTTCGCCGGGGTAGCGAGATTGCCGGCGGAAGGACGATTGTCGGCCCCGGCAGGCGAATCGGTTTTGACATCATCGCGGCCGCCGCCCAAGTCGGACTCGCCGACCTCCTGGTCTTCCGCAAGCCGCGCATTGCGATTCTTTCCACCGGAGATGAAATCGTCAGCGCCGACTCCGCCCCCGGCCAATATCAGATGCGCAATAGCAACGCCGAAGCCATCGCGGCCCAGGTGGGGTACTTGAACGCCACTCCGGTTGTCTTGCCGGTCGCACAGGATTCCCGCGACAGTCTCCGCGCCTGCATTGCGGCGGGACTGCGTGAGGACGCCCTGGTCCTGTCCGGAGGCGTATCGGCAGGGAAGTACGACCTGGTGGAACCGGTGCTGAAAGAATTGGGCGCGGAGATCATCTTCGACGCGGTCGCCATTCGCCCCGGCAAGCCTACCGTTTTCGCCCTGTGTGACCGCAGACCGGTCTTCGGCTTGCCCGGAAATCCCGTCTCTACCATGGTCACCTTCGACCTCTTCGCCCGGCCGGCGCTTGATTTGCTTAGCGGCCAGAGCCAGCCTCGCCCGCCGCTCCTGCTCGAAGCTGTTTTGCAGGAATCATTGTCCGCGCAGCCTGGCCTCGCGCACTTTCTCCCCGGCGTGTCCGAGTATGGAGAGTCTCCTCGAGCTTGCCCGCTTCACTGGCAGGGCTCCGGTGACGTTGCCGCCATGAGCCGCGCGAATTGTCTTTTGCTGGTGCCCCCGGAGCGCGAGACGATAGAAGCTGGCGAGCGGATACAGATCATGCCGCGCGGCGCCTGGTTTTGAGGACCCCGACAGCAATGACCACGCTTTCCCACTACGACCGGCAGGGCCAGGCGCGCATGGTGAACGTCGCCGCCAAAGCCGTTACCCTGCGCACCGCCGAGGCCCAGGCTTTTGTCCGCATGAGCCCGCGAGTTGTGCGCGCCGTGCGCAAAGCAGGGAACCCCAAGGGTGACCCTCTGGAAGTTGCTCGAATTGCTGGGATTACCGCCGCAAAGCGTACCTCCGAGTGGATACCTCTTTGTCATCCACTCGCCCTCGCTCACATTGATGTGCTTGCTACCCTGTGCAAGAATGGCGTAGAGATTCGCACGCGGGTGAGCGCCACCGCCCAGACCGGCGTGGAAATGGAAGCCCTCGTCGCCGCTGCCGCAGCCGCCCTCACGGTCTATGACATGTGCAAGGCTCTGGACAAGGCCATCGAGATTCAGGACGTTTTTCTGGTGAAGAAGACGGGCGGCAAGTCCGGGGACTATCACCGAAAAGGCACACGCAGGAGCCGAGGCAGGTAACCGGAAGCAGGTCGTTCCGATCCTATCGTCATGAGCGCACAACCCGCCAAGTCGGTCCGGCTGCTGGTCGCGGAAGATAATCCGCTGGTGCGCGATCTGATCCAGAAAGGCCTCGAGCCGCACTGCGATATCGTGTTCGCCCCGGATGGCGGCGATGCGCTGCTCAAAGTGATTGACGAACCGCCCGACGCCATTCTCTGCGACTACAAAATGCCCGGGCTCGATGGGCGCCAGCTATTCGAAAAGCTGCGTGGACGCGAAGCTACCCGGCACATTCCCTTTCTCTTCATGGCCAGCCGCGCGGATATCGAAGAGCGCCTGCGGCCGCTCATGGACGGCGTGGAAGATTTCATCGCCAAACCTTTCCTGCTCAAAGACCTGGTCCGCATTACCAAGAAAGTCGTGGACCGCATCCATCTTGAAAAGCTGCAGAAGCGTGCCAAGCGTCCCGGAGTCATCCAGGGCCGGCTGGAAGAGATGAGCATGACCGACCTGCTGCAGTCGCTCGAAATGGGACAGAAGTCCTGCCGCCTGGTGGTGCGCCACAACGGTGAACAGGGCGAACTTTTCTTCACATCCGGGCAGTGCCGCGACGCCAGAATCGGCGGCACGGAAGGCGACAACGCGGTCTACAAGGTGATTCTCTGGACTGAAGGCGAATTCGAGATTGATTTCAATAATGCCGGCGATGCTTCGCGAACCACGACCACCCGCGGCACTACCGGCTTGCTCATGGAAGCGATGCGTCTGATGGACGAAGCCAGCCGTGACGCCGTGGAAACCCAGTAAACGCCAGCGCAGACCATGAAAATCGCCGTCATCACCGTCAGCGACTCGGTTTCGCTGGGCGAACGCGAGGACCTGTCGGGTCCCGCGGTTGTTGCCCGCTGCGAAGCGCTGGGTTGGCAGGTAGCGGCGCGATTCGTCGTGCCCGACGAGCAGGCGAAGATTCAAGCCTACCTGTTGCGGCTGTCGGACTTGGATCAGTTTGACCTGGTGCTGACGACGGGAGGAACCGGCCTCGGCCCGCGAGACGTTACCCCCGAGGCCACGGAATCCATTGCCCAGCGGCTCGTTCCGGGTTTCGCGGAAGAGATGCGGCGCAAAGGCCTGGAGTCCACCCCGCGCGCCGCGATGTCCCGCGCCATCGCCGCCATTCGCGGCAACACGCTGATTCTCAACCTTCCCGGCAGCCCGAAGGGCGCCGTTCAGTCCCTCGACGCCGTCGCCGCCTTGCTGCCCCACGCCATTGACGTGATGCGGGGCGCGCGCCACGACTAACCGGGGCCGTGTCTCGGAATCACCGGCAGAATCACGCGCGACGCGTTCGAACCCGATGTGTACACCCGGATGCGTCCGGTCCGCATCTCCGAAGAGGTAACTTCCGATTTTCCCGTCTGCAAGTTCCGCGAAAAATGCGGGAAGAACGCGCCGGAAATCTGTATGCGTACACGGTGCCCCGCCTTGAAGACATTCGACGTCAGGAGCCGGTCCAGTTCCAGCCGGTATATCTTTCCTTCCTCCAGCAATTTTGGCTGCGCCGTTCCGTCGCGGTAGCTCGCGCGGAGCACGTCCAGCCCCGGGCTCATCAGGTTATACGCCGTGCCGTCCGGCGAAACGTCCAGCACACGAACCCACAAATCGAAATCCGGCACGTCGGCCGACACGTACACTTCGGCGCGAATCGGCCCCGTCACTTCCAGGTCTGATTTCAGCGGCTCACTATCGAATACCAGAATATCCTTACGGCTCGCGAACGCTCTGTAATCCCGCGCGCCGAACTCCGCGTAAGGATCCGTCACCGGATGCGCGGGATCGGAAGTGAACTCCACGAATCTCTCGCACTGCACGCAAAGCCCGGAATTCAAGGAAAATGCGCCTGCCTCATCGCCGCGTTTGCCACTGTCAAGAAACAGCGAAGTCTCCTTCGCCCGCGCCGGCGGCCACGCAGCTTCATCGCGCCAGACGTTATCGCCCATCACAAAAATACGCACTGGCGCTTCCCGCTCTACCCCGTTCGGAGCGCCCTTCAGATAGTGGTCCATCCAGCGCAGAATGATCTCGTCGTAGTCCACGGCCGCGCTCGCGCCAAACTCCCGTTCCCCGGCCTTCGAGCGCTCCAGTTCTCCGTGCGTCCACGGGCCGATCACTGTTGCCGTCCGCTTGTTCGCGTCGCCCGTCCGCGCCGCTAACAATCCATTGAAATTCGTGGTTGCGCCATCCGGTCCGTACGCCTCGTCATACCAGCCGGAAATATTCAGCACCGCCGCATGCACCTGCGCGTACTTGCCTCGTAACTCCGCCCAATCCCACCACTCATCGGCAGCCGGATGCGCGAGCCACTGGTAATAGAACGGCGCCACCTGCTTCAAATCCGGGAGGTCCTGCAACGGCAAGAAGTGCTGCAAGCGCTCATGCTCCGTTCGCCAAGCCGCTCGCGCCTCTTTCCCGTTCCGCGGACCATCCAAATGCATGCGTTTTCGCGCATCCGGCGCGATGTTGAACCAGATCCAATCCAGCCACGATCCGTCAAACACGCCGCCCGAGTAGAAGAAGTTTCGCGGCGTGGAGAAGGTCATCGCCGGAATCATCGCCTTCAGATGCGGCGGATTCTCCACCGCCGCCAGCCATTGCACCGCGCCGGGATACGACAGCCCGAATGTTCCCACCTCGCCGTTCGACCATTCCTGTTTCGCCGCCCATTCGATGGTGTCGTAGCCGTCGCGCCCTTCGTTGCGGTAGGGATCGAACACGCCACCCGACGCATACCGCCCGCGCACATCCTGGATGACCACCACGTAACCGCGCCCCACCGCCTTGTCGAACGTCGTCCATTCCTGCGGCGCGCCCTGCTTGCCATAAGGTGTCCGGTACACGAGTACAGGAAACTTGTGCCCATCCCAACCGATCGGCAGCATGACGTCCGCACGCAGCACTACTCCGTCGCGCATCGTCACCGCGACATCCTTCTGCAAAATGAATTTGGTGAATTGAACCGGCGCCGGACTCGCGTCGGTTGGCGCCTGCGCCCGAGCGGGGCACGTGGCGAACGCCGCGAACAACGCCGCGCTGCCGATTCGAAGAGCCGCTCGCATCGCAAGCCGCCGTGCGCCGCTACGACCCATGCGTTTTGCGGAACGCTTCCAGGCAGCGCTTCGCCGTCTCCAGTTCCGCGTACCGGCTGCCTTCCTGTTCCACCAGGTAGTACTCGATCCCCCCGCCATGCTCCGCCGCCTGAAAGAGTGCCTTCCAATCCGCGTCGCCTTCGCCGAACAGCACGGAGTAACCTTTCGCCGGGTCGGCGGACCAATCCTTGCAGTGCATCGAGCGTATGCGCCCCGGATTGGCCTGAATCCACGCGACCGGATTTGCGTTCGCTTCCAGGCACGTGCCGACGTCCAACTGCAGCATCACGCTCGGCTTGGTGTTCTTGGCCAGAATGTCCATTGGTCGCCGGCCATCGGTCACGCGAAACTCCGGCTGGTGATTGTGATAGCCGGTTTTCAATCCGTGCGGCTCCAGCGCGTCCGCTGCGCTGTTCAGCATGTCCGCCACTTCGCGCCACGCGTCCGGGCCCGGTTTCGGGTGCGCGCTCGCCACCACCGCGTACTTGCTGCCCAGAATCAGGTTCAGCTCTATGGTGCGCTGCAGCTTCTCACCGCCCAGGAACGAACTGTCGTTGTGCGTCGAGAAGCAGCGGATGCCCAGATCGTCCAGCAATTTGCGCATATCCTTCGCTTCTGCGGGCGTCCAATCGAAGTACGGCGCGTAGAACTCCAACCCCTGATAACCCATTGCCGCCACCGCGCGCACCGTGCCGGCCGGATCCCTCTTCAATTCATCGCGCACGGAATACATTTCCAGGCCGACCGGCACCGCGGACGCCGGGCCGCGCAGTGCGAATGGCAACAGCGCGGAGGTAGCGACAAACGAACGGCGCGACCACAGTGTTTTTGTCATGCCGGAATCCTAGCCCATGCTGCCCGCGATTGCACCCGTCATCCGCGCCGCATTCCCCATTGCCGGCCGGCCGCAGCGGTTGACGCGCCGCGCCGCTTCCGAAACAATACTGGCCATGGCCAACAAACTTTCCGGCAAGACCCTTGCCGTTCTCGGCGCGGGCAAGCTCGGCGGCATCTTGCTGCGCGCCTACCTCAAGCAGGGGCTTTTCAGCCCCAAGCGCGTCACCGCCACGGTCAAACACGCCGAAAAGGCCGGCCCGCTCTCGAAGCAACTCGGCGTTGCCGTCACCAACGACAATCGCAAAGCCGTCAAGGGCGCGGACATCATCCTCCTCGGTGTGAAGCCGCAAATGATTGCCGATGTCCTGAAAGAGATTGCGCCGCAGCTCGGTCCCAAGACCCTGGTCATTTCGGTCGCCGCTTCCGTGCCTGCCAGCTACCTTGAGCAGCATCTGGGACGCAAAGTGCCCGTCGTTCGCGCCATGCCCAACACACCCGCGGCGGTCGGCTGCGGCATGACCGGCATCTGCCGCGGCGCTCATGCCGGCCCCGAGCATCTCGAGATTGCCCGTGAAATGTTCGATGCCGTCGGCCGGACGGTCGTGGTGGACGAGAAGAACATGGACGCCGTCACCGGCCTTTCCGCCAGCGGCCCGGCCTTTGCCTACATCATTCTGGAATCGCTGGCCGAAGCCGGGGTGAAAGTGGGCTTGCCGCGCGACGTGGCGACCCTGCTCGCCGCGCAGACCATGAAAGGCGCCGCCAGCGTGGTGCTCGAAACCGGTGATCACCCCGCGCTGCTGAAAGACTCGGTCACCACCCCTGCCGGCTGCACCATTGACGGCATCCTCGAGCTCGAAGAAGGCAAGCTCCGCGTCACCTTGATCAAAGCCGTGGTCAAGGCCACCAGCCGCGCCGGTGAATTGCTTTTTGAAAAGTAGCGGAAAGGCGTAAGTGGGATGAGCGGCGCAAACGACCCGGAAAGCGAAAAAGGCGAAACACCGGTGGGGAAGAGGGCCCAGGATATCGGCGCGCAATCCGCCCTGGCCATGGAGTTGCCGTTCACGCTCGTTGGCGCCGTGGTTTTTGGCGGGCTGCTTGGCTATTTCCTCGATCGTTGGCTGCACACCGCGCCCTGGCTGATGCTGGTCTTGGGCGGCCTGGGTTTCGCCGGCGGCGTCCGCGAAGTGCTGCGCCGTCTCCCGAAGTAACGCCGGGAATGGCATCCATGAATGAATTCGCTGAAGCCGATGCGCCTGTCGTCCTCGGTCGATTGACCGAGCGCCGCATCCAGTGGCTCACCCCGCTCTTCGGTCTGGCCGGAGCCGGGGTCGCCGTGGCTCTGCGCCGCCCGGACTGGGCGATTGGCCTCGCTATTGGTGCCGGACTGGGCTGGCTGAACTTTCGCTGGCTCAAGCGAGGCCTGGATGCGCTGGTACTCGCCGCGCAGGCCCAGCAGGGCCGTAAATCCCCGCAAGTCCCTCTTGCCACGTACTTTACCGCCGTTTTCCGCTACGGGTTGCTGGCCTTGGTTATCTATGTTATTTTTGACTATCTGCACGTTCCCCTCGGAAGCATGGTTGTGGGTCTGTGCGCGTTAGGAGCCGCGACACTTGCGGCAAGTGTGTGGGAAATCTTGCGTCCGCCCACGGGGCAGGCTTAGCCGTCGTCCCGGGCTGCGACGCCGCGAGAGAGTGGAATGGAAGAGCACGTCCTCGGCATCACTAGATTCGTGAACCACCTGCTCGGCCCATTGGCCCTGTCCCTGCTTCACGCTTTGCACATCACACCGGAAAACGCCGAGCTTCCCATCCCGCAACACCTGGTCATGGCCGCGCTGGTCGTTGTCATCGGAACGGTTCTCGCGCTGCTCCTCCGTCCGCGCCTTTCCGTGGAAAAGCCTGGCGCCTCGCAGCAGATCGCAGAACTCCTCCTTACCAACCCGTTCGGCTTCGGCATCAAGGACTGCCTCGAAGAAAACGTTCACCACGGCGCCCTCAAGATGGTTCCGTTCGTCGGCACCATCGCCATCTTCGTCTTGCTTAGCAATTTGTTTGGAGCTATGCCCGCCCTGGGTTCGCCTACGGCGGTGGTCACCGTGCCGCTCGCTTGCGCCATTCTGACGTTCCTCTATTTCAACTGGCAGGGCATCAAGCACCATGGCCCCGTCGGCTACGCCAAGCATTTCGCGGGCCCCGTGCCCTGGCTGGCGCCATTGATTTTTCCGGTGGAAATCATCAGCACCACCGCTCGTATCGTGTCTCTCACGGTCCGCCTGTGGGCCAACATTTTCGCCAGCGACCTGTTATACGGAATCTTCGTCGGCTTGCTGACCTCGTTGTCGCTGTGGCTCACCTCAAAATCGCAACTCCTGGCTGTAGCGTTCGTGTTGCCGCTCACCATTCCTATCGCCTTTATCGGCCTGCATCTTCTGGTGTCCGTGATTCAGGCCTACATTTTCACGGTGCTGCCGTCTGTGTATCTCGGCATGGCTACCGCCGACGAGCACTAAAAGTTTTGTACGCCGCTTCAGTGTGAGCCCGGCTGCACGGTGTCCGGGAACCACCTCCTGGCGGTGATTCATAAGGAGGCAGTTCAAATGAAGAAGCAGTGGATGATGATGTTGGTGGTTCTGATGGCGGTGACTCTGCTTGCACCTGCGGCCTTCGCGCAGGAAAATGCGGCGGCCAGCGGCGGCGGCAAGGGCCTGCTCGCAATCGCGGCGGGATTCGGCATGGCGCTTGCCGCGTTCGGAGGCGCGCTCGGCCAGGGCCGTATCGCTTCGGCGGCGTGCGAAGGGATGGCGCGCAATCCGGGAGCGGCTGGTGCAATTCGCGCGGCCATGATTCTCGGCCTCGTTTTCGTTGAAACCCTTGCCCTCTTCACGCTCGTCATCATCTTCGTGAAGATCTAAGTCAGCTCAAGCACAAAATTCACGGGCCGGAGGCAAGTCGCCTCCGGCCCTTTTTGTCTCCGGATCGCTCCATGCCGCCTTCGCAGGCAACCCAAGACGCCGGGCTTGCCGACGGCTGGGACCAGGAAAGCGCCGCGCTACGCAGTCTGGCCAAGGACCGGGTTGGCGGTCTCGATTCGCACCTATTGATGGGTTGGCAGGACGATGTAGCGCCGGGCCTCAACCCGGTGCTTCTCTAGCGACGTTCGGCCAGGACGCGGCTACGGCTACTTCAAGCCGCCGATGAGGGTCTTTTCCAGCAGCAGCCGCAACACCTGATTGGGGAACAGGCCGAAATACACCGTGCCCAGCGCCGAGAGCACCAGCACGATATTCACCGTGGCCGGGAACGCCACCGGCGCGTCTTTCACGGCGTCGTGCGGTTCGCGCATGTACATCGCCACGATCACTTTCAAATAGTAGTACGCGCCAATCACACTGTTCAGCGCCATCAGCACCGCCAGCCAGATCAGCCCGGAATTTACGGCAGCCTTGAACACGTAGAACTTGCCGAAGAAGCCCGCCGTCACCGGCAAGCCCAGCAGCGAAAGCAGAAACAGGCTCAGCGCCGCCGCGGCGACCGGATGCCGCTGCGAAAGCCCGGCGTAGTCGTCCAGCGTCACGTACTTTTCGTCCTTGCCGCCCAATTGCGAAACAATCGTGAATGCGCCCACCTTCACCAAGGCGTAGCTCAAGAGATAAAAGAGCACCGCGGTATACGCGGGCACCGCGCCTAGATTCTTGTCCGCAGCGTCCATGTTGGTCACCGCGGCGAATGCCACCAGAATGTACCCGGCATGCGCGATCGAGCTGTACGCCAGCAGTCGCTTTACGTTCGTCTGCACCAGCGCACCCAGATTCCCGGCAAACATGGTCAGCACTGCCAGAATCCAGAATGCCCAGAACCAGTATTGCGTCGCCGCCGGCACCGTCGCGAAGATCCGCAGCAGCAGCGCGAAAGCCGCCGCCTTTGGCCCCGCAGAGAACAGCGCCGTGACCGGGGTTGGCGCGCCTTCATACACGTCGGGCGTCCAGATCTGGAAGGGGGCGGCCGCCACCTTGAATCCCAATCCAATCAGGATCAACGCCAGGCCCAGGCGCAGCAGATTGCTGGTTGCTGGCGCATCTTGCATCAGGGTCAGCGTCGTGGTGCCCGTGGCGCCATAGACCAGCGCGATGCCATACAGGAAAAACGCCGTCGCAAACGAGCCCAGCAGGAAATACTTCAGCGCCGATTCGCTGGATTTCAGCGTATCTCGCCGGTAGCCGGCCAGCACATAGCTGGCGATCGAGCTCATTTCCAGGCCGATGAACGCGGTCAGCAGCTCTTGCGCCGAGGAAAGTACGCCCATGCCGGCCGTAGCAAACAGCACCAGCGCGAAAAATTCGGCGGGATCGAGGTTCTCGCGCTTCAGGTAGGGACCCGCCGCCAGCACCACCAGCGCCGCCACTCCGCCCACCAGCAGGTGCAGAAAAATGCTGAAGGTATCGATCTGAATCAACGCAAAAAAGCCCGCGCCCGGGTGCTGGGCGCTTTCAAAGGCGCTCAGCGCGCCGAGCGATGCGCCGACGAACGCCACCGCCGTAAAAAACGGGCGGTTCTTGGTAAACGGCTGCAGCAGCATCAGCAGCACGCCGAATCCGCACCAGATCAGTTCCGGCAGGACGCGGTAGAAGTCTTCGGTAGCGGGAGTCTGGAAGCTCATCTATCGGTTGCTGGACCTTTCAAGAGTGACTACGTTGCCGTTCGCGGGGGCCGGCGCCGCGCCCACATCCCACTGCTGCATGTGTTCGTGCGCCGCTTCCGCCGCCTTTTCCGTGCGGTGGGTGATGTAGCTGGAGCCGATACCCATCCACAAAATCACGATGCTCATGGTGGCCAGGATGAAGCGTTCGCGCTCCGAAGCATCCGGCAGAGTCTTGTTCTTCTCTACCGTCACTTCTCCGAAGAACACGCGCTGGTAGGCCCACAGCAGGTAACACGCGGAAAGAATTACGCCCGTTGCGGCCCATGCCGCCCACTGCCAGTGCACGATGTAGGTGCCGAGCAGCACCAGGTATTCGCCCACGAACCCGTTCAACATCGGCAGGCCCAGCGAAGACAGCGCAGCGAACAGGAAGAACGCCGCCAGCCGCGGCATCGGCGTGGCCAGCCCGCCGTACTGCGAAATCTCAAACGTATGCCGCCGGTCGTACAGCATGCCAACCAGCAGAAACAACGCCCCGGTAGAAATGCCGTGCGCAATCATCTGATAGATCGCGCCCTGCATCCCGACCACGGTGAAGGAGAAGATGCCCAGCACCACAAAGCCCAGGTGGCTCACCGAAGAATAGGCCACCAGCTTTTTCAGGTTGGGCTGCACCAGCGCCACCAGCGCGCCATAGATGATGCCGATGATGGCCAGCGTGGCCACGTAGGGCGCCGCCTTGTAGGAAGCATGGGGGAACAGCGGCAGGCAGAAGCGCATCATGCCGTAGGTGCCCATCTTCAGCAGCACGCCCGCCAGAATCACCGAACCCGCCGTCGGCGCTTCCACGTGCGCATCCGGCAGCCAGGTGTGCAGCGGGAAGAGCGGGACCTTGATGGCGAACGCTACGAAGAAAGCCAGGAACAGCAGCATCTCCGTGCGCGGGGAAAGCTCGACGATGCCGGCTTGCAGTTGCCGCTGGATTTCCACCAGATCGAACGAGCCAGTGGCGTTATAGAGCCACAAAATTCCCACCAGCATCAAGGCCGAGCCGGCCATCGTGTACAACACGAATTTCACCGCGGCATAAATCCGACGCTCGTGGCCCCAGATGCCGATCAGCAGGGCCATCGGGATCAGCATGATTTCCCAGAACAGGAAAAAGAGGAACAGGTCCAGCGAGACGAATACGCCCACTACGCCGACTTCCAGCATCAGTAGCGCTACGAAGAAATCCTTCACGCGATGCTGGATGCTGTTCCACGATGCCAGCACCGAGATCGGCGTCAGGAACGTGGTCAGGAGCACCAGGAACAGGCTCAGCCCGTCCACGCCCATGTGCAGATGAATCGGCGGGGAAGTGATCCAGGGAACGTTGATTTCCAGGCGGTAGCCCGTCGAACCGACCGGCACCTGCGGCAGCAGGAACAAAGACAGCGCAAACTCGATGGCACTCACCGCCAGCGCCATGCGCCGGATGAACACATGATCGTCGCCGCGCAGCACCAGCAGCGCAATCACACCAAACGCCGGGAACAGCGTCAGCATCGGCAGCGCGAGGTTCACGTTCATGGCGTCACCATGCCCAGCGCAGGCCGCAGCATCGGCCAGAAGAGAATTACGATCACGGTCAGCGCGCCCACCACGACCCAAACCGCATAGCTGCGCGCGTTGCCGGACTGCGTCTGCCGCACGGTCTGTCCCAGGGCCGCTGCGCCGTGCGCCACACCGTTCACCGTGCCGTCAATCGCTTCCACGTCCACAATCTTCCACAGCACATTTTCAGAAAGCCAGAGCAGGGGCCGTATCACCGTCGCCCCGTAGAGTTCGTCCACGTAGTACTTGTTGTAGAGCGTGTTGTAGATGCCGCGCAGCGATTTCGCGATCTGCGCGGGCTTGCCCGGCTGCTTCAAGTACAGCCAGAACGCCACCCCGAGACCCGCAGCGGCCGCCACAATCGCCACCACCGCCAGGGTCCGCTCCAGCGTCAGCTTTGCCGCTTCGGCCAATCCTTCGGCCGCTTCACGCACCGGAAATACCGGCGCCAGGAACGCGGTGAAATGGTCCTCGCCACCCCACAGTGCGGGAGCCGCCGCCCAGCCGCCCACCACCGAGAGCACCGCAAGAATCACCAGCGGCGTCAGCATGCTCCAGGGCGACTCGTGCACATGCACGTGGTGCTCGTCGTAGCGCTGCTTTCCGTGAAAGGTCAGGAAGATCAGCCGGAACATATAAAAAGAAGTCAGGGCCGCGGTCAGCAGCCCAATCCCATAGAGGACCCGTCCGCCGGTGTCGTGTCCGCCGCCTGCCGTAAACGCGCCGAACAAAATCGCGTCCTTCGAGAAAAAGCCGGCCAGAGGAGGGAAGCCCGCAATGGCGATGGTTCCGATCAGCATCGTCCAGTACGTCACTTTGATCTTGCCGCTCAGTCCGCCCATGTGGCGCATGTCCTGCTCGCCGCCCATGGCGTGAATCACCGACCCTGCCGCGAGGAACAGCAGCGCCTTGAAGAACGCATGGGTCATCAGGTGGAACACGCCCGCGCCAAACGCGCCCACGCCGCACGCCAGAAACATGTAGCCCAGCTGGCTCACCGTCGAATACGCCAGCACCTTCTTGATATCCGTCTGCACCAGCCCGATGGTCGCCGCGAACAGCGCCGTCGCGCACCCGACCACGCTCACCACCACCAGCGCGGTCTCCGAATGTTCGAAGAGCAGGTGCGACCGGGCCACCACGTACACGCCGGCCGTCACCATGGTTGCCGCGTGGATCAGCGCGCTCACCGGCGTCGGACCTTCCATCGCGTCCGGCAGCCACACATACAGGGGAATTTGCGCCGATTTGCCGCACGCGCCCGTGAACAGCAGCAGGCAGGCGATGGTGAAGGTGCCGAACACGCCCCACGCCTCGTGCGGCATCCCGGAACTCTTCACCGCTTCGAACAGCTGCCCGAAATCCAGGGTCTTGAACGTCCGGAACAGCAAAAACATCCCCAGCATGAAGCCAAAGTCGCCGATGCGGTTCACGATGAATGCCTTCTTGCCCGCATCCGAAGCCGACTTTCGCAGGAAATAGAACCCGATCAGCAGGTAGCTCGCCAGGCCCACGCCTTCCCAGCCCACGAACAGCAGCACGTAGTTCGCTGCCAGTACCAGGATCAGCATGAAGAACATGAACAGGTTCAGGTAGGTGAAGAAGCGGTAGTAACCGCCTTCGTGCCCCATGTACCCGGTGGAGTAGATGTGAATCAGGAAGCCCACGCCGGTCACCACCAGCACCATCACTACCGTCAGCTGGTCCATCCGCAGGTCAAAGCCGGCGCGGAAATTACCGGCCACAATCCAGTCGAAAAACGCCTTCTGGAACGGTTGCCCGGTTTGCGCGAAGTAGTCGAGAAACTCGCGCACGCCTTCCACCGCCGCCAGGAACGACAGCCCTGTCGCGGAAAGCGCCACCGTATTCACTACCTTGTTCGGAAACTTCACGCCGAACAGCCCGTTGATCGCCGCACCCAGCAGCGGCAGCAGCGGCACGATCCACAAATGGTCGAGTATGAACATTAGAGTTTGAGCAGGTCCACGCGTTCCACGTTCAACGACCGCCGGTTCCGCGCCGTCAGAATGATGATGCCGAGCCCCACCGCCGCTTCCGCCGCGGCCACTACAATCACAAACAGCACAAAAATCTGCCCGTCCAGCTTGCCCAGTGCCTGGCTCACCGCCACAAACGCCAGGTTCACCGCGTTGAGCATCAGCTCAATGGACATGAAAATGGTGATGATGTTGCGCTTGAAGACGAACGCCACCGCGCCCAGTCCGAACAAGATGGCGCTCAGAATCAAGTAGTACTGCGTCGGGACCATTTCAGTTTTTCTCCCGCTGCGCCAGCACCAGCGCGCCCATGATCGCCACCAGTATCAGGAACGACGTCAGCTCGAAGGGGTACACAAACGTCGAGAACAGCAGGAGCGAAATCTTGGAAGTATCCGCGAGCATTCCCGGCGCCGCGGGATTTTGCACCGCCGCTCCGCGATGGATCAGCGCCGCGGCCAGCAACCCCGTCAGGGCCAGCGAGAGCGGCAATCCCGCAAACTTGGCCAGCTTTGAAAAATCGGTGCGCTCTTCTTCGCCCGCGTTCAGCAGCATGATCACGAACACGAACAGCACCATGATTGCGCCGCCGTACACGATGATCTGCACCGCCGCCACGAACTCCGCTCCCAACAGCAGGTACAACCCCGCCAGCGCCACCATCACCACGATCAGCGAGAGCGCACTGTGAATCGGGTGTTTCTGCAAGATCAGGCTTACCGCGCCTGCCACCGCCAGCGCCGCCAGGACGAAGAAAATCAGCAGGGGCGCCGTCATTTCCCGCTCCGCAAAAGGACGAATCCGGCGGTCACGACCACGTTGGCGATCGAAACCGGCAGCAGCAGCTTCCAGCCGATGTCCATCAGCTGGTCATATCGGAAACGCGGCAATGTCCCGCGCGCCCACACGTAGAAGAACAGAAAGAAGAAAATCTTGCCGAGCAGCCAGAATGGCCCTTGGATGTACTCGTTCACCTGCGGAAAAAGGACCAGCGCCAGTCCGATTGCGGTCACCGCCGTGCCGACTCCAGGCAGCACAATGCGGCCGAAGATTGTCTCGTACTTAATGCCGTCGTAGATCACCCACAGGCCCGCCGGGATTAACAACACGCTTGGCAGATACCAGGTGAATTTCCAGGCTTCCGGAAATGGGGAATGCCAGCCGCCGAAAAACAGGATCGTGGCCAGCGCCGACACCGTGATCATGCTGGTGTACTCTGCGATGAAGAACATCGCGAACTTGAAGCTCGAATACTCGGTATGAAAGCCGGCTACCAGTTCTGATTCCGCTTCCGGCAGGTCAAACGGCACGCGGTTCGTTTCCGCAATCGCCGAAATGAAGAAACACAGGAAACCGACCACCTGGGTGAACCCGCCGTTCGCAAATCCGATGATGTTCCAGCCCAGGAAGCCGTATGCGCTCGCTTGCCCATCGATAATCTTCGTCAGGCTGAAGCTGTTGGCCATCAGCAGCACGCCCACCACGGACATAGTCAGGGAAAGCTCGTAGCTGATCATCTGCGCCGAGCTGCGCAGCCCGCCCAACAGCGGATACTTGCTGTTGGACGCCCAGCCCGCCAGGGCCACGCCGTACACCCCGAGCGCGGTGATCGAAAACAGCACCAGCAAGCCGATCTGCGGGTTGGTGATCCACAAATCAATCTCGTGCCCGAAAAAAGAGAAGGGAAGCGGCTTCGGCCCCCACGGGATCACCGCCAGCGAAGCCAGAGCCAGGGTCAGCGCCAGGAACGGCGCCAGCAGGTACACAAACTTGTCCACGCCCGCGGGCATGGCATCTTCCTTGAACAGGAATTTCAGCCCGTCCGCCGCCGGCTGCAGCAGCCCGTGCGGGCCCACGCGGTGCGGTCCGATGCGCGACTGCATGTGCGCCACCACCTTGCGTTCAAACCAGGTCAGGTACGCGTTCACCGTCAGCACGATGAACAGCAGCAGTGCGATTTTGATCAGCGTCAAAACCCAGAAGCCGTAGGTCGTCAGAAATTGCGTCACCGTGTTCACGATTTCGCCTGCGCCTCCGGCACCGATTCAATCGTCGTCAGGAACCGCGTCAGCGTCCCGCTGGTAAACAGGGTATCGCCCGCCGAGCGGATTAAATTCACCGGAACATCGTACGGCGCGCCGTTGCGCTTGCTCTTCACTTCCGCCTCTTCCGCTCCGCCCTTCAGCAGCGTGTCCAGCGCCAGGTCGTAGCCCGGAACCGTCTTGCGGATCTCTTCAAACACCGCCGCCGGATTCTTGTAGTGCAGCGCCTTGCCCAGCCCCAGTTTTTCCAGCTGGTGCGACAATATCCGCAGCAAGTCAAAGTCGCTGCGCGGCCCCATCACTTCCGCCGCCTTGTGCAGCAGCTGCACTTCGCCCGCGGTGTTGGTCACCGTTCCGGTCTTCTCATAGGCCGAAGCCGCCGGGAACACCACGTCCGCCTGCTTGGCCGTCTCGGTCAGGAACATCTCGTGCACGATCAGCACTTCCGCCTTGCCGCGCCCGTAGCCTAAAGTTCCGAAGTGCGCCAGCGGGTTGGCGCCCATCACATACAACGCCTTGAGCTTGCCGCTCTGCGCCGCTTCCACCATCTGCGGCGCGGTCATGCCGGTCTTGCCCGTTTTGCTGTAGCCTGGGCCGCGGTCCGGGAGAACGCCCATATCCGCCGCGCCGCGCGAGTTTGCGTAGTCGCCGAGCGCCATGTAGCGCACCTTGCCGTGCAGCTTGGAGCCGAATCCCACCAGGTCGGCGATGCTCGCGCCGCTCAAACCCGAGCCGAACACGATCGCCACGTCCGGCGCCGCGTCCAGCTCCGCCTTCACCTGCGTCAATTGCTCCACCAGCCCCGGACCCAGCGGGCTTTCGTTGTGCAGCCAGCGCACCGCCGCCGCTTCCTGGCCCTCCGCAATCTTCACGAACTGCGCGGCCTTGCGCTTCAGCTTGATGTCCTGCGAGTGGATTACATACAGCTTCAGGCCGTGGTGCCGAATGCCCGCGCGAATCTGCCAGGCCACCAGCGGATTCTGGTTCGTGGCGTCGTTGCCAATCAGCAGCACCGCGCTGGACTTGTACAACTGCTCCATCGTCAGCAGCGAGTCCTGCGCGTTGTCCCCCAGCGCGTTGATCAGCCCCGTATAGTCCGCGGTGCGGTGATGGTCGATGTTGGCGCTGCCAAAAGTCTCCCGCGCCAGTTTCTGGAACAGGAAACTCTCCTCGTTCGAGGTGCGGTTCGAACCTATAAAGCCGATTGCATCGCCGCCGTCACGGTCGTGCACGGCCTTCAGCTTGGCTGCCGCCGTCTGCGCGGCCTCTTCCCAGGAAACCGGGAACAGCTGATCGCCCTTCCGCACCAGAGGCTGCTTGATGCGCTCCGGATGCTTGGTAAAGTCAAAACCAAAGCGCCCCTTGACGCACAGGAAGTCGCCGTTGATGCCGCTCAAGTCGCGGTTGTTGGCGCGCAGGATCTCGTGGTTGCGCACGCTGAGCGTGGTTTTGCAGCCGTTCGAACAGTGCGCGCAGACCGTCGAGACATATTCCATTTCCCAGGGACGCGTCTTGTAGCGGTAGGTGCCGCTGGTCAGCGCGCCCACCGGGCAGATATCAATGCACATCCCGCATTCTTCGCATTCCAGGTGGTCTTCCGCGTTCGGGATGATCACGCTGTTGGCGCCGCGCATGCCCACGCCCAGCGCTTTCACATCCATGCCTTCATCGCACACGCGCACGCAGCGGAAACACAGGATGCAGCGCGGCGCATCGTAGTACACCAGTTCCGACCACTTTTCCTCCGGCCGGTGAATCTTCTCTTCCACGAAGCGGCTGGAATCCGCTCCGTAGCGGAAGACCATGTCCTGCAGCTCGCATTCGCCGCCCTTATCGCACACCGGGCAATCCAGAGGGTGGTTGGTGAGCAGGAATTCCAGCACGCCCTTGCGCGCCTGCTTGATCTGCGCCGTGTCCGTGCGCACCACCATGCCTTCGGTCGCCACCAGGGTGCAGGCGGTCTGCAGCTTCGGCATCTTTTCCACTTCCACCAGGCACATGCGGCAGGCCGCCTGCAGCGAGAGCCCGGGGTAGTAGCAGAACGACGGCACTTCCGTCGCGATGCGCTTGGCCGCTTCGATCACCAGCGTTCCCGCCGGCACCTGCACATCGCGGTCGTTAATCTTAAATGTGACCAGCTTTTGTTCGGCCATGGTTATCGCGCACCCAGCAGCGCATCTGCGTTCTTGTAGGCACAGCGTCCGTTCAGGTGATCCTCGAATTCGCCGCGGAACTTCTGCACGATGCTGATGGTCGGCATCGCCGCCGCGTCGCCGAGCGGACAGAACGTCCGCCCCAGCATGTTCTTCGCCAGCTCGCCCACCAGGTCAATATCTTCGCTGCGACCCAATCCGGCGTGGAATCGCTCCAGCATCTTGCGCAGCCACGTCGTTCCTTCCCGGCAGGGAATGCACCAGCCGCACGATTCGTGCGCGTAGAAATGCATGATGCGGCGCGCCATGTCCACCATGCAGGTGTCCTCGTCCATCACTACCATGCCGCCCGAGCCCATCATGCTTCCGGCCTTGGCCACGGTGTCGTAGTCCATCGCCAGATCGATTTCGTCCGCGGTCAGCAGCGGGCAGGAACTCCCGCCCGGGATCACCGCCTTGAGCTTCTTCCCGTTCGGTATGCCCCCGGCCATCCCGTAGATGAACTCCTTCATGTTCATCCCCAGTGGAATCTCGTAAATGCCAGGCTTGTTGATGTGTCCGGCCACGCACAGCAGGCGCGTTCCGCCGTTTTTCGGCGTGCCGCGGTTCGCGTAGCTCTCGCCGCCTTCGCGGATGATCGCCGGCACCGCGCTCAGCGTCTCCACGTTATTGATGATGGTGGGGCAGCCGTACAGGCCAACCACGGCAGGGAAGGGAGGCTTGATGCGCGGGTAGCCGCGCTTGCCTTCGAGCGATTCCATCAGCGCCGATTCCTCGCCGCACTCGTAGGCTCCCGCCCCGGTGTGAATCAGCAGGTCGTAGTCAAAGCCGCTACCCAGGATGTTCTTGCCCAAGTAGCCGCGCTGATAGGCCTCCGCAATGGCCTCGTCCACGAGGTCCAGCACGTAGCGGTACTCTCCGCGGATATAAATGAAGCCGCGGTTCGCGCCGATGGCTTTCCCCGCGATGATCATTCCTTCGATCAACTGGTGCGGGTCCATCTCCATCAGCGGACGGTCCTTGCAGGTTCCGGGCTCCGATTCGTCCGCGTTGCAGATCACATATTTCGGCTTTGGATTGTCCTTCGGCACAAACGACCACTTCATGCCCGTCGGGAAGCCGGCGCCGCCTCGCCCGCGCAGATTCGACTTCTTCACTTCGTCGATGATCGCTTCGGGCGTCATCTCTTTCAGCGCCTTTTCCAGCGCCTTGTACCCGTCGTTCTTTAGGTACACATCCAGCTTGCGCGAATCCTTGATGCCCCAGCGTTTGCTGATCAGGACTGTCTCTTTGGGGTCGCGTTCGTGCAGCGCACCGGAAATCACCGGCACCGGTGCCGGCCGTTTGCCTGCGTCCAGTTCCTCGATGATCCGGTCGAATTTTGCAGGCGTCAGATTTTCGTAGAAATCGTAGTTTACCTGAATCGCCGGCGCCCCCGTGCAGGCTCCGATGCACTCCACTTCTTCCAGGGAGAACACGCCGTCCTTTGTCGTCTCTTTGTGCCCGATTTCCAGCCGCTTCTTAGCCTGGTCCAGAATCTCGTAGCCGCCGCGCAGCATGCAGGCCACGTTGGTGCACACCTGCACGTGGTGTTTGCCCACGGGCTTGCGCCGCAGCATCGAGTAATAAGCCAGCGTCTCTTCCACCTGCACCGTGCGCAGTTCCAGGCGCTTCGCGATCTCGCCGATCATTTCATCGCTGACGTATCCGAACTCATCCTGCGCATACATCAGCATCGGGATCAGCGCGCTGCGCTTCACCGGATACAGGTTCTGCAGCTTCTCGAACTTCGCCGTCAGTTGCGGTGAGAGTTGCATCAGCGGTCCACTTCCCCCAGCACAATATCAATCGTGCCGATGCAGGCAATCACGTCCGCCAGCAGTTGCCCCTCCACCAGCATGGGCAGCGCCTGCAGGTTGATGTATGAAGGCGACCGGAAATGGCAGCGCAGCGGTTTTGGCGATCCGTCGCTCGCGATGTAGCAGCCCAGCTCGCCGCGCGGCGATTCGATGGTCACGTAGGCATCGCCCGGCGCCGGAGAAAAACCTTCCGTGAAAATCTTGAAGTGGTAGATGAGCGCTTCCATCTCCGTCTTCATTTTTTCCCGCTGCGGCGGAATGATTCCGGGCGCTTCCGCCTTGATCGGGCCGGTATCCGAAATCTTGGCCATGGCCTGCTCAATGATGCGCAGGCTTTGCCGGATCTCCTGGACGCGGATTACGTACCGCGAATAGCAGTCCGAATCGGTGAGAGTCGGCACTTCAAAATCAAATTCTTCGTAGCTGGAGTACGGGAAGGCCTTGCGGTTATCGTAGGCCAAGCCCGCCGCGCGCAAAGTCGGCCCGCTCATGCTGTAGGCAATCGCATCCTCGAGCTTGATCACTCCCACGCCCTTAAGCCGCGCCAGCCAGATGCGGTTCTGCGTCAGCAGCGTTTCGTACTCGTCCACGTGGCTCGGCATCATCTTCAGAAAGCGGCCGATCATTTCGCGCCAGCCCGCCGGCGGTTCCAACGCCACCCCGCCGATGCGGATGTAGCTGGTCATCATGCGCTGCCCGGCGAAACGCTCGAAAATCTTCAGAATCTCTTCGCGTTCGCGGAAGCAATAGAGGAACACCGACATCGCGCCCATGTCGATTGCGTGGGTTCCCAACCAAACCAGGTGCGAGGAGATGCGCTGCAGCTCCACCATCATCACCCGGATGTACTGCGCCCGCTTGGGCACTTCCAGCCCCAGCAGCTTTTCCACGGCCAGGCAGTACACCAGGTTGTTGCCGAGCGGGTTCAGGTAGTCCATGCGATCGGTCAGCGTGATCGCTTGCGAATAGGTCTTGTGCTCGCAGGATTTCTCGATGCCGGTGTGCAGGTAGCCGAGGTCGGGAACCGCCTTCACCACCGTCTCTCCGTCCAGCTCCAGCAGTACGCGCAGCACCCCGTGCGTGGACGGGTGCTGTGGTCCCATGTTCAGGACCATTGTTTTTGCTGCGCCGGTGGCTGTCTCAACCGTGGTGGTCATGGGTCTCGTTGTGTCCTATTTCTTGAACCCCGGCAAGAATGTCGCCGGAATGTCCCGGAAACCTTCGGTCGGATAGTCACGCCGCAACGGATGACCTTCCCAGTCGTCCGGCAGCAGAATCCGCCGCAAATCCGAATGTCCGTTGAAGCGGATGCCCATCAAATCGAAGATTTCCCGCTCCATCCAGCCCGCGCCCGGCCACACCGGCGTCAGCGAATCCACCACGGGATCCGGCCCGGCCACCCGGGTGCGCAGGCGAATCTTGCTTTTGTTAGGGATGGAAACCAGGTGGTAGTTCAGCTCGAAGCGGGGCTCAACCGGGAAGCGGTCCAGCGAGGTGGCATCGGAAAGATAGTTGAAGCCGAGCTGCGCGCGACACTGTTCCGCCGTGGCCCGCAGCAGCTCCTTCGGCACCACGATTGTCGTTTCTCCGTGAAATTCAAGAACTTCTTCCACGGCCTTCGCGTTCCAGGCGCGAAGCTGTTCGGCTACAACATTAGCGTTTTGACTGCCGCCGTCTGCCACGTTTCGCTCGATTTGCGCTCCCGGCTACTTATGCCAGTCCAGCGCGCCCTTTTTCCAAAGATAGAAATAGCCGACCAGAAGGATGGCAATGTACACCATCATTTCGGCGAACCCGTAGCGGCCCAGCTGGCGGAACACCACCGCCCACGGATACAAAAAGATCGCTTCCACGTCGAAAAGGATGAAGACCATCGCCACCAGGTAAAATTTTACGGAAAAAGGCTCGCGTGCGTCCCCCGTCGGCTCCATACCGCACTCGTAAGCCTGTTGTTTTGCTCGGTTTGGGCGGCGCCAGCCGATCAGAACGGACAAAGTGCTGATCAGTCCCGCCAGGATGGCGGCAATCAGCAGATGCAAAACAAGCGGGGCGTAGGTTTGCAGGCCTGATTCGTTCATAAGCGAAGCGCTATAATATCGAGCAGAGGGCGTTCGGTCAAATCGTTGCGGGATTTTCCCCGCGGGCTCCTGCAAGCTAGCGGTTAGAGTTTTCTCGGACGGAAAGCGCGCCGCAAAAATGATCTTTGGACACAACTCAAACATCGTTGTCGGCAACCAAACCGTGCACGTGCAGACCGAGGATCGCGGCGCGGCCAGTGCCATCATTGATACCACCGTGCATTGGAAAGGCCGCGTGCTGCACCGCCGCACGGAAAAGTACACCGACCTGCTTCCGTTGGACGCCACGCGAGAAGCGGAAGTGAAGACTCGGCTGGATGCGCAGCACCAGACAGTGCTGGATGAAATTCGCAATGGCGTGCTGCGCCTGCCGCTGGAAGAAACTCCCAAGCCGGCGGCTGCGCCGCCCGCGGTTCCCGCGAAAGCGACGCTGCGCGTGGAGCTTGCCAATCCGAAAGCCTGGCTGCAGGGCAAGCACGCGAGCCTGCAAGTGAAAGTTTCCGATTCCGGCCAGCCCGTCGGCGGCGCGGACGTGCGCGTGCGCATCGAAGGCGCCGAGTCGCCGCTGGCCGTGGCCGCGAAAACCGCGCCAACGGGATTGGCTGCGCTGGAATTCGATATGCCCGCGCTGCTGGCAGGCGCTGCCCTGGTAGTGGAGGCGCGGGCCGGAGAGCGGTACGCGCAGCAACGGTTTCAGCTGCAGGTCAAATCGAAGGGCGAAGCGCAGTGAGCGAGGGTATCTCCATCTTGGTGAACGGTGAGCCGCGAACCGTGGCTGCGGGCGGAAACGTTACGGCACTGCTGCAGACCCTGGGGATTCCGGAAGGGCGCGTGGCCATCGAACGGAACCTGGAGATTTTGCCGCGCTCGGCGTGGCTGACAACGATCGTGGCGGCCGGCGACCGTTTCGAGATTGTGCATTTCGTCGGCGGCGGGTGATAACGGCCGAAAATCGAAAAATCGCTTGCCGCGAGCGGTGCGTCCCTTGGAACCACGATGGGCGGGGATCAGACGCCTTTCAGCAGGTGCCCCATCTTTTTCTTCTTGGTTTGCAGATAGGCGCGGGAAACTTTCGAGATGCGCGGCTGGCAGGCGACACGTTCGGAAACCCGGACGCCACCCGCTTCCAGCTGCCGGACTTTCTCCGGGTTGTTGGAGAGCAGGCGAATCTCCTTCGCGCCAAGCTTCCTCAAGATTCGCGCGGTGAAGTCGTAATCGCGGGCATCGGCGGCAAACCCGAGCGATTCGTTGGCTTCCACCGTGTCCATGCCCTGATCCTGCAGTTCGTAGGCGCGGAGTTTGTTCATCAGGCCGATGCCGCGGCCCTCCTGCGGCAGATAAAGCAGGATGCCGGAGCGCGCCTGCCCGATCTTCTTCAAGGACAATTCGAGCTGCGCACGGCAATCGCAGCGCAGGGAAGTGAGCACGTCGCCGGTCAGGCACTGCGAGTGCACCCGGACGAGCGGGACCTCCTTCTTTGATCTGAACGGGCCGCGAATCTTGCCGCGAACCAGTGCGACCGCTTCCTCCTGAGGTCCCTTACCGCGAAAGCCGTAAATCCGGAAATGCGCGTAACGCGTCGGCAGGTCAGCCTGCGCCACCATTTCGACGAGTTCTTTGCCAGCCTGGCCTGTTGCGTTTTTGCGCGCCATGGGAACTTCTGAGTATAGCAGAGCGGCATTTTCGACTTGCGGCGGGAGGGGTTCTTTACACGGCGAGCGGGATTGGCTAGCGTGGAACGATGCGCCGGCTCCTGCGGCGCGGGAGCCGATGGACGTAAACTTCTCACCGCGCGATTTCCTGTTCACGCTGCTGCTGAAGGTCGGAGTGGCGGCATCCATTGCCGCGCTGCTGGCGCGCTGGAACACCTTCCGGCGCGTCCTGTTCACCGAAGAGCGCGATCCTGATCAGAAACTGAAACTGATGGTGTTCATGGCGCCGCCGCTGATCCTGGGCGTCCTGCTGCGCCTGGTCGGCGCGCAGTACCGCTTCGCGGACCTGTCTCTGGAAGGCGCATTCCTGATGGGCCTGCTGGGAGGGCGCGTCGTCGGCCCGATTGGCGGAGCGATTGTGACCATTCCGGCGCTGGCGGCGCACGAGTGGCTGGCGATGCCGCTGGCCTCGGCGGCGGGGCTGCTGGGCGGACTGATTCGAACCGCGATTCCGAACAAAGAAGAGCTGTGGAATTTTGG
>DATKLU010000086.1:0-14071 GCA_035542235.1 Dongiaceae bacterium
GGATCAGCATGAGAACAGGCTACGAAAGTCGGCTCTTTCTGACAAACGTAAAGTTTGCATGAGTTCCATTCAATTCTTGGCGCGCGGCCATAATAGAGAGAGGCGGCCTAAAGCCGTATCCGCACATGAGGCTTTGCAGCGTGCGAAACTCGGTCCGAGATGGCGCTACTGTCCTTGCGGCCAGCTAACTATCCCTCCGCGTAGTACTTCGGTTTCGTTGACCCGTGGATTTTGCACCCGCTACTGTTCTCAATGGCGAGGGGTGTGTGTCGATTCCCGCATCCTTCGTTTGGGGCCCGCGCAAGCCGCTATATAGATGTTGCGATTTGCCGATAGCTCCAAGGAGGAGCCGGCGCGCTCACCTCTTTGGCGTGGTGTTTTAGGGGATAAGCCGCCCGCATGGCGGCGACAGCATGGCAACGATGGTCAAGGCAGGGCGATACGAGATCCTCGGTGAATTGGGCCGCGGGGCGATGGGTGTGGTGTATCGCGCCACGGATCCGGTGATCGGGCGCGCCGTGGCGGTGAAAACCATTCGCCTCAGCGAAGAGGGCACGGGCCTCAGCCGCCAGGAACTCCTATCGCGCTTCCAGACCGAAGCGCGCGCGGCCGGTCTGCTGACGCATCCAAACATCGTGGTCGTTTACGACGCGGGTGAAGAGAACGGCCTCTTCTACATCACGATGGAGCTGATCGAAGGCAAGAGCATCCAGTCGTTGCTCGATGCCGGGCACGCATTTCCCGTGCCGCGCGTGCTGCGCATCATGGAGCAGGCATGCAGCGCGCTGCAGTTTGCGCACGATCGCAATATCGTGCACCGCGACATCAAGCCCGCCAACCTGATGCTGACGGCCGACGACACGGTCAAGGTCACCGACTTCGGCACCGCAAAAATTCTGCAGTTCGGCACCGTGCAGCAGACGCAGCACGTGATGGGCACCCCAAGCTACATGTCGCCGGAACAGGTGAAAGGGCGTCCGGTGGATGGCCGCAGCGATATTTTTTCGCTCGGCGTTTTGCTCTACGAAGTGTTGACCGGCGAGAAGCCTTTCCCCGGGCAGACCATCACCACGGTCATCTACAAAATCGTCAACGAAGATCCGATTGCGCCGCGCACGCTGAATCCTTCGCTGCATCCCGGCCTGAGCGATATCGTGATGCGCGCGCTGGCCAAAGATCCCGAGGTCCGCTATCAGAGCTGCCGCGAAATGCTGGAGGACTTGCGCAATTACCGGGCGCTGGGCGTCGCCGACCGCAACAGCCCGGAAGCCACGCTGATTTCGCCGCGCAATACGCCGATCTTTCCACTGGGCATCGCCGGCGGCGGCATGCCGGCTCCTCCCGCGGACGATCCCAATGTTTCGCCGACGATTCGCGCGTTGCAGAATCGCGCCACAAGCCCCGGGCAGACCCCGGCGGTCCGTCGCACGGGCCCCATCGCCCCGGTCGAAGAGCCGCAGAAAAAGAGCCCGGTCGTCACTGTGTTTCTGGCTCTGCTTCTGATTGGCGTGATTGTGTACGGCTTCAACAAACTGCGCCCCGAATTTCAGGCCACGCGCGAGCTGAATGAGCGCGCGCGCCAGAATGCCGTTCAACTGCCGCCTGCGCCAAAGCCCGCCCAGCCGGAACCGCAAGCGCCGACGACCACGGCGCCGGTGAATGTTGTTCCGTCAAATTCCTCGGCGACGGATCCGGTGGCTATGCCGGAGCCCGCAAGACCCGAACCCACGCCGGCGCCAACGAGTGTCGCCGAGAAAAAAGTGACGCCGGCCCCGACAGCGGAAGTCAAAAAGTCCGTGCCGACCGTGACTCCCGCGGCGGCGGAATACAAAGCCCAAGTCGAAGAAGCGCTGGCAGACCGCGGCGCGGGAAATCGCGTCAAAGTGGAAGCGACCAGCAATACACTCACGCTTTCCGGCAAGCTGCGCCCCGCGGAACATTCGCAACTTTTGCACTTCATGCGCAACGCGCCATCGAATGTCCGCGTGGTGGATGAGATTGCCTACGACGATACGCCGCTGCCGGCTTCGCAAAATGCCGACAACTCCGGCCATCCGGTTCCTTCGCCAGGGAATGCCGCGGTGCACGTGCTGACCAATGTCCTCGGCGCCAAAGCGACGCTCTTCGGCGCGAATGGACGCGCGATTTCTATCTGCCAGACGCCGTGCAGCTTCAACGATCTGGCCCCGGCGCGCTACAGCTTGCAAGTGCAGAAAGATGGCTACCTGCAGGTACAGACCGCGCTGGAACTCAAGACCGGCGATTCGCAGGATGAAAAAATTCAGCTCGAGGCGTTGCAGAAGGGGCTGTACGTCAATAGCCATCCGGCGGGCGCGGACATTTTCATCAACGGCGACAAACAGTCCGGGCAGACGCCCACGAATTTGCCGCTGGCAGCCGGCTCTTACAATCTTGTGCTGAGGCTGGAGGGCTACGATCCGTACGTGGGCCAGGTGCAAGTGAAAGACAATGTGCAGACAACACTCGATCTGGAGCTGCAGCCGCACGCGGCAGCACACGTCGCCTGGGCTCAAGTGACCAGCACCCCGGCCGGCGCCGAAATCTTCGTGGATGGCACGTCCAGCGGGGTGTTCGCGCCAGCGCGCGTGCAGATTCCGAGCGGGACGCACACGATCGGGCTGCGCTTGCAGGGCTATGAGTTCGCCCGGCGCGGCATCGAGGCCAGCGAAGGCGGGACGGTGCTGGTGAACGCGAAGCTGCAGCCGAAGTGAAGCGGAAGTTCTAAGTACAAAGTTCTCAGGTTTGAGTCATGGGCTTAATGCTTTGGGTCCTGGCGTTTGGGTTTCGCTGTCGGATGAGGGCTGTCGGCCTCCTCCTGGCAGCAAATATAAAGCGAAACTATGCGGGATTTTTCCGCTGCGCTTGTGCTCTAGGTGCAAACAGAATGGTCTAGAAGTACTATAGGCCGCCCCTCCCTCCACCCCTACGCTAATCCTTGTAGGATTCCAGTTGGCCCCCTCCTGGACCCGTGGGCTATCTCTCCAGGCGGCTGATGGAACCCTGCGGATTCGGCGTCAGGTCCACGGAAGGACCTGCCGCACGTGGGGCAAGTTTTGGTGCAAAGAGCCTCAGCTCTGATGGATGACCGGGCCGGAAGGCCGGCCGGGCAGCGTTCGCCGAACGATTCCGGCTCGCTGCGGCGCGACGGTTCGCGCGCGGTCGATCCGCTGTTGGCAGACGCCATCCAGGCCCTCCGCGATTTTCTTCTGCTGCTTCGCGCGCACCGACTGTACAACACATCGCACCCTCGGCTGCAGGAGAGTCTCGATTCCGCTTACGACTCGCTACGGCGATCCGCCGCCGATCTGGGCGGGCTGGCCATTCGTCCGGAACGCGGGGGAATCATCGTGGCCAAGGTCAGCGAAGCGCACCTGCCCGATTCGCGCGGAGAATTTCATGCGCTGGCGACGGAACTCCAGCGCGTAGGCATCCAGACCCTGTGGTTCGCCCCGAAATTCCATGTGGGCGAATTAGACACGCTCGTCCAACTCCTCAAGACGTCCTTGTTAAGATCGGAAGAGACCACCCGGCGCAATCCGATCACGAATTGGGCGGACATTTTGCGGGAGAATCGCGTGGAAGGGATTCAAATCAACACCTTGACGGAGCGCAAGGTAGACACCGTGCTGGCCAGCCTGATTGCGGCGCTGGTCGCTTATGGCGGGAACGCGCCCGTCGACAACGGTGACGCGCCGATTCAATCACCTCAACTTGAACAGTTCAACGAAACGCTGCGCCTGGTGGGGCAGCTGACCACGCCAATGGAGACGGCGCGCGGGCTCTCGCCGGAAGAAGCCGGGCGGGCCATTCATGCCTCCATGGCACAGGCTAGCAAGGACACGGTGCGCCTGCTGCTTGCCTCCATGACGCACTACACACCCCAGGAAGGCGAGCTTCCGCAGATCTATTTGCGCCGGTTGTCGCAGAGCCTGGTGCTCGAATACATGACTTCGGAATTTGCCAACGGGTCGCTTGCTCCCGTGGCGGTGCGGCCGATGCTTTATCAGCTCGCCGGAGTGCTGGTGGATGCGGGCGGGTATTATGGGCCTCATTCTTCGCAGCATCTTTCGACGCTGGCCACCAGTTGGGCCAGCGAGGCGTACCGCGAGCAGCTCATCGAGAACTTTTGGTTGGAGCTGCCGCCGCGCGAAAAATCAATCGTGTTGCGCGGACAGGACATCTGGTGCGTGCCGATCAGTTCAATTCGCCAGACGCTTGGGGAGCTCGTGGAGACCGGCGCGGATGCTCCGCGGCGCGAAGCGCGCAGCATCCTTTTAAATTACGCCCGCCGGCTGGAGCATCCCGACGGAGGGACGCGCCGCATTGTTGCCGCGGGCCTTGGCGAACTGACCCATTTGCTGGAGTCGCTGTGGCCCAATCAGCTGCCCGAAGAATTGAGCCTCGGGACGCTCGCCGCGCTCGGCAAGGAACATTCGCCGGAGACCAGCGCGCTGCTCTCCGCCTTTCTGGAGACACTCGGGCGCATCGCCGTGATGCGCGGGGATTTTACCGGCTTTGAAAACATTCTGACCGGACTGGAGCGCGTGCCGCACGACGCGGAACACGAATATCTGTTCGCTCTCGGGCACCGGCTGGTGGCCAACGATCGCTGGATGCTGCTGGTGGATGCCGCTCTTGCCAATCGCGCGCTGGACCCGACGTTGCCGCGGCTCCTGCAACGCGACCCCGAGCGGCTGCTCGACCGCCTGACGCTTTTGCTGACGGACCCGCGCGGCCCCGAATTGATCCCCCCGATGGCCCGGCTGCTGCGCGCCATCGGCGTGCCGGTGCTGACGCTGCTGGAGACGCGGCTGTTCGAAGCGCGGCGGCAGCGCGTGAGCGCCGCAATCAAGCTGCTGGCCGCGGCGGATCCCGATCGCCTGTTGCGCGGACTGACGCGCGCCATGGCCAGTTGGGAATGGAATCTGCAGGATCTTGCCGTGAGCGAACTCGCGCGGCCGGCGAATGCGCCTTCCGCGCAAAGCGCCGCCTTTGTCTTCTCCGCGATTCTGGCCGACGCGCATCCGCTGGTGGTGCCGATGATGATCGATCAAATCGGCATCGGGCAGGAAACAACCGCCGTGCCGATGCTGATGGAGATTGCCGCGGGCGAACATGAAATCCTGCGTGACCAGTTTGTGCGCATTAAGGCGATCGAAGCTCTGGGACGCCTCCGCGCCGTGGAAGCAAGCGAGCTGCTGCACCAGTTGAGCGGGAAGCGCGAGGGACTCACGTTTGTCGAACCCGCCGGACTGCGCGCCGCCGCGGAAGATGCTCTGGCCATGCTGGACGATACGCCCACCTCCGCGCGTGTCCGTGCGGCGTTTGAATCGCCCGCTGCGCCATTGGGCAATTTTGTGGTGCCCCGCCGCTACACGCGCATCCCTCTGGAATCGCCGCTACGCGCGCAGGTGGGCAGCCAGCCACAGGTGATGAGCCCTGTGCGGGTCAAGACCATCAGCCTCGGCGGAGCTTATCTGGAATCCCCGAGCCGCCTGAATGTGGGCGACTCCGTGCAACTCGAGGTGCGCAGCGGGCTGCGCAAGATTCACTTCACGGCGGTGGTGCGCAACATCGGACCGGACGGCGGCGGCGTGGAATTCGTGCACATGAAGCAGGAAGACCACGAACGCTTGCGGAAGCTCGTACAGAAGTACCTTTAACCTTCGACAGACTCCAAATCCCATGGTTTTGCTGCCAGTTTCTCCGTTGCGTTATTTTTTCTGCGTCATACATCATCAAGCGTCTAACGTTAGAAACAGAAAACGCAGTGCAACGATAACGACAAAATGTCCAAACGGCCGGTTAATGGATTCGACAGGGGACGTGGTGAATCAGGCGTGACTTGGATAGTTCTTTGTAGTGTAGGGGTATGAGAGTCATGAGGATTGGGCGCAAGCCGAGCTTGGCGCTGTGGCTGGTGGCAACAGGTGTGGCGGTCGTGTCACCTAGAAGCGCAGCACAAAATGGGGATGCGCGTGTGCAGCGACTGTTCAGTTCCGATCCATCTGTGCGAGGCGCGGCGAAAGAACAGTTGATGCAGCATCCTGAACCGGCGGCCGTGCCGGAATTGTTGAAGGCGCTGACGGGTGCACAGGGCACAATTCGCGACGACCTCTTTGAGATCCTCGGAAAATACGACGATCCTCGAAAGATTCCGGTCTATCTCTCCCTGGTGAAGCCGTTCCACTGGGACAACGACAAGCAAGCGATCCGCGAACAACTGGCGCGGCTGGACGGAGCGGCGGCGGACGCCTTGTTGACAGGGTGCAAGGGCGAGAGCGAAGAATACAACGCTTGGGCATCAGGTATGTTTCTGCTCATGCACGATAAAGGCGTGCTGTATCTCTTGAAAGCCGCCCAGGACGAAGAAGAATGCGTGCACAGTATCGGGGAAGACGGGCTGTCTGGAATGTCCGGCGACGCCGACCCGGAATACGCAGTCTGGGAGCGCGCGGACATCGAGTTGGCAGCGGACGCGGCGATCGATCCCGACGAGCGAATTCGCGCCGCCGCGCGAAAGTGGTTTGCGCAGTGGACCGGTAACGAGCCGTACATTGATTTTGGGCAGATGGTGGACGTGCTGATCGGTGTATATCAGTCGAATGCGCCGCCCGAAACGATGGTGAAAATCGCACGCATGCTTTCCGAACCGGTTCGGCCGCGCGTCACCCGCTTCATGAGGGCCGCAGTTCATGCACCCAATCCCGAGATTCAGCAGATCGCGAAGACCTATCTCGAACAATACGGGGTAACAGTGGAAGCGGTGCCACCGCCGAAAAAATCTGCCAGCTCACGACGCACTCCAGAGGAGAAGATCACCTACCTGCAGAAATTGGGAAATCCGCGGAAGGACAGCGACAACGCGAACGCGATTCGGTACTTGAGCGATCCGGATGAACGCGTGAGGGCTGCAGCCGCCAACGCTCTGGGTGACCTAGACGCGGCATCGATGAATGGCCGCGACGAGCCCGGACCTGGTTCGGATCAGGCTCCCGCCGCTCTCATGAAAGCGCTGCAGGACAAATCGGCAGCCGTGCGCACCGCATCAGTATCGGCTCTGGGCGAAATGCGGGCGACGGAAGCCATGGATGACTTGATCGGGGCGCTGCAAGACAGCGATCTTCAAGTCGTGCTGGCAGCGGCCAAGGCGCTTGAGAGCATGCCGAAAGATGCGGCAATACCCGAGTTGACCAAAATATATCATGACGCAAAAAGTTCCCCGGAACTGAAGAAGCAGACGATTGCCACTCTGGCAGCAATTTGCAGCCCGGAGAGCCTGCCTTTCTTTCTGCACGAATTGGAATCGAGCGAGGCCGTGAATCCGCCGCAGAATATCGGTTTCGCATTGCGATGCATATTGGAGAAGAGGCCGGATGCGTCAGCATACGAACCAATTCGCAAGAAGGTGGCGGCAGAGCAGCCGCGCCCGCAGGAAGCGTTGATTATGGCGATGGGAGAGACGAGGAATCCGGCGGCGTTTTCGGCTTTGACAGAACTGGTGCAGGGGACAAACATCGTGGTGCAAAAGGCAGCCGCACAGGCTTTGGGCGAGCTCGGCGACACGAGGGCGGTGAACCCGTTGAGCACGATGCTTCGAGACGCGGATGCGAGCCAGCGCATCACCGCGGTAGCGGCGCTAGCCAAGCTCTCCGGATTTACGGCGTCGCCGGAATTGCTCGCTACTTTGCACGATCCAGATCCCACGGTGCGGCTGTGGGGAACAGAGGCGCTGGCGCGGTCACACGATCCAAAGGCGATTCATGGGCTGATTGCGGCGATGTCGAGCGAACCGCAGGCGATTACGGCGCTGGGCGAATCGAAAAGTCCGGAGGTGGTGACGGCGCTGATTGCGTTTCTCGGCAACCCGGCGAACAGAACGGCCGATCGCGCGGCGGCTGCGGCTTCACTCGGGAAATTGGGCGATCCGCGAGCGGTGGAGCCGCTGATCGCGATTTTGAACGAAGATAATAGCCAGATTACCATGCAGGCTGCGTCGGCATTGGCTGAATTGAAAGATCAGCGGGCGATCCAGCCTCTGAAGGAAGCGTACCAGCGGTGGCAGACGGGGCAGCGAGAGAACGGTACGACGGTGACGCTGTGGCTGTTGCAGGCCTTGCAGCGACTAGGATCGACCGACCTTATGATCCGGACGACGGGATCGCCCACACCGTGAGAATGTCGCGACGCGCTTGAGCTTCTACGTCGCATGACTCGGTCGAAACGGGGATGCAGACTTAGAAGGCGACAACGAACTCGGAATCTAGCACGAATCCAAGTTAGTGCCCGGTTAGCCGTCCCCCCTGGCGGCATCCCAATTATGGGATGGCATGTTGTCGGACAAATTAAGGTTAGGAAACAAGCCTCGAGCCTGTCCATGGGCTCCGGGCCGCTCCTGATAAGCTGAATGCGGGAGGAATTGATGTTTGCTGCTCCATCGATCGAGGCGCTTGGCGCCGTGGCCGGGTTTTGCACAACGTTTGCGTTTGTACCGCAGATCCTCAAGATTCACCAGCAGGGCGGTCGCGATCTTTCTTACGGCATGCTGAGCTTTTATCTCACCGGGGTGGTGTTGTGGCTGGTTTACGGCGTTCATCTGCATTCGCCCTCGGTGATTCTGGCGAACGCCGCCACTTCGCTGCTGATTGTCCTGGCCATTCTGATGAAAGCCTGGAAAGAACGCCGGCCGCCGGCGACTTCCCTGGTGGCCGAAGAACTCCCGGAACGCGGCTGATTCTCCCGCTCACTCATTATCGGTTGGGCAACTCCACTGCAAAGAGCTAGCCAAACAAACGTCTGGCAGTTTACAGTTGCATTCGCTTGTACATTGCCGTACAAGCTATCTCATCCATTTGTTGTGTTTTCCGGCGTTTCCGGCGAGGAACCCCTCGCCACCGCTAGGGGTAGCGGCCAAACAGGCTGTTCATTCAAGGAGGCTTGGTATGCCACGCAGGCAGTCGTTGTTTGCGTTTGTGGTTCTGTGTGTGGGAGTTCTGCTGGGCGTAAGTTCCGCGGTGGCGCAGATCAACACCGCAACTCTCTCGGGGAATGTCACCGACCCGCAGGGTCTGGCCGTGCGCGGAGCGAAGGTGACCGTTACCCTGCTGGCCACGGGCGCTTCACGCGTCGCCAATGTGGACGAGACTGGCCACTACACGATCGTTGGCCTGGTACCGGGCATCTACAAGGTGCGCGCCGAAAGCGGCTCGGGCTTTGCGCCCTACGAGAATCCATCGCTGCAACTGACCGTCGGCGAGCAGGCCACCTTCAACGTGAAGCTGGAATTGGGGACGCAAACGCAGGTGGTCACGGTGACCACGGAAACGGCGCCCATCGAAGTGACCCGCTCGGAGAGTTCGCAGACCGTGGACGAGCGGCAGATCGACAACCTGCCGATCAACGGCCGGAACTACATCAACTTTACGCTGCTGAATTCGCAGACGACGCGCGATATGTCCCCGACGATCGGGCCAGCGCCCAACAGCGGCCTGAACATCAGCGGCGCGCGAGCCCGCGGCAATATGGTGAGCGTGGACGGCGCCGACGCCGGCGACAATTCCGTGAACGGCATCCGCTCGACTGTTTCCCAGGAAGACGTGCAGGAATTCCAGATGATTTTGAGCAATTACAATGCGGAATACGGCCGCGCGACCGGCGGCGTGGTGAACATCGTTACCAAGAGCGGCACAAATGATTTCCACGGCGACGTTTTCGGGTACCTGCGCAACAAATCCTTCCAGGCGCGGAATCCGTTTTCCGGCCAGGTGGATCCGACGACCGGCGATCTGGTTCCCGTAAAGCAGGGTTACACCCGCGTGCAGACGGGGACGGCGTTCGGCGGGGCGCTGAAGAAAGACAAAGCCTTTTACTTCTTCTCTTATGAATATACGCAGCGCGAGGAGACCGGCTTCTCCAGCATCGGCACGGGAAATTTTGGAGTAACCACCGGAGACGTGGCCTGCATCGCGAACCCGGCCAACGGCACTCCTATCCCCTTGAGCATGACTTCAACGCAACTGGCGACGTACAACGGCGTGATCAACCAGATCACTGGCAACAATCCAGCGAACTGCCTCAATCCGGCGCTGCAGGGAACGCTGCAGCCCGTCCTGCAAGCCGCGGTGGCGACCGGCGCCTCGACGAACGTGGCCGTGAACGGCGACCTGAACAAGAACGTCGACGGGACAGCCGTCCCGATGACCACACTGCTGGGGTTCCCGAACGGCGTGCCGGGCTCGCAATATTTCCCCGCTCCGGTGAGCTGCCCGACCAACGCGCAAATCAACAGCGTGATCTGCTTCCCGAACGGCGAAGGACTGGTGCCGCTGCCGACTTCCTACGTCGCGCTGGACGCGCTGCGCGGCAACTTCCCAGTGATGGAAAAGACCAGCTTGTGGTCCGCGCGCCTGGATCAGCGGTGGAGCGCGCGCAACTCTTCCTTTATCCGCGTGGGCGTTTCGCCCTCTGAAGTGACGGGCATCGAGTCCACTTCGCAGAACCAGGTGTTCGGGCAGAACGCGGGGTCGCGCACGGGTGAAACGCACTATCGCGACGTCAACGCGACGTTCCAGCACGACACCATCTTCAGCGACACGGCGTTCAACGAATTCCGATTCCAGTTTGCGCGGCGCGGATTGCACTTTGGCTATTCGCCGCTGGACGGTGGTAGCGACATTGGCGTGAACATCCCCGGCTATGCGTATTTCGGCCGCGAACCTTACTCGACGGTGGACCGCATCGAGCGGCGGTTCCAGTTCACCGACAACCTGACCAAGACGCACGGGCGCCACACGTTCAAGTTCGGCGTCGACGCCAATATCCTGCAACTGCGGTCAGCCAAGCAACAAATCTTCGAGTTGGACTTCGGCGGCGACGTGAATTTTGGCGGCATCAACCCATTTCCCGCGCCGCTCCCTGGCTTGAATGCCGTCCAGGCCTATGGGCTGGGCGTGCCGACGACGTACATCCAGGGTATCGGCCAGTCAAACGAGCCGTTTGACAACCTGCCGTTCGGCTTCTTCGCGCAGGACACCTGGCGGGTAACCCCGAAACTTACCCTGAACGTCGGCGTGCGCTACGACGTGGAAATCAGCCCGCTGTTCGCGCCGGCAACGGCCGTGAACGCCGCCGCCGAGAAGCAGCTCGGCATCACCGAAGGCATCCCGCGCGACTACAACAACGTAGCACCGCGCTTCGGCCTGGCGTGGGATCCCAAGGGCGACGGGAAGACCGTCGTTCGCGCGGGCTATGGGATGTTCTACGATCACCCGCTTCTCGCCGTCGCGTTTGACGCGGTCACCGCCGATGGCGGCCGCTCCGTGCAACTGATTTCTCCGGGCGGCAGCGCTTCTGCTTGCGGCATCGTGCCCGCGCCGAGCGGTCCCGTGCCGCCGGGCTTCTGCGGGGGCGGACTGGATACGCCGGCGAACCTGAACGGCGCTTCGATCTTCCAGGGCGCGTTGAATGCGCTTCCCAGCATGTTCTATCTGCCGAACCAGCAGCGTTTCGATCCCCTGAATCCCAACTCCATCTTCGCCAACCAGGCTTACCTGTCGGCCGGCGTGCCGCTGCCGATTCTTCCGTTCGTGTTGCCCGTGGCCCGGAATTTCCAATATGGCTACGCGCAGCAGGCGAACCTCACGATCGAGCGGGTGCTGGCCGGGACCTGGAAGATCAGCGTGGGTTACCAGTGGGCGCAGGGCTCGCACCTGAATCGCCCGGTGGACCAGAATTCGACGGATCCGGTTTTGCTTACGAACAATATGGCGGCCGCCGATCAAGTCTTTACCGGCGCGAATGCGTTCACCAATCCGCTGACAGTCGTTGTGCCTTCCAGCCCGAACGCCGCTTGCCCTGGGGGAATCCCCGCGTTTAACGTGCCCGGCGGAGGCAGCGTTGCGTTCGCGACGCCGACGGGCCAGCCGTTGGCCCCGGGCGCGCTGGGTCTCGGCTACACCGGACCGGGCTGCACGGGCACTCCGGTCGGATTCATCGCCACGCCGTCGTTCTTTAACTTCTTCCGACCGACGGGCCCGAACCCGTCGTTTGCGCTGGGCGTTGCGACGGCTCCGGGATCGCCGTGCGCCGGCGCTCCTGCCAGCCAGCTCTTCAATTGCGGTTTCACCGTTCAACAAGCTCTGGCGCAGGCGGCGGGCTATCCAATTGGCGGCGTACCGGTTCCGTTTAACACGGTGGACGCGCAGCTTTCGGATGCTTCCTCGAGCTACAACGCGTTGACCGTGAACGTCCAGAAGAGTTTCTCGAGGCATTTCACACTGCTTTCGAGCTACACCTGGTCGCACTCGATCGACAACGGCACGGACTTGCAGTCCACCCTGGAGCCGGCCGACAGCCGCTTCCCGTATCTCGAACGCTCCAACTCGGATAACGACCAGCGGCATCGTTGGGTAACCAGCGGCGTGTTTCAGTCTTCGCCGTCTCACGGCGGTGATTCGTTCGCGCAGAGTTTCCTGAGCAACTGGACGCTGGCCCCGCTCATCGAGGTTTCCTCGGGCCGCCCGTACAACGTAATCACCGGCGAAGATACCCGGCTGGACCTGGGGGCGTCGGAAATTCGTCCGGGACTCACGGTCGCGGGGGCACCGGGGGCCACGACTTCTCCTTACATTTCGGGAGTGGTGTTCGGCCCGCCCGACGTCTGCTTGACCAACGCCAAGGTGCACTACTCGGTGCCGGGCATCACGCCGCCATACGGTTGCACGGGCAGCCTCGGCCGGAACACCTTTACCATGCCGTACTTCTTCCAGTTCGACCTGCGCGTTTCCAAGGGGATCCAGATGGGTGAGCGGCTGCGGCTCGATCTGATCGCCGACGCGTTCAACCTGTTTAACCACACCAACATTTCTGCGGTGAACCAGCTTTGCGATCCGTTGACGCAGGCTCCGACGTGCACAGCGGGACAACCCTCGGCGGCGTACGATGCGCGGCAGTTTCAGTTCGCGGTGAAATTGAACTGGTAGGGCTGGTTTCGGGCTGGACCATTCCGTCCACGAAAAGGCCCCGGCAGAACCGGGGCCTTTTTTTATTTCTTGGTCTTAGGTTTTAAGTTGCAAGTTTCGAAACTGGAGTTTTGCGTCCCGTGCGCCCGCCTTCTGCAGCCGGATCCGTCAAGGGTGGACACACCTCTACGGCAAGCCACAGCGTTCTGATTTGTCATCGCGCCAGGCTTTTCCAATTGGTATCCGAAGGGTTTTTCTAGCGCCCGGCGGCAGCGCTGGCTGTTATCGGCTTATAGCCAGACGTGCCCGCCTTGCGGCAAGCGTCCATGGCCTCTTCTTTCGTCAACAGCGCGGTGGTCTGGCAACTCCGCAGCGCGCCGCCGGCGGCGAAGGCCAGCGCAATCGCGGCGGCCGAGACGTGGTCTGGCATCTCGGTGATCAACACCGCGTCGGACGGACCAAACGCAAAGTAGAGTTCCTTGATCTTTCCGCCCAGCTTTTCGATGGGTCCGCGCACCGCTTCCGTGCGGTCCTGCGGGTTCGCAATCAGCCTGGCGAGGGCTTCCGGTGTGTAACTGACTTGGTGTAGGAAATACGGCATAAGGGACCTCCCGAATCAAGATTGCAATTTTGGGGCCCAGGGGGAATCCCACTATACACCTTTGTGAAGCTGCCGATGCAAGCCGCGAGATCCCAAATTGGCCCCTGACGATCGAGGGGGCGCTCGCTAAAATCCACGGACAGGTAAATGGGGTGAACGAAAAGCGAGGCGCTTCATGGAGTTCAAACTGGATCAGACAATCGCGTTACTGGAGCGGACACCGGGCACGTTGAGCGCCTTGCTGCGCGACCTGCCCGCGGCGTGGACGCTCTCCAAGGAAGGTGGAACGACGTGGAGCGCATTCGACGTGGTTGGACACCTGATTCATGGCGACCGGACGGATTGGGTTCCGCGAGCCAAGTGGATTTTGCAGTATGGCGAATCGCAGCCGTTTGAACCGTTCGACCGATTGGGGCAGGTGCAGGCGAGTGCCGGGAAATCGCTGCCGGGGCTGCTGGACGAATTCGCGACGGCCCGCTCGGAGAGCCTG
>DATKLU010000087.1:0-24295 GCA_035542235.1 Dongiaceae bacterium
AAGATACGATTGCAGGCGCGAGACGCGGTGCTCTCGGACGCCGGCCAGAATGGCCAGGCCCAGCAGCGCCGCGAAGGCGCAAAGGGCGGTCAGCACGGCCGCTCGTTTCACCCGCCGTTGGCGCAGGCCGCGAGTCAGCGAACGCCAGTTGAAAGGAAGCTTGGCCGCGCCTTGCGCCACGCCAGCGGAAATCGAAGACCGCGTCTGCACAAACATATCGTCCTCCTGCGAGTTCCCGCGAAATTGCAACAATCCGCAGTTAGAACGGGCGCGCGGGAAAACCTTGCGTTCCTGAGGCTGGCTGCGCCGTTCGGTCGGCAGGGCGAAGCCTTAGCTATGTTTGGATAGCCACGCTCGGAAGAGGCGGGTGGCCTGGCGGCGGCTACGCGCCGATCGACGCGCGGATGGCGGCGGCGATACTTTCGCTAAAGCGCTTTACGTCAGAGGCATGCTCGGCTTCGACCATCACCCGGGCCAACGGCTCAGTTCCGGAATAGCGCAGCACGATGCGGCCGTTGGCGCCGAGCGTGCTTTCGGCTTCGCGCAGGGCAGCTGCGACTTCGGGAAGGGATTCGAGCGGCGGCTTGGTTCGCACTTTGACGTTGAGGATCGTCTGCGGGTAGTCCTTCAGCCCGGCGACCAGCTGGTCCAGGCCGCCGTGCAGAGCCGCCAGCGCTGCGATTTTCACCGCAGTCAGCAAACCGTCGCCGGCGGGGGAGTCGTCCAGAAAGATGATGTGGCCAGACTGTTCGCCGCCGAGGGTGTTGCCGCTCTTGAGCATCTCCTCGAGCACGTAGCGGTCGCCGACGTTGGTGCGAGCCAGGGAAATGTTTTCGCCGGCCAGAATGCGTTCGAGTCCGAGATTGGACATGGACGTGGCGACCACCCGGTCGCCCGGAAGCTTTCCCGCACGCTTCAGGTAACGCGCCACGGCCAGCAGGATGCCGTCGCCATTCACGATTCTTCCCTGGGCGGAAACGAAGAGCGCGCGATCCGCATCGCCATCGAAGGCCACGCCCAGCGCGGCCTTTTCCGCGGGAACGCGCTGCTGCAATTTCTCCAGGTGCAGGGACCCGCAACCGGCGTTGATGTTGCGGCCGTCCGGCTCGGTGCCGATGGCCACAACCTCGCATCCGAGCGACTGGAACAGCTCCGGGCCCAACTTGTAGGCAGCGCCGTTGGCGCAATCGAGCACAATGCGCAGGCCTTGCAGCTTTTCCGCAGCGCCGGGGAGGACGCGGCTGCGCAGGAATTCCAGATACTCCGCGTGCAACGATTCATCGCCGGCAGGAGAATCGGCGGCGGCGCGCGGCGGCTCCTGCATGAATTGCGGGATGCCGGACTCAATCTCTTCTTCCACGGCATCGGGAAATTTCATGCCCGCGTGGGAGAAGAGCTTCACACCGTTATCGTGAAACGGATTGTGCGAGGCGGAGATCACCACGCCGGCATCGAAATCATTCTGCCGCACGATACAAGCAACGCCGGGAGTGGTGAGCACTCCGGCCAGGGTCACGTCCACGCCAGATTGGCGCAATCCTGCGGCCAGGAGCAAAGCGATGTGCGGCCCGGATTCGCGGGTATCCATGCCAATCAGGGCGTGCGGGGAGGCATGGTGGCGCTTCAGGTAAGCGCCGAGCGCGCGGCTGATCGCGTGCAGGGTTTGATCATCGAGGGGCGGCGTTCCGGGCACACCGCGCACGCCGTCAGTGCCAAAATATTGTTTGCCCATAAGGGAAAGGGGGCCGCCGGAAGCGCAACCTTGCAGAAAGTCTAGCACAGCGCCGATTACGGTCCGGTTGCGCCCCTGGGAACGTTCGTGGCGAGAAACCGCCGCACACTCAAGCGCTGCGTGGCTGGCCGCGTGTGTTACCTTCAAGGGCAGCCGATTGCCGAAAGCCCGGAAAGACGCCTTGAACTCCTCGCCCGCAACCGAAACTCCGCAACCCCGCGAACGCGAATACGTGCGCCTCACCGGTTCGACGTTCAGCCTGCGCATCATCGCCGCGGCTATCATTCTTCTGTTCGTGTACTACGCGCAGGGCGTGGTGATCACCCTGGTGCTTTCGATCCTGCTCGCCTACTGCCTGGACCCGGTGGTGGAATTCCTGGAGCGCTGGCACGTGCCGCGCACGCTCGGCGCCACCGTAATGGTGCTGCTGCTGTGCGCGGTGTTCGCCGGAGTGGGCTACGGGCTGTGGACCCGCGCATCCGATTTCAGCGAAAACTGGCCGAAGTACAGCGGCGTGTGGCGGCAGACGGCTTCGTCCATCGAAACCAAGATCAGCGGCATCGAGCGTGGGGTGACCGGAGCGGACACCAGCAGCAAGTCGCAGCCGCAACAAGCCGAGCCGCTGCGCGATACCGGCGCGTTGCGCGCGCTGATCGTGCGCGGGCTCGGTTCGCTCTACGCGCTGTTTCTGGAAGTGACCTTCGTGCCGTTTCTGGTTTTCTTCATGCTCGCGGGCAAACGCGAAGTGTGGCACGGCACCCTGCAACTTTTTCCGGCCTCGCGGCGCACCCAGGTGAAAGAGATGCTGGACGATCTGCGCGCGGTGCTGCGCGACTACGTGTTGTGGATGACCGTGGTGACGCTGATGGTGATCGCGTTCAGCAGCCTGTTTTTCTGGGTGCTGAGGCTGGATTACCCGATCCTGGCAGGGCTGGCTTCCGGCGTGCTGAACATGGTGCCGTACATCGGCGCGGTGCTGGCGTGGCTGCCCGCGTTTGTCCTGGCGCTGGCCAAGTTTCAGACCGTCGGCTGGTTCGTGGTGATCGCGGGCGTGCTGACCGGTATTCACGTCTTCGCGTTGAATTTGATCGCGCCGCAACTGGTGGGCCGCCGGCTGCGGCTGAACGCGGTCGCGATCACCGTGTCTCTGCTGTTCTGGGGCTGGGTGTGGGGCGGCATGGGGCTGCTGCTGGCAATTCCGATTACCGCGACGCTGCGCGTCTTCTGCGATCACACCGAATCCTGGAAACCCATCGGGCGCTGGCTAAGCGCATAATCGCAGGCCGAGCAGAAAACGCTGCGGAGGTTCCGCCATGAGCGATTCCATGATGCTGCTTGCCATTCTGGAAGAAGGTTTTGAACGGAAAGCCTGGCACGGCCCAAACCTGTGGCAAGCGCTGAAAGGCGTGGACGCGAAGCAGGCGGCCTGGCGGCCGGCGCGCGGACGCCACAACATCTGGGAAGAGACGCTACACTCCGCGTACTGGAAATACGATGTGCGGCGCATTCTCAGCGGCGGCAAACGCGGCGGCTTCGCGCTGAAAGGACATAATTTTTTTGCTCGCCCCGAAGGCGGCAAACTCAGCGAAGCTGCCTGGAAGGCAGACAAGGAATTACTACGGCGCGAACACATCCAGCTGCTCGAAGCCGCGCAGCAGGCCCTGGCACGGGGCATCAGTGAAAAAGAGCAGCGCTTGCTCTGGGGCGTGGCGTTTCACGATATCTACCATGCCGGGCAGATTCGCCTGCTGCGGCGGCTGCAGGAAAAATCCGGTTAGCGAGTGGCGGGTGTCAGTTTGCAGGCGGGATGCTCTGGCGCAACTGCGTCAGCGTCTCGCGCAGGTGCGGATCTTCCTGGAACATGCGAATGGCGGCGACTCCGGTTGCGCCGGCTGCAAAACACTCCTTGGCATTTTCCGGGGTGATGCCGCCGATGGCGATCACCGGAACCGGCACCACCGCGCGGCAGATCTGGCCGAGCTTGCCCACGCCCTGAGGCGGGCCATAGTTGGCCTTGGACGGGGTGAAAAAAATCGGGCTGAAATAGATGTAATCGGCGCCGGCGCGCGCGGCGCTGAGCGCCGAACCGAGGGTATGGCAGGAAACGCCGATGAGAAAATTGTCGTCGCCGCCGTGCCTGGAAAAATAATCGTCGCGCAGACGGCAGGCATCCACCACCGGCAATCCGTTCTCGCTCAAGTGCACGCCGCCGGCGCCGCAGGCCAGCGCGAGGTCCATACGATCGTTGACGAGGATGCGCGTGGCGGGATTGGCGCGCTTCGCGCGAAGCAAGGCTTCGCCCAGCAGTTCCTCCCACTCCCGGCCGGAATAGTCTTTTTCGCGCAACTGGATCCAGTCCGTGCCCGCCGCGGCGGCGCGCTCAACGCTTTCCAGAAGAAGATGCTGCGCGTCGCCGGACGTGGCCAGCGGGAGACTGCGGCGATCGGTCACATAACAAAAGACCGGGCGGTCAATCGTGGCGGGCAGCGACCGTTCAGGGGGCGACACGGGGAACGTCCGAGCGAGCCTGCAGCAGGTTGATGGCGACGAAAATATCCAGCACCCCGAGGCCGCTTACCAGGCCGCGCACCGAGGGGTGCAAGGCCAACATGCGCAGCGACGGCAAGTGAAACAGAAAATAATTGTGCTCCCACAGACTGGACCACGGGAGATAGAGCAGAAAAGCGCCCATCTCGAAGCACAACACAATGGCAATGGCGCGGAGTGCTTTGTTCATTTACGGGAGCCGGAGCCCGGGCACGCTTCGTTTAGCGCGTGGTCTTTTGAAGAGCGGCGATGCGGTCCGCGACATCGCGGTAGTCGATATTCACCGCATAGACCTGCGAGAAGCTCTTCAGCGCCGCGTCCAGGTCGTTCGCGGATTCCTGGGCCACTCCTAAATCATACCGCAAGGCCAGAGCACTTTCTGCGTCCACCCCAGGGGTGCGCAGCGCGCGTTCATACCAGATGGCGGCGATACTCGGCTGGCCTTTCTCCATGAACGCCAGGCCCAGCAGCGTGCAGCATTGCATGGCGTAGCGGAAGGCCTTGCCGTGTTCGTTGGCCTTGGCCACTTTCTGGAACTCGCTGATCGCTTCTTCCAGCAAGCCCATTTCCCGGAATGCGATGCCCAGGTTGTAGTGCGTTTCGAGATCTTCGTCTTCCGCGCCCATTTCGCCGAGTTCCGCGCGGAATTCGTCGAAAACTTCCTTGAGCGGTTCGTGCTCGCCGGGAACGGCAGGTGCGGCGGCGACGGGCGCCGGCGTTTCTTTAGCCGGAGGGGCAGGAGCGGCCGGGGCGGGTTCCGAGAACGAAGGCTCAAGATTGCCGATACCCAGCTGATCAATTTCGTTCGCCAGATCGGCGAGGAACTGATCGGAGGAGAGCGCGTCGGTCTTCGCTGCGGCTTCCTTCGCGGGCGGCGGGGCCGGAGCGGGTTCTTCCTCCGCTTCGGGAGTGAGCACCAGTTCGTATTCCTGGTCCAGCTCGATTTCCTGGGGCTTCGGCGGCGCAGGCGTTGCCGCGGCCGGCGGTGGAGGTGCAGCCTTGGCCACTTCCGCGGGCGCATCGTTCTTAGCAGGTTCCTTCGCGACCGGTGCCGGCGGAGGAGGCGGAGGCGCTGCCTTGGGAACTTCGACCACGATTTTCGGTGCAGGCGGAGGTTCCGGTTTGGGTGCGGCTTGCTCTTCAACTTCCAGCGGGTTCACATCGAGCGCAGCCGTTTCCTGTGCCGGTTCTTCGACCGGGATCTCAAATTCGGAGACCGCGAACTCTTCCGGTTCGGCGGTGGGAGCCGGGGGCGGCGGAGTCGGAACCAGCTCATCGAGCGATGGCAGATCGAGGGCAGCGGGTTCGGCAGCCTTGGCTCGCGGCACGGGCAGCGGAGGGGGCGCAGCCGCCTCCTGCAGCAGCGAATCCCACTCGCTCGAAAGATCGACTTCATGCACCGGCGCCGCAGGTGGCGGAGGCGGCGCGGCGGCAACCGGAGGAGGCGGCGGCGCGGCCGCTTGCAATTCCACCGGCAACTCTTCCAGTTCGGCTTCGGGCGCAGCCGGCGCCATGGGCAATTCTTCGAGCGCTTCTTCGGCGCCCGCGGCTTCCTCTTCCTCTCCCACGGCGGGGGCCGCGGGGGCAGGCCTGGCTGCGGCCGGATTGGCCGCTGCCGCGATCTCTTCGTCGGAAAGTCCGGCGGCGCGCTGGAAGCGGCGGCGCAGTTCGCCGAAACGCTCCGCTCCGGCAGCGTCGTTGCGATCGCGGTGAATGCGTTCCAGCTGCGCGGAAAGTTCGGCGGTGCGGCGATCGTCGCCGGCGCCAAGAACGAAATCGAGCAGCTTTTCCAGGGTCGGAGTGTGGTTCGGCGCGCGGCGCAGAATCGCTTCGAGCAAGCCGATCGCTTTTTGCGTCAAGCCGTAACTGGCGAAGAGGTCGACATCGGTCAGCGACTGCGCGATGAATTTCTGGGTCTCCTCGTCCGGCTGCTGCTCCACCACGGCAGCGGCGGCCACCCGCTCCTCCGGAGGAACGGAGACGGCGGCGCGCAACTTGGGCGCTTCCGCCTTGGGAATTTCGGCTTGCAGCGTCTCCGTGATGGGCTCGGGCGCCTCTTCGCCCTGCAGGCCCATCTTGCGCAGCACTTCGTTCAGCTTGCGCTTGGCGGATTCGCTTTCCGGCTGTTTATCAACCAGCTGCTCGAAGACTTCCTTTGCTCGCGTGAGCTGTTTCTTGGCCACCAGCGCGTCGCCCAGCTGGGCCAGCGCGTCGGGCAGGCGGAAAGAGTCGCTGGTGCGGCCATAAGAATCCACCAGCCATTCCAGGGGTTCCAGGCGGCCCGGCATCTTGCCGGCAAGATTGGTCAGCAGCTGGGTAATGGCTTCGTGCTCGCCGGCATCCAGCATAGGCAGGCGCAAACGCGAAACCAGCGTGAGGGCCTGATCGGTGTGGCCCGACTCCACCAGCGATTCCGCTACTTTCTGCGCCAGGCCAAAATTCTTCTCGTCGCCCTCGAAGACCTGCAAGGCCAGGGAACTGGCGTTGTCCCAATTGCCGCTCTTGAGATAGAGGTCCAGCAGAAATTCGCTCTGTTCGCCGCCCTTGTCCAGGCCCGGGACGCCTTTCAGGAACTCGGCAGCTTCGGCAAACTTACCTTGCGAAGAAGCGGAACGGGCCTTGACGGTAAGCGCGGCCACGTTGTGCGGGTCCAGCTTGAGCGCCTTGTCCGCCTGCTTTTCGGATTCGGCGTGATCGCCGCGGGCCAGGGCGCGCTGTGCCGCAGAGATGTAAGTCTCCAGCGCCTCCGCCTGCTTGCCCATGGCCTGATACAGGTCGGCTAGGCGAATCTGGATGCGCAGGTTGTCCGGCTCGGCGAGCAGCAATTTCTTGAGCAGCGCCACCGCTTCCGTCTGGCGGTTGTGCTTGAGGTGAATTTCCGCGAGCTGCAGGAAGAGCGGGCGCGCTTCGCTCATCACGCCTTGCTGCACGTACAGGTCGGCCAGGCGTTCGAGCGGCTTGATTTCCTCGGGGGCCAGCTTGGCGATGCGCTTATAGACCGCGATGGCTTTGGTCAGAAAGCCGTCGCCGACGAAGATCTGCGCGAGGCGTTCGAAATACTCGATGGCCTGGAATGTTTCGCCCTGGCGAATGTAGAGTTCGCCGACGGTCATCAAGGTGACCTGGTCCTTGGGCTCGTACTTCAGGATCTGCTGGTATTCGGCAATGGCCTGAGGAACCTTGCCCTGGTTCAGCAGCTTCTGCGCGTTTTCGACGTATTTGCTTTTGTTAAACGCCATGCGTGAACCCGGAACGCGCTGCTGCTAGCCGGCTCGCCGCTGCGGCGGAGAGCGCGTGCGCTTCCAAGACTTTCTCCTCAGTCGATATCGGCTGGGCAACCGCCCTGTACGGCCCGGATGCAGGCCGAAACGCAAACGAATCGCGGCAAAGCGGCCAGCGCGCGCACTGCCGACAGGCGGCAGAACGCCACTCTTCGTACGCTACAGGCGGGGGATAGGGGAGTCAACGCGGCCAAATGGGGCTGTGAGCGAGAAGTAATCCCCGTGGCGAGTAGGTGACTTTTCCGCAGGCCGCGGTGGGGAATCGGGGAGGGGCCTAAACCGGGGCCTCGAAGATAGGCAGCGCCGTTTGGGTGGCGCCGGTGGACCAGCAAGCGGCTTCACGCACCGGAGCGAACGAATAACGGTGAAGCGGGGTCGGACCCAGGCGGCGCAGGGCGTCGAGATGCTCTGGAGTGCCATAGCCCTTGTGCTGGGCCAGCCCGTAGCCGGAGTACTGCGCATCCAGTTCTTCCAGGCGGCGGTCGCGGTGGGTTTTCGCCAGAATGGAAGCGGCGGCGATCGAGACGCAGCGAGCGTCGCCCTTGATCAGCGATTTCTGCTCGATGATTACGTCCAGCTGCATGGCGTCAATCAACAGGTAATCTGGCGCGATGGAAAGCTGAGCGAGCGCGGCGGTCATGGCCTGGCGGCTGGCTTGATAGATGTTCCAGGCGTCGATGCGCGAAGAGTCCACTTCGGCTACCGCCCAGGCGAGGGCGTGTTCGCGGATGCGCTCGGCAAGTTCCGTGCGGCGTTCGGCGGCGAGCTTTTTCGAATCGTCCAGGCCGACGATGCGGCGTTTGGGGTTGAGGATGACGGCGGCGGCGACCACCGGGCCGAAGAGCGCGCCGCGCCCGGCTTCGTCAATGCCGGCGATGCGCGTCCAGCCCTGCTGCCGCGCCGCACGCTCGAAACGGGATGAGCACTGGCGCGCCATGAAGAGTTCGCGGAAATTCTAGCACGAGGATGGCGCGCATCTCGCGCCGGGGTACGAAAAGAAAAAGCCTCCCGGAGCGTGCCCGGGAGGCTTGCAAAATAGGGTGGAAGAAACTCAGGCCTTGGCTTCGGCGGCGACTTCCGTCTGCACCTTGGCGGCGCGCTTGATGCGGGCTGCCTTGCCCTTGAGGTCGCGCAGATAGTACAGCCGGGCGCGGCGAACGTTGCCCTTGCCGGTCACTTCGATGGACGAAATCGAGGGCGAATGCAGCGGGAAGATGCGCTCCACGCCGGTACCGAAGCTGACCCGGCGCACCGTGAAGGTTGCGCTGGAGGCGCGGCCCTTTTTCGATATCACCACGCCTTCGAACGACTGGATGCGTTCCTTGACCTTTTCGCCTTCGCCTTCGAGCAGGCGGACGTTGACCTTGACGGTGTCGCCCGGACGGAACTCGGGCAAATCTTTGCGCAGCTGCGCTTCATGCAATTTACGAATAACCGGATTCATGTTCCTTATTCCCTGCAGACCCACTCAGGCGGGGCCAGCTCTACGTGAGACAAACCATAATTATACGAGAGATTGCCGCGGTTGCCTAGCGGGAATCCGGCACAAGATCGGGGCGGTTTCGCCTGGTCTTCTCCGCGGCCCGCTCGCGCCGCCATTTGGCGACCTCCGCGTGATTGCCGCCAATCAGGATTTCCGGCACCTTCCAGCCCCGGAAATCAGCAGGACGGGTGTAGTGCGGAAAGTCCAGAAGCGCGTGTTGGGAGGCCAGCGCTTTGTGCAATCGGCCGGTTTCGGAACTTGCTGCGCGTTCGAGCAGGCTGAACGATTCATTCTGGGATGAGGCTTCGTTGCCAAGTGCGCCGGGGAGCAGGCGCGTGACCGCATCGAGTATCAGCGCTGCCGGGAGCTCGCCGCCAGACAGGACGAAATCGCCAATAGAGACCTCTTCGCTGGCAAGATGCTCGGCGACGCGCTCGTCCACCCCTTCATAGCGGCCGCAGAGGAACAACAGACGGTCCAGTTCGGCATAGCGGCGAGCCATGGGCTGATCGAATTTTTTGCCGGCGGCGGACAGGAGCACGATTGCGGTCTTCGCCGGAAGGGGCGCGGGATTTGCCGCGTCGCCGAGCGATTGGCCCAGAAGGTGTTCGGCCGCTTCGAACAACGGCTCCGGCTTGAGCACCATGCCTTCGCCGCCACCAAAAGGACGGTCATCCACGGTACGGTGGCGGTCCTTGGTAAAAAAGCGCAGGTCCTGCACGTGAATTTCGATGAGCCCGGCTTCGCGCGCGCGGCGCACAATGCCGTGCTGCAGCGGGCCAGCAAAAAACTCCGGGAAAATGGTTACCAGGTCGAAGCGCATAATGAATGAGGTTTGGGCACCCAGATCGCCGCGGAGCCATCCCCAAAAGGCTCGGCTCGCCCCTCAAGATACTCGACTCCCACCCAAGCGCACACCAGCGCGTCGAGTGCGTCCTCCACAGACTTCAGCGCAGCGAAAGACTTCACGTCTTTGTGGCTCTTGGGCAAGAACGCGGGAATCCCCGCGATTTTCTGGCTGAGAGCACCGACAACGCGCTGGAATGCCGCGAGGTGCTTCTCTTTTCGTTCTTCGACGGACGCGCCAGGAAACAGCTGGCGACTTCGAGACACTTTATATTCCAAGCGCTTATCCAAGCGCAGCAGGCGGAGAAGCGCCGCGTGCGGGTAGACTTCCAGCAGAGTTTTCTCCGCGGAATGATCCGCAGTCGTGTGCAAAGCAAACCCGGCGTCTTTGGCCATATCGTACAGGCGTCGGGAAACCTTTTCCGGGCGGTCTCCCTGCGGGCTGTGGCAGGGACACCAATTCTTGCTGAAGTTCCTGGTTATCGCATTGTCGGCTTCGCGCCGTTTGTCAATGATGCGGTGCGAAAGCGGCATGTCCACCGTCAGCAAGACCAGCGATGCACCAAGATCGCTGGCGGCAGCTTGAACCAGTTCGTCAAGCGTCTTCGTCTCCCTTGAAAACACATTCCTGCCAAACTCCCTATGGCTGCCCGCAACCGCCAGGCAGGACCACCCGTTAGCGTCCTCGCGAACCAAGGCAACGCCGCTCGGGTTCTTTTCGCCCCATGCGGCATCAATCCCCAGGACCGCTCGCTTTCCACTTGTCATTGGTTCAACTCGCGCAGGCCGTCGGGAAGGCGGACTACAATACGGCGCGCAGCTGTGTCTATGAGCGTACAGATGTCTTGCGCAAGCGGAACGAGGAACTCTTGGCCTGGGGCGTGCGCCGGCGCGATGGACAGCAGCGGCGTGCCGGCCTGGCCCTCGTCACCGGGGAAATAGACATCGCGCACCCGGCCGAGCAAGGCGGCATTCGCGGATTCGAACACCTCGCACCCGATCAAGTCGGTCACAAAGTGGCTCCCGGAGGGCAGCATCGCGCGCTGCGAAAAGGGAATTTGCACTTCCTGCCCGCGCAGCTGTTCCGCGGCGTCTATCGAGTCCACGCCGGCAAAATGAAAAACGCAGTTGCCCGGGTGGTTGCGGTCCACCCAGAACGCGCGCAGTCCGATCTCGCGGGGGGCACCTGCGGCGCTTTGCAGAAAAACCGAGGGAAGCTGGGCCAGACGTTCGGGAAAATCGCTGAGGAGTTCGGCGGCCACTTCGCCCTTATTTCCGCGGGCGCGCAGGATGCGGGCCACGGTGACGAATTGCGCTTCCGCAGGGGCAGTCATGCGGCGGCTATTCTTCCCGGATTTCCAGGGTGAAGCGCTTGTGCAATTTCATGCCGGAAGCGCCGAGCAACGTGCGCATCGCTTTGGCCGTGCGGCCCTGACGCCCGATCACCTTGCCGAGGTCTTCCGGATGGACGCGCAACTCCAGCACGGTCGCCTGCGGCCCTTCCACGCTGGCCACCTTCACGTCCTCCGGATGGTCGACGAGTGCCCTGGCGATCAGCTCCACCAGCTCCTTCATTCCGGCACCCTCCCTTCTCCACTTCCGGGGACCAAGCGGATTCCTTCATTAGATGCAAAACCCCCCTGAACCGCCGGGGGGTCAAAAGAAAAGCCCAGAGAATGCGAAGCGGGAACGCCGCGATTAAGCAATCTTCTGCTGGCGGATAAAGCTGCGCACGGTGTCGCTCGGCTGAGCACCCGTCCCGAGCCAGTACTTCACGCGCTCGGCGTCCAGCTTGATCTCCGCGGGCTTCTTGAGCGGATCGTAGGTTCCGACCGCTTCCACAACACGCCCATCGCGGGGGCGGCTGCTTTCGATAACCACCACGCGGTAAAAGGGCTTCTTTCTTTTCCCAATGCGAGACAGACGAATCGTTAGCACAAAAACACTCCTCCTGAACCCCTAATTGTACCGTGTAAACGCTGTTTGGAGCAATGCCATCCGTAACGGCCTTTCGGCCGTTCGTCGCCGCGAGGCTCCGCCCTGAATGGGGTCTGGGCTACTGCAGCGTAGAAAGCCTCGGCGCGAGTGCGGGGCCGAGCACTTTGCTCGCGCCGATGAAAACGCCCAGGCGCAACTTCAGGAAGTCCGGGCGAAGCTGTATGGGTTCCGCAAAGAGCAGGGTGCGGTCCTGTCCGGCGGTATCGTTCTGCCAGCCCGGGGCGCCGGCCGCATACGGTTTTCCGGTGCGCGCAAACTGAAAGATATATTCGCTGGCCTTCCGCGCGCAGTCACGATCGGCTGGCGTTGCCTGCGGCCGCTGGGCCTCGAGGCGATCGACCGTATCCAGCATGTACACAATTTCCGCGCCATGCGCCACGCCATGCGGGGACTTGGCGCGTTCCTGCACTGCCGTGTAGTCAAAGTAGTAGCGCCAGGTGCGCGCCCGCCTGGCGTGGCGGTCGGCGATCCAGCGCACCGGCATGGTGAAGATAACGTCGCGCACCACCTGGCGGCCGAGCTCGTCCGGATCCTTCACTCCCGGATACAACGCTTTCACCAGCACGCCGGTTTTGCCAAGCTTCTGCACCACCTGCGCCGGGTTGATGCCAAATGCCAGCACCACGCTGGCGTCATCGCTGGTGTTGCCCAAAATGAGCGGCAGCGGCGCCTCTTTCCCATCGGCGAACACATCTTGCAGGGACCGGGGAAGCACGGGATCGCCGCTTACAGGCACGGGTGAAAGCGAGACCTTTGCGCCCAGCAGCGCCGCGAATTTTTCAGCGGGCAACCCGCGCAGCTGTTCCGCGGTGACACTTGCGCCCGGCAGTCCCAACTGCGCGGCTGCTTCCGAGCCGGCTTCGAGCGCCTTCGCTCGCGTGGCGTCCGGCAGCGCATAGGAACTCATCGCCACGCCTTTGTGAAAGAGACCGCGGGCCAGCGGCGAAGCAAAAAGCGCCAACACACTCTTGGCTCCGGCCGATTGGCCGAGGATCGTGACGTTGTGCGCGTCGCCGCCGAATTGCCGGATATTCCCCTGCACCCAGCGCAACGCCGCGATCTGATCCAGCAGGCCAAAATTCGCGGGGCCGCCCGGAGCATCGCGTTCGAGCGCGGGATGCGCGAAAAAGCCGAGCGCACCAAGCCGGTAGTTGATGGTAACGACGACCGCGCCTTTGCCGGCCATCGGCGCCCCGTCATAGACCGGTACCGCCCCAGATCCAAACAGGAACGCGCCTCCGTGAATCCAGACCAGCACCGGCAAGTTGGCGGAAGACTCGGCGCGCGGCGTCCAGACATTCAGATACAGGCAATCTTCGCTGAGGGTTCCCGGATCGCCGCCGTTGCGCAGCGAGAGACCGGGCGGCTGAATGCAGGCATTGCCGAAGCGACTGGCGTCGCGAACGCCTTGCCAGGCCGCCACCGGCTGCGGTTCCCTCCAGCGCAACGCCCCGACGGGCGGGGCCGCAAAGGGAACTCCCCTGAAGACGAACACTCCCCCTGGCAATGCCACGCCCTGCACCTCGCCGGCGACCGTATGTACTACCGGGCCGAGTTGCGGGGATTGCGCAACAACGTGGGCGGAAAACAAAGAAAGCAGAAACGCTGCAAAGGCGCGCAAAAAGCCCATTTGTAGACCCGTTCCGGGGCAGACTGAACAACGCGGCGCCGCTAGCTTAGCAAAATTGCGGGCAGAGGAACCGCGAGCCGCGTTCGCGGCCCTTTCGACTTGTCCTGAAATCGCCAGCGTACTCTGCAAGCAAGTTCGCGCGGGCCGCTCGAACCAGCAGGTGGTCGAGCGGATTCTTGACGAGTGCCTGAAGATGCGATGGTCGATCGTCCCCGCATCCGAATTGATTGAGAGCGCTTTGAAAATTGCGCTGCGGCATGGCCGGTCCGTTTACGATTGTTTGTACGTGGCGCTGGCGCTGCAGACCGGCAGCGAGATGGTCACCGCCGACGAAAGGCTGGTGCACGCGGTGGGGCCAGCGTATCCGGTTCGCTGGCTGGGCTCCCTGTAGATTCCGCCGTCAGCCCAGGCGGTTCAGCCCGTTGAAGGCGGCGGCCTTGTAGCATTCCGCGAGCGTCGGGTAGTTGAACACCGTGTTCACGAAATAGGTGACTTTCCCACGCAGGATAAAAACCGCCTGGCCGATGTGCAGCAATTCGGCAGCTTCTTCACCGTAAATGTGCACGCCCAGAATCTCCAGCGTTTCGCGATGAAATAGCAGTTTCAGGCGTCCTTCGGTTTGTCCGGTAATTTGCCCGCGGGCCATCTCGCGGTAGTAGGCGACACCGACCTCATATGGCACGTCTTCGTTGGTGAGCTGTTCTTCGGTCTTGCCGATAAACGAGATCTGGGGAATGGTGTAAATCCCGTAAGGATAGGTCGCGGGATCGCTCTCGACGCGCAGGTTGAAAGCGCGGGCCGCGGCGATGCGGCCCTGCTCCATGGAAACCGAGGCCAGGCTGGGGAATCCGATCACGTCGCCGACGGCGAAAATGTGCGGCTGGGCGGTGCGGTAGTCGGCATCCACATGGATGCGTCCGCGCTCGTCGGCGGTGACGCCGGCGGCAGCCAGGTTCAGGCCATCCACCGCACCCTGCCGGCCCACGGCATAGAGCAAGGCGTCGCCAATGACGCGCTTGTTGCTGACCAGCATGGCCGCCACGCGGCCGTCGGCCAGCTCTTCCACGCTGTCCACTTCTTCGTTCAAGCGCATGGTGACGCGGCGATCGCGCATGTTGTAGGTCAGCGCTTCCACCATTTCGGTATCGGCAAACTCCAGCAGGCGCGGGCGCTTCTCAACGATGGTCACGCGCACCCCGAGCGTCGCGAACATGCAGGCATATTCGACGCCGATCACGCCGCCCCCCACCACAATCAGGGTCTTGGGAATCTGAGTCATGGACAGAATCTGGTCGCTGTTGATGATGGACTTGCCGTTGAGCGGAACCTTGGCATTGACCGCGGGCTTGGTCCCCGTGGCGATCAGGAAATTTGCCGCCTCCAGCTGGATGCGCCCGCTGCCGTTTTCGACCACCACCTGGTGCGGGTCGAGAAAACTGCCGGCGCCGTGCAGCAACTCGACGCCGTTGCGCTGCAACTGCGCCTGAATCACGGCGACCTCATTCTCGATAACCCGGGAAACGCGGTAGTTGAGATCGGCCATGGTCACGTTTTCTTTCACGTGATAGTTGGTGCCGTAAAAATTCTGGTAGTAGAAGCCGGAAAGGTGCAGCACGGCTTCGCGCATGGTCTTGCTGGGGATGGTGCCGGTGTTGATGCACACGCCGCCGACGGCGGTGCGCTTTTCCACCACGGCCACGCGTTTGCCGGCCTTGGCGGCCTGGATGGCGGCGCGCTGCCCGCCCGGTCCGGAACCGATGACGATCAGGTCATACGCTTGCATTGCTGGAGTCCTGCGAGGCGGGATCGGCCTGGGGTTCTTCGGTGGCGGCGCTGCCCGCAGCAGGAGTATATAAGGCTGGAGCGATCTGGGTGGCGGCCTTGCGGGTGTGCGTGTCGAATGGGGAAGCAGGTTGCAGCGCCGCGCGCATCAGCGTTTCCTGCACGGAGATGCCGTGGCCATTGCGCAGCGCCCGCGGCCGCGAATATTTTCCGTCCGAGCCGAGCAGCCGCGCCGAACGCGTATCCGCCAGATATGCGGCAAGCACCTGCTCGGTGAGCCGTTTGCGGAGGTCGGGGTCCTTGATCGGAAACACCACTTCCACGCGTTCGTAGAGGTTCCGCGGCATCCAATCCGCGCTTCCGCAGAAAATTTCCGGCTCGCCGCCGTTCTCGAAATAGTAGATGCGGCTGTGCTCCAGGAACCGTCCGACGATGCTGCGCACGCGTATGCGGCTGCTGATACCGCGCAAACCGGGGACCAGCCCGCACTGACCGCGCACGATCAGGTCAATGTTCACGCCGGCTTGCGACGCGCGGTACAGGGCCTGGATCACCGGAGGATCGACCAGTGCATTCACTTTGGCGATGATGCGCGCCGGCTTTTTGCGCTTGGCGTTGCGCGCTTCGCGATCGATCAGCGCGATGAAATTGCGCGCCATGTCGCGCGGGGCCACGAACAGGGGCTTGTAGCTGGGTTGCTCGGCGTAAGCGGTCAGGAAATTGAAAACGTCGCTGACCGCGCCGGTGATGGCCTCGTCGCCGGTGAACAGGCTGAAGTCGGTATAGAAGCGCGCCGTGGAAGGATTGTAGTTGCCGGTGCCCAGATGCGCGTAGCGGCGAATCTTGCCGTCGGGATCCTCACGCACCACCAGAGCCAGTTTGGCGTGGGTCTTCAATCCGACCAGGCCATGGAACACCTGCACGCCGGCGTCTTCCAGGCTGCGCGCCCAGCGGATGTTGGACATCTCCTCGAAGCTCGCCTTGAGTTCCACGACCACCGTGACTTCCTTTTTGGAAGCCGCTTCGAGCAGGGCGCGCGCTACGGGCGAATCGGAATTGGTGCGGTACAGGGTCTGCTTCATGGAGAGCACGCGCGGGTCGCGCGCCGCGGTCTCGAGAAAGTTCACCACCGCGTCGTAGGACTCGTACGGATGATGCAGCAGCACATCGTGCTGCCGCAGGGTATTGAACATGGAATCGGCATCGTGCCCGATGCTTACCTGCTTGGCCACAAACGGCGTGAATTTCAGGGTCGGCCGAGGCGTCTCTTCGTACAGATAAAACAGCCGCTGCAGATTGACCATTCCCGGCACGCGGAAAACCAGCGGCTCATCGAGCTCAAAGGTTGTGACCAGCCGTTCGATGATTTCGGGCTTGGCGTTGGCCTCGATTTCCAGACGCACCGCCCAGCCCTTGCGGCGCTGCGCCACTTGCGAGTCGATGGCGTCCAGCAGGTTGCGCGCTTCTTCCTCTTCCAGGTACAGGTTGCTGTTGCGGGTAATGCGGAACGGCGCGGAGGCCAGAATTTCGTAACCGCGGTACAGCGTGGGCGCGTATTCGGAGATGATTTCCTGCAGCGGAACGTAGTGAATGGCATCGGGCGCCGAAGGCACGCGCAACAATCGCGGCAGCGCGCGCGGCACCGTCAATACGCCAAAATACGGCTTGCCATTGCCGCCGCGTTTGCGCCGCAACAAAAACGAAATGCACAGCGCCTTGTTCAGCACATGGGGAAAAGGGTGAGAAGGGTCCACGGTCACGGGCGTGAGCATCGGCGCCACTCGGCGATTGTAGAAATTCTTGGCGAAGTGCGCGGCGTCGGCGTCCAGTTCCGAAAAACGCAGGATGCGGATGGATTCCTTGGCCAGCGCCGGCAGCAGCTCTTCGTTGAGGCATCGATACTGCTCGCGCACAAAGGTGTGCATGGCCTGCGCCACCAGGGCCAGCTCTTCCTGGGTCGAGCGGCCGTCGGGGCTGCGCTCCGTCGAACCATGCTCAATGCGTTGCAGGAAGCTGGCAACCCGGACCTCCACGAACTCGTCCAGGTTGTTCGCGGTGATGGCCAGAAACTTCACTCGCTCCAGCAGAGGATTGCCGGGATCGCGGGCCTCTTCCAGCACCCGGCGGTTGAATTCCAGCCACTCGATGTGGCGGTTGAGGTACAGGCTCGGATCGTCAAGCTTGACGCGTGGCATGAAGTTTTCCGGTACGCAAAATGGAGTGGTAGTGTGGCGAAAAGTTTGTTACAGAAGGATGAAAGCGCGGGAGCAAGTTCCCGACGCCAAAGGAGTTTCCTTGCGCCGGGTTCTGCTTGCCGCCGTGCTTGCTCTCCCTCTTTCGTGCTCTCTAGCCGCTCCTGCCCAGTCGCCGGAGGCCCTGCTGAATCAATACTTTGCGTCCTTTTTCGCCGACGGGGGCCAGGCATCCTTGCCCGGTTTTGCGGTGCTCGTCAAGAAGAACGGCAAACCGGTATACGAGCGGGGTTTCGGGCTGCGCGACCTGCGGGGCAAGGCCAGGATCGACGCGCACAGCAATTTTCGCCTGGCGTCCTGCACCAAGCAATTTACCGCCATGGCCATCATGCTTTTGGTCCACGACGGGAAACTCGGCTACGACGAACCGCTCACCGCTATCTTTCCGGAATTCCCGGGGTATGGCCGGGCCATCACCGTGCGCAACCTGCTGCAACACACCGGCGGCCTTCCCGACTACGAAGACCTGATGGATGCGCGCGAAAAAGGTCGCGCGACGCCGCTGTGGACTGCCGAGCAGCAGATTCAGGACGGCGAAGTGCTGCAACTCCTGGAAAAGGAAACGCGGGGAAAGTTCGCGCCCGGTACGCGATGGGATTACAGCAACTCCGGCTATGTGGTCCTGGGCTTGATCGTGGCCAAGCGGTCGGGCAAACCGTTTGGCGAATTCCTGCATGAGCGGATTTTTGCGCCGCTGAAAATGGACCATACGCGGGTCTACGAAAAAGGGAAGAACCAGGTGACGAATCGCGCCTACGGGCATTCGCTGAAGGATGGTGTGTTCGCCGAGACGGATCAAAGCTCCACTTCGGCCACGCTTGGTGATGGCGGCGTCTATTCGAATGTAAGCGATCTTTCGAAATGGGATGACGCGCTGCGCGAACACACGCTGCTGAGCGAGGCTGAATTCGCGCCCGCGTTGACGCCGGCAATGCTGCCTGCGGGCTCGGAAAACAAACTTGCGGAAGACACGCCGGCGTCGTTGCACAGCGTTGCGACGGCGTACGGTTTTGGCTGGTTTCTGGACCTTGCGGCGCCGCACCCGATGGTCTGGCACTACGGTGAGACCATCGGCTTCAAGACCGCCATCCTGCGCTATACCCGCGACAACGTGACGGTGATCTTGCTCTGCAACCGCAGCGACGTGGATCAGGGCCTGCTGGCGCAACACGCTGCCGCGCCTTTCCTTGCCAAGGTCCCTTAGGTTCGATCGCGGAGATTAGCCCAACCCGGCGAGTTTCCCCAGCCCTTTCATCTTCGAGCGCGCGGCCAACGCCCCGTATTGCTTCATCATGGTGCGCATCTGGAGATACTGCTTGAGCACCTGATTGACGTCTTGCACCGACGTGCCGCTGCCCCTGGCGATGCGTTTGCGCCGCTTGCCGTCAATCACGTTGTGGTCGCGCCGCTCCTGGTTGGTCATGGAGTTGATGATCGCCTCGACCTGCTTCAGCTTGCCTTCGTCCACCGCAGCGTCCTTCGGCAAGTTCTGCAGCGGGCCAACCTTTGGCAACATGTCCACGAGCTGTTCCAATGGACCCATCTTGCGGATCTGCCGCAGCTGATCGCGGAAATCTTCCAGCGTGAACTCGTCCTTGCGCAGCTTGCGTTCGAGCTCCAGCGCGGCTTTTTTGTCCACCGCCTGCTCGGCGCGTTCGATGAGGGAAAGAATGTCGCCCATGCCGAGAATGCGCGAGACGATGCGCTCCGGGTAGAAGCCTTCCAGCGCGTCGTACTTTTCCCCCAAGCCCACGAACTTCACCGGCGCGCCGCTCACCTTGCTGATCGAAAGCGCCGCGCCGCCTCGCGCATCGCCATCGAGCTTGGTGAGCACCACGCCCGTCAAGCCAAGCCGCTTATGGAATTCGCCCGCCGAACGCACCGCGTCCTGGCCGATCATGGCGTCCGCGATGAACAAGATCTCGCTGGGGTTGAGCTCTTTTTTCAGGTAACCGAGTTCGTTCATCAAGTCGTCGTCAATGTGCAGACGGCCCGCGGTGTCCACCAGGATCACGTCGCTGGCGGAGAGCTTGGCTTCCTTGATTGCGCCGCGCACGATTTCCAGCGGTTTGTCGGTGCCGGCGCCCGGCCAAATATTGACCCCGATGGACTTGGCCACCTGCGCGAGCTGTTCGCGCGCTGCCGGGCGGTACACGTCGGTGGAAACGACAATCGGGCGGTGACCGTGCTGCGCCAGCCATTTCGCCAGCTTGCCGGTAGTGGTGGTTTTGCCGGAACCCTGCAAGCCGACGATCATCCATACGGAAGGCGGCTTGGAACCGAACAGCGGCTTGGCATGCTTCCCGAGCAGGGTGGTCAGCTCGTCTCGCACCACTTTGATGACCTGCTGGTCCGGGGACAGCTGCAGCATCACTTCGCTGCCCAGGGCCTGCGCGCGGATATTCGCCAGCAGCTCATCCACCACGCTGACTGCCACGTCGCCTTCCAGCATGGCTTCGCGGATTTCGGTGAGCGCCGCGTCCAGGTGCTCTTCGGTGAGCTTGCCCTGTCCGCGCAGGTTCTTGAATGTGCGTTGCAGCTTCTCTGTCAGGTTTTCAAACATAGTGGAACGCGCCGATGGTCCTCAGACTCGCGCTCTGCGCTATTGCAGCGCAAAACGCACCTTTTGATTGTAGGTGCACGCCAGGGCCGGGTCAAAGACGGGTTTTGTCCTAAGTGACACGCGGTCCGTCGCGATGCGAAGCCCTGCCGTTTCTTGCGGTAAGCCGCTTGCGCTCGCCTCCTGTTGGCAATCCGCCGGCCTTGTTGCTTGCGCGCGGAACGCATAGAATCCGCGCGAGCGTGGCTTGTTGCGCCGCGCTCTGGTCTTAGGAATTCCCAGGAGCTTGCGATGACCGATCGCCGCGGTTTTCTCTCTTCGCTTGGCGCCGCCGCTGCGGCGCTGCCGTTCGCGGGCCTGCAACGGCAGCTGGCGCAAGAGCCTCAGGTCCCGCTGCCGGAGCCTTCGCTCTACGACAAGGACGAAGAGGCCTATTGGGCCGCCCTCCGCAAACAGTTCATCATCGCGGAGGACGAGGTGTACCTGAACAACGGCACCGTGGGCTCCTCGCCGCTGCCCGTCCTGAAATCCATCATTGACTGTTATCACGACGCCGAGCGCCTGGCGCAGCACGATCCCGAGGACTATCCCATCTGGGGCTACGCCGCCTGGAACGAATTCCGCGACCCGCTGGCGAAGTTTCTTGGCTGCACACGGGATGAAATCGCGCTGGTGCGCAACGCTACCGAAGCCAACTCCTACATCGCCAACGGGGTGGAGCTCAAAGCCGGAGACGAAGTGCTGATGACCGATCAGGAGCATCCCGGCGGGGAGCACCCCTTCAACCTGCGCGCCAAGCGTTATGGCATCGTGGTCAAGAAAATCACTCTGCCGAAACCCGTACCCGACGCGGCCACCGTGTTGAACCTTTTCAGCGACGCCATTACCCCGCGCACGCGTGTCCTTTTCTTCAGCCACATTACGACCGTTACCGGCGTGGTCCTGCCGGCCAAGGAATTGTGCGCGCTGGCGCGCTCCAAAGGGATTCTCTCCGCGGTGGATGGGGCGCACGTACCCGGGATGATGAAGCTCGACCTGCACGACCTGGGCTGCGACATGTACTCTTCCAGCCCGCACAAATGGCTGCAAGCCACGAAAGGCACCGGTTTTCTCTATGTGCGGGATGACGTGATCGATCGCGTGTGGAACACCATCGCCACGGAAGGCTGGGACGACAAGAAAATCCGCGCCGAGCGGTTCCAGCGTATCGGCAGCTCCAACGTTCCGGCGCTGTGCGGTCTGCGCGCTTCCATCGAGTTCGCCAATCAGATCGGTATTGAGCGCATCGAAAAGCGGCACCGCACGATGGCCGATTACCTGCTGGGCGAAATGATCAAGCGAGGCGCCACGTCCTGGACCTCGCCCAGCCCGGCGCTGCGATGCGGCATTACCACCGTCAACGTACCGCCCATCAACCGGCTCGATCTGGAGACCTGGTTGTGGCGCGAGCGCAAGGTGCGCATCCGCGGCGGCGATCCGTCCAAGCTGCGTCTTTCCACTCCCTACTTCATTTTGCGCAAGGACGTGGACCGCTTTCTTGCGAACTTTGACGAGTATCGCAAATTGAAAAACGTCTGACTGCCCGGCGGACCGCCGCTACACGCACTCTTTCGCGTGTTTGCATTCGCGCTTGGCCTTTACCGTCATCACCGCACACTCCGCTTGTGCCACAACGCGGTGCACGGTGTTCGGCAGGTGCGTGGCCGCTCCCGGTACACCTTCCGGCGCATGGACGCCCAGCACGATCAAGTCGGCGCTGGTGCGCGCCGCAGTCTTTAGGATGCGCTCCGCCGGCTCGCCCCACTCCACGATGTAGTGCGGCTGGCACCACAGCTTGGCTTCCGCCGGGACAAAGCGCCGCAACGCGTTTTCGTCCAGGGTGGCAATCTCTTCGTGAATTCCCGACTGCGCTTCCTTGTGCTCGATCACGTGCAGCAACGTCAGCTTGGCCTGGTACTCCTCCGCCAGCGACACTGCAAGGTGCGCCGCCGCGCACGAGCCCGGCCCGAAATTCGTCGCGAAGAGAATGGACGACACTTTACCGCGCTGCCGCAGCTCTGAGTCCGCATGCGGGCCGACGGTCAGCACCGGGCACTTCGCTTCGCGCACAATCGCTTCCGCCTGGGAACCGAGCAACGCCTTGCCGAGCCCGGTGCGGCCGCGGGTGCCTACCACGATCAAATCCACTTCATGGGCTTGCACTGCCGCTTCGACAGCTCCGCGAACGGTGCCTTCTCCCAGGAGCAGCTTGGGCGACAGCTCCGGAAACTGTTTACGGATGGCCTCCGCGAGCTTCTGGATCCGCTGTTCTTCCGCCAGCTCCACACTCTGCCAGGTTTCCACCGGCAATGCGTAGTTCACGGGCTCTTGGACGTGGATCGCGTAAAGGTTCGCCGCGAAGCTCCGCGCCAGTCCCGCCGCGTACGGCAAGGCGCGCTCGGCCGCCTCGGAAAAATCCGTCGCAAACAGAATGTTCCGGAAAGTGACTCGTTGTGGTTTCGCGCTCGCATTCATGGCCGCCTCCATGAACCTAACCTAGGCGCCTGCGCGGCGCGCTTCCGTGACGCCGGTCATCCTCCGCCGTGACCTCCATCACATTCGCGCCGGGCACGGCGTATAATCCGGCCATGAAGACCCCCTATGGCCTCTCCGTGATCGAGGATTGCGTCGGCTGCCCGATGCTGAAGGATCGCGTCTTCTGCAACCTGCCGAAGCCAGCGCTTGCCGAACTGGATTCACTTTCTTCCAGCGCTACCTATCCCAAGGGCGCGGTGCTCTTTGTGGAAGGCCAGGACCCGCGCGGAGTTTTCATTCTCTGCAGCGGCCGCGTGAAGCTCTTTGGCGCGTCACCCGCCGGGAAGTCGGTGATTTTCCGCATCTCCGAACCGGGCGAGATCATCGGCATGCCCAGCACCCTTTCCGGTCAGCCCTACGAACTGACGGCTGAGGCGCTCGAACCGATGCAGGTCAACTTCATTCGGCGCGACGACTTCCTGAAGTTTCTGCGCCAGCACGGCGAAGCCGCCCTGCGCGTGGCCGAAATGATGAGCAACATCTACCACGCCACCTGCCGCGAAGTGCGCTACCTGGGGCTCTCCGCAACCGCCTCCGAGAAACTGGCGCGCTTCCTGCTCGATCTAAAGCCCGCCAACGGCGCGAGTCAGGGCAAACGCTTCGTGATGACGCTCACCCACGAAGAGATCGCCAGCATGATCGGCACCTCGCGCGAGACGGTCACCCGGCTCTTCGCCAGCCTCAAGCGTAAGCGGCTGATCGAAGTTCACGGCGCCTCGCTCGTGATCCATAGCCGCGAAGCGATCCAGCAACTTGCCGGCTTGTAGCCGCAGCCACACGGCATTCTCGATCGCATCCCCGCCTGGCTGGTGCTTTTCCCCATGTTTGGCAGGCCTCCTCGCAACCGGGTACACTATCTGCCCTGCAGTTCGCATCTGTTGATGGAGAAACCACGATGTCTACGATGTTGCGCATTAACGACACCGCGCCAGACTTCACCGCGGAAACCTCACAGGGTCCGATCCGCTTCCACGAATGGATCGGCGATGGCTGGGCCATCCTGTTCTCGCACCCGAAGGATTTCACGCCGGTCTGTACCACCGAGCTTGGCTATATGGCGCGCCTGGAGCCCGACTTCAAATCGCGCAACACCAAAATTATCGGCCTGAGCGTCGATCCCGTGACCAGCCACGCCAAGTGGGCCAAGGACATCGAAGAGACGCAAGGTTATCCCGTGAACTACCCGATGATCGGCGATCCGGAGCTCAAAGTCGCAAAGCTCTACAACATGCTTCCGGCCGAAGCGGGCGACTCCTGCGAAGGCCGCACCGCGGCGGACAACGCCGCCGTGCGCACGGTCTTCATTATCGGCCCGGACAAGAAAATCAAGCTCATGCTGAGCTACCCCATGACCACCGGCCGCAACTTCGACGAAGTGCTGCGCGTGCTCGATTCCATGCAGCTGACCGCGAAGCACAAAGTGGCCACTCCGGTGAACTGGAGACCCGGCGACGACGTGATCATCGCCGGCAGCGTTTCCGACGACGAAGCCAAGCAGAAGTATCCGGAAGGCTGGAAGGCGCCGCGGCCGTACCTGCGCATCGTCAAGCAGCCGAAGTAACCCAAGCCGGCGCCACCCGGCGCCACAACTGAAAACGAAGGGAGAAGCG
>DATKLU010000088.1:0-4365 GCA_035542235.1 Dongiaceae bacterium
CGGGGGCGTTTCGCGCGGCGTTGACCCCGCAGATGCCCCAGCACGGGTGGCGCCTCGATCACTCCGGCTCGTTCCAGCATCAGCAGCAAGCCACGACAGACTGCGGCGTGCAACGCGCTATCGGCCGGTTTCCAACCCAGTGCTTCGCATAATTGCCGCGACAGCTTCCAGTGGCTGCTGGTGGGATGCGCTCGAATGAACTCTTTTAGAAAGGCAATCTGCTGGGGATCGATCTCTTGGCCGCGGTAGCGCCATGTTTCTGGCACAACAGCAGCATGCCACAGAAAAAATCAGAACGTAAGTGTTTTGTTTCGGTCCCTCTCCACTCACTTTGCGCCACACCGGCGCCGCTTCCGTTTCCGGATTGCCCGCTGCCAACAGCAACTGTGCCTGGTGCGCTTCCAGCCGCCGGGCAGGCTCTTTCCCGCTCGGCCACCAGACAAATCGTCCCTGCGAAAGGCGTTTCTGTGCCAGCCAAAACCCTTGGCCGTCATACACCAGAATGCGGATGGATGTGCCACGCCGGCTACGGAACACAAACAGACATCCGGAGAAGGGATCGGACTGGAGTTTCTCCTGGCATAATCGGGCGAGCGAGTCGATTCCTTTCCTGCCATCCACGGCTTCGATCGCCACCAGGATGCGCATCTGTGGCGTGATCTGAATCACGCCGACTCCCATATCCGGATGAGTCCGGCCAAGTCGGATGCGGTGACCCCTTTCCACTGGATGCGCATCTTGCCGCGAGGCCCTTCCAACTCGATCAGGCAATCCGGCGCGCCGATCTGCTGGGGCATCACTCTTCGGCGCTCGCGAGAATTTACCCGCCTCTGCTTTCCAAAACTGACCCAGTGAGCTTGAACTGAAGGGCGACACCACCCTTAGGGCGTTGGCGATGATGAATCCCAATGCCCGCGCCCCGGAAAAGACCGTGCTCGATCTGCCGCCAGTGGTTTTATCCTCACCCGCGGGTTGGGCCGCGGCAGCGCGCGTGCGGCAAGCCGGAGTGCCAGGCGGCGCGGCGGAACAAGACGCAAGCCAAATGGCGCGCGAGGAACCCGGAGTACGCCGCCGGTTATCGCATCCAGCAGCGCAACGCGCAGAAGCAACCGCCGGAACCACTGCGATGGCCGGAGCCGTTGAACCGACTTCCCTGGGATCTGGCGAAAGACGAGTTCGGGGCGCAAGGCGCTGATTTCCTTGGGGTTATGGGCGCACTCCTGATGCGCTCCGCGAAAGACCAGATCCGCCCGCATGTGCCTGATTCTACGAGAGTTCCCGGCACACTTCCCCCTCCGGCCGCGAAAGACCAGTTCCCGCCTGCCGCATACTGCCAAACGCAGGGCCATGCAACTGGAGTTTCACCAACTCGACCGGCGCTGGGAACACCTGCGGGTTCGCCATCCGGCACGGCAGCGGCGCTTGTTGGCGTCATTGGCCGAGTCCGGCCAGCAGACGCCCATCGTGGTGGTGGCGGCCGAAGGCCAAGCGGACCGCTACGTGGTCATCGACGGTTACAAGCGGATTGCGGCGCTGGAGCAACTGGGCCGGGACACGGTGGAAGCGGTGGTGTGGCCGATGAGCGAGGCCGCGGCCGTGCTGCTGGACCGCTCGTTGCGCTTGTCGGAACACGAGACCGCGCTAGAGGTGGGCTGGCTGCTGGCGGAGTTGGAGCAGCGCTTCGGTTACGGACTGGATGAGCTGGCGCGCCGGTTCGATCGCAGCGTGAGCTGGGTATCGCGGCGGCTGGCGTTGGTGGAGCTGCTGCCGGAAGCGATTCAGCAGCAGGTGCGCGAGGGCCAGGTTGTGTCGCAGGTGGCGATGAAGTTTCTGGTGCCGGCGGCGCGCCAAAGCCTGGAGGATTGCCAGCGGATGGCGGCGATCTTCGCCCAGCATCACTGCGAGACGCGCGAAGCCGGCCAACTGTATGCCGCCTGGCGCCAGGGTTCACCCGCAATCCGCAAACGCATCCTGGATGCGCCGGAGCTGTTTTTCAAGACGCAGCGGCAGGAAGCGAAACCGGCCCCCAGCGCAAGCGCCGAGTTGTTGCGCGATCTGGAAATGGTGGCGGCGATCGTGAACCGCGCCCAGCGGCGACTGGCGGGGTGCCCTCTGGGCCCGGCGGCCACGGAGTTGGATGGGCCGCAGAGAGAAGCCGCGCGCCAGCAGATCGCTCGCATTGAAAAACAACTCCAGCGCATCGACGAAAAACTTCTACCGGAGCAAGAACCGCATGTTGACCCAAGCACAACGCACTACGATTCTGGAACTGAATGCGCAGCAAGTGGGCAAACGCGAGATCGCGCGGGTGCTGGGGATTTCCCGCGCAGCCGTACGCAAGGTCCTGCGCTCGAACTCCACCACGGTGCCGGAGTTGCAGCGTCCGGAGAAAGCCGAGCCCTACCGGCAACAGATCCTGGAGCTTTTCGACCAGTGCAAGGGGAATCTCGTGCGAGTCCATGAGGAGTTGGTCGCTTCGGGCGGCGCGGAGTTGTCGTATGCCGCGTTAACGGCGTTCTGCCGCCGGCACGGAATCGGATACGCGCCGCCGGCGCCGGCGGGCCAGTACGATTTTGCGCCGGGCGAGGAGATGCAGCATGACACGTCGCCGCACGAGCTCGAACTGGGCGGCAGGAAACGCAAGGTGCAGACCGCCTCGGCCGTGCTGTGCTACTCGCGGATGCTGTTTTTTCAGTGCTACCCAACATTCCGGCGATTCGACTGCAAGGTGTTTCTCACCGACGCGCTGCGTTACATGGGTGGAACCACGGCCCGCATGATGATCGACAACACGCACGTGGTGGTGCTGCGCGGCAGCGGACGCGACATGGTGCCGGTGCCGGAGATGGCCGCTTTTGGAGAGCGTTTCGGCTTTGAGTTCGTGGCCCACGCGATTGGGAATGCCAACCGTTCGGCGCGCGTAGAACGGCCCTTCTGGTTCATCGAGAACAACTTCCTGGCCGGGCGCACCTTCTCCAGTTGGGAGGATCTGAATCAGCGGGCGCGGGAGTGGTGCGATAAGGTCAACTCGACTTACAAGAAACATATCCGCGCGGTTCCGCGTGAGCTGTTCGCCGTCGAGCGGCTGCATCTGAAGCCGCTGCCGGCGTGGATTCCGGAAGTCTACCGGCTGCAGCAGCGGCTGGTGGATATCGAAGGGTATGTCGCGCTGAACACCAACCGCTATTCGGTCCCGGTGGAGTGGATCGGCCGCCACGTGGAGGTGCGTGAGACCAAGGACCAGATCGAGATTCAACTGGATGCCCGCCGCCTGGTGACGCACCGGCGCATTGCGGAAGCCGAGCACCAGCGAGTCACGCTGGCCGGGCACCGGCCGCCGCGCGGCCAGCGGGCGCCGCGCCCCGATCCCCATCCCGAAGAAAAGGCCATCCTCGCGGCCGCGCCCGAGCTGGTCGAGTATGTCGCCGGGTTGAAACAACGGAGCCGCAAGGTGATCACACTTGCCCTGCGGCAACTGTTGCGCCTGGTGCGGGAGTATCCGCGGGAACCGCTGCTGGGAGCCGTGCGCGAGGCTGGCCGTTATGGTCTTTACGATCTGGACCGGCTGGAACGAATGATCTTGCGCCGCGTGACGCGCGAGTACTTTCTCCTCGAGGGGGGGATCGGACGATGACTGAAGAACTGGAACAACTGCTGAAGAATCTCAAGCTGCGGCGCATCCTGGAGATTTATGACGAACAGTTGCGCGCCGCCGACCAGGACGACATCAGCTACTCGGACTTCGTGACGCGCCTGGTCCGCGCGCAGTTTCAGGCCAAGCAGGAAGGCGCGCTGGAGTGGCGCATCCAGCGCGCCAATCTGCCCGAGCGCTGGACGCTGGAGACGTTCCCTTACGCCCGCCAGCCGGGCGTGAGCCGCAAACAGATTCGCGGTTTTGCGGAGCTGGAGTTCATCGCCAAGGCGGAGAATATCGTGCTGGTGGGGGAAACCGGAAGAGGCAAGACCGGATTGGCTTGTGGTCTGCTGCTGAAGGCGCTGGAGAATGGCTACCGGTGTCAATTCATCAAGGCCCAGAACTTGTTCGATGAGATGTATGCCTCGCTGGCCGACCGTTCGACGCGCCAGTTGCTCAAGCGCCTCGCGCGGCTGGATGTCCTGCTGATTGACGAGCTCGGTTACTTGAATCTGAAACCGGAGCAGTCGAATATCTTTTTCAAGCTGATGGAAGAGCGCTACCGCCAGCATTCCACCATCATCACTACGAATCTCGTCTACGACGAGTGGCCGAATTTTCTGGGCAGCCGGTCGATGGTGGAGGCGCTGCTCAGCCGTCTGCGGCATTACTGCCACACCGTGCACATCAAAGGTCCGTCGCTGCGCGAGCCGCAAGGTTGAGGAGCATCA
>DATKLU010000089.1:0-4128 GCA_035542235.1 Dongiaceae bacterium
CCCGGTGTTCACCACTGCCACGTTCCTGGGCTACCTTCTGCACGGCACCAGCGGCGCCATCGCCGCCACCATCGGTATCTTTCTGCCGGCGTTTGTGTTTGTCGCCGTCAGCGCGCCGCTGATTCCGAAAATTCGCGCTTCGTACCTGGCCGGCCGGGCACTCGACGGCATCAATGTGGCTTCGGTGGCGCTAATGGCCGTGGTGACGTGGCAGTTGGCGCAGTCGGCGTTGGTGGATTCGACCACGATCGCGGTCACGCTAGTAAGCGCGCTGGCGCTGTTTCGATTTCCCCGGCTGAACTCGGCGTGGCTCGTCGCGGGTGCAGGACTGCTGGGGGCGCTGCGTCACTTCCAGGCATGAACCGCGATGGTCATTGGCCCAGCCCACGCGAGGCACGGCGTATATTCATCGCATGATTATGCATATGTTGAAGCTCCTGGTTCTCGCCGCATCTGTCTTGAGTTGCCTGGCGCTGATCGCGCAGAGCCCAAAGCAGGCCGCCGATCAATGGCGCGCCGCGCACGAGCAGCAGATCCTGCAGGAGTTCACTACGCTGCTGGCGATTCCCAACGTGGCCAGCGACAAGGCGAACATCCAGCGCAACGCTGACGCGCTGGTGGCAGCGCTGCAGCGGCGGCACGTTGATACAAAGCTGCTTACCGCGCCCGGCGCGAATCCGGTGGTGTATGGGGAGATCAAGACTCCGGGCGCGAAGCACACCATTGTGTTCTACGCGCACTATGACGGACAGGCGGTCAACCCCGAAGATTGGGAAAGCAAGGCGCCGTTTACGCCGGTCACGAAGATGGTAAACGGCGAGCCGCGCATCTTCGCGCGTTCGGCGTCGGACGACAAGGCGGCGATGCTCGCGCAACTCACGGCGCTCGACGCGCTGCAGGCGGGGCGTGTACCGATCAAGGCCAACCTGCGTTTTGTGTGGGAGGGCGAGGAAGAAGCCGGCTCCACCAATCTCGGCGCGGTGCTGGAAAAGTATCGCGGCGATCTGGGCGGAGACGTCTGGCTCATCTGCGACGGCCCGGTGGACCAGAGCGGGCGGCAAAGCGTGGTCTTCGGGGCGCGTGGCATGACTCATCTGGCCATCACGCTTTTCGGGCCCAACCGCGAACTGCACAGCGGGCACTACGGTAACTGGGCGCCGAACCCGGCGATGATGCTGGCGCAGTTGCTGGGCGGCATGGAGGACGCCAACGGCCACGTGCTGGTGCCGCACTTTTATGACGGGGTGGCTCCGCTGACGGCGCTGGAGAAGCAGGCCATTGCCGAGGCTCCCAACAACGGCGAGATGCTGATGCGGGAGTTCGGGCTAGGCCGTGCCAACGGCGGCGGCAAGCCGCTGCTGGAGCTGCTCAACGAGCCGACGCTGAACATCGATGGCTTCGCCTCGGCGCGCACCGGCGCGAAGGCCAACAACGTTGTGCCCTCCACTGCCACCGTCGATATCGACCTGCGGCTGGTGAAGGGACTTGACTGGAAGACGCAGCAACAGCGGGTGATAGATTACATCGCAGCACAGGGCTACTTCGTAAGCGATGCGCCTCCTGACAAGACGACTCTGTTGGCGCATCCGCGGGTGGCGTTCGTGTATCGCGATCCGGTGGGCTACAACGCGGTACGAACGCCGATGGACTTGCCCATCGCGAAAGCGGTGATTGCCGCGGTGGAAGCGGCGCGCGGGCCGGTGGTCAAACTGCCCACCATGGGCGGAAGCGTACCCCTGGAGGTCATCGAGAAAGCGTTGGGGACGCACACCATCACCGTGCCGATCGCAAATTACGACAACAACCAGCACTCGGCCAACGAAAATATCCGCGTGCAAAATTTGTGGGACGGGATCGAGACGATGGCGGCGCTGGAAGCGATGGAATAATTAACGTCCCATTATTGTCCGCATGTGAAAGATTTACGGCCCGCGTATTGACTTCCGCCCTGCGCAGTAGCACTATGCGAGTCAAGTCTGGCGCAGCCTCGGTATAACAGCCAGGACAACCCGCCATTTCGTCCAAGCGTAATTGTCATCTTCTGGAGGATCAAGATGAAAAGCCCTTCGACGAAGGCGTTAATGCTTATCGCTTTTCTGATGCTGGCTCTGACCGGCGCCAACCTGGTCGGCCAGCCAGCCACACCCGGTAAAACTTCCAAGAACCACAACGAATGGACGGTGCAGCAGCTTCAGGCCGCAATGGCCGCAGGCAAACTCACCTCTGAAGAGCTAACCAAGGAATACATCCAGCGCATTCTCGACCTTGACCAGAACGGCCCGGGCGTGAATTCGGTGATCGAGCTGAATCCGGATGCGTTGAATGACGCTCGCCATGCCGACTATTTGCGCAAGCACGGCATCGTGCTGGGACCGCTGCACGGCATCCCTGTTTTGTTGAAGGACAACGTGGATACCGGCGACAAGATGCAGACTAGCGCGGGCTCGTTTGCGCTGGTGGGGAGACCGGCGCTGCAGGACTCTACTGTGGCCGCAAAGCTGCGCAATGGCGGAGCGGTCATTCTCGGGAAGACGAATCTCTCCGAGTGGGCCAACTTCCGCTCGTTCGAATCGGTCAGCGGATGGTCAGGGCGCGGCGGCCAGACGAATAATCCCTATGGAATTGCGCGCAATCCGTGCGGTTCCAGTGCCGGCTCAGGGGCGGCGGTGTCGTCGAATTTCGCTGCGGTGTCGTTTGGAACGGAAACCGACGGCAGCATTGTGTGTCCGGCCAATGCCAACGGTGTGGTCGGCCTCAAACCGACCGTTGGATTGACCAGCCGCGCCGGCATCGTACCCATTTCGCACACGCAAGACACGTTCGGCCCGCACGGTCGCCACGTGGCTGACGTTGCTGTGGCACTGGGCGTGGTGCAAAGCCGCTACTACGACGGCCGCGACCCGGCTACCGGAGGCGTTCCGCTGGGGTGGCAAGGACGGTTTACCCGTCCCACGAACATCCCGACCGACTATACGCAGTTCCTCAATCCGAACGGCCTGCAAGGCGCAAGGCTGGGCCTGACGCGGATCGGGCTGAGCGGTTACACGAACGTGCCCACGCCGCAGCCGGTGCAGGATGCGTACGAAGCCGCGTTCGCAGCGCTCACGGCCGCAGGCGCGACCGTCATCGACCTGGATGCCGCGGGTTTCACATGGCCCAATGGCGGCTCAGGCCCGGGCGAGTTCCTGGTGCTGTGCTATGAGTTCCGTCAGGACGTGCAGAAGTATTTCGCCACGCGCAAAGGCGTTCCGGTGGCGGGCGGTACCCTGGTGGACGCCATCGCCTTCAACAACGCCCATGCCGACGTGGAGATGCCGTACTTTAACCAGGACATCTGGGACCTGTGCGAGTCTCTGGCGCCCGGACCGGACGATCCCCAGCCCGCATTCGGCGGCATGACCTACAACCAGGCGCTTGCCCTTGACCACGATTTTGGGGTCAACGGCATCGACGCCGCGCTGAGCCAGTTCAATCTGGACGCGGTGGTGACAGCTACCGACAACCCAGCGTGGGCCACCGACCTGATCTTCGGAGACCACTTTGTTTTTGGCTCGTCGGGACTGGCGGCGCCAGAAGGCTACCCGATTATCCAGGTGCCGGCCTCCATGGTGTTCGGGGCGCCCATGGGGCTCAGCTTCTTCGGAACGGCATTTAGTGAGCCGACGCTGATCAAGCTGGCTTCCGGCTTCGAGGCGTTCACGCACACGCGGGCGAAAAACCTGCCGACCTTCGCGGAAACCGTTCCCTTCGATCACATCAAGGGCACAACGCTGAACCCACCGAAGAACCTGACCGTGCCGCCGGCGAGCCAGTCGCAAGCGCCGGCAGCGAAGAATAACACTCCAACAGCTCCAACGAAGGAGCAGAAGAAACTGCATCACCTGTGAGTTAGTGAAATGTACTTGAGCGGCCGGAGCCGTCTGCCTGGCGGCCCGGCCGTTTCTTTATCCCGTGGCGGCGGGAGCCTTGGCCTGCTGGCGCGCCTGGATCTCGATGTACACGTTGATGAGCGAGACGGCCGCGGGCGTGACGCCGGGGATGCGGCTGGCCTGACCCAGCGTGCGCGGGCGCACGTGCATCATCTTCTCGCGCATCTCGCGGGAGAGCCCGGAGACCTTGGTGTAATCG
>DATKLU010000090.1:0-23993 GCA_035542235.1 Dongiaceae bacterium
TTCTTCGAGTGGCGGAATCAACGGGCGTTCCGGCCCAGGTTTTGCGGGAAGCGAAACAGGCGGCGAAGCCGGCGTACTCGGCGCCGTTGGCGCTGCTGCCTCGGGCGAAGCAGTCTCGTTTTTCGCGGCCGGTTTCAGGAAGGCCGACCCGGTACGAATCGGCGGCCGCGGCGTGACGGTCGAAAACGGGGGCTTGGCAATCGCGGGCTCGGTCGGTTTTTCGGCCAAGACTTCACTCAAGGGGGCGGCCGTCTCCGCCGGAGTCTCCGGAACGATCCGGGGCTCGGCCCGTTTTTCGGGCTGAGGCTGGGCTGGGCCGACCGGCGCTTCGCGTCGCGGCTCGGCATGTTGCTCCCCGCGCCCTTCCCGGCGGGTCTCGCCAGGATTTTCGCCACGCCGCGGCTGATACCCGGCCCGCAGATCCTGGCGGATCTTGTCCATCGTGTCGTAGGGCGTGGCCGCGGCCGGCGTCACTTCTCGCTGTGAAATGTCGCGCGCACTCGCGCCGCCAAGCCAGCCATTGATCGCGGCGCGAAATTCCGGAGAAACCTCGGTGAAGCGCATGCCGCCGCTCTTGTTATCGTCGTCGAGCCATTCGATCTCGCCGTTGCCTTCGAGCCGCGTGCTGCCGTCCAGCGAAAATGCAAAAGCCATCGCGCCGTCCGCGCGCAACGGGCTCACTGCGCGAAAGCGGAAACCTTCTTCCGATGCGCTCAACAGCATTCCGCCATTGCCCGCGCCGAGCTCGAGATACACCAATTGCTCCGGCTTTTTACGCGTGAACCGCTCTTGTTTGACCTGCATATCCGGTGGATGCTCCGCGGCAACCGCTCCCCGGCACGGAGCTCCTCACGCGATTCTAACGCGAATGCGGGACAATTCACGTGATTCGCTGCCTCCGGGGTTTCGTGTACAGACGGCGGGTCGCGAGCAGAATTTGCTCTGTGGAAAGTAACAGTACCAGCCCGCCTCTACAGGTTTCTGCCGATTATCCTGCTCATTTCAAAGATGTTAAGAATGAGTCGTAACGTTTCTGGCGTGGCACGCGTCATGCCCTTTAGAGAGTGCGCGGCGCGTTCGCTCGTGTCCGCGCAGTTGCCAGGGGGAACCATGAGGTTACGCACCGTACTCTCAATCGCAACTTTGTTTATGGCGGTTTTCACGGCCGCCGTATGGAGCCAGCCGCTCGACGGCAAAGGCTAGGCGCAAGGCAAAGCGCGCCCAGCCCAGCCACAACGTAAGTGCTCCCAAGACCCGGTTTTCTCAAGCGGCCGCAGCGCTCGCTCACAGTTTCTTTCTCTCGCTGATTTCTCACCGCGACGCAGGCCGACGGTGGATTCGGTCGGAGGCACGGCAAGACAGAGTATTTTTCAGGGTGCAGTCTCGCAGCGGCGTTAGGCTCAGGACCTGATTTGCGAACGACTCTAAAACTCGTTCTGCCTCTCATCACCAGCGTGGCACTGGTGTCGCTGCTGTTTGCCGCGTATCAGGTGCGCACGGAACGCAAGAATCTGAACCACGACCTTTCCCGGCGCGCCGAGCTGCTGGCGGAAAGCTTGCAGGAATCGATCCAGCCGCTCTTTGCCAAGGACGCGCCAAATTCCGAGCGCAACATGCAGCGGGTGGTGGACCGCTTCGCGCAACGCGAACACATGCGCGGAATCGTGGTGTATGAAGCGCCGGGCAACGTCAACGCCATGACGTCAACCCTGGCTCCCTCTTTCCGGCAGATCCCGCCGGTTGCGCAAAAGGCCATCCAGCTGGATTCGGGCCGCGGCGAGTTGACGCGCGCGGGCGACACCCCGATGTATTTCTACGCCATGCCGCTGGAGCGCAACGGCAAGGCCGCCGGCGCGCTGATGGTGGTGTTCGAAGCGAGCTACATAGACGCGCGCGTGCTGCGCACGCTGCGGGATGCGCTGCTCAGCGCGCTGCTGGAGACGCTGCTCATTTCCGGGCTGGCGCTGCTGCTGGTGCGCTGGACGTTTCTTGATCCGCTCAAGCGCACGGCAAAGTGGCTGCGCACGCTGCGCGCAGGTGAAACGCATGCGCCCTCGGCTTCGCTGCCGCAGGGCGAACTCTTTGAGCAACTGAATCGCGAAGTGACGCACTTGGCGCGCGATCTCGGCGCGGCGCGGGCCGCGGCGGCGGAAGAGGCGCAGCTGCGGGAAACTCACGCATCGGTGTGGACGGCCGAGCGGCTGCGAATCAGCCTGCAAAGCAAGCTCAAAGGCAAACCGCTCTTTGTGATTTCCAACCGTGAGCCCTACATGCACGTGAAGGGTGAAAAAGGCCCGCAGGTTCTGGTTCCGGCGAGCGGCCTGGTGACGGCGTTGGAGCCGGTGCTGGTGGCCAGCGACGGCACGTGGGTGGCGCACGGAGCGGGAAACGCCGACCGCGAGACCGTGGATGAGAACGACCGGCTGCGCGTCCCGCCGGACCTGCCGAGTTATACCTTGCGGCGGGTGTGGCTGACGGACGAGGAAGTGAAGGGCTACTACGAAGGCTTCGCCAACGAGGGGCTCTGGCCGCTGTGCCACATCGCGCACACCCGGCCGACGTTCCGGCCGGAGGACTGGCTGCAATACCAGCGCGCGAATCGCCGGTTTGCCGACGCCGTGCTGCAGGAGATGGAAGGCCAGGAGGCGCCGATCGTTCTGGTGCAGGACTACCACTTCGCGCTGCTGCCGCGCATGGTGAAAGACGCGCGTCCGGATGCGCGGGTGGCGATTTTCTGGCACATTCCCTGGCCGAACGCGGAAGTTTTCGGGATCTGCCCGTGGCAGCGCGAGTTGCTCGACGGCTTGCTTGGCGCGGATCTTATCGGCTTCCACACCCAGACCCACTGCAACAACTTTTTGGAGACGGTGGACCGCGCTCTCGAGGCGCTGACCGAATGGGACCGCTTTGCCGTCAACCGCAAGGGCCACGTAACCCGCGTGCGGCCGTATCCGATCAGCGTGGCGTTCCCGGACGGCAAGCCCAAGCGCGAGTGGAAGAGCGCCGGAGAGGAACGCGCGGCGCTTTGCGAAGAGCTGGGCATTGAGGCCTCGCTGCTGGGCGTGGGCGTAGATCGAGTGGACTACACGAAAGGAATCCTGGAGCGTTTCCGCGGTATCGAGCGCTTCATCGAAGCGAATCCCGCTTACCAGCGGCGATTTTCCTTCGTGCAGATTGGCGCGCCGAGCCGGACGGATATTCCGCGCTACCAGCAATTCCTGGATGAAGTGACGGCAGAGGCGGAACGCATCAACCAGCGTTTTCAGAGCGGCAAGTGGAGGCCGATTGCCCTGCTGCGCCGCCACCACTCGCACCAGGAGATTGCGCGCTTCTATCGCGCGGCTTCGCTGTGCCTGGTCAGCTCGCTGCACGACGGCATGAACCTGGTGGCCAAGGAATTTGTGGCCATGCGCGACGACGAGCACGGCGTGCTGATCCTCAGCACCTTCGCGGGCGCGGCCCTGGAGCTGACCGACGCGATCCTGGTGAATCCCTACGACGAACAGCAAATGGCCGGCGCAATTCTGCGCGCGCTGGAGATGCCGGACGAAGAGCAGGCGGCGCGCATGCACCGGATGCGCGCGAGCGTGAAGGACCACAACGTGTTTCGCTGGGCGGCGAACCTGCTCTCCGATTTGACGGAGATTCGCATCGATTCGCCCGAGCGCCAGGAGACGCCCGCGCCCACACCCGAGGAGTCCGAAGAGCCGGAGTCTTCCAAGGCCGACGCGGCCTGGGGTTCGTAGCCGCGTTCCCACTGACGATGCAGTTCTTCACACGGCGGCAAAATGACTGGTGATACCATCGTGCAGCAACCGCGCTCCAGGAGAACGACCCATGAAATGGACACCGGGCGGTACCAGCGGGGATATTGAAGATCGCCGTGATGAAGGTGGCAGCGGCGGCGGCTTTCAGTTTGGCGGAATGCACCTGGGCATCGGCGGCGTGCTGATCCTGCTGGTGCTCAGTCTGATCTTCAAACAGAATTTTCTGGCGCTGCTGGGCGGCGCTGACCCCAACGCGGGCGGCCAGCCAATGGCTTCGGCACCCGATCCGGCGCGCGACCAGCAGGAACAGCCGCTGGTGCAGTTCGTTTCCTTCGTGCTGGACGACACGCAGAAAACCTGGGACCAGATCCTCCCGCAGCAGGCGGGCAAACCGTATCGGCACGCAAAGCTGGTGCTGTTCCGCAACTACACCCAGTCCGGCTGCGGGAGCGCCGAATCCGCCACCGGCCCCTTCTACTGCCCGGAGGACGAAAAGGTCTACATCGACCTGGGCTTCTATGATGAGTTGCGGCAACGGTTCGGCGCACCGGGGCAGTTTGCGCAAGCCTACGTACTGGCACATGAAATCGGGCACCACGTCCAGAAACTGGTGGGAATCGAGGCGCAGGTGCGGCGGCTGCAGCAGAGCAATCCCGGCGCGCAAAATGCGCTCTCGGTGAAAATGGAGCTGCAGGCGGATTGCCTGGCCGGGGTGTGGGCGCACTCCACGCAGCAGCGCAACCTGCTGGAACAGGGCGACGTTCAATCGGCGCTCGGCGCCGCTTCCGCCGTGGGCGATGACCGGTTGCAGAAAATGTCCAGCGGACATGTTTCGCCGGACTCGTTTACCCACGGATCATCCGCTCAGCGTATGCAGTGGTTCCAGAAGGGTTTCGACAGCGGCTCGATCGCCGCGTGCAATACCTTCGACTCAGGCCAGTAAGTCCGCGGAAAAATCCGGAAACTCATTTCCTTCCGTCCGGCTCTTTCGCGTCGGAACGGCTCCTGGACGCTTTCACCTTCTCGGCCTGAGCCTTGGCCGGATCAACCCAGGCATCCTGGGTAACGAGGGTCGCCTGCGACGGCAGAGCGATGGCCGCTCCCGTCTGTTCGATTTTTTCCAGGATGGAAATGAGTAACAGCTCCTGCAACTCGAGGAATTCCGCGAACTCGCGGACCAGAATGTAGGCGTAAATCTCCACTTCGATCCCGAAGTCGGCAAAGCGCAGCAGGCGCACCCGAGCGGTGCCGCTTTCGACGCGGCTATTTTTTTGCAGGACGCCGCGGATTTCGCCGAGGACATAGGTGATGTGGTCGGAGGAGAGATCGTAGCGCAGGCGGACGACTTGCTTGCAAAGGATTTTGTCGCGCTGGCGAAAGTTTTCGACGACCACGGAGGCCACCGTGCCGTTGGGGATGGTAAGGACGGTCCGCTCCTCGGTGCGCAGCTTGGTGGAGCGCAGGCCGATGTCTTCCACCGTGCCCCGCTGGTCGCCGATGCGGCACGCGTCGCCAATCTGCAGCGACTTATCGGAAAGCACGGAAACGCCGCCCAGCAGGTTCTCGAAAGTCTTTTGCGCGCCCAGCCCAATCGCCAGGCCGCCAATGCCCAGGCCGGCCAGCGCGGCGGTGACGTTGACCCCGAATCCGCTGAGCAAAATCAAGCCCAGCGCGATGAAGATGAGGACTTCCAGAACGCGGCGTGCGAGCGAAACCATCGAGCGCTCGGCCATGCGCCCACTGGCGGCGAAACGGCGGCCGATGCGCTCGGCAAAATCGGCGATCAGCCGGCTGATGAACAGATAGAACGCCAAGGCCAGGAAAACCCACAGCACGCGACGGTAATACTGGCGATAGACGACGTTCACGCCGAGATAGAAAACAAAAAGGTAATGCGTAAGCGCGGCGAGAAGCAGAGTTCCCGGACCGATGCGCAAGAGCGAGGGAGCTGGGGGCCCGGAAGGGTCCAGTTTGCGCCGGCGGTAGCGGGCAATCACACGCGGGATCAGAGAGGCAGTCCAGCCCAGGACGAGCGCGAGCGGCAGTCCCAAGAGCACCCCAAGCCATTGCCAAAGAGGCATGGTGAGAAAACGTTGCGCGGTAAGCGCGCTGGGGAGTCTTTTTTCCAAATCGGAAAACTTCAGCGATTCGAATTCAACGGGAATGTCTTCGAGTGTCTTGCGCGAGATGTACCAGAGCTTGTTGCCGTGATCGTCGTCGAGGCGAATCAGCAGGATGGAAAATGGAACGCCGGCAGCGTCGCGGACCCCCAGAACGACGTCCTGGTTGGCAGGAAGCCCATCGTCCAGTTTGCCTTGCGGATCGCGGCTCAGCGAATCGAGGGCGTTGGCGAGGATGCGCTGGTTGATGACCGCAAGCAGTTCGGCGGCAACTTCCTGGTCTTCTTCGGGCGTGGGCTTGTGGCGGCCGGCGACAGGCTGGAAGTACTGAACGGCGACGGCGTAGTTTTCGTCCTGCGCGGCGCGCAGAAAGCCCATCACGGTGCCGCGCGGCGTGGTGCGGTCGAGCGGATCAAACACGGCAGCCGAGGCAGGAGCACTGGGGGCAGCGCCCGGGATTTGCGCCATGCCGGGGCTAGCGATACCCGCAAGGGCAAGGGCAAGCGCAAAAAGCGGAAATGGACGAACTCGTGGCATGCGCAACTCCGTGAACAAACGCGTGAAAGGGCCGCGGCTGCGGCTTCCATGATGGAGTCGCACCGCTCATCTAGCAAGCGTAAGGGTCGCAGGAGCGAGGGCTTGCCGGATGGCCGTCGCAGCCACGGCGAATCAAGCCGCGAAGCGATCGCGGTACTGCTTCAGGAGAAATTGGTCGGTCATACCTGCGATGTAATCGCAGACGACGACATGGCGAGAGACGGCGCGCGCGCGTTCCTCGTGGTCGGCGGGCATGGAGTCTGGCTTGCTCATATAGAAGTGGAACAGCTCCTCGAGGCACTGCACCGAACGATCTCGATCCTCGGTGATGACGGGATTGCTGTAAATGTTGGTCAGTAGGAAGTCCTTGAGGCGCTGGTTTTCCGCCGCGACCGGAGCGCTGAGGCCAGCAATGCGCTGGTGCAAATAGCGGACGTCGTCCACCGACTTCACGCGCTCCGCGCGCGCATTCTCGATGGTGGTTTCGATGAGATTCGAAGCCAGCGCGTTGAGCACATCCTTGAGCGCTTCGTTGAACTTCAGTTTTTCCTTGGCATCCTTATGCTGCGCGTGCACGCGCTCGTAGGCGCGGCGGAAGAGCGGAACCTCGTGATTCAACTGGTCGAAGTCGAGGAGTTCGGCTTCCCGCGCATCGTCGAGATCGGCTGTGTTGTAAGCGATTTCGTCCACCCAATCGATGAGCTGGGCTTCGAGCGGCGGCCGCTGGTGCAGCACGTATTCGGAAAGCTCGGGAAAGAGCCGCGGATCGTATTCGCGCGAGTGCTTGATGATGCCTTCGCGGACTTCGAAGGTGAGATTGAGTCCGGGGTACTCGAGATAGCGATGCTCGAACTGCTCGACAATGTGCAGCGCGTGAAGATTGTGATCGAAGCCGGCGCCATGGGCGCGCATCAGTTCGTGGAGTTTGCGTTCGCCGGCGTGGCCAAAGGGCGGGTGTCCGATATCGTGGACAAGCGCCAGGGCTTCGGCCAGTTCGCTATTGAGTCCGAGGGCGGTGCTCACCGTGCGCGCGATCTGCGTCACCTCCAGCGTGTGCGTCAGGCGATTGCGAAAGTGATCCGAGTAGCGGGTGGTGAAGACCTGGGTCTTGGCTTCCAGGCGGCGGAAGGCGCGCGCGTGAATGATGCGATCGCGATCGCGCGCGTATTCGGTGCGGTAGGCATGGCGGGGCTCAGGAAAGCGGCGGCCGCGCGAGAATTCTTCGCGCATGGCCAGGGCCGCAAGTGGAGAGGGATGGGAAATGAAGTGCGCTCCGGTAGCGCCGAAATGCCGGGCCGGCGCTCAGGACTTGGGCGCGGTCAGCGTGTCCAGACCGCGGTCCGCTCGTTCGGAAACGGCGGAATTCGGATAATCCTTCTTCACCTGGTTGTAGATGGAGGTGGCTTCCGTGGGATTGGAGGAACGCAGAAAATCGGCAAGATCCAGCAACACCAGCGGACGCGGGACAAAAATGGAGCGCTCATCGGCAACTGCGCGATAGAGCTTGATGGCTTCGTCGGACTTGCCCGTGCGCGCGTAAATGGTGGCCATTTGGTACTGCGCCATGGCCGCGAGTTCCTTATCTTTGCTGCCGGAAATCTTTTTCAGTTCTTCGAGGGCCTGGTTCTGCTTCTCCAGATCCAGCAGCGTCAGCGCCTGGTAGTAACGGGCCAAACGGCCCGGATTGGTGCCGGGGTATTTGTCGGCGGCCGCGGCAAACTTGGCGGTCGCTTCTTCGGCGCGCTTCTGCGGGTCCGTGTAGGTGATTTCGCTCTGGTCCAGAGGCTCGTTGCCGATGCGAATGCGCGCGTTGTAGACCTTCATGGCGTCGTCCAGCGCCGCGGAAGCTTGCACGTTCTGGCGATCGGAGTAGAACTTCCATCCGCCATAGCCGAGCGCGATGGCCAGAACCACGGCGAGGAGAATGGTGGCGAACTGCTTGTGGGAAATCACCGCTTCGGCGCCGTGCTCGAAGGTCTCTCGAATCTTGTCCTGCTTGAGTTCTTTGCGCGTAAGATGATCGGACACACTACACTCCTGGCGTTTTAGCTGAAATTCGATAGTAGCACGGGGCGGCGCCCGGAAAGAAGGCGCCGCACCTGTGAGATACTTGGGCGTCCGGCCGCAAATCCGCGCCATGAACCGCCTCTCCGCTTGCATCATCACCCTGAATGAGGAGCAACATCTGCCCCGCCTGCTGGCATCTCTGCGCAGTGTGGCGGATCAGATCATCGTGGTGGATTCGGGCAGCACGGATCGTACCGGCGAGGTGGCGCGGGAGGGCGGAGCGGAATTTTATTTCCGCGCGTGGACCAACTACGCGGAACAGAAGAACTACGCCGCTTCGCTGGCAACGAGCGAGTGGATCTTCTCGGTGGATGCGGACGAGGAATTAAGCACCGCGCTGCAAAGTTCCCTGCTGGACTGGAAAAAACGCAAACCGCAATTCGAGGTGTACGAAGTGGCGCGGCGTACGTGGTACCTGGGCGCGTGGATCAAGCACTCGGGGTGGTACCCGGATCTCAAGAAGCGGCTGTATCGCAAGGGCGCGGCGGAGTTTGCCGGCAGCTTGCACGAATCGCTGCAGTACAAGGGTCTGGTGGGGCAGCTGCAGGGCGATTTACTGCACTACACGGTCAAGGATTTTGCCGAGCACCAGGCCAACGTGGAGCGGTATTCGACCCTCGCGGCGCGGCAGATGTTTGAAAACGGCCGGCGCGCATGGCGCGGGGCGCTGGTCTTCGCGACGCCGTGGAGCTTCTTTCAGAGTCTGGTGCTGCGCGGCGGCATCCTGGACGGATATCGCGGCGCGCTGATCGCGCGGATGGCCGCACGCACCGTGCGCCTGAAATACCGCAAGCTTGGCCGGTTGATCGCAGCGCAAAAGAAGGCCGGCGAAGCCGCACGATGATTCCGCTGCTCATTGACCTGGAGCCGGAATGGCGCGGCGGGCAAAACCAGTTCTTGCTGCTGCTGAAAGGCCTGTACGAGCAGGGACACGCGGCGGAATTGCTCGCGGCGAAAGGCTCGTCGCTGGGGCACCGGGCTTCGAAGCTCGGCGTATGCGTTCACTACACTTCAAGGGACAAGCTGCGCGTACCCGCCGCGCGCAAGGTGCGCGAATTGATGTCTGACGGGCGCTTCGATCTGGTGCACGTCAACGAATCGCACGCGCTGACAGCGGCCTGGCTGGCCGCAGCCCATCGCAGAGTGCCGCTGCTCTTCTCGCGGCGCGTCGGTTTCCCTCTGGGCCGCGGCTATCTTTCCCGGAAGCGATTCGCCGCGGTGACTCGATTCATCGCGAGTTCCCACTGGGTGGCCGAGCAGGCCATTGCATCGGGTGCGCCCAAAGAAAAAGTCGGCGTGATCTACGAGGGCGTGGCGATCCCGGAGCCAGTGACGCCGGCGGCGCGTGCGGCGGCGCGAGGACGCTGGAACGTCCGCGACGACCAAGTGCTGCTCGGCTGCGCGGGTGTCTTATCGGAAGACAAGGGTCAGGAGTGGGTGATCCGCGCGCTGGCAGAGCTACGACGCCAGTCTCCGCAATGCCGGCTGTTGCTGGCAGGGGATGGTGAGGATCGCCAGCGGTTGGAGGCACTGGCCGCCCAGCTCAACCTGGGCGATGCAGTGATTTTTGCCGGCTTCGTGCGCAAGGTCGAACTGTTCTATCAGGCCATCGATCTGTTCGTGTTTCCGGCGCTCTTTGAAGGACTGGGCACTTCCCTGCTGGCGGCGATGGCGCACGGTGTGCCTTCCGTCACGTACTTCGGCTGCGCGCTGGGCGAAATCGTGGAGAACGGATTGAGCGGGCTGCAGGTGGAAGCGAAAAACCCGGGCGCGCTGGTTCTGGCGGTTCGGAAATTGCTGGAGCAGCCGGGATACGCGGCGCAGTTGGGCTCGGCCGGGCGGGAGCGCATCGCATTAAGGTTCTCAGCGGATCGCATGGTGGAAGAGACCCTGCAGTGCTATCGCGCCGTGACGGCTTGAGAAACAAGTCAGCGGAAATTATGTTGCGCAGGTGACGGATCGGACGGAGAGTAGTGGCCATTGACGTTTCCCTTCCTGGCGGAGACCAACGATGCGAATGGCAAAGGTTTGGCTGGCGGCGCTGTGCGGGATGGCCACGGCAGCCGGCGCACTCGCGCAAACACGGGCGAGTGGCAAAACGGCGGATCTCAGCCTGACGGCGGTCGGGCGGCAGCACCATCCGATACAAACAAACAACAGGGAAGCCCAAGCGTACTTTGATCAGGGGCTCACCCTGGTTTACGGATTCAATCACGAAGAGGCGGCGCGCTCGTTCGAACGCGCTGCGCAGCTCGATCCGGCCTCGCCCATGCCGCTTTGGGGAATCGCTCTGGCCGTAGGACCGAACTACAACCAGGACGTGGACCCCGAGCGCGAGAAAATCGCCTACGAGGCGATCCAGAAGGCGCGCCGGCTGGCGGCGAAATCGCCGGTGGCGGAGCAGGACTATGTAAGCGCGATGGCCGCGCGCTATTCAAACGACCCGAAGGCCGACTTCAAGCAATTGGCGCGGGAGTATGCGGCACAGATGGGGGCGCTCGCGAAGAAGTATCCAGACGATCTGGATGCCGCGACGCTTTACGCGGAAAGCCTGATGGACCTGAACCCCTGGCAATTGTGGAATGCCGCTGGCGAGCCGGGCGAGAACACGCCGGAAATTGTGCGGGTGCTGGAAAGCGTTCTGGCGCGCGACCCGCTGCATGCGGGCGCGAACCACTACTACATTCACGCGGTGGAGGCTTCGCCCTCGCCGCAGCGCGCGCTGCCGAGCGCAAGCCGGCTGGACACGCTGGTTCCGAAGGCAGGGCACCTGGTGCACATGCCCGCCCACATTTATTCCCGCGTCGGCGATTTTTCCAGCGCGGCCGAGAGCAATGTGAAAGCGGCGGCCGCCGATTCAGCCTACGCAAAAGAGGCGGAGCGCAGCGGCAGCATGTATGACCTGATGTACCACAGCCACAACGAACATTTCCTGACGTACGCGGCGTGCATGGAGGGCCGCTACGCGGAGGCGCGGCGCGCGGCGGCGGCAATGGAAAAGCGCCTGTTGCCACACGCGGCGATGATGCCCGTGCTCGACAGTTTTCTGTGGACTCCCATCTGGGTGGACCTCCGCTTCGGCAAATGGGACGCCATCCTGGCGCGGCCGGAGCCGCCGGCGGAACGGAAGATTTCGCACCTCATGTGGCGTTACTCGCGAACCCTGGCCTACGCGGCGCGCAAGGATGCGGCGAAGGCCGATGCGGAGTACGCGCTCTTCAGCAAAGAGGCGGATGCCTTTCCCGCGGACCAGCGAATCGGCGAGATGAATACGAGTGCGGCGGTGCTGGCGGTGGTTCGCGAGGCGGCGTCGGCAAAACTGGCCAGCGCGAAAGGCGACGTTGAGGGCGCGATCGCACACTGGCGCGCGGCAGTGGAAGCACACGACAAACTGAACTACGACGAGCCACCCGACTGGTATTACCCCGTCCGGGAATCGCTGGGAGGAACGCTGCTGCAAGCGGGCCGGGCGAAAGAGGCGGAAGAAGTGTTTCGCGAGGATTTGCGGCGCAACCCGCGGAATCCGCGGTCGCTCTTCGGCCTGAAAGAAAGCCTGGCGGCGCAGCATCTGGAGAACGATGCGGCATGGGTGGAGCGGGAGTTCCGCGCCGCGTGGAAGAATGCGGATGTGGAGCTGCGGACCGGCGATCTGTAAGCAGAGTTCCGAAAAAATCCTTGCCAAAAATACAAAAGCGCCGAGCGGATCCTTCTCTATCCGAACGACGCTTTTGTTGCGCTAGTATCAATTCCCACTTGTTCCGTCGGTTCCCCTCCCTTCCGCTTGCCGTTGGGCACAGCTATCTTGCGTTTTGAACAACCCATCGTCCTCGGGACTCAAGGAACTCCACGCCAATGGCAAAGCCGTCGCCTTGCATTGGCTGGCAGTAGGCCACGCGGGCCGAGGAACGAAACTCACCGGAGCGCGAGCTGAGGACGAGCCGGTCATTGGGCTCCCAGCGGCGGGTGGAAACGACGCGCGCGCCGCGCTCGCTGACATTTTCCGTAAACGTGGCTTCCGCGCCGGGCACCTGGCGGTTGCCCTCGAGATACACGCCAATCTCCATGGGAATGCGGCGCTCCGTGCGATTGAATGGATGGATCGGGATGCGGAGTCTGGTCATGTCCGGTCCCGTCCTCACAAGCACGCGGCAATGCGTGAAAGATTTTGAATGCTGCTGCCGCCGCGATGTTTCATGCGGTAGAGCGCACGGTCGGCGGAGGCGAGAAGCTTCTCCGGCGTGTCGCCGTCCGTGGGGAACGTGGCCACGCCGGCGCTGGCGGAGAGGGCGGGCTGTTCTGCCTCGGAAGAGATGCGCTCCTGAATGCGGTTGACGATGCGCGAAGCGATGTCCGACCCGGCTTCCGGAAAAACAATGGCGAATTCGTCGCCGCCATAGCGGGCAGCGGTATCAATCGCGCGGCAATGGTTGCGCAGGATCTTACCGAGGCGCACCAACGCGCGGCTGCCGGTCAGGTGCCCGTAGCTGTCGTTGATGGTCTTGAGTCCATCCATATCGAACAGCACGACGCTGAAGGGGCGCTGCGTACGGCGCGAGCGGTCCAGTTCGGTTTCCATGACGCTGATGAGGCGGCGATAGTTGGCCAGCCCGGTGAGCGGGTCGCTGACCGCAAGGGTGCGCACCTGGTCAAAGAGGCGAGCCTGATCGAGCAAAGCGCCGCAGAGCATAACCACGTAGCTGGCGGTCTTGGCCAGCTCCGCCAGGAAGAACGGCCCATCGAGCAGGTGGCGCGAGAAAACCGCGGAGACGTGGCAGACCGCGTTCAAGGCAGCGACCAGGAACAGCGAGTAGTCGTAAACGGAAGCGCTCTTTTCGTCCTGCTTGATGCGGGCACGGAATGCCAGGGCTGCCGCGACGAACAGCAGGCCGGGCAGCAGATCCCAGGCGCGAGAGAAAAGTTCCGAAGGCCGTGTGGTGGGCGCAGACGGCGCAGCCAGAAATGCCGCGCTCGTGGCGTAGGCCGCCAGCGCGACCACCAGAAGCGCAACAGCGATTTCCTTACTCGGCTGGCGCGCGGTGGGCGTATAGCGTTCCACCCCGAGCGCGGCGAGCAGAAGAACCGCAAGCAAAGTACGGCTGACCATCCAGCCCAACGGAACGTGCAGGCCGGCGTTGGCGCCTGCGTGCATCACCTGGGAAAAGTGGAAATACCCGACGGTTTCGATCAGGCCGGAAAGCACGAAGCCGAAAGAGAGAATCAGCGCGGTGCGATCGTGCGTGCCGCGGAAGCGAACCAGCGCATTGGCCGCGAAGCAGAAGCTTAGGAGCGTGCCCCCGACCTCGAGATACAGATACGTTTGGTAGCTGCCGGTAACATTGGCGTCGCGCAGATAGACCAGGCTGCCGAAGAACAGAATCGCGGCGACAAAAAGCCCAGCACCAACCAGCGCTTTGCGGCCCCGCAAATTCCCGGCGAATTTGGTCCAAACGCCCAAGACAACCTCCAAAACCCTGCAAAAACCAACGCGCCCGGGTAAATGCACGCGAAGTGCCCAAATCGGGGGGCAGGGTCAGGATGTAAGATGTTTATTTTGAACGACTTAAAACTGGTCCAAAAGGTAAGCTGTTTCAAAGGACAGGTGATTGAGACGCGCAAACAGGGGTTTCCGGGGAAGCCGTGAGGGGTAAGCGGTTTGTTCCTTGAGAGTTACCGGACGATTGGGCAACTTTCCACTGCGCAGCATGGACTGTCTCAGTGTGAGACTGTCTCACGTTTCATTTCGCTGCAAAACCAGCCTAAATCTTCGGTTTTGGGGCAGGCAGGTCGCGAGCCACCACATTGTCCTGAAAGCCGGCTGCGTTGTGCGAGCCATCGCAAAACGGCTTGTTCTTGGAGTGGCCGCAACGGCACAGACCGATGGAAGTGCGCCCGGCCAGCCCGAACGGCTTGCCGGTGGGATCGACGATCTCGAAATCGCCTTCGATGCGGATGGAGCCGTTATTGTTGACGGTGATCTTGGTCGCGGCCATGTCCTTCTCCAGGAACGTGCAATCGGGTTGCGCAGCGCAGAATACCCGAAGCGTGGGAAAAGCGCGAATTCGCGGCAGGGTCCAGGGACAAGAACTTCAAGGTACGGAAATTTCGCGGAGCGCGCCGGTTTTCACCTCATAGGCGTACCCTCGCACTTCGATATCGCGAGGCAAGAACGGGTTGTTGCGGATACGCCGCACGTGTTCCGCGACGTTCTGATCGATATCGGTGAATGCGTGGAACTGCAGGTGCGACGCATCGCGCCCGCTCTCGGCGGAAAGACGCCAGCGAAATTGTTCGTCGGTGATGGCCATCAGCCCGCACTGGGTATGCTGGATAACCGCGATGGCCCGGGTGCCGAGCAAATGCGTGGAAAGTATCAGCGAGCGAATCGCATCGTCGGTGGCCAGGCCGCCGGCATTGCGAATCATGTGGGCTTCGCCGACCTTGAGCCCGAGCAGCTGCTCGAGGTCCATACGTGAGTCCATGCACGTGAGGATCACCAGCTTGCGCATGGGCGGCGTCTGCAGGTGGCCGAGATCGAAGCGCTCGGCGTAGCCGCGGTTGTGCTCCATCAGCTCTTTGAACACGTGCGAGTTTTTTCCGGATGGCATCGTGATCAGGCCGCCATCAGTACTTCGGCACCGAGGGATCGACCTGATCCGACCAGGCCAGAATGCCGCCCTTGAGATTTTGAATCTTGCGGAAGCCGGCCTTGCGCAGAAAATCCACGGCTTCGGCGGAGCGCTTGCCGCTGCGGCAATGGGCCACGATTTCGCGCGAGGAGTCGAGTTCGTGCACGCGGCGCGGCAATTCACCCAGCGGAATCAGGTGTCCGTTCAGATTGCAGATCTGATATTCGTGCGGCTCGCGCACATCCAGGATGTACAGGTCGTCGCCTCGGTCCAGGCGCGCTTTCAGCTGGGGCGGCGTGATTTCCGGAACCGCCAGATCGGGCGCGGGAGCTTCTTCGCCGCGCACGCCGCAAAACTCGTAGTAATCAATGAGCTGATGAATGGTGCGATTCTTGCCGCACATCGGGCAATCGGGATTCTTGCGCAGCTTGAGCTCGCGGAACTTCATCCCCAGCGCTTCGAAGAGCAGCAAACGGCCCTTCAGGCTGTCACCCGCGCCCAGAATCAGTTTGATGGTCTCCATGGCCTGAATCGAGCCAACGATGCCGGGCAGAACGCCCAGCACGCCGCCTTCGGCGCAGGAAGGCACCAGGCCGGGCGGAGGCGGTTCCGGATACAGGCAGCGGTAGCACGGACCATCGGGCATGCCGAACACCGTGACCTGGCCTTCGAACCGGAAGATCGAGCCATAGACATTGGGCTTGCCGAGCAGGATGCAGGCATCATTGACGAGATAGCGCGTGGGGAAATTGTCGGTGCCATCCACGACGATGTCGAAGTCCTTGAAGAGTTCGAGTGCGTTGGCGCTGGTGAGCTGGGTTTCGAAGCTCTGAATTTCGATGTCCGGATTCAGATTGGACAGGCGCTGGCGCGCGGCTTCGCTCTTGTGCTTGCCGACGTCGCTGGTGCCGAAGGTAACCTGGCGCTGCAGGTTGGTGAAGTCCACCACATCGAAATCCACCAGGCCCAGCTTGCCTACACCGGCCGCCGCGAGGTAGAGGCCAAGCGGGGCGCCCAGGCCACCGGTGCCGATCAGAAGCACTTTGGCATTCTTCAGCTTGAGCTGCCCTTCCATGCCAACCTCCGGCATGATGAGGTGCCGGCTGTAGCGGAGAATTTCCTCATTGCTGAGGCTGGTGACGCGGGGTTTGCTATCGATCGTCGGCGCGCTGCTGCCGCCGGCGATGGAAGGTACGATGCTGACGACATCGCCGTCCTTTACGGGCGTGGCCTCTTTGGCCAGATAGCGGATATCTTCGTCGTTGAGATAAACGTTGACGAAGCTGCGCAGCTTGCCCTCCTCGGTAAAGAGGTGCTTGCGCAATTCCGCGAATTGCGTGGTCAGGCTGCCAAGCGCTTCGCCGACGGTGGCGGCGGACACTTCCGCGGAATCTTTCTTTGCGGCGTACACCCGCAGCGGCGTCGGTATGATGACTTTCACGGCCATGGTTCGCTCCGTCCTGCAAACGATCTGGAACTTTTCGAACTGAAACTCTTCGAGCCGTCGGCGTTAAGCGCCAGCGCTCTGCCGGACTTCGATTGCTTCCGGCGTGTAGTCCTGGCGATCGTCGTTCAGACGCCAGGAGGTCATGTCCGCGGGCTTGCCGGCCATCACGCTGACGATAACGTAGCTGTACCACGGCCAGGCATGATCGCGGTCAAACTGGCTCGGGCGGGCGGGATGGTCCGGGTGAGAATGATACCAGCCCACGACATCGAGCCCCTGCTGGCGCGCGGCCTTTTCGGCGTCGCGCACGTCGTCCGCGGTGACGGCGAATCGGTTGCGCGGCGAGTCGTCGCGGCGATTGACCAGCGGAAACAGCGCAAGCACTTCGCGCGGCGGCTCGCCGCTGCCGTTCTGCGCCTCGGCGTCGCGGCCCAAAAGTGCGCCGCAACATTCGTGCGGAAAGGTCTCCGCGCCGTGCCCGCCGATTTTTTCGGCAAGCTCCGCACTCAGGATGAGATGGAATCGGGCGGCCAAAGTTACTCTTCTTCCCAGAAGCGCTCGCTTAGATATTTTGCCGCAGAGTCGGCAAAAACCGTAACCAGCACCGCAGGTTCGCCCGGCGGAAGCTTCTCCGCAACGGCCAGGGTGCCGAGGAGCGCCGCGGCCGCGCTGGGGCTGACCAGCAGGCCTTCTTCGCGCGCCAATCGCTTCACCATGCGGTACGCGGCTTCGGTTGAGACTTCAAAGTTTTCGTCGGCGAGTGTGTCGTCGTAAATCGCCGGACGCAGCGCGGTCGGCATGTGCTTCCAGCCTTCCAGGCCGTTCCATGGGCCATCGGGCTGCAGGCTGACGCAGCGCACGCGCGGATTGAGCTCCTTCAGGCGGCGGGAGGTTCCGACGAAAGTGCCGCTGGTGCCCAGACCGGCGACGAAATGCGTGATGCGGCCCGCGGTCTGCTGCCAGATTTCGTTGGCCGTGCCGTGATAGTGGGCTTGCCAGTTGGCGGGGTTGCTGTACTGATCCGGATAGAAATACCTTTCCGGCTCGGCAGCGACCAGTTCGCGGACGCGGCGAATCGCTCCATCGGTGCCTTCGTCGCCGGGAGTCATCACGAGTTCCGCGCCATAGGCCCGCAGAATGCGCTTGCGCTCATCGGATGCGCTGGCAGGGAGAAAAAGCTTCACGGGATAGCCAAGAGCGGCAGCGATCAATGCGTAGGCGATGCCGGTGTTGCCGCTGGTGGCGTCAAGAATGGTCTTGCCGGGGCGTAGCTCGCCGCTGGCAAGTCCCGCGCGGATCATGCCGAGAGCAGGGCGGTCCTTCACCGAACCGCCGGGATTGAACCATTCGGCTTTGGCTGCGATTTGCACCTGCGGAAGATGCATGGTGAAGCGTTCCAGGCGAAGCAGGGGCGTATTCCCGATCTTCTCGAGCAGACTTTCGCCTACGCGCTCGGGAGTAGCGGGAGGACGCACGGTCCGAATTGGCTGAGGTTGGCTCGTATGCATCCCCAAGGGCGCCTGTTGGTCGGCAGATATCCGACCAGTTTACTCCGATATTTAGATGCTCGCATCCAGCCGCGCGGTAAATCTCCCATTCGCCGGGCCCGAGTCGGGAATATCAGGTGGCTTGTCTCAGTTGCCCTTGGTCAGCCGGCGGATCAGCTGTGTTTCTTCCGGTTTGTAAGGTGTGCCATCGGTGCGGAAAATTTCGTGGAACCAGATGGAGGGTTCACGGTCGGTATACGGATGCTTCCAGGAATCCCAGGGCAGATAGGTTTGCGTCCTGCCGGCGACGAGCCCCCAATTGATGGCGCCCACATGTTCACGCTTGGCAATCGGCAGCGTGCCTTCGAACGTGCTGTTGTTGCCACGCGCCATGTATTCGGTGCAGATGATCGGCCGGTTGTAGGTCTGCAGGAGCTTCACGCGACGTTCGAACTCGTCAGGCTTTTCGTAGCCGTGGAAGGAGATGACGTCGGAATTCTCGATCTGGACCTTTTCCATGGGATCCAGTTTTTCGAGCGGAGCCCAATTGCCGCTCTTCCAGACGCCGCTGGTAAGTGGCTGTGTCGCGCCGGCTTGGCGAGCCCAACGGAAGGCTTGCGGCAGGAGGGTCAGCACACGTTCCACTTTGTCCTTCGGATCATGATCACCGTAGGAACCCATGTTGGTGTTGTCCGGTTCGTTCCAGATATCCCAGGCGAGAACGCGATCGTCTTTGCCAAACGCCTTGACGATGCCCTTTACATAGGCTTCGAGACGCGGGTACTGAGCGGGATCGTCAAGCGCCGCGGCGCCAGGACTCTGCACCCAGCGCGAGTTGTGGATGCCGGGCTGAGGAGGCAGCTGCGGACCGAGCTTGGGTGAGGGATCCCAGCAGGAGTCAAACAGCACGAGCATGGGCTTGATGTGGTGCTTCTTGGCGATGGCCAGAAACGTGTCGATGCGCTTGGTGAAACCGGCGGCGTCCTGCTGCCAGGGCAGATCGTGAAGAAATACGCGCATGGTGTTGAGGCCTATGGATTCGGCCCATCCCAATTCCAGGTCGATTCGCTTGGGATCGAAGGTATCGGCCTGCCACATTTCCAGCTCGTTGGAGGCAGTGGCGGGAATGTAGTTGCTTCCGACGAGCCAGGGTTGTTTGGCGTACCAGGCGTTGGCTTGCTCGGCGCTCCAGCGCCGCGGAGCAACCTCGGGGTGAGGCTTAGGCAGCGCAGAGACGCCGCTTCCCACGAGGATTGCCAATGCCGCCGCCAACAGCCGTGCCGACAGAATGATGCGCTTCATCGAGTGCTCTCCCGCGGGCCAGGCTCCCGCTACGGCTTGGCAGGATACAACGAGCGCGCGGAAAAAGGCGCAATACGCGGGCGAATTTTGCGCGGCACTTTACAGAACCGGCGGCTTTCTTTAGTCTGGAGCGACTATGTGGAATGTCGAAGAACGGTTTTCGCCGAAGGCGATTGAAGGGCTGGCCGCGCTGGGATTCTCGGTGGGCAGCACGCGCGGCGTGGTGCGCGTGGAAAAATACGGCTGCGGCGCGGAGTTCCGGCAAGGCACCGATTCCAAGTTTCAGCTAACGGTGCTGCCGACGATCATGGTCAAGGGGCAGTTCGCGCGGCTGTGGGACGCGGGTTACCAGAAATTCCTGCTGACGGACGACGGGCTGAAACTTCCGGCGCTTGCTTCGCACCTGATGAACCTGCGCAAATTCAACGAAGAGCTGCGTACGGCGCTCGGCGTGCCGACGTTCTATAACGAGGCGCTAGGTTCGGTGAGCCAGGTTTCGGTGTACGACCGCGTGAAAGGCCGCACCGGCGATGTGCCGGATGAAACGGTCGGCGCGCACAGCCCCGGCTCGGGCCATTAAGGCCGGGTGATTCGAAAGCCGAGCAGCGGCTTTCTTGGCAGCGACTTTCCCCTTCTGCGCATCTATTCTGTAGCCAAGTCCCGACCTGGAGCGTTCGTGATGCCACGTGTCATTGCCTACCTGGATGACTTGTTTTTCCAGATGAAACTCGCGGAAACCGCCAAGCATCTCGGCGTTGAGGTGAAGGTGGCTTCCAATCCCGAATCGCTGCTGCAACTTCTCGAACCGCGTCCGGATCTGGTGATCGTGGACCTGAACGCGCGCGCGGAGCCGCTGGCGGCGGTGGAACGTTTGCGCGCCGCGGACCCGGGATTGCGCGTGGTCGGATTTCTTTCTCACGTGCAAACCGGTCTGGCCGAACAGGCGCGCGGCGCGGGCTTCGACGAGGTGATGCCGCGCTCGAAATTTTCCATGAACCTGCCGGAAATCTTGTCCGCCGCCGTCAACAAGTGATGCGCCGTCCGCTGCTTATTCTTGCGGCTGGTCTTGCGGCCTGCTGTTTTTCGGGCGCGATGCCGGGGCGCGCGCAGGAATCGAGTTCACGGCCGGTGTCGCCCGATACCGCGCCTTTTCTTCCGGGCAGCGCCGCGAATCCGAATGATCCGGCGGCAGCGCTGCGCGACCTGCTTGCGGCGGCCTGCGCGCACGATGAATCGCAATTCGCAAAATTTCTCACGGCGCGCAATGCCGAATCCTTTGCGCGCATTACCCCGGCCGCGCGTACCGAACTGATGAAGCGCTTCGTGCTGCTGGACGGAGCCGGCACGCCCTCGGCCGCCGCCAATCCTTCCGGGCGGGCGTCCCTGCGCTGCACGACTCCGGACGGCGCGGCGGAGCTGCAGTTGGGCGGCCCCGACGTGCGCGAGAGCGTCGCTTACATCCCACTCGATGTTCGCGACGTTTCCGAATTGCAGGCCGGGGACCCGCATCACATTCTGCTGGCCATGGTTCGGGAAAATTCTTCTTGGAAAGTCCTGTCCATCGGGCTGCTGTTTCTCGATTTGCCGTCGCTCGAAATTGAGTGGGACCAGGCAGCCTCCGGCTCGAACGAGCACGATGCGCTGGCCGCGCTCAAAACGATCTCGGCGGCCGTGGAGAAATATCGCGCGACCTACTCACGCCTGCCGGATTTCCTGGCGCAACTCGGTGCGCCTTCCGGCAAGCCTTCCGCGGAAGCGGCGGGGTTGCTGGATCCCGCGCTGGCCGCAGGCCGGAGCAATGGCTATGTGTTGCGTATGGTTATTGTGGGGGCCAGCACTCTCGGTGCGCCGGCACAATATGAGCTATCCGCGATTCCCTCCGTCTACGGGCGCACCGGCAAGCTTTCCTTCTTCCGCGACGCCAAGGGCCTGTATCACGCGGCCGACCACCGCGGCGGCGTGGGACACTCCCTCGATCCCGTAGTCGAATAAACCGCGGCCTTGCGTCACTGTTCCGCCATCCTGCGGCTCTTCCGCACTTGAAATTCGCGCGGCCGGGGATGAGAATCCGTGCAGGGTCATCATTCCGCTGCGGCCGGGTGCCGTCAGCATCTTCCCGAATCTTCAGAGGCGGAGTCTGGAGGTCGGGCCATGCCGGAACTCATGCAAAACAGGCGAAACACACCGCGCGCTTCGTTGATTGCCGTGATTGAGGTGACGGAAGTGCAGTCCGGCACGCATCTGACCGCGCGCACCAGCGACATCAGCCGCACCGGGTGCTACGTGGATACGCTGAACCCCACGCCGTCCGGAACCGATGTGCGCGTGAAAATCACCCATGCAGGTCAGGTACTGGAAGCTCCGGCACGGGTGGTTTACACCAGCCCTCGCCTGGGGATGGGGCTGCGCTTCGACGAAAATCTAGCCCCTGGGCAACGAGCGATCCTGGAGCAATGGCTTGGGCCAGAAGCGTGAGCGCGTCGCGCTTTCCGGACCCATTAGGCCTCGCCGTTTGCCGCACCCGCCGTTTGGCGCTACTATCTCGATTCTTCGGATGCGTCCTGCGACTATTCTTGCCTTCCGCTTCGCGTGTGCCCTGGCACTCGCGGCGTTGCTGTCCGGAGCCCCGGTTCGCGCGCTACAGGAAGAGCCGATGCCGGCCTCGCTGCCGGTCTTCGAGTTTCACAGCGGCTTCTGGCTGAACCTGCACCACACGCTTTACCGGCAAGCGCGGCTGCAGCGCTCCGGTTCTGGCGCCAGCGCAAATTCCGGCATGACCGGGCTCACACCCGCCGAACAACGTGCCTGGTCGGCCGCCGTGGCCTTCTATTCGCAGACCTATGCGGACAAAGACCTTACCGTCAGCCTGGAGATGATTCTGATCAAGAATCAACTGGGCGACTTCGAAACTTGCGAAGACCTGGCGGGCTTGAAAAAGAAGACCTGCGATGCCGGCCTGCCGCCAAAGTTGACGCTGGCGCTGGACTCGGCGGCGCCGGTCTATCGCGCGCATCTATGGAGCGACGCGGACCGTTCGAACCGGCGCTGGATTGCCGCGGTCGCGCCGCTGGTGCGCCGCAACGGACTGGACCTCTCGCACAAGCTTGCCGAGATTTACCAGACCTCCTGGCCGCGCGATCGCATTCGCGTGGACGTTTCGGCTTATGCCGGCAGCAACGGCGCATACACCACGCTCGATCCCCTGCGCGTGACCGTATCCGGCACGGATTCGCGCAACCTCGGCGCGGAGGCGCTGGAGGTCTTGTTCCACGAGGCGTCCCACGGAATCGCGGACGGAGTGCAGGACGCCATCTTCCGCGAATGCCGGCAGCGCGAAAAGCCGATTCCGCGCGACCTGTGGCATGCGCTGTTGTTCTACACGACGGGCGAGGTCATTCGGCCCCTCGGCCTTGATGGCGACGACGGCGCGAACAGCGCCTCCTCGGGCTATGTGCCTTACGCGGTACGCGAAGGCCTGTACCGACGAGGCTGGGAAAACTATCTGCGCGTGCTCACGCAGTACTGGCAACCGTATCTGGACGGCCGGGTGGAATTCAGCGACGCAGTGGCCCACATGGTTTCCGCGTTGTAAGCGGCGCCGCGGCCTTTCTCCCCCTCGCCGCCTTGTGCTAACCTTCTTTCCGCAAGATTTGACGACCCGGCTTTGCGCCACGCACGTTCCTGCGTCGCACGTGTCCTCTCCCTTCCGTTTCGCGCTTCGGTTCTTGAGGAGAGGCTTCTTTGTCCGTGGCAGCCCCGGGCCAAAAGGACGCTTCTCCCATGTCTGCACGCACCGCCGCCCTGAAACCCGGCGAACAAACGGTCGAAATCAAGCTGGCACACTCGCCGGATTCCGATGACGCGTTCATGTTCTATGCGCTGGCGACCCACAAGCTGCCCACCCCGGGCTACAAATACACGCACGTGCTTTCCGATATCCAGTCGCTGAACGAAGCGGCGCTGACGGAAACCTACGACGTGACGGCCGTCAGCTTTGCCGCTTACCCTTCGATTCGCGACAAATACGTGCTGCTGGATTGCGGCGCGAGCTTCGGCGAAGGCTACGGGCCCATTGTGGTAGCCGCAAAGTCCATGAAGAAAGAAGAGATCAAGGGCAAGCGCATCGCGGTTCCCGGTCTCAAGACCTCGGCTTATTTGTCCCTTAAATTGTTCGAACCGGAATTCGAAGCGGTGGTGATGCCCTTCGACAAGATTCTGGACGCGGTGCAGAACGAACTGGTGGACGCGGGCCTGTTGATTCACGAAGGCCAGCTGCTCTTCCCGCAGATGGGATTGCACAAAGTGCTGGATCTCGGCGTGTGGTGGCAGGACTTGACCGGCTTGCCGCTGCCGCTGGGCGGCAACGCGGTGCGCAAGGCTCTGGGGCCCGAGCTGGGACGCTTGATTTCACGCACCATCCGCGAAAGCGTGGAATATGGACTGGAACACCGCGAGGACGCGCTGAAGTACGCGATGCAGTTCGCGCGCGACATGGAAACCGAGTTGGCCGATCAATTCGTCGGCATGTACGTGAACAAGTGGACGCTCGGCTATGGCGAGCGCGGAAGGCAAGCGGTTCAAGAATTGATCACGCGCGGAACCAAGGCCGGCGTGATTCCTGGGCCGGATACCGTAGAGTT
>DATKLU010000091.1:0-116442 GCA_035542235.1 Dongiaceae bacterium
TGGGCGGGGTCGCATAGGCTTTCGGGCAAAACTTGCAGATGGATGGAGTTGCGATGAGGCGAGACTTGCGAAGCGTTGCGGAGCTGTTGGTATTGGCGGGACTGATAGCGGGAGCGAGCCCGGCGCTGCGCGCTGGGCAGAAGCCGGAGGAAAAGCCTGCGGCGGCGCCTGCCGAGAAAAAGGACGACAAGAAAGACGACAAGAAGCCGGAAGAAAAGGTGGTGCAGACCAAGCACACGGTGCGCATCGGCGGGCAAGAGATCAAGTACACGGCGACGGCGGGAACGATTCTGCTGAAGCTGGAGGACGGAACGCCCAAGGCCAGCGTGTTTTATGTCGCGTACACGCGCGATGACGTGACCGATCTGGGGAAGCGGCCGGTGACCTTCACGTTCAACGGCGGACCGGGTGCGGCCTCGATCTGGTTGCACATGGGCGCGCTAGGACCGCGGCGTGTCGAGATGGGCGATGCAGGGGCGCTGACGCCGCCTCCCTACCGGATTGTTGATAACGAATATTCGCTGCTGGATGTCACCGACCTGGTGTTCATTGACCCGGTAACCACGGGCTACAGCCGCGCGGTGCCCGGCGAACCGGACAAACAATTTCACGGCGTACAGGAAGACGTACAGTCGGTTGGAGATTTCATACGGCTCTACGCGACGCGAAACAAGCGCTGGACTTCGCCGAAATTTCTAGCGGGGGAGAGTTACGGCACGACGCGGGCGGCCGGGCTTTCGGGATATTTGCAGCAACGCTACGGCATGTACCTGAACGGAATCATGCTGATTTCCTCGATTCTGAATTTCCAGACGGCGGAATTCGACGCAGGAAACGACCTGCCCTATGTACTGTTCCTGCCGACGTACACGGCGATTGCCTGGTACCACAAGAAATTGCCGGCGGACCTGCAGGGCGGGACGCTGGAAAAGGCCGTGGACGAATCCCGGAATTTCGCGGCGCACGAATATTCGGACGCGCTGATGGCCGGAGACAACTTGCCGGCAGCGAGGCGGACGGAGATTGCGCAGAAGCTGGCGCGCCTGACCGGGCTTTCGCAAACGTTCATCGAGCGCGCGGACTTGCGGATCGAGATCGAGCGCTTCGACAAGGAACTGTTGCGCGACCAGCGGCGAACCGTGGGCAGGCTGGACGGACGTTTCACCGGAATCGATCACGACGCGGCAGGCGAGGACCCGGACTATGACCCCAGCCTGGCGGCGATCGTCGGACCCTACACGGCCGCGCTGCACGACTACGTGCGGGGCGACCTGAAATTCGAGAGCGATCTTTTCTACGAATATTTGACCGGGCGGGTGCGGCCCTGGAACTACCAACCGTATGAAAACCGCTATGTGAACGTCGCGAGCACATTGCGCGGCGCGATGACGCAGAATCCGTTTCTGCGGGTATTTGTGGCGAAGGGCTACTACGACCTGGCGACGCCGTTTTTTGCGGCGGAGTACACGTTCGATCATCTAGGGCTGGATGAATCGCTGCGGCCGCACCTGACGGGAGGGTACTACGAAGCGGGGCACATGATGTACGTGCACATCCCTTCGCTGGTGAAGCTGAAGAAGGATTTGGGGCAATTTATCCAGACGAGCGCGAGCGCAAGGTGAAGAAGACGCTGGCGATGGCGGCGTGGGTGCTGGTGGGGCTGGCGGGAGCGGGAGCGCTCGCGAAGATTGCCCTGTATCGCGGCGAGTCCATCAGCGCGACGTGGTTTGTGATCGCGGCGGTGTGCTGCTACCTGGTGGCGTACCGGTTGTATTCGGCGTTCATCGCGGCGAAAGTGCTGGCGCTGGACGACACGCGGGCGACGCCGGCAGAACGACTGGACGACGGGCGGGATTTTGTGCCGACGAATAAATGGGTGCTCTTCGGTCACCATTTCGCGGCAATCGCCGGGCCGGGGCCGCTGGTCGGGCCGACGCTGGCGGCGCAGTTCGGGTATTTACCCGGAACGCTGTGGCTGATTGCCGGGTCGGCGTTCGCGGGCTGCGTGCAGGACTTCATCATATTGTTTTGCTCCATCCGGCGCGACGGCAAGACGCTGGGGGAAATGGCGCGGGATGAAGTGAGCAAGCGAGGAGGATTGATCGCGCAGCTGGCGGTGCTGGCGATCATGGTGATCCTGTTGGCGGTGGTGGCGTTGGTGATCGTCAATGCGCTCAAGTCCTCGCCGTGGGCGACGTTCACGCTGGCGATGACGATTCCGATCGCGCTGCTGTTGGGTCTGTATCTGCGATTTCTGCGGCCGGGGCGGGTGCTGGAGGCGTCGCTGATTGGAGTAGCGCTGGTGCTGTTTGCGGTCGTGGCGGGGCAGTGGGTGGCCGATGCGCCGGCGTGGGCGAAAGTGTTTACGCTCGGCGGCGTGCCACTGGCGTTCACGATCATGGCCTACGGGTTCGCGGCTTCCGCGCTGCCGGTGTGGTTGCTGCTGGCGCCGCGCGACTACCTGAGCGCATTCATCAAGGCTGGCGCGATTTTTTCCCTGGCGGCGGGAATCCTGATTGTGCGGCCGGACGTTCAGATGCCGGCGCTGACGAAGTTTGTGGACGGTACCGGGCCGGTCTTTGCGGGCAAGATTTTTCCGTTCTGTTTCATCACCATCGCCTGCGGCGCGATCAGCGGATTCCACGCGCTGATTTCCAGCGGGACGACGCCAAAGATGATCCTGCGCGAAGGGCATGCGCGGTTCATCGGCTATGGCGCAATGCTGCTCGAATCTTTCGTGGGCGTGATGGCGATGGTGGCGGCGTGTGCCATGACGCCGGGCGTCTATTTCGCGATCAATTCACCTCCCGCGATCGTGGGCGCGGCGCCGGACGTCGCGACCGCGACGATTTCCAGCTGGGGCTATCCGGTGGATGCGGCGACCATGCAGCATCTGGCCGCCGCGGTCGGCGAGCAGACTCTGTTTAATCGCACAGGCGGTGCGCCCTCCCTGGCGGTGGGCATGGCGCAGATCTTTTCCCACACCATTGGCGGAGAGCGACTGCTAAGCATCTGGTATCACTTTGCGATCATGTTCGAAGCGCTGTTCATCCTGACCGTGCTGGACGCCGGAACCCGCGTGGGGCGGTTCATGGTGCAGGAGCTTGGCGGGCGGGTGTGGAAGCCGTTTGCGCGGACGGGTTGGATGCCGGGAGTGCTGCTTTCGAGCGGGTTGATCGTGGGCGGCTGGGGATATTTTCTTTATCAAGGAGTGATTGATCCGCTGGGCGGAATCAATTCATTGTGGCCGCTGTTCGGCATCTCGAACCAATTGCTGGCGGCGGTGGCGCTGGTGGTGGCGACGACGATTCTGCTGAAGATGGGGAAGCTGCGGCTGATCTGGGTGACGGTGGCGCCGATGGCGTGGCTGGTGATCATTACCATGACGGCGAGCTGGCAGAAGATTTTTTCGGCGAGCCCGCGAATCGGATTTCTATCCGCCGCGAATGCCATGGCGGCACAGATTGCGGCGGGGAAAATTCCCGCGGCGAAAATCGCGGAGACGCAACGGATTATTTTCAATACGCGGCTGGACGCAGCGGTGACCGCGGTGTTCGCGCTGATGATTCTGGCCCTGCTGGCGGAAGCGCTGGTGCAGTGGGCGGCGATTCTCAGCAAGCGCAAGGCGGCCCAGCCGCAGGAGTCGCCCTACGTGGCGACGCGCTGGGCGGCGGGGGCAGAGGGCGACTGATGCGGCGCGCGATCGCAGCGTGGAAGCGCGTGTGGCAAGGCATCCGCGAGTGGTGCGGCGATGCGGCGTACGAACAGTATGTGCGGGCGCAGCGAAAGCACGGATGCGGCAGCGCGCTGCTGACGCGGGAAGAGTTCTACGTGGAGCAGTTGCAGAAGAAATATTCGCGGCCCAGCCGCTGCTGTTGACGGCCACTTTGGCCGGTTGCCTTGCTCGAAAGCGCGGACGTAAGATCTCGGTTACGGACTAATCCCTGGTTCATCCCTGGAAATTTTTCGGCGGAGGCATCTTATGGCGATCGATGAGGCAAAACTACACGAACTCTTGGGCAAAGGGCTGGTGGATTTTGGCGCGACGTTTCACGCGGCGCTGATTCTGATCGGCGACAAACTCGGTTTGTACAAACAGCTGGCCAAAGGCGGCCCGCAGACTTCGGCGGAAGTGGCGCAGAAGACCGGGACGACGGAACGGTACGTGCGGGAATGGCTGTGTTCGCAGGCAGCGGGCGGCTACGTCAGCTATGACGCGACGAACGGAAAGTTCTTCCTGACGGACGAGCAGGCGTTCGTGCTGGCGGACGACAACAGCCCGGCCTTTTTGCCGGGCGCGTTCCAGGTGGCGTATGGCGCTATTCAGGCGAAAGATGAGTTGGAGGAGCGCTTCAAGTCCGGCAAAGGCCTGGGCTGGCACGAGCATTCGACGAACGTGTTCATTGGCACGGAGCGCTTCTTCCGGCCCGGCTATGCGGCCAACCTGGTGGCGGCGTGGATTCCGGCTCTCGAAGAGGTGGACGCAAAGTTGGAGGCCGGAGCGCGGGTGGCGGACGTCGGATGCGGACTTGGTGCTTCGACGATTTTGATGGCCAAGCACTATCCGAAATCGGAGTTTTATGGCTTCGACTATCACGACAAGTCGATTGAAACCGCGCGGCAACGCGCCAAGGAAGCCGGCGTGGGCGACCGGATCAAGTTTGAGGTGGCGGCCGCCAAGAACTATCCGGGCAAGGACTACGACTTCGTGACGTTCTTCGATTGCCTGCATGACATGGGCGATCCGGCCGGCGCGAGCAAGCATGTGCTGAGCACGCTGAAGAAAGACGGCACCTGGATGGTCGTCGAGCCCAACGCAGGGGATAAGGTCGAAGACAATCTCCATCCTCTGGGGCGGGCGTTCTACGGGGCGTCCACCCTGCTGTGCACGCCGGCGTCGCTTTCCCAGGAAGTGGGACTCGCGCTTGGCGCGCAGGCGGGCGAGAAGCGGTTGCGGGATGTCGTGACTTCGGGCGGCTTTACGAGATTCCGGAGAGCGACGCAGACACCGTTCAATCTGGTGTTTGAAGCGCGCCCGTAAAAAGCGGAAATCGCAAGAGCGCCTAGAGCTCTTCGTCGTCCGCAATGGATTTGAGGATCATGACCTTGTGGACGACCTTGAGTCCCTGCGAGCGGACGCCGGCGAGGATGCCGCGGCGGATTTCGGCGGGTAAGGTTTCTGGCGCGAAGACGCCGGATTCATCCCTCGGGAAAAACTTGATGAACTGCGCGGCCACGTGAGCGGTGGCGTAGGCCACGGGTGTGGTGAAGCGACCCTGGCGGCGGATGGTGTACAGCGACGGAAAGAGGACGTCACTGCGCATCTGCACGTGGACGTCTTCCTTGGCGCCGCGCTGGATGCCGTTGACGATGACCGCGGCGGCGAAGCGGGCGTTCTGCAGGATGCCCTGGCGAATCAACTTGGCGATGGCGCGCGGAGATGACGTTTCCGGGAAGTGTCGCCTCGCCATGCCGCGCGAGCGCGAGAGTTTGCCCTGCTTGTGCCAGCGCCGCAGGCGGTCAATTTCGTTGCCGCCGATCTTGGCGTCAAGATCGCGCATGGGGATGAAGCGAGGGAGGGTGGCGACCTCATCCTGGGCGGCAAGGACCACGCGGGCGGTGCCAACCGGGTCCATGAAGCGGAATTTTTCGACTTCCGAAAAGCGCTTGGCCAGAAGAAATTTCTTGTTGCGGTAGATGCGCGGGCTGGAGACGGCCTCATCGAAAGAAACTTCCGGTGACCATTGCGAGATCGGGTCGTCGCTCTCGGAGCTTTCGTACAGCCGAATTTGCGCCGAGAGGACTTCATCGCAGAGGTCGGCGGCGCGCTTGACCAGCAGGTTGGTGAGGCCGGGCGCAGCCCCGGCGTCAATTACCGCGGCGCGATTCTTTTCGGCGAACTTCTTGGCGTAGCGGAACTGCTCGGCCTGGAAGGGGTTGCGCTGCAGGTGGGAGCTGAGGTCGAGATAGTGGGCGCGAAGGCGAAGAGCAGCGCGAAGAACGATCTCATTGAAGACCGAGGCCGAGGCGTTGACGATGAGCTGGCAACCCTTAGCCGCTTTCACGATGCCGCGCAGATTGCGGGCATTGACCTGGGCGATAGCGATGGGGCTTTTCTTGCCGAGAAAACGGCGCGCACGGTCGGGATCGCGGTCGCCGCACCAGACGTGGTGGCCTTGCCGTTCGAGGAGTTGTGCGAGAAGGGAGCCCGTCGCCCCGGCCCCCAGGATGAAGATGCGCATAACGTCGAAAAACTGTATCACAAGAGGACAAACCGGCAGGCTGGCCGGAGCACAAGGCTTTAGAAATCGTGTGATTTGCGGCGATTTTCGCCGGGCGGTAGACTCAAATCGGGATAAATGGCGCTGCGCGACAAATTCGGACGCCAGATTACCGACTTGCGGATTTCGGTCACCGACCGCTGCAACTTCCGTTGCTTCTATTGCCGGTCGGCCGATCCGGAAAATTACCACGAACGCGAACAGACCCTTTCGTGGGGCGAACTGGAGCGGCTGGCAAGGGTGTTTCGCGGCCTGGGCATCCAGAAAGTACGCGTAACGGGCGGGGAGCCGCTTTTGCGGGACGGTGTGGACCAGTTTGTGGCGGCCTTGAACGCATCCGGGTTTCCCGACATCTCGATGACCACCAACGGACAGTTGCTGGCCGAGCGCTGCGAGGGCCTGCTGCGAGCGGGTCTGCGGCGGATCAACATCAGTTTGGATTCGCTGGACGCCGTGAAGTTTGAGAAAATCACGCGAACCAGGGCTCTCAAGTCTGTTTTGAAAGGGATTGAAGCGGCGCAAAATTCTCGACTGGGACCGGCGAAGGTGAACGCGGTTCTCGTGCGCGGCTTCAACGACGGCGAAATCGAGAAATTCGCGGAGTTCGCGCGCCAGAGCGGCGTGGTCATGCGTTTTATCGAGTTTATGCCGCTGGATGCGGACCGCCATTGGTCGCGGGAGCTGGTGGTGCCGGCCGAGGAAGTGCGCGCACGGATCCACGCGCGCTGGCCGCTGCTGGCAATTCCGAACGAGCCCAGCGAAACGGCCAGGAAATTTCGCTTCGCCGACGGTGCCCCGGGGGAAGTTGGCTTGATTGCGCCGGTGACGCAGCCATTTTGCGGGCACTGTTCGCGCATCCGTCTTACGGCCGACGGTAAGCTGCGGACCTGTCTGTTCAGCGCGGACGACCACGACTTGCGCGGGTTGATGCGCGAGAACGCGAGCGACGCGGAGCTGGCGGCGTTCATCACGGGCATTGTGGACGACAAAGAAGCCGGGCACAGGATCAACGAGCCCGGCTTTACGCCGCCGTCCCGTACTATGGTGTTCATCGGCGGCTGATGCGAGCATCTAAGAGACAGGGAGCCCGGCCTGCAGTGCGCGTGGCACACAGAACATGAGCAAACTCACCTCCATCTTGAGCAGCACATCGCTGATCGGAATTGAACAGCCGGAGACCTTGCGCGCCCCGGAAATCGAAAAGGGCGTCGGCTGCGATTTCGACAATTACCTGCTGGTGCCGGACAACACCCTGGATGAGCGAATCGCAGCGGCACGAGCCAAGCTGGGCAAGGACGTGGTGATTCTGGGGCACCACTACCAGCGCGATGAGGTCGTGAAGTTTGCCGATTTTCGCGGCGATTCGCTGAAGCTGTCGCAACAGGCGGCGGAAGCGGATGCCAAGTACATTGTGTTTTGCGGCGTGCATTTTATGGCGGAGAGCGCCGATATTCTGCGCCGGGGGAACCAGGTGGTCGTGCTGCCGGACCTGAGCGCGGGCTGCTCCATGGCGGATATGGCCGACATCGGCCAGGTGGAAGCGTGCTGGGAGGAACTCAGCGGCGTCACAGACACGGCGAAGATCATTCCTGTGACGTACATGAATTCCACGGCGGCGATCAAGTCGTTCACAGGGGAGCGCGGCGGATCGGTTTGCACCAGTTCGAATGCGGCCGCGGTGATGAAGTGGGCGTTTGCGCGAGGCGAGAAGGTGCTGTTCCTGCCGGACGAGCACTTGGGGCGCAACACCGGCTTCCGCATGGGCATTCCGCTGGACGAGATGATCGTGTGGAATCCTTTCGAAGAGCTGGGCGGGAACACGCCGCAAGCAATCGCGCAGGCGCGCGTGATCCTGTGGAAGGGCTACTGCTCGGTGCACCAGCGCTTCACCCCGGAGCATGTGGCGCGGGTGCGGCGGGATCATCCGGGAATCCGCGTTATTGTGCATCCCGAGTGCCGCTTCGAGGTGGCGCAGGCAGCCGACGAGATTGGTTCGACCGAAGGTATCATCCGGGTGATCCAGGCGGCCGCGCCGGGAACCAAATGGGCGGTGGGCACGGAGATTCATCTGGTGAACCGGCTAGCCAAGGAGATGACCGACCGCCAGGTGATGTCGCTGGATTCGAGCGTGTGCGTGTGCACCACGATGTTCCGCATTACTCCGGTGCACCTGCTATGGGCACTGGAAAATCTCGCGGCGGGGAACATCGTCAATCAGATTTCCGTGGACGAGCGCACCCGGCACTTTGCGCGTGCGGCGCTCGACCGGATGCTGGCTTTACGCTAGCATCCTTGACGGGTCCCCCAGCCTCAGGGGAGATGCATGGCCGACGAAGACGACGAATTTTCCCGCGAAGAGAATCAGGAGCCGCCGCAGCGTTTATTCACGCTGAAAGAGGCGGAGACTGCGCGGCGGGAGCTGGAGCCGTTCCTGGTGGAAGCCATGGAATGCCGCAAGAAGCTGTCCCTGCTGGACAACGATCTTTCCGCGGTATCGGCGCGCATCATGATGATGGGCGGGGTGGTGGTGCCGTACGAAAAGTTGGCCAAGCTGCGGTACGAACACACGCGCCTTGCCGAGAGTCTGAAGTCGTCGCTCGACCGGATTTTGGAGACTGGATGCCTGATCAAGGATCTGGACGTCGGGCTGCTGGATTTCCCCTCGATCATCAATGACGAAGAGGTTTATCTCTGCTGGAAGCTCGGCGAAGACCGCATCCGCTACTATCACCGGCAGGACGAAGGATTTGCCGGACGCAAGCTGCTGGATCCCCGCGATCCTGGCCCAGGCGATCTGGTGCAGTGACCGGCGCTCAAGCTGCCGGCCTGGAAAACACTTTCCTCCGAGAACGAGACTCCCTTGACTGAACATCCAGCGAACCGGTTGCAGCACTCGACCAGCCCATATCTGCGCTCCGCCGCGCATCAGCCGATTGACTGGTATGAGTGGGGTGAGGCGGCGTTTGCGCGCGCGAAAGAGCTGGACCGACCGATCCTGCTGGACATCGGCGCGGTGTGGTGCCACTGGTGCCACGTGATTGACCGCGAGAGTTACGAGAATGCCCAGATCGCCAAGATCATCGGCGAGCATTTTGTGGCGATTAAAGTGGACCGCGACGAGCGTCCCGATGTGGACTCCCGTTATCAGGCCGCCATCAACGCGATTTCCGGCCAGGGTGGCTGGCCGCTGACGGGATTCCTGATGCCCGATGGCAAGCCGTTCTTCGGCGGAACCTATTTCCCGCCGGAGGATCAGATGGGGCGGCCGGGATTTCGGCGCGTACTGCTGGCGGTCGCGGAATCGTACAAGAACAAGAAGGCGGATCTGCTGCGCGCGGCCGAGTCGCTGGCGGATGCGGTGGCCCAGGCAGAGACGTTTACCGGCGCGCACGGCGCCTTCGACGTGGAAGTGGTGCAATCGCAGATTCGTTCGCTGACCCAGCTTTTTGATATCCGCAACGGGGGGTTCGGTAAGGCGCCCAAGTTTCCCCACTGTTCTTCTCTGGATCTGCTTCTGGAGCAATACCAGCTTACCGGCGGAGCGGGTGAGGGGCCGGAGAGCGGCAGACATCTGCTGGCGATGGCGGAAACGACGCTGGAGAAAATGGCCCGCGGAGGCGTGTACGACCAACTAGGCGGTGGCTTTCATCGCTACTCGGTGGATGAACGCTGGCTGGTGCCGCATTTCGAGAAAATGTCGTACGACAACTCCGAGCTGCTGAAGAACTACCTGCACGGCTGGCAGGTAACGCGGAATCCGCTGCTGGGGCAGACCGCAGAAGGAATTGTTCGCTGGGTGAACGAGGTGCTGACCGACCAGCATGCCGGCGGCTTCTACGCGAGCCAGGACGCCGACTACTCCCTGGATGACGACGGCGATTACTTCACCTGGACGCTGGACGAAGTGCGCAACGCGCTGCTGCCGGAAGAGGCGCGGGTGATGGAGTTGTACTTCGACGTGGAAGCGCACGGCGAGATGCATCACAACCCGGCTAAAAACGTGCTCTGGGTGGCGCGGGAGCCGCGCGAGATCGCGGCACAGTTGGGACTGGAAGAGTCGGTGGTGCGGCTCACGATCGCAAAGGCCAAGGAGAAGATGCTGGCCGCACGCTGGCCGCGGCCGACGCCGTATGTGGACAAGACGCTGTATGCGAGCTGGAACGCGATGTTCGTTTCGGCATATCTGGAAGCAGGGAAGGTTTTTGGCAACGCGCTCGGACTCAGCTGCAGGGTGTTCGCGCTGAAGACGCTGGACCGGATGATCGCGGAGGCCTGGAGCGAGGAGCGCGGCTTCGCGCATCGCATCGGCGGGACGGCGTTGTGGGGATCGCTGGACGACCAGGTGTTTGGCGTGCTGGCGTTGCTGGACGCGTACGAAGCGACGCTCGACGCAAAGTACATGCGCGCGGCGCAACAAACCATGGACGTCGCCATCGCGAAGTACGGCGATGCGGAAGGCGGGGGATTTTTCGATCGCTCCAGCGATGCGCCGCCGATGGGCGGGCTGGAGGTTCGCCGGAAACCGTTCCAGGACTCGCCCACGCCGGGTGCGAACTCCGTGGCGGTCATCGCTCTGGTGCGGATGCACGAGTTCACCGACGATGCGAAATACCAGCAGTGGGCGCAGAAGACGCTGGAAGCCTTTGCCGGGATCGCGGCGCAATATGGGATGTTTGCGGCAACGTACGGGCTTGCGGCCAGCTTGTTCGCCCGGCATCCGCTCCAAGTGGTTGTTACCGGCGAGGCGAACGATCCGGCGGCAACGGCGCTCGAGCGCGCCGCCAACGAGACATTCCGGCTGGGCAAGGCGGTGTTAAGGATCACAGGCGAGCCCTTGCCGCAGTCGCTCCCCGCAGCGTTGCGGCAGACAGTGCCGCACCTTCCCAAGGGGCAAGCGCTGGCGCTGGTCTGCGCTGGGAATACATGCTTCGCGCCCACCTCCGACCCGGATGAATTGCGGGCACTGCTGACGAAGCAAAGCCAGGCCGCCGCGGCGGATTGAGCCGGGGTGACGGCGCTCCTAAATAAAAGGGCTGGGATCAGCTCCCAGCCCTTTCGATTTTGCGATGGCTTGCGGCCTTACTTCTTGGGCCGCGATTCGGGCGGAACGAGCCCGTTGGCGCGGTAATAAACGACAAGTTGGCCGTAGTGTTCGCCGGAGTGCTCGATCAGGCCGTAGGCCAGGGCATCCACCCGCGTGAGGCGCGGCCCGCCAGCGTCAACGGCCTTGGACATACCCGCATCGCCTTGCGCCTTGATGACATCCGCTCCGTCCTGCACGCACTTTTTGACGAAAGCGATGATCTGCGCCTTGGTCTTGAGGCTGTCGTCGCGCTTGATGTCGTCCGGAAAGCGCGGCTTCTTGCCGAGGACCGGGTCGGTGAAGTAGTACATCGAAGCAGAGACGTGAAGCAGGGCAGCGACGAAGGTGCGGGAATCGGCGTTTGGTTTGTAGTCGTATTTGTCTTCGGGCAGATCTTCGGCGATGGCGATCAATTTGCGACCGATATCGTTCCACTGCTCGAGGGCTGAGGCTGCGGCACCGAGGGCCGGTTCCTTGGGTTTCGCGGCGGCTTGGCCAAAGGCCGGGCCGGCGGCAAAAAGCACTGCGAGAGACAATGCTGCTAGAAGTTTCCAACGATGCATGTAGTTCCTCCGTCGCCCCGCTTTGCGCAGAATGGACACTCCCCCAGGGCGGTTCTTGGGTTCGACGCGCGGGAGGCAGCGGTGTAAGCGGCGGCCCGATGTCGCGGGGAACATATTACCGGCGGAGACAAAGGGAAGCACGGACAAATTGGCCGGGAAGCCCGGCGTGCTAAGCTGGTGGGGCACGTCGAGGGAGGCTCAAGCCTTGGTCGTATCCTGGTTTTTGCTGCGCGCGGCCATTCTGGTCGGCCTGCTGCTGCTCCTCTACTTTTCGCAACGATTCTGGTATCGGGCGCTGTGGCAATGGAGCGCGCGCTGGGGAAACAAGTTTGCGCGCGCGGGTGCGCGCCTGGTGTATCTGACCGGGCTGCTGCTGATCATTGCCAGCCTGCTGGACTCGCTGCTCAACGGACACGGACGTTTTTTGCCGCGCGGGACCTTCCTCAATGTGCTGGCGGGATTGTGGTTCTTCAGTGCGCTGTTTGCCTACCTCGCGGTCAAGACCGTGCACGGGATTGACCTGGCCTGGCGGTTTCTGCGGCGGCGGCATCCGGTGCGGCCGGAACACCTCGGGGCCGAGCAGCTTCCGAGCGATCCGGGCCGGCGCTATTTCTTCAAGACCGCTTCGGCTGCGGCCGGCGCCGCGCCCTTTCTTGGCGTGATGTACGGTTTTGCGGCGGAGCGCCTGAACTATCAGGTGCACCGCGTACAGATTCCCGTTTCCAATTTGCCGCAGGCGCTAGATGGCATGACCATCGTGCAGCTGAGCGACATCCACATGAGCGGATACATGCCCCGCGCCCAGGTGCGCCGCGCAGTGGACATGGCCAACGAGTTGGGCGCGGATCTGGCGGTAGTGACCGGTGACTTCATCACCGGCGCGGGCGATCCGCTGGAAGAGTGCATTACGGAGATTCGCCGGCTGTCGGCGCCGCTCGGGGTCTACGGCTGCAATGGAAATCACGAAATTTACGCGGACGCGGAAGATGAGGCGCAGCGGCTGTTCGCGCGCGCGGGCATGAAGCTGCTCCGGCATGAGAATGCGACGGTAAGGTTTCGCGGGGCGCAGCTGAACCTGATCGGAGTGGACTATCAGCGCGAGCGGACGCCGGGCGGTCGGAAGGTGTCGACCATGATCGGCGTCGAAACGCTGGTGCGCAAGGACATGCCGAATATTCTGCTGTCGCATAATCCAAATTCGTTTAACCGCGCGGCCGAGATGGGAATCGAGTTGTCGCTGGCGGGGCACACCCACGGCGGACAGATCCAGGTGGAAATTCTGGATCACCGGTTGAGCCCGGCACGCTTCATCACCGATTATGTTGCGGGCCTGTACCTGCGGCCTTTGTTTACACCAGCGAAGACCCGGGCCTCGCAGAAATTTCTGGAGGCGTCGGCGCTGAGCGGGCCGCATGCCGCGATTTACGTGAACCGCGGGCTGGGCACCGTCGGCGCGCCGGTGCGGCTTGGTGTGCCGCCGGAAATTTCGCTGCTCGTGCTGCGCTCGGCCTGAGCGTACAAGCCGGACAATCCATGGTCATCCTGGTGATGGGCACAACCGGCGCGGGAAAGACGACCATCGGCAGGTTGCTGGCCGCGCAGTTGGGCTGGGCGTTTCTGGACGCCGATGATTTCCATCCAGCGGCTAACATCGAAAAAATGAAAAACGGAATCCCGCTGACGGACGCAGACCGCTGGCCATGGCTCGATGCCATTCATGCGGAGCTGGCGCGGCGCAGCGCGGCGCAGAGCGATGTCGTGCTGGCATGCTCGGCCTTGAAACAGAGTTATCGGGACCGGTTGTCCGCCGGAATAGAGATGAAAGTCGTGTACCTGCGCGGGACCTACGAAGAGATGCGGCATCACATCGAATCGCGGCAAGGACACTTTGCGGGTGAGGCAATTCTGGCAGGGCAATTCGCCGATCTGGAAGAGCCGAAAGATGCGCTGGTGGTGGGCGTCGAGCGGTCGCCCGGCGAAATCGTGCAGGAAATTGTGCGCGGCCTCTAGCGCGCCTGGACCGACCGTTCGTAACCACCTGCACGGACACCTGCCAGGAACGAATCGCACCGCGCGGCGGAATATCTTCCTATGGACGACTTTTGCCGACTTGGGTCACACTCCGCGGTAGTGCTGGAAGGTGACGCGATGGAAAGCTCTTACAATCTCGAGCGTGTGGCGCGTGAAATGGGCGAAGGCACGGACACCGGTGCCGATGACGCTTCTCTGACCCTGCGCCTCGACCATTGGCTGGGCACGCTGGTGGCCCGCCATGGGAGCGACTTGCTGCTCGTAGACGGCGCGCCGCCGTGTGTCCGCGTGGACGGCGAAGTCAAAAAAATCGAGCCCGGAGTTCTCGATGGAGCGGAGATCGAAGCCGCGGTCTTGCCCGCGCTCACGCCGCATGCGCTGGAGCGGTTCCGGCGTCAGGGGATTGCCGATTCGTCGTACCGGGTCGAAGGTCTGGGAAGGTTTCGCATCAATTTGCACCGCGAACGTTCGCGGTCGGCGGCGGCGATTCGCGCGTTGCCCTCGCGCGTGCCGTTGCTCAAGGACCTGCACCTGCCGGCCGCGGTTGAGGCTTTGACGCGCTTGCCGCGCGGTCTGGTTCTGCTCGGTGGACCCGCGGGATCGGGCAAATCCACCACGATGGCCGCGCTGATAAACGAAATCAACCACCGCGACGCGCGGCACATCGTCATCATCGAAGATCCGATCGAGTACGAGCACCGCCATGTCTGCAGCGTCATCGAGCAAGTGGAGATCGGGACGGACGCGCCGGACTTTCCAACCGCGCTGCGCGCGGCGCTGCGCCAGGCCCCGGACGTGATCGTGGTCGGCGAAATGCGCGATCCGGAGACCATGCGTATTGCCGTCTCGGCCGCGGAGACCGGGCACCTGGTGTTTTCCACTCTGCATACGATTGACGTCGCCGCCACCGTAGCGCGCATTGCCGATTCGTTCCCGCTGGAGCGGCAGAACTCCATCCGGCAGGAGCTGGCGATGGCGCTGGCGGCGGTGCATACCCAGATGCTGCTGCCCAGAAAGGGCGGTGGACGTGTCCCGGCTGCGGAAATGTTGATGCTCGGTTATGGCGCCAGGCATCACGTGCGGCGCAATCAGCTGCAACACCTGCATCAAGAGATTCCCATGACGAAAAAGAAGGGGTCGTTCACGCTGGAAGAAACCCTGGTGAGCCTGATTCGCAGCGATCAGATCGAGCGCGAGGATGCGCTGCTGTGCGCGATCCACCCCGATGACCTGGACATCCTGCTCAAGGCCTCGGCTGCGCCCGCTTGAGCGGCGCGGTTGCCGCCGCTACTCCCCGATGCGATAATTTCTCTTCATTCGCGGCCCGTGCGTACGGTCGCGTTTGAGGGATTCATGGGGGAAACCATGGCACTGCGTGATACCTGGGTGGAAAACCGCGAAGCGCAACAAGCGGGGGCCAACGGCAACCGCAACATGTCGCAAATGCACCTGGCGCGCAAAGGCGTCATCACGGAAGAGATGACGTTCGTGGCCAAACGGGAAAAGATCGAGCCCGAGCTGGTGCGCAGCGAAATCGCCCGCGGCCGGGCAATTATCCCCGCCAACATTCACCATCGCAATCTGGAGCCGATGGGCATCGGCATCGCGTTTAAGTGCAAGATCAACGCCAACATCGGGAATTCGGCCACCACTTCGAATATTGAAGAAGAGCTGAAGAAGCTGCACCACTCGGTGCACTACGGCGCGGACACCGTGATGGATCTTTCCACGGGCGGCGACATCCCCACCATTCGCAAGGCGATCATCGATGCTTCGCCCGTCCCGGTGGGAACCGTTCCGGTGTACGAAGCGATTTCCCGTGTGCGCCGTCCGGAAGACCTCACGATCGACCTGATGCTGGAGGTCATCGAGGAACAGGCCGAGCAGGGCGTGGACTACATGACCATCCACGCCGGAGTGCTGCGCCAGCATGTGCCGCTGGTGCGCAAGCGTATCACCGGCATCGTCAGCCGGGGCGGTTCGTTGATGGCCCACTGGATGGAGCACCACAAGCAGCAGAACTTCCTGTACGAGCGCTTTGACGACATCTGCAAGATTTTCAAGAAGCACGACGTGAGCTTCTCGCTGGGCGACGGTCTGCGGCCGGGTTCGATTGCGGACGCGAGCGACGAGGCACAGTTCGCCGAACTGAAGGTGTTGGGCGAGCTGACGAAGAAAGCCTGGGAACACGACGTTCAGGTGATGATCGAAGGGCCCGGCCACGTGCCCCTGGACAAGATCAAGGAACAGGTGGATAAGGAAATGGAATGGTGCCACGAGGCGCCGTTCTATACCTTGGGGCCACTGGTGACGGACATCGCACCGGGTTACGACCACATCACCAGCGCGATCGGCGCGGCGATGATCGGCTGGCACGGCGCTTCCATGCTGTGCTACGTGACCCCGAAAGAGCACCTCGGCTTGCCGAATCCGGAGGACGTCAAGCAAGGCGTGATCGCCTACAAGATTGCGGCCCACGCCGCGGATGTGGCCAGGCACCGGCCGGGCGCGCGCGACCGCGATGACGCTCTCAGCTACGCCCGATTCCTGTTCGATTGGAACAAGCAGTTCGAACTCTCGCTCGACCCGGCAACCGCGCGGGCTATGCACGATGAGTCGCTGCCCGACGATTTCTACAAAGAGGCGAAATTCTGCTCGATGTGCGGGCCGAAGTTCTGCTCAATGAACATCACGCAGCTGGCGGAAGCCGAGTCCGGCAAGGACCAGGCGGAGCGCAAGCAGAAGTTCGCCGAGTTGCTGGTCAAGGTGCAGGGCGCCTGAGCCGGCCGGAGCGGCTGGAACTTTTCGGGCCGGCAGGGCGTATTCCTGAGAGAAGGGCGGCGCAGCGGCCGCTCCGGGAGGTTGCGTCGTGGTCAGCCTGCTGATCCTGGTAGTCCTGTACTTCCTTCCTTCAATCGTGGCGCGCGACAAGCGCGACGCCGGAAGCATTTTCCTGCTCAACCTGCTGCTCGGCTGGACATTGATTGGCTGGGTGCTGGCGTTCCTCTGGGCTTGCAGCTCCGATCGCAGTACGCAGGTGCAGCACGTGCACCTGGCAACGGCCAATGGTGCTGCGTATTGCTCACACTGCGGCACGCCCGGTTACGTGGTGTCGCGCTTTTGCAGCAACTGCGGCGCGCGCGTGAACTGAGCACTTTGCGTTGCAAGGCTCCCCGCAGCTATACTCGCCCCGGCTAGTTTCCAGTCGAGAGGGCTCCCATGGCATTTGAGAAGGCAGCAAAACTTTCCGACATTCCTGCGGGCAGTATCAAAACGGTCCAAGTCGGCGGCCAGGCGCTGGCCGTGGCCAATGTCGCTGGGAAGGTCTATGCCATCCAGAATGCCTGCCTGCATCGCGGCGGGCCGCTAGGCGAGGGGCAATTGGCCGGGACGGTGGTCACCTGCCCATGGCATGGCTGGCAGTTCGATGTAACCACCGGAAAATCTGCTCAGGACCCGCGTACGGGCGTCGGATGCTTCGCAACCGAAGTGCGGGGCGACGAGATCTGGGTGGATGCGGCGAAAGCCTGTTAAAATTAAGAAAAATATAGACTTATGCGTGGTTTTACCCAGCCACGGCACACGGCCCGCTATTCCGCGCCGTCAGCCGTCTAACCCTCATATTTTGTTTGGCTTTGCGGTACGGCGCGTGTATAGTACCGCGAATCTACGGTTCGATGACCACCCAGACTGCTGCGACTCGACACTACTGGATCTTCACGGCGGACCCACACCACTATCATTGGGACACCCTATTTGTGAAGGGCAAGGAGATGTGGCACGGCGCCGGCTCCAAGGCGGACGCCATTCGCGCCCTGAAACAGGTGCGCAAGGGAGATCGCGTGCTGTGCTATCACTCGGCTCCGGACCGCTCTCTCTACTCGATCGCCGAAGTGACGCGCGACCCTTACCCCGATCCGCACGACTCCGAGGGCAAGAATCTGGTCGCGGACCTGCGCGCGTTTGAGAAATTGCCGCGGCAAGTCAAGCTGACGGAACTCCGCGCCAACCGCGCCCTGAAAAAGGTGAAGTTTCTCAAGAACGTTCGGCTGATCGTGTCGCCCGTGAGCGACGTCGAATACCAGGAAATCCTGCGCATGGCCGGCATCGTGCCGACGCCGGGAATTCCGCTGCCCTAGGCACTGGCGGCAGCTTCAGCCAGGTCTTCTCGAAGAGGTGACCGATGAGTTTGTCCGCTCGTTTGATCCTCCCCGCACTGCTTCTAGCCGCGAGCCTGTCTTATGGGCAGTCCACCGGCAAGCCGACTTTGGATGGCATAGCCACCGGGAAGACGCGGGTGGTGGACCTGAGCTATGCCATCAGCGACAAGATGGTGCCGTGGCCCGGAGATGACAAGGCTTTCGAAGCCAAAATCAACGGCACCATTGAGAAAGATGGATACTTCACGCGCAGCTTCTGGATGCTGGAACATTACGGAACGCACATGGACGCGCCGGCACATTTTCCGCCGGGAAAGACGACCCTGGAGAAAATCGCTCCCGAAAAATTCTTCGGCGCGCTGGTGGTGCTGGACGTTCGCGCGGAAGCAGACCGCGATCCCGATTATCAACTGAGCGTCAAGAAAATCGCGGAGTGGGAAGGGAAGCACGGAAAGATTCCGGCGGGCGCGATCGTCGTGCTGCGGACGGGCTGGGCCAGCCGCTGGCCAGACGTGCAGCGTTATCGCAACACGGACGCAAGCGGGAAGATGCACTTCCCGGGATTCTCGGTCGAGGCGGCGAAGGTGCTCCTGGAACGCAAGGTCAGCGGCCTGGGCTGCGACACCCTGAGCATTGACCCGGGCAATTCGCCGGATTTTCCGGTGCATCACCTGGTGCTCGGAGCCGAAGTCTATCAACTGGAAAACCTGGCGGACCTGAAGGACGTTCCGGACGCAGGCGCGTTGCTGATTGCCGCGCCGATCAAACTGGAGGGCGGGTCGGGCGGGGCGGCCCGAGTCTTCGCCCTGGTGCCGGCGAAGTAGAACATTTTTCGCGGTGGCTTACGTCTCAAGATAGAGTTGTACCCGAGGGTTCCATGAAACGCTTTGTTTCCGCTGCAAGGGTGGTCCTGGCCTGTTCGGTCTTGCTGGCTGGGCCGGCAATGCGAGCACAGACGCCGGCACAGTTCCCCGTTGTCACAAAGACGCTGAAGAACGGCATGAAGGTGCTGGTGCAGAGCGATCACAGCATCCCGAACGTGGCGATGTACATCTTCTATCGCATCGGGTCGCGCAATGAACGGCCGGGAACCACCGGCCTTTCGCATTTTTTTGAGCACATGATGTTCAATGGCGCAAAGAAGTATGGTCCGGGCGAATTGGATAAGACGGAAGAGGCCAATGGCGCCGCGAACAACGCGTACACCGAACGCGACGTGACGGTCTACCAGGACTGGTTCCCGCGCGCCGCGCTGCCGCTGATTTTCGATATTGAGGCCGACCGCATCCAGTATTTGAGCTTCGATCCGAAAAAGGTGGATTCCGAACGGGGCGTGGTGGCTTCGGAGCGGCGCACCAGTGTAGACGCGGACAACGGCGGAATCCTGGAAGAGCAGCTATGGGCGACGGCGTTTACCGCGCATCCCTACCAGTGGCCGGTCGTAGGCTGGATGAGCGACATCGAGCACTGGACCTTGGACGATCTGAAGCATCATTTCGAGATGGGCTACGCCCCGAACAATGCCACCATGGTCGTGGTCGGCGATGTTACCCCGGAAGAAATTTTTCAGCTGTGCGAGAAGTTTATCGAGCCGATTCCGCCGCATGCGCCGCCACCGCCGGTGACGACGATTGAACCGGAACAACTGGGCGAGCGGCGCCTGGTAGTGCACAAACCCGCAGAACTGCCGTTGCTGATGATCGGGTATCACACCGCAAAAACGAACGATCCGGACTACTACCCGCTGATGATTCTGCGTACGGTGCTGTTTCGCGGCGAAAGCTCGCGCATGTACCAGCGGCTGGTGGACAAGGATCAGATCGCGCTTGGAGTGACGTCGCAATCCACGGCAGCGCTGGACCCGACGCTGGTGGTGATTTCCGCACAGCCGAAACAGGGAGTGGATCCGGCAAAGTGCGAAGCGGCAATCTACGAAGAGCTGGAACGCGTGAAGAAGTCGCCCATCTCCGATGCGGAACTGCAGAAGGCTAAGAATTTCAGGCTGGTGGAGTTTTATCAGCTGCTGCAGACCATCAGCGGGCGCGCCAATACTCTGGGGACCTACGAAGTGTTTGCGGGCGATTACCACAAGCTCTTCGACGCGCCGGCGAGCTACAACGCCGTGAGCAAGGAAGATGTGCAGCGGGTCGCGCAGAAGTACTTTGGCGCAAATAACCGCACGGTGGCGACCCTGCTGCCGGAAAAGGCGGCGGAGAGCGAGGCCAAGCAATGAGGCTGCCGGCAAGGATTTTACTCGGCTTGTTTTCCGCGGTGGGTCTGCTCGTAGCCGGCGCGACGCCGGCGCAGACGCTGAGAATTCCCCCGCACGAGAAGGTGGTCCTGAAGAACGGCATGACCGTGCTGTTGCTGGAGAAGCGCGGAGTGCCGCTGGTCAGTGTCGCCGCCATCGTAAAGGCAGGTTCCACCGCCGATCCAGCCGGGCAGGAAGGACTCGCCTCCATTACGGCCGGGTTGCTGCGGAAAGGAACGGCGACGCGCTCCGCGCAGCAGTTTTCCGAGGAGCTCGATTTCATAGGCGCGAGTTTCGGCGCGCGGCCCGGATCGGACTACACCACGCTAACCGCCGAATTCATGGCCAAGGATACCGACAAGGGCCTATCGCTGTTTTCCGATGTGCTGATGCATGCCACGTTTCCGCAAGAGGAAGTAAAAAAACTGCTTTCCCAGGAAATCGATGGGGTGCGGGCGGCGAAAGACGAAGCCGAATCCGTGGTCCTGACCTATTACAACGGCTATCTTTTCTCGAAGCACCCGTACGCGCGCCCGGAGGATGGCGACGAGCTCTCTCTGGCGCGGATTACGCGGGAGTCGGTCAAGGCGTTTTATGAGGCCAACTACGCGCCCTCGAACACCATTCTTGCGGTGGCCGGCGATTTCGATGCGGCGGCGCTGAAGGCCAAGATTGAACAAGTGTTCGGCGGGTGGAATGGCAAAGCCGCGGTCCAGGCCGGCTTGCCCGCAACTTCCGCCTACAAAGGCAAGAAGCTTCTGCTGGTGGACAAGCCGGATGCCACGCAGACCTTTTTCGCAATCGGTAACATCGGCACTTCGGCCACGGACCCGGATCGCGTGGCCGTCCATCTTGTGAACACCATCTTCGGCGGCCGTTTTACTTCGCAATTGAACGAAGCGCTGCGCGTGGAATCGGGCCTCACCTATGGCGCGCAGTCATTCTTTGACTCGCGTAAACAGGCCGGACCGTTTGCGATCTTCAGCTACACCAAGAATGAAACCACGGTGCAGGCGATGGACCTCGCGTTGCAGGTGCTTGCCAAACTGCACAAGGACGGCGTGACCGCGGCCGAGTTGACCTCGGCCAAGGCCTACATTAAGGGGCAGTTTCCACCGGAGCTGGAAACGTCAAGACAGCTGGCGCGCGAAATCGCCACGAACGAGTTTTACGGCCTGGGCGATGACGAAGTGAACCAGCTTGAAGCGCGATTGGACGCGGTGACGCCGGAGATCGCCAAACAGGTGATCGCCAAGCATTTCCCGTCGGACGACCTGGTATTCCTGTTGATCGGGAAGGCGTCCGAAATCGGCGCGGCCGTTCGTAAGTATGCCCCGCAAGTGGACTCGCGAAAAATCAGCGATCCGGGATTCTGGCCGCCGGTGAAGTGATAAGTTTCCTTGCAGGTCTATCAGGAGGAACGATGCGCGTGCGGATGCTGTTGGTTGCGGTTTTGATGTTGCTGGCAGGGTTGGCGCCCGTATTGGCGAACGCCGCGAACGCCGCGGAGGACGCGCCCCTGCTGGCGACCTCGCCTGCGATGAGCAAGACGCAAATCGTTTTCGTTTTTGGCGGCTACCTCTGGACGGTGCCACGCCAAGGGGGCGAGGCGCGGCAACTGACAACAGGTGGGCATGAAAAGAGTCCGTGCTTCTCGCCCGACGGAAAATGGCTGGCGTTTTCCGGGCAGTATGACGGCAATGAAGACGTGTACGTGATGCCGGCCGAGGGCGGCGAGCCCCGCCGGTTAACCTGGCATCCCGCGAATGATGCACCGCTCGGCTGGACGCCGGACGGGAAGCGCGTGCTCTTCGTTTCCACGCGCGATGCGTGGGCGGACGTGACACGGGTTTACACCGTGCCCGTCGAAGGCGGCGTGCCCGAAGCGCTGCCGATGTGGCGTGCGTTTGAAGGCTCGTATTCGCCGGACGGCGCGAACTTTGCGTATGTCCCGAATCTGAAGTGGCAGGAGGCCTGGAAGCGCTACCGAGGGGGCCAGACGACGCCAATCTACATCGTGCGGCTCAGCGATCTTCGGCTGGAAAAAATAGCGCGCGAGAATTCCAACGACTCCAATCCGGTCTGGGTCGGCGACACCGTCTATTTTCTTTCCGATCGCAACGGCCCGGTCACCGTTTTTGCCTACGATACGAAAAGCAAGCAGGTGAAACAGGTACTGGAAAACAAAGGCCTGGACCTGAAGAGCATCTCGGCCGGGCCGGACGGCCTGGTCTACGAGCAGTTCGGCGGCGTTTATACGCTGGACCCAAAGACCGGCAAGGGCGAACGGGTGAAGATACGGGTCGCGGGCGACTTGCCGGCCACGCGGCCGCATTGGGAAAAGGTCGCAGACAAGATCAACAATGCGAATATTTCGCCCACCGGCGCTCGTGCGGTGTTCGAAGCCCGCGGCGAAATCCTTACGGTTCCCGCGGAGAAGGGCGACATTCGTAACCTGACGAGGACCAGCAACGCGGCGGAACGTGATCCGGCCTGGAGCCCGGATGGAAAGTGGATCGCCTACTTTTCCGACGAGTCCGGTGAATACGCCCTGCACCTGCGCGAGCAGAGCGGCCTCGGCGAAACGAAAAAGATCAGTCTTGGCAACCCGCCTTCGTATTTCTACAGTCCCGTATGGTCTCCCGACAGCAAGAAGATCGCTTACATCGATAAGCGCCTGAATGTCTGGTACCTGGACATTGATAAGCGGACGCCGGTCAAAGTCGATACCGACTTGTTCGACGACCCGAGTTACCAGATGGACCCGGCCTGGAGCCCCGACAGTAAGTGGCTGACGTATTCGAAATATCTGCCCAGCCATTTCCGCGCGGTGTTTGTGTACGCCATCGAAGGCGGAAAGATTTCGCAGATCACCGATGGGCTGGGTGAAGCGCGCTTCCCGGTTTTCGACAAAAATGGCAAGTACCTTTATTTCGGCGCCAGTACGGACTATGGACTCTCGTCCGGCTGGCTCGATCTGACCAGCTACCAGCACCCCGTCTCGCGCAATATCTATGCCGTCGTGCTGAAGAAGGGCGAGCCCTCCCCGACCGAACCCGAGAGCGACGACGAAAAGGTGGCCAAGCCGGAAGAGGCCGCGAAGGACGGCGCGAAGGACAAACAGGACGCGAAGAAGGACGCGGAAAAGAAAGACGCCGAAAAGAAAGACTCCGAGAAAAAAGACGAGAAGGTAACGGTCACGATCGATTTGGACGGCATTGGCCAGCGCATCGTCTCGCTGCCGATCAAAGCCGCGAATTACGTCGGCCTGACGCCAGGCAAGCCGGGAATCCTGTACCTGGTCGAAGCGCCGGTACTGGCTTCCCGCGGGGGACCACCGACGGTCACCATCAGCAAATTTGATCTGACGACGCGCAAGACCGAGCCCTTTCTGAGCGGCGTAAACGCAGGGGCATTTTCGGCGAATGGCGAGAAGGTCTTGTACCGGCAGGGCGAAGGCTGGTTCATTGCCGCAACCGCCGCGGCGCCGAAGCCCGGCGACGGCGCCCTGAAACTCGATGGCCTCGAAGTCTATGTGGATCCGCGCGCCGAGTGGAATCAGATGTACCACGAGGTTTGGCGCATCCAGCGCGACTTCCTCTACGACCCGCACGCGCATGGCCTGGACCTGGCGCTGGCAGAGCGCAAGTACTCAGCCTACCTGCGCGGGGTCGGCGGACGCGACGACCTCAACCATCTCTTCACGGAGATGCTGGGCGAAGTCACCATCGGCCACATGTTTATCAACGGTGGCGATTTTCCAAAGGCGCCGAAAGTCAATGGCGGTTTGCTCGGAGCGGACTATAAGGTTGAGAACGGTCATTTCCGCTTCGCGCGCATCTACAACGGGGAAAACTGGAACCCGGAGTTGCGCGCGCCGCTGACCCAGCCGGGCGTGGATGTTCGAACCGGCGATTACTTGCTGGAAGTGAATGACATCCCGGTAAAGCCGACAAGCGATGTGGATCGCTACTTTGAGAACACCGCCGGCAAGCAGGTGAAGATGAAAGTAGGCCCGAGTCCGGACGGCAAGGACGCCCGCGAAGTCACGGTCGTGCCGGTCGACGACGACTTCGGCTTGCGCAACCGCGCCTGGGAAGAAGACAATCGCCGCAAAGTGGACGAACTCAGCGGCGGCAAGCTGGCTTACGTGCACGTGCCGGACACGTCGGTCGGCGGCTACCTGAATTTCAACCGCTTCTATTTCGCGCAGGTAGGCAAGCAGGGCGCGGTGATTGACGAACGCTACAACCATGGCGGCTACATCGCGGACTACATCATTGATTTGCTGGAGCGGCCGCTCCGCAACTGCGCCATTTCCCGCGAAGGGGAGAAGTTCTGCTCGCCGCTGGGGCAGATCTACGGCCCGAAGACGATGATCATCAACGAAATGTCCGGCTCCGGCGGCGACGCTCTGCCCTGGATGTTCAAGCAGGACAAGATCGGCCCGCTGGTCGGTACCCGCACCTGGGGCGGCCTGGTTGGCATCTACAACTATCCCCAGCTGATGGACGGCGGTGGCGTCACCGCACCGCGCGTGGCGATCTACGGCCTGCACGGCGAATGGGAAGTGGAGAATCGCGGCATCGCGCCGGATATCGAAGTGGAAAATGACCCGGCGTCGGTAGCTGCCGGCCACGATCTGCAGCTGGAGAGAGCGGTGCAGGTCACGCTCGATGCGCTGAAGAAGAACCCCGTCGTCGTGCCGGATCATCCGCCGTACCCGAACTATCAGAAGAAATAGGCAGGGACGGTGCCGGAACTTCCCGAAGTTGAGACCGTCGCGCGCGCCTTGCAGCGTTCCATCGCCGGACGGCGGGTGCTGTCCGTCACCTTGCGGATGTCGGACTTCATTGACGACGCAGGCGCGCTGGAACGCGAGTTGCCCGGCCGCACCATTGCGCTGGTCGAGCGCTATGGCAAGTTCATGCTGCTTCGCTTGCGCCGGGGCGGCGTTGCGGACGCGGCGAACGAAGCGCTGCTCGTGCATCTCGGCATGACCGGCAATCTTTCGCCGTTTTCCACCGAACAGCCGCTGCACAAGCACACCCACGTAATCCTGGCTTTGGACGACGGCAGGGAATTGCGTTACACCGATCCGCGCCGCTTCGGTCGAATGGCCTATCTGGCGGGTTCCGCGCTGGAACGGGAGCTGCAACGCTTCGGCGCCGAACCGCTGCAGGTGCCGGAAAGGGAGCTGGCGCAACGCCTGCAGTCCAGTCACGCGAGGGTCAAGGCGCTTCTCCTCGATCAGCGGGTGCTGCGCGGTGTAGGCAACATCTACGCCGACGAAAGCCTGTGGAGCGCGCGAATTCATCCCGCGCGAATCGGTTCGAGTCTGAAGGATGCGGAAATCCGCGAATTGCACCAGGCCTTGCGCAAAATCTTGCGCCACGCGATCCGCATGCGCGGTTCTTCCATTTCGGATTTTGTTGACCCCGAAGGAATCCCGGGGGATTATCAGCGCCGCCATAGGGCCTATGGGCGTGAGGGCAAGGAGTGCCATCGTTGCGCGACGCCCATCCGCAGGATGATTGTCGCCGGTCGGAGCACCTTTTATTGTCCCTCCTGCCAGCGCGCTCCCAGGCCCAAAGGCAAGGCGAAACGCAAGGCAGGGCGGCGCACGTCAAAGCGCTAGGCAGTCGCGCGTCGCGGTCCGGTCGGCGCGAGCACGACGTCAAAGTCCCGTTCGTCAGTGAAATCAGATCTCAGGGGTGAGGCAAGGATGCGCTTCCATCGAGTGGCTGTCGTGCTGTGCAGTTTGGCGCTGGCGGTGATTGCCGCGCGGGAAGGGTACGCCGCGCACCCAGACGGGGAAGGCGACGCCATCGCCGCTGCCGACGCCAGGATTCTTGCCGAAGTCCGCGAGCACAGCGAGGCCATGGACAATCTCGAATATATTTCCGACAACATCGGCCAGCGGCTGACCGGTTCGCCGCAGTTGAAGCAAGCCAACGATTGGACGGCCGAGGTTATGAAGAAGTACGGCCTGGTCAATGTGCACCTGGAACCCTGGACCATTGCACATTCCTGGACGCGCGGCACCGCCCGCGCGCGAATCGTTGCTCCCGCGGAGCATCCGCTGACGATTGCCTCGGCCGGCTGGGCGCCGGGAACCAACGGGGTGGTCCGCGGCCCCGTCGTCTATTTCGACGCCAAGAGCAAAGACGACTTTGCCAAGTTCAAAGGCAAGCTCAAGGGCGCCATTGTGATTTACCAGGAACCGGCAGTGCTTTCGCCGCCGCGGCCTGAAAATCCCAACGAAGAGTTCGTACGGCCCATGCAGGCGCCTCCTCCCATGAAGGGCCAGCCGCCGGCGCCCTCTCCCTTTGCGGCCTTGATCGAAGTGGCCCGCGCGCGCAATGAATTCTTCAAGCAAGAGGGCGTCGCCGCCGTATTCCGCGATTCCGGCAAGCCCCATGGACTTCTGAACATGACCGGCGTGGGCGGCGAAAAGTTCGATATCGGCGCGATTCCATCGGCGTTCATTACCGGCGAAGGCTATCGCATGCTGTGGCGCATGCTGAAGCACGCGCCGGTGACGGTTGAGCTTGAAATCACCAACTCCTTCAGCGATAAGCCGGTCGAGGTGTACAACACCGTCGGCGAAATTCGCGGCAGCGAGAAGCCGGACGAAGTCGTGATCCTTGGCGCGCACCTCGATTCGTGGGACCTGGGCACGGGTTCGACCGACAACGGCACCGGTTCTGCGGCGGTTCTTGAGGCGGCGCGCGCGCTAATGAAATCCGGCGTCAAGCCCAAGCGCACGATTCGCTTCGTGCTCTTCAGCGGAGAAGAAGAGGGGCTCGTCGGGTCGAAGATGTATGTGCAAGCCCATAAGAACGATCTGGACAAGGTTTCCGCAGTGCTGGTGCACGATACCGGTACCGGCCGCGTGCTGACCATCGGTTTGCACGACAACTACCAGGCACGGGAGATCGTGGACCAGGTGCTGGCGCCGCTCGGCGAGTTGAAGCTGCTGGAGCCGAGCATGCAGCGCACCTTTGGCACCGACCACGCTTCCTTTGACGACGTGGGCGTTCCCGGATTCTGGTGCATCCAGAACGGCGCCGAGTACTCGAAGACCCACCACAGCCAGTCGGACACATTCGACAAGGTCTGGAAGGACGATTTGAACCAAGGTGCACAGGTGCTGGCGGCGTGGGCGTATAACACTGCCCAGCTGCCGGCCATGCTGCCGCGCCGGCCGCTCGCGTATCAGCCGACCGAGGCCGTCGCGAAAGCGGAAGCTGCCCAGCCCGATCCGGTTGCCGAGGTAGACGCCAAGCTAATCGCCCAAGTGAAGACGGATCAAGCGAAATTGCAGGCCGACCTTTCTTACCTGGCCGACCGCATCGGCCCGCGCCTCACGGGTTCGCCGCAGCTCGATCGGGCCAGCCACTGGACACTTGAGCAATTCAAAGCACTTGGGTTGGAGAACGCGCATCTGGAGCCCTGGACTGCGGCTACGGCCTGGACCCGCGGGCCCGCGACAGGCCGGATCCTGGCGCCCGCCGAGCACGCGCTGACGCTGGCTTCGGCAGGTTGGTCGCCCGCGACCAACGGCACGGTACGCGGCCCGGTGGTTGGCGTCGGCGTCCAGAAGCTCGACGACCTTCAGCAATACAAAGGCAAGCTCAAGAACGCTATCGTGCTCCTCGATCGCCCCGGCGAAACCGAAGGTCCGATGAACCCTCTGCTCACGCCCTTCGATCAGAGCAATCTTCCGCTTGATCACCCCAAGGATATGTCGCTGCGCGACTATCGTTCGCGCTCCCGCCTTCTCAGCGAAGAAGTGAAATTCCTGAAGGACGAAGGCGCGGCCGCGATTCTCGTCTCGTCGGAAAAATGGTTCGGTCTGCTCAACATGGGCACGGGCTTTACGCGGCAGTTTCAGCCAGGGCCGATCCCCAGCGCATACATGACCCGCGAAAATGCCACGCTTCTCTGGCGACTGCTCGATGCCGGCCCGGTCGAGGCGGAAGTGAACATACAGGGCAGCTTCAGCGAAAAACCGGTCACGGTGTACAACACCGTCGCTGACATCAAGGGCAGCGAGAAGCCCGACGAAGTTGTCATCATCGCAGGCCACCTGGATTCCTGGGATCTCGGAACCGGCGCCACCGACAACGGCACCGGCTCGATGGCGGTCCTGGCCGCGGCGCGCGCTCTGGTGAGGTCCGGGGCCAAACCCAAACGCACCATCCGGTTTGTGCTTTTTACGGGCGAAGAGGGCGGCTTGAACGGTTCGCGCGCCTACGTCGCGGCCCACAAGGAGGAACTCGGCAAAATCTCTGGCGTGCTGGTGCACGACACGGGAACCGGCAAAGTGCTGACCATCGGCACCATGCACAACTACGCCGCAAAAGAGACGCTGGACCGAGCCCTGTATCCGCTGGCGAGAGACCGCACCATCGGCCTTTCCGAGCCGAGCCTGCGCTCGGAAGGTGGCAGCGACCATGTTCCGTTCGACGAAGCCGGTGTACCCGCCGGCTGGTGCATCCAGGAAGTGGCGGACTACGAAAAAGATCACCACTCGCAAGCCGACACGCTGGATCGCGTGCGCTGGGACGATCTGGCCGAAGGGGCGCAGGTGCTGGCCGTTTATGCGTACAACGTCGCCCAGCTGCCCGAGCTGTTGCCCCGCAAGCCTGCGCCAGCCGCCGCTGCGGCGCACTGACCTGCGATGCGAGCCGTTCTGCAGCGCGTGAGCCGCGCACGTGTCACCGTCGCGGGCACGGTCAGCGGCGAGACCGGCGCCGGCTTGATGATCCTGCTGGGCATCGCACGCGGCGATGCCCCGGCGACCGCGGCCGCACTGGCCGAAAAGGCCGCGAACCTGCGGATTTTCGAGGACGCGGCCGGCAAGATGAACCTCTCGCTGCTGGACGTCAAGGGTGGCGCCCTGGTGGTCTCGCAGTTCACGCTGTATGGCGACGCGCGCAGCGGCCGCCGGCCCAGCTTCATCGCCGCGGCCCCGCCGGAAGTGGCCAAGGACCTCTACGAAGCGTTCTGCGCGAGCCTCCGCGGCCTTGGGGTCTCCGTGGCCACCGGGGTCTTCCAGGCCGCAATGTCGGTCGAGCTCATCAACGAGGGGCCGGTGACGATCCTTCTCGACTCGGACAAGCTATTCTAGGCCGAGTACCTTGCGAATCACCGTGTCCCAGCCTTCCTCCAAACCGGATCGCCTGCGGGTTCGCCGTGCGCGGCGCTCGGATGCGGCGCGCCTGGCCGAACTTAGCGGCCAGCTTGGATACCCGACGACCACCAGGGAAATGCAGGAGCGTCTGCGCAGAGTCGCCCCGGCCAGTCAGCACGCGATTCTTGTGGCCGAAGCGAGTGGAAAGATTGTCGGGCTGCTTCACGTCAGCGCCACGCCGCTGCTCGAGGTCCCGTTTCGCGCCGAGGTGAATTGCCTGATTGTGGATGAGCGCGTGCGCAGCCGTGGCGCAGGAGCCCGCTTGCTGCAGCACGCTGAAAATTGGGCGCGCAAACGCGGCTGCGTGAGCATGTCCGTGCGTTCCAACGTGCTGCGCGAACGCGCCCACCACTTTTATCTGCGCAACGGCTACGAACACTACAAGACGCAGAAAGCTTTCCGCAAGGCGCTGTAGACGCCTGTTGCCGGTCCGGCAACTCGCCGGCTGCGCGCTTGGCACACATATCGCTTCACGATATAATTACAGCGTGTCCAAGCGGATTTCGTCCCCGGAGTATCGCGCGCTCGCCGAGCTGCGCTATCGCATCCGCCTGTTCCTTCGCGAAAGCGATGCCGCCGCGCGCGCGGCCGGCCTGGAGCCGCAGCAGTACCTGCTGCTGCTAGCCATCCGCGGCCTGCCGGAAAAGAGCGCGGCGAAGATTCAGACCCTCGCCGATCGCCTTGCTCTCAAACATCACAGCACCGTTGAACTGGTGGATCGCCTGGAACGGCGAGGCTTGGTGCGCCGCGCGCGCAGCAAAGACGACCGCCGCCTGGTGATCGTCTCGCTCTTGCCGCGCGGGCAACGCGTCCTGGAGCGCGTTGTCCAGCAACGCATCAGCGAACTGCGAACCGGAGGCCGGGAACTCGCCGCCGCCATCGAAGCTCTCTTGGAGAAGGGCGGCAAGAAATCCCGGTAATGGGACAATCCACCGGACCCGCAGCAAGCAAGCCGTTCAGCCGCCGTTGGTACGCCTTTCTCCACGAACGCGAGGAACAGGTGTTCCTGGCCCTCACGTTGTTGATTGGCGCCCTGGTGGGCTTCGCGGTGGTCGCCTTCATCCTGATTTCCGAGCGCTTCGGGGCGCGCTTGTACCCTCCCGCCAGTCCGCCCTGGCGACGCCTGCTGATCCCCGCGCTTGGCTCGCTGGGCATGGGCTATCTGCTTTACCGGTTTTTTCCAAATGCGCGGGGCAGTGGTGTTCCGCAGACCAAAGCCGCGCTCTACGCCCGCGAAGGACGCATCACGCTCCGGACGGTTCTCGGAAAGTTTTTCTGCACCTCGGTTACGCTTGCCAGCGGCATTCCCCTCGGTCGCGAAGGTCCGTCCGTGCAGGTCGGCGCGGGCATCGCTTCTGTTCTTGGCCGCAAACTCGGCCTGCGCCCGGAGAAAGTGAAGGCGCTGATTCCGGTCGGCGCAGCCGCGGCCGTCGCTGCTGCCTTCAACACGCCGCTGGCAGCGGTTCTGTTCACGCTGGAAGAAGTCGTGGGGGACCTGCATGCGCCGGTGCTGGGCTCGGTGGTGCTGGCATCCGCCACCTCGTGGGCCGTCCTTCGCCTCCTTCTGGGCAACCACCCGCTGTTCGACGTCCCGCAATATCAGCTGATTCATCCGGCGGAGTTTGCGCTGTACGTGGTGCTCGGCGTCGCCGGCGGCATCGTCGCGGCTGCCTTTACCCGTTTGCTCGCCGGATTGCGCAAGAAGTTCCTGGACGCACCGCGGGGCACGGCCTGGTTTCAGCCGCTGGCGGGCGGCCTGACGGTTGGGCTGATGGGATGGTTCGTGCCGCAGGCGCTGGGCGTGGGGTATGCCCATGTCGGCGACGTTCTGAATGGCCACATGGTCTGGAAGTTGATGGCGCTGCTCTTGCTCCTGAAATTTGTCTCGGTCATTGTGAGCTACGCCTCCGGAAACGCAGGCGGCATCTTTGGCCCGAGCTTATTCATGGGCGCGATGCTCGGCGGTTTGATCGGAACCGTCGGCAACATCCTGTTTCCCGGACGTGTCGCCTCGTCCGGAGCCTATGCGCTGGTGGGCATGGGAACGCTGTTCGCCGGCGTGATTCGTGCGCCGATGACCAGCGTCGTGATGATCTTTGAAATTACCCGCGACTACGCGGTGATCGTGCCGCTGATGATCTCCAACCTGGTCAGCTTTTTCATCGCTACCCGGCTGGAAAAAGAACCTATCTACGAAGTGCTCGCCCACCAGGACGGCATTCATCTGCCTTCCGCCGCGCAAAAGTCTTATGAAGGCAACCGGCGCGTGCTGCATGCCATGCGTTCGAAAACCGAGATGCTCGATGCATCGTCCACTGTGGCAGAAGCCCTGGCGCGGATCCAGGAGAGCGAACTTCGCGCTTGGCCGGTCTGTTCGCACGAAGGCGTCATCGGCGTGCTTGGCCGCGAAGCCATGGAAGCTGCCGCGAGCAACGGCGGCGCCGCGAAGCCGCTGTCCGACCTTGCTCCCGCGGGCGATTTCCCGCACTTGCACACCGACCACACCCTTCACGTTGCGCTTGACCGCATGGGTGCCACCGGATTGGACGCGCTGCCCGTCGTCAGCCGCGCCAATATTCATGAGCTGCTCGGCATTGTGACCCTGGACGACGTGCTGGCTCTCTACCGGCTGCGCGGGCGCTGACCGACTTCCCCGCGCGTTCCCATGCTGACTCTCCCGCCACGGATGGGACGCTACAATTCAAATCAAAGGAATTCCCGATGGACAAGAACACGTCGCGTTCGACGATGGGGAAATCATTCCGGAGAAATCCGGCGCACGAACTAGAATCCGCCTCCGCCGCCTCCGCCAAATCCGCCGCCGGAAAAGCCGCCACCGCCGCTGAAGCCAGACCCGCCTGAGCTGCGCGGCGCGGAAGCCAGCACCGTTCCCGCCTGCGTGGACATGGCGTTCAGATTGTTCACGAATCCGTAGGGATAGAAAGTCGGCCCGTAACCGCCGCCCTGATACCAGCTCGGCGGCTGGGTGTAAATATTCTGGAAGGCCTTGCTCCAGTTCTTTTCCACGCCCAGCGCCATGGCGAACGGCAGGAACTTCTCGAACATTTCCGGCGTCTTGATCATGCGGTTGAAGCGATCCGATTCCACGTGCGCCAGAAAATCCTCGAAGCCGAGGACGCCTTCCAAGGCCCGCGCCCCGCTGATCGTGCGCGCCGGCATTACCCAACCGAAGGCGCAGATAATGGCGCCGCTGATCACTCCCGCAATGATGAAGGGCAGGGCCGCCATTCCAAAAAAACGGCTGACCGGTGTGCCTCCCCAGATCACGAGAAACATGAAGATCAGCCCGCCTGCGATGTACGTGCTCCGCACACTGTCCGGACGCCGCCGGTAGTAGCCTTTCCCGATCAGCGATTCAAAGATGCGGCTCTTGATTCCCGGCAGGCTCTTGTAGAACTGGTTGTGCAGCGTGGCCATGGGCACCCGCTCGCCCTCCGTCCCGACGCTGAAGATGCCGTCCAACAGAACCTGTTCGTGCGGTTTCAGCGCGCTCCACTGCGCGCGGTTTTTTTTCAGGATGAAGGTGTATTCCTTATCCTTCCACAGTCCCATGACGTGCTCTTGCGAGTGCTCTTCGATCACCAGATAGCCGCGCACTGCCAAGTCCACGATCGCCGCGGTGATGTCCTTCATGTCCGCGGAGTTGTCCACCAGGGTGCCAACTTCGCTCGGCGTCAGCTGGTCTGGCGGCTCATACTGTGCCGCAATCGGCCGCAGGCGTGGATCGCGCCCGACCTTCCACCACAGAAAAAACATGGAGATCGCTACGGCCATCGGGAGACCTAGCGGCCAATTGCTGCGCAGGAAAAGGCCGGCCTTGTCCGCCGAGGTCGGCTCGTGCACCGCGCCCTTATCGAACGCCACCGCCACCGTAAGACCTTCGTGATACCCAAGCGGCGCGCTGGTGCGCACATCCACGCCCGTGCCTTGCACCTCCGCTGACGCCTGTTTTCCGGTGGAGCGATAACCGCCGGTAAACACGTTTGCGCGAATATTCTTCGCGGCGCCCGGCAGCACAATCGTCGCCGTCGCATCGCCAATCGGCACGTCCCACTCGTCGCCGGTGATGTTCCAGTACAGCTCGTCGTGGTCGTCAAAAAAGCGCAGCGCGTCCGCTACCGAATATTCGATATTGATGGTCTGTACGGAATTGTCCGCATCCGGGACATAGATCTTCAGCTTGCGGTAATGCCGCTCCCGCGACGAATCATATTTCAGCGAACGGCCGGCCCCATCGGTGATGCGAACCACGCGCAGAAACAGCGAATAATTCATTCCTTGCGGCGTCACATACTCCACCGGAATCTCACGGTACAGGCCATGCCACGGCCCGCCGATAAAATGAACCTGAATGGACTCCGTGACGTTCACCGAGCTGTCCGGCAACACGATGATCTGCGCATCGAATTTTTCGATTTTCAGTTCACGGGCGGAAGATGGGGCCGCCAGTGCAGCCGCCAGTAACCAGCCGAAAAACGTAACGCTCAGCAGAATCGCACGGCGCGGGTTCAGCAGCATGGCAGGCAAACGTAACATCCGGATCGGCAGCCGGCTACGCCGTCGGCGCGCTGGGCGTCCCGAAGCTCACCTTGGGCGCCTCGCGCTCCGCGGCGGACGTGACCTCAAAGAATTCGCGCGGTTTGAAGCCCAGCATGCCGGCAAAGATGTTGGTCGGGAACTGCTGGATCTTGGTGTTCAGATCCCGCACCACCGCATTGTAGTAGCGTCGCGCGTTCTGCACCGTATCTTCAATCTGGCTAAGCGAATTCTGCAGCGAGGTGAAACTCTCGATCGCGCGCAGTTGCGGGTAGGATTCCGACAGCGCGAACAAACTCTTCAGCGTGCCGGACAGCATGTTTTCTGCGGCGGCTTTGTCCGCCGGGTTGGTTGCCGTCATCGCGCGGTTGCGCGCGTTGATCACCGCTTCCAGCGTGTCCTTTTCGTGTCCGGCATAGCCCTTCACCGTTTCGACCAGGTTCGGGATCAGGTCGTAACGCCGCTTCAGCTGCACATCAATATCCGCCCAGGCGTTATCTACCTGCACCTTGAGTCGCACCAGGCTGTTGTACATCCCGACCAGGATGGCAATCACCAGTACCAGACCAATCAGCAGAACCCAGCCGATCATGAGGGACCTCACCCGGAAGCTCGATTTACAACTCTGTTCCTGAACTATACGTCCCGCGTCAACACGTGTAAAGGGAACGTCCCCGCCCCTTTTCCTTCGCGGCGGTCCCCCAGCTATTTTGTTTTGAAAATACGTACTTAAGTGGATAATCTGGCGTCTTTTGTTCTATGCTCTTGACGGAGCCGACCCTGCCCATGCTCTTCAAGACCCTGAGCGCTTCTGTCTATGGCATTGACGCCTACCTCGTCGAGGTGGAGGTGGATGTCGGCGCCGCGTTCCTGCGCGAGTTCAATGTCGTCGGCCTCCCGGACAATGCCGTAAAGGAAAGCCGCGAACGCATCAAAGCCGCCCTCAAGAACTGCGGCCTGGAATTTCCCTATGGCCAGGGCGTGACCATCAATCTAGCTCCAGCCGACATCCGCAAGGAAGGCTCCGCATTCGATCTGCCCATGGCTCTCGGCCTTACCGGCTGCATGGGCCAGTTCTTCGGCAAACCGCTCGACAAGATGATGTTCCTCGGCGAACTCTCGCTGGACGGCACTGTCCGGCCCGTGCGCGGGGCCCTCTCGGCCACGCTCGCGGCGCGCGAAAGCGGGCTGCGCGCCATCGCCGTTCCCCAAGCCAATGCCCGCGAAGCGGCCGTCGTCGAAGGCATCGACGTGTTCGGCGTGCGCTCGCTTCCGGAAACGCTCGACCTCGTCAACTCGCCGGAATCCTTCAGCCCCACCAAGGTGGATGCCCACCAGCTGCTTACCGAAGCCGCCACTTATGCCGTGGATCTCAAGGATGTCCACGGCCAGCTTGCCGCCAAGCGTGCTCTGGAGGTTTCCTGCGCCGGCGGCCACAACATCCTGCTGATCGGGCCCCCAGGCGCCGGCAAGACCATGCTGGCCAAGCGCATTCCCACCATCCTGCCCCCAATGAGCCTGGAAGAAGCGATTGAAACCACCCGCATTCACAGCGTCGCCGGTGCTCTGGAAGACCATCGCGGCCTGGTCGGCACACGGCCGTTTCGCTCGCCACATCACACCATCAGCGATGCCGGCCTCATCGGTGGTGGCGCCGTACCGCGCCCCGGAGAGGTGTCGCTCGGCCACAACGGCGTGCTGTTCCTGGATGAGTTGCCCGAGTTTCAGCGCAACGTCCTCGAAGTCATGCGCCAGCCCCTTGAGGACGGCTCCGTCACCATCGCCCGGGCCGCCGTCTCCGTCGCTTTCCCCTCGCGCTTCATGCTCGCTGCCGCCATGAATCCCTGCCCTTGCGGCTATTTCGGCGACCCCACGCGGGAGTGCCACTGCACGCCGCCCATGATCCAGCGCTACGTCTCCAAAATCTCCGGCCCGCTTCTCGACCGCATTGATATCCACATCGAAGTTCCGTCGGTGAAGTACAAGGAACTTCGTGCCCCAGCCTCGAGCGAAGATTCCGCGACGGTCCGCGCCAGGGTCATTGCCGCCCGCCAGCTCCAGGCGCAGCGCTTTGTCGGCGAGAAGCACACCTACTGCAACGCGCAAATGGCTCCGCGCATGATTCGAAAGCATTGCGCCATATCCGCCGAAGGAGAAAAGCTCCTCGAAAACGCCGTTTCCCGCCTCGGCCTGTCCGCCCGGGCCCACGACCGCATCCTGAAGGTTGCGCGCACCATCGCCGACCTGGACGCCTCGGAAGCCATCCAGCCCAAGCACCTCAGCGAGGCGATTCAATACAGAACTCTTGACCGCAGTTACTGGGCTTAGCCGCCCGCTCCCAGGCCCCATCCTCCAGCAACCGTCGGGCCTCCCCTCCATTGACGGAGCGCTTGCCAGTGTGTTACCCATACAACGCTCGAAAAATAAGCCGTTTGCGCGGTGACCAACCCTCTCATGGCGCAAGATCACAAGCACCTGGAAGTGGTACTGGATTCGCAGGTGGAGAGCGTAAACCTGGCGGAAGAGATGTGCCTCCGCGTTGCCGAAGCCGCCGGATTCGATGAAGAGATGTGCTATCGCATCGGCATGAGCGTCCGCGAGGGTGTCATCAACGCGTTCCACTACGGAAATCAGGAGCGCCCTGACAAGAAGATTCACCTGGCGCTGGAACTTACTCCGGAAAAGCTAGTCATTCACGTGATGGACGAGGGCAAGGGTTTCAAGCTCAGCGACGTGCCCGATCCCCTGGCCGAAGAAAATATTTTGAGCACCTCCGGCCGTGGCATATTTCTCATGCGCGCCTTCATGGACGAGTTCGACGTGGTACCTGGAAGCACAGGCGGCGCGGAAATCGTCATGTCCAAGTGGCTACCGGGCGTGCCCGGCCATGCAAATGGCCAGTCAGGGTCGTCCGAAAACGGCACCGCTCCGCAGAAAGAAGCCTGAGTTCACGTTATGCCGCTCTACGCTACGCACCGGGATTCCGGCACTGTCACCGTTGTGGATATGGGTGGCCGCATCACCCTCGGCGAGGGCAGCGCCCTGCTGCGCAAGACCATTGGCCAGTTGCTTGACGAAGGCCACACCAGAATCCTCTTCAACCTTGCGGATGTGGACTACATCGATAGCTCCGGCATCGGCGAACTCGTGCACGCCTATACCTCGGCCCGCAACCGTGGCGGAGAACTCAAGCTCCTGCATCTGACGCGCAAAGTCCGCGATCTCCTCCAGATCACCAAGCTCTATACCGTCTTTGAAGTGTATTCCGACGAGCCCACGGCCATTCGCAGTTTTCAGTAGGCCGCTCGCCTTTCGTTTTCTTTCGATTGTTTTCTGGACTCGCCCGCCTTTCTGTGCCAGCATACCGCCGCATTTGGCGAAAGAAGTTCGTGAGCGGCACCCCGGCTTTTGGAGCTCGCAGCGCACGTGTTTCGCGCCGGTGCGAATTCCATCAGCAGGGGAGTACCGTGAGCAAAGAGCAAGGTGTAGTGAAGTGGTTCAATGCTTCTAAAGGCTACGGCTTCATCCAGCGCCAGTCCGGTGAAGACGTCTTCGTTCATTTCTCGGCCATCCAGTCCGATGGCTACAAGAGTCTGAACGAAGGCCAGCGCGTGGAGTTCGAAGTCAAGCAGGGACCGAAAGGTCTGCAGGCTGAAAGTGTTGTCCCGCAAAGCTGATCGTTCTTTCTTGGCAATTCATACCGCCCCTCGCTTACCCGCGAGGGGCTTTTTTTGCGCCCGCGCGCGGTTCCCGGGTTTGCCCCCTTTTGTCATAACCTTATCGGATGCCGCAGCTTGAGACCTCCGCCACTCGCTGGATTTCGGAACGCGCCCGCGCGCTGGGCTTCGACCTGTGCGGTGTCGCGCCAGCCGAGCGCTTTCCCGAACTGGCGCGATATTCCGAGTGGCTCGAACGCGGTTATGCCGGCGACATGGCCTACCTCAAGGACCAGCGTCGCGCTGACCCGCGCAGCGCCATGTCCGGAGTGCAAAGCCTCATCGTCTGCGCCCTCAACTACAACGCCCCGCTCCCGTACTCGACCGAAACCTCTCCGGACCCCGCCGGATCGCCGCGCGGCTGGATCTCCCGCTATGCCTGGGGCGATGACTACCACCTGATCCTTTGGGACAGACTCAATGCGTTGTGCGCCGAGATGAAGGCCCACTTTCCCCAGCCGTTCGAAGCGCGCGCATACGCCGATACCGGGCCGCTCCACGAGCGCAGCGCCGCGAAATATGCCGGCCTGGGCTGGATCGGCAAAAACACCCTGCTGCTCAACCAGTCGATCGGTTCGTGGTTTTTTCTCGGCGCCATCGTGACCACGCTTCCCCTCGCGCCATCCCTGGGATTGGCCGAAGCTCCGCCCGCGGACCGTTGTGGCACTTGCCGTCGCTGCATCGAGGCTTGCCCCACCGAGGCCATCGTGGAGCCTTACGTCCTTGACGCCTCGCGCTGCATCGCCTATCTCACCATCGAGCTGCGTGGCTCGATCCCGGAAAAGCACCGCTCCGCCATCGGCTCGCATGTTTTCGGCTGCGACATCTGCCAGGATGTTTGCCCCTGGAATCGTAAGTCTCCTCGCACCAGCGCCTCGCAATTCCAGCCCAGGAAACTCGCCCCTGATTCCGAAGAGTCCCTTTTCTCCCCCGATCTGCTGCAACTCCTGCAAATGCCCATCGAGGAATTCCGCAGGCTCTTTCGCGGTAGTCCGGTCAAGCGCGCCAAGTGGCAGGGGTTCGTGCGCAACGCCTGCATCGCCCTCGGCAACTCCGGACTCTCGCCTGCCTCGGACTCCTACCGGGAAGCCCTGCGCGTTCTTACCGATCTTTCCCATTCTTCCGATTCAGTGGTCGCGGAGTCTGCCCTTTGGGCGCTCTCCCGCATCCAAGCAACAGGGCAGTAGCCGTTCGCGATTTTCACGCCGCGCCGGTTGAGCCCGGCAAGCCGCGGGGGCTATAATCCAGATGTTTTCGACCCTGCCCTCCGCGCCCTCGGAGTTAAACCGTGAGACGTCGCGAATTCTTGATGGCAGGCAGTATTGCCGGCGCAGTTCTCTTGGGTTCGGATCCTTTGCGTGCCGCTGTTGCTGCCGAAGACCCCGTCCATTCGAGAGACAATTTCAATCTGGAGGACAAACCTGTGGCATTCACCGTGCCCCCTTTGCCGTACTCGTTCGACGCGCTCGAGCCTTACATCGACGCGAAAACCATGGAGATTCACCACGATAAGCACCACGCCGCTTACGTGAACAATCTCAACAAGGCCCTCGATGGCCACGCCGACTTGCAGAGCAAGTCCATCGACGATCTTTTGAAGAATCTCGATGCTATTCCCGAGAACATCCGTGGCGCGGTCCGTAACAACGGCGGCGGCCACTGGAATCACTCGCTTTTCTGGACCCTCATGAAAAAGGGCGGCGGCGGCGAACCCAAGGGCGACCTCGGCGCCGCGATTCAGTCCACTTTTGGTTCTTTCGCAGGTTTCCAGGAGAAGTTTGCTGCGGCAGGTACCGGGCGCTTCGGCTCCGGATGGGCCTGGCTGATCGTGAAAGACGGCAAGCTCGTCGTGGATTCCACGCCGAATCAGGACACCCCGTATCTCCTCGGCGGGAAGGCCGTGCTTGGTCTCGACGTTTGGGAGCACGCCTACTACCTGAAGTACCAGAACCTGCGGCCCGACTACATCAAGGCCTGGTGGAACGTCGTGGATTGGGACAAGGCCGCGGAACTCTACGCCTCGGCGAAGAAGTAAGCTGCGCCCACCGCAAACAAACGAAACAAAAAGCCCGTGGCTGCAAAGGCCACGGGCTTTTTCTTTTTCGAAACCGATAAGGGATGGAACGCCCTACTGGGCTACGGCCTCGCGTCCTGTGAAGGGCACCAGCGCCGAGGGTATGGTTCGCCGGTAGTTGTTTGCTGCGCGCGGCACGAACGTCCGGGCTTCCCGCGTCGCGACCGGTGCCGGGGCCGTCACCGCCGGCGGCTGCTTCGCCGCCGCGTGCTGTGCCGCTTCCCGGACCAGTTCCATTCTCCCGCGCACATGGAACTTGGCCAGCAGCGACGACACGTGGAACTTCACCGTGCGCTCCGACAGGTTCAAGGTAGCGGCTATTTCTTTGTTGGCTAGGCTGCGCATCACGCCGGAAAGCACCTCTTCCTCGCGCCGCGTCAGCTTCACATGAGTTTTCACCGAACGGCCCGCTTCCAGCAGCTTCTCGGCTCTTTCCGAGAGGCCATCCAGTTGGCTCGTTTCGGCTTCCACCATCACCACGTAGTCCCCAGGCTCCTGATTTCTCACCATGCAATGCATGGCCAGCAACCCTGCCGCCTGTTCCACCGGAAACCGCCCTTCGGCATCGGCTTCCACATGGAAATGCGCAACTCCCGTGTTCTTCTCGTAGAAAAAGAACTTCTCGCGTGCGATCGCAGGCTGGGTGGGGCGCACGGAATGCACCTGTGCACTTCTGCGGATCACTCTCACTTGGACCTCTCCGTTCGCAATTCTGAAACGCTTCAGAATTGCCCTGGCAAATATAAATGCACCTCGGAGCGAGGCTAACGTTGAATCAGTTGATACGTATGAACGGGCACCTGAATCTGGGCTGAGGGCCAGCACCCAGGTCTTGAACCACAAGCACGGTTACGCCGAGACGCGAGAAGGTAAGCTGAATGAGCTTCGCCCCGAACAGCACCGAACTACCAATCCCGGTGCAAACGAATGCCCAAAAGTGGCGTACCAGAACTGCCGTAAAACGGTAGACTTATGCATACTTTTACTGAAGGCGGACCCCATTTGGCGGTAGGAATTGCACAGCACTGGCAAAATTTCCCTGCCTGCCCTGTGGAAATTGACAGTTGACGTCTTCCGTGCGGCGTGAACGCGGTAGATCGAATGTTACGAAGCTTTAACGAACTATGAGCCGGGTCTGTTGCGGAGAGATCAACTCATACCGGATGCCGCGCCATTTCGTTTTCCGGCTCATCGCGGACATCAGAAAATTCACCAAATACAAATAGGGAATCCAGACTCCCAGAATCAGATGGATCCACGCCTGGCCTTGAATTAACTTTCTTAACGATGGCAGCATCTCCTGCACCACCGTCACCCGAATCGCTCCCCGCATCGCGGCTAGCAGCAAAGGTAAGAAGGTCAGACCGGCGAGCTGCAGCGTGGGCAATCCGGCAGCGAAATTGGCCAGGATCATGGCAATCCCGAACAGGATCGTGGCGCAAAACAGGAAGTGCGTCGCGAACGCCGTGGCCCACATTTTGGATGAGTACACCCGCGTAATCAGGATCTGCCGCGTCGTGAACTCCAGCAGCCCCGCAAAATCCGTTTCCACGTAAGAAACCGTCAGGCACTCGGGCAGAAACACGATCGGCAGCCCCGCCCGGCGCAGCGCTTCGGTCATCGAGTAATCGTCGCTCACCGAGTTTTGCCAGAATTCCATGACCGCTGCCTGTTCGAACGTCGTGCGCCGGATTGCCGTTCCGCCACCCCAGCAGAAATTCTTTGCGGTGTCCTCGCCCAGCATGGTGAGGATCGGCGCGTTCCACGCGGCCAGCAGCAGGGTAGGGAAATTGTTCTTGTTTGGAATCAGCCAACGCATGGTGGTCGCGGCGCCGGTGCGCGGGTCGGCCAGCGGCGCGGTCAGCCGCCGCAACCAGGAGTGTCCGGGCCTGCCATCCGAATCCGCAAAAACAAAAATTTCGAATTCCGCCGGGACCTCCTGGATGGTCGCGCGCAGGTTGTTGATTTTCTCTCCGCAGCCTTCCGGCCGGCCCGCGATGACAAGGTGTGCCTTGCCGCGCGACTGCGCCACCACCCGCTTGACGATGCTCGCTGCCGGGTCGCTCTCCGAGGCCAGGGAAAAGAACACCTCGTAGTTCTGGTGGTCGAACTCGCACAGCGACATCAGATTCCGTTCCAGGCCCGGCTCCAGCCCCTTGCACGGGCACATCACCGCCGTTCGCGGCGCGTAAAACCCCGGATCCGTCGTCGCGCGCTTGCGCGCGTACGCCAGCCAGCGCACAGCCTCGTAGAGCAGGTACAAGCCGACGAGCACCTGCAGGCCGCCCAGAACATCAAACAAAATTTCCATGTACCGGCAGCTTAACAAACGCACCACGCTCGCGCAGTACGGTTGTCTACAGGTAGAATCGCAGCAGTAAACGTCTGAGCGCGTGCCCCAAGGCCCGCCTCTGGAGGATCAGCATGCCCGGCCGAGTGGACTCTTCGATGGTCACCACCGCGATGGACCTTCCCGGTTATCGCATTGTTCGCAATTTCGGCATCGTACGCGGAATCATCGTCCGCTCCCGCAGCGTTATCGGAAACCTCGGCGCCGCGTTGCAGACCATCGTTGGCGGCAACATCACCATTCTTACCGACCTTTGCGAGAAGACCCGCGAGGACGCCTACGAATTGCTGCTGGCGCATGCCGCCCAGCATGGCGCCAACGCGGTCGTCGGCTTTCGCTATGACGCCACGGAAGTGATGCAGGGTGTCACCGAAGTCCTGGCCTACGGCACCGCGGTGCTGGTCGAGCCCGGCGCCTAATCCCGCGCTTCCGGCCCCAGGGCGCTGGCCGCGACCGTTTCGGTGACTTGCTCCAGGTTTGCCAGCGCGCGGCTCGCGGCCAGCCGGGCCTTTTCCAGAAATGCCGAATCCAACATGAACGCGCAGCGGTCCACGAACGGGTGGTTCGCCGCCTCATAGGGCTTTCGCGGGCGCCGCGAACCTGACGCCCGCGCCAAAAGGTCCTCGTACATCTTCAAGTCCGACTGAAAGTCCAGCGCATCCCCGGCGTTCCACTTCTGCTGGTGTGTCAGCGCAGCCAGAAATTTCCTGCGAAAGGCCTCGGCGCCCTTGCGCGGCACCACCCGCATCTTTCCCCGGCCGGTCGCCACGGTCTCCTGCGAAGCCATCTCCAGCAGCCGGACGCACGCCGCCAGCAGCGCCTCGCGCTGCAGAATGCCCAGCAGCTCCCGGTACAGCGGCGCATGCACCTGCAACGCGTGCCGTCCGTTCTCGACTACGTAGGAGTCCACGAACCGCGGCACGACCCGTTCCCGCAGCAGGGCCTCGACCAGCCGGGTCGCAAGTTCTGCCGCCTGCAGCGCGGAATTGTTCGCCTTCGCCATTCTTCGGCCTGTTCTTTTGTCATGGTAGCAGGAGTTTCCGCCCGGTGTTTTCGGCCGCGGGGAGCGGCCGCCCGCAACGATTCGAATCAATCGTCCGAGGACGATAGCGACAGCGCGCGGGTAGACTCGCGAATAACCAATTCCGGCGCCACGCGATGGTGCGTGATCGTCCAGTCCCGCTTCTCCTGCGCCGCGTTGATGCCCTCGATGATGATGTTCGCCGCCAGATTGCCCATGGCTTCCATCGGCTGCCGCACGGTGGTCAGCGATGGCGCGGAAAGCGTGGAGAGCGCGATGTCGTCGAATCCGATCACCGAACACTGCTCGGGCACCTTGATTCCGGATTTCGTCAGCGCCCGGATTGCGCCCAGAGCCGTCAGGTCGTCGAACGCCAGCAGAGCCGTGAACTTTTTCCGCCGCTGCAGCAGCTCCTCTGTCAGCCGCACCCCGCCTTCGAATCCCGAACTCGGTTCGAACTCATCCGGCAGTTGAAGCGCCAGGCTCTGGTCGAGCTCGTAGCCGACGGAGTGCGCATACTTCTGAATGCCTTTCCAGCGCGGAGCGGAATCGATCAGCGTCTTCGGCCCGCGGATGAAGGCAATCTTGCGATGGCCCAGTTTATAGAGATGCTCCAGCGCCAGCCTGCCCCCCGTCTCGTTATCCACCATCACCGAGCTCACGGTATCGCCCGGCAACTCCCAGCCGATGGTGGCCGCGGGGATGTTGCGCTTGGCAAAATCTGCCAGAACGTGGATGTCCACGAAGAGCCAGTTGGCCACCACGATCAGCCCTTCCACGTGGCGTTCCAGCAGCATCTCCAGGTAACGTTCGAACCGGCTTTTCTGGTTGTGCGCGTCGGTCAGGATCGGCAGAAACGATCCCTGGTACAAGGAGTTCTCGATGCCGCGCAGGATCGGCGTGCAGAAGGGGTCGGTGATATCGAAGAACATCACGCCCACGCTGTTGGTCCGCTTGCTGCGCAGGAATCGCGCCATGGCGTTGGGCCGGTAGCCCAGCTTGCGCGCCGCTTCTTCGATTTTTTTCTTGGTGGCCGGGGCGATGTAGCGCGCCAGCGGCGCGTTATTCAGCACGATCGAGACCGTCGCCGGCGAAAAGCCGCTCAACCCGGCCACGTCGCGCATGGTCACTGCTTCGGATTTGCGGGAAGAGCGCTTCACCACTTTGCTCGCCGCAGCATCATCCGGCAGATTCGTGTCTGATTGCAATGGCGCCGTCTTCACGTGCGCTTACTCCGGCGGTGCGTCGAATGAAATCGTCTTGCGGAAGCCGGCGGTCTTCCACACGCCATAGATCAGGCCCAGGGCGACCCAGACCGACCCCAGAATCTTCGCGGGCGTGCTCAGCTGCCACCAGATGTAGGCGCAGATGGCGAAGCCGCAGACCGGCCACAGGAAGGTCCATTCGCTGCGCTCCTTGCTGCGCACGAAGTAGTGCGCGAACGCCGCGGCGTTGACGCCCATGAACGCCAGGATGGCGCCGAAATTCAGCAGTTCCGCGCCTTTGTCGTAGCTCAGCAGGAAGGAACCGATCAGCGCCAGTGAGCCGATCAGGATCACGTTGTTCGCCGGAATCTGCCGCTTGACGTTGATCTTTCCGAAGAAGCCTTTCGGAATCGCGTCGTTGCGCCCCATGCCGAAGAGCAGGCGCGACGCCGCCAGCTGCGCGCCCATGCCCGATCCGATGTTCGCCACCAGAATCGTGAAGTTCAGCAGCTGAAACAGCAAGAAGCCGCCCGCCTGCCGCGCCACCAGCGGGAACGCCGATTCCACCTGTTCCGCGGGAAACGGCTTGGAACCCCACACCAGCTGCGCCGCGTAAACTTCGAGCGAAGCCAGCACGCCGGTAATCAGGCACACCAGCACCGTCGCCAGCAGGATGTTGCGCCGCGGATTCTCCACTTCTTCCGAGAAGGTCGAGATGGCATCGAACCCGATGTAGGTCAGCACCGCGATCGAGGTTCCGTGAAAGATCAATCCGAAATTGAACGTCTCCGGGTCGTAAAAGGGCTTGCTGAAGAAATGCGGCCCGAAGTTGTGCAGCTGGATCAAGAAACGGACCACATAGGCGAAAAACACGATCACCACGATGGTCATCGCGCCCGCGAGAATCTCGTTGATGCGCGCCGATGTCTTCACGCCGCGCAGGTTCAACAGCGTGAAGGCGGTGGCATAAAAAATCGCCAGCACCCAGTACGGCACTTCCGGCAGGATGTTTTGCGTGAGCTTGCTGCAGAGCACAATGCAGATCAGAGGATTGAGCAGGTAGTCCATCAGGATGGCCCAGCCCGTCAGATAGCCCAATCCGACATGCAGCTCCTGCCCCACGTAGGTGTAGGCCGAACCCGCGCTGGGATAGACCCGCGCCAGCATGCCGTAGCTGATCGCGGTCAACAGCATGGCTACCATGGCGATCAGAATCGTGGTCACCACGTGGCCGCGCGCGGCGTTGTGAATCACTCCGAAAATTCCCATCGGCGCGATGGGTTGGATCATCACAATCCCGATCACCACCAGGTTCCACAGGGTGAGGGATCGCTTCAATTGGGTAACGCTTGCGGCCGCGTCAGTGGTCACAAAAACGTCCTTTGGCCGGGCCGGTTGGGTGCCCGGGTTGTTTATTGAAACGATTTAAGTCCACAGAGTGTGCGTAATTTCCGCCGCCCGCGCAACTGATTTCTTCGCCGCGCAGGCGCCGCTCCGCTCTCCGGCAACCTGTTCGTTCGTACAGTTTGCCTCCCGCAACATACAGGAAAATCCGGCAACGCTCCTACACCCGCCGCAGTCTAACGTAGTAGCTGGAAGCGCCCAGCTCCCAAGGTGGGCTGTTCGTATGGGCGAGGGACCCTTCAACTCGGAACGTTGGGAAGCTACTCCAGTCTTCTGGCACGTCGTCGGCCTGCTGCTGATTCTTCTGTTCGCCCTCTGGCTCCGACCGGTGCCGCTGCAACCCGATCCCGCGCTGCAGGGCTACCTGCAGATCGTTACCGGCCTTCTTGCTTTCGTCTTCTCCGCCGTGACCCTCGTCCGCTTTCAGGGCACCCAGGACCGAATCTCCCTCATCCTCGGCGCAGGTTTCCTGCTCTCCGGCGCGGTGCTGGCCGGCTCCAGCGTCCTCTTCTTCCAGCTTCCCGGTGAGCAGCGCCCCATCATCCGGTGGGCGCCTGTCGCTCTCTGGGTTGGACGTCTCATCCTGGCGCTTCTGCTCGTGGTGGCTCTGCTGGTCGAGCATTTTCTGCCGCGGTCCCGGCGCCCGCGCATTGAGATCGCCGGCGCGCTCCTCAGCGTCGTTGGCCTCACCTACCTGGTCACCGCCGGTCTGCGCCACCTGCCGACCGACGTCTCCTCGCACCCGGGATCGTTTCTGCCCTCGCCGCAACAGCTTTTTCCGGGCGTTCTGTTCCTGGTCGCGGTGATCTGGTATCGCCGCCGCCTGCATCAGGTGTTCACCGCGTTCGACCGTTCGATCTATGTCGCCGCCTGGATGAACCTCGCCGCGCAACTCGCGGCTTCGCAGTCCCAGCGCCTGCTCGACGCGCCCTTCGTCCTGGCCCAGGCTTTCAGCGTCATCGGCTACGCCATCGCCCTCGGCGGCGCGCTTCTCGATAACGCGCGCCTCTTCGAACAGGTGCGCCATCTTGCCGTCAGCGACCCGCTCACAGGACTCGCCAACTATCGCCGCCTCCTCGACGTCCTGGAAAGCGAAACCGAACGCACCAATCGCAGTGGCCGGCCGTTTGCCGTGCTCCTGCTCGATCTCGACGGCTTGAAGAAGATCAATGACTCGTATGGTCACCTGGTCGGCAGCCGTGCCATCTGCCGCGTCGCGGACATCCTCCGCATCCACTGCCGATCCATAGACACCGCGGCCCGTTATGGCGGCGACGAGTTCGCCCTGGTTTTGCCGGAAGCGGAAGAGACCGAAGCGGAAAGCGTTGCGAATCGTATCCGTCACGTCATGGAAATGGACCCGGAGACGCCGCGCCTCTCCGCCAGCATCGGCATCAGCATCTACCGCGGTGACGGCGCCCGCATCGAAAAGCTGCTCTCCGATGCCGACGCGCACCTGTATCAGGAAAAGGCCAAGCGCGGCCGCCGCGCCGCAGCCGCTGCAGGCGCACGTCGCCGCACGCCGCGCCCGGGCACCGTCTAGAAATACCGGTTGTCGAAAAGCCGCCTACATCTTCGGTGAGTATGGCTCCAGCTGCTCCGCGACTTTCGCCTTGTCGCCGACGACAACGATGGTCATCTGCTCCGGCTTGATGTATTGCGCCGTCATTTTTTGCACGTCCGCGGGTGTCACCGCATTCACTCTCTGCACGTAGGTCTTCAGGTAGTCTTCGCCCAGCCCCTGCAAGTCGATGAAGCGCAGTTGCCCGATCAGCGCGCCGCGCGAAGAGTTCTGAATCACAAAAATTCCGGAGAGGTAGCTCTGAATACCTTTGAGCTCGGAGTCGCTTGGCGCCTCCTTCGCGAGCCGGTCCACTTCCGCGAAAATCTCTTTCAAGGAAGCGCCGGTGTATTGGGTGGTTACGTCCGCCGTTTCCGCCCAGTACGCGTCACGATAGCGCCGCGAAATTTGGCTGCTCGGCGAATAGGTATAGCCTTTCTGCTCGCGGATGTTGGAAGTGATGCGCGATCCGAAGGAGCCGCCCAGGATCGCGTTGGTCACTGCCAGCGGCACCGCATCCGGGCTGGTCGCGTTTGGAACCGGCAAACCGACCAGCAGTGTGGATTGCGCCGCGCCGGGCCGGTCCGTTAGGTCCAGCACATGTTTCGGGGTCACCTTCGGCACGTCCACCTTCGCTGCCGGGCCTGGTGGCCAGCCGGAAAAGCTGTCCGCGATGGCTTTCTTTACGGCTGCCACCTCAAATCTCCCCGCCACGTAGAGGTGAGCCCGCGCCGCCCCGAAATTCCCGGCGTAAAACTGCTTGATGTCCGCGAGGGTTGCCTTGTTGATGCTCGCTTCCGTTGGAAACACGGTTCCGTACGGGTGATCGCCATAAAGAATCTTGCGAAACCGCTCCAGCGCCATGCTCTGCGGCAACGATTTCGAGATCGAAAGCTGGCGCAACGCATCGTTCTTCAACCGCGGCAATTCCGATTCTGGGAATGCGGGGTGCAAGGCCACGTCCGCCAGCAGGGCGGCGGCTTTTGGCGCGAATTCGCTCAGCACGTCCGTGGCAATGTCGCTTTCGTCCACTCCCACAGTGATGCCTATCGCCCCGCCCATGCTCGCCGCTTCCTCCGCCACCTGCTTGGAGCTGCGCGTCGTCGTGCCTTCCTTCATCAGATTGCCCGCGAGGTCTGCCAATCCTGTCAGGTCCGCCGGCTCGTTCAGGTTGCCGGTCCGTACCACCAGGCTCAGCGTTACCTTTGGCAAATTGCCGTAAGGCACGAGCGTGACCTTCATTCCGTTCGGCAGCGCGTAGGTCTCGTGCGCTGGCAGCGTAAAGGGTTTTGGCGGTCCGCCGGCCGGCGGCGCCTGCTTCTCCTGTGCTTGTGCGGTGATCGCGAACACTGCCAGAGCTGCTGCAAACACTGCTGCGATGGTTTTCGTCGTGTTCATGTCAGCTCCTTTAGTTCTTAGCCGGCGCGGCCGTCGCGTCGGCAGCCTTGGTTTCCAGCACCAGCACGGTGCGGTTCTCCGGCTTCAGATACTCCTGCGCCGTTTTCTGGATCAGTTCGGGAGTCACTTTGTCGAACTCCGCGACCAGGGTGTTGATGCGCGCGGGGTTATCGTCAAACAGCGCGAAGCTTGCCAGCAGGTCGGCCAGTCCGAATCCGCCGCCGGCTCCGATACTGTCGTAGAGTTCCGAGCGCAGCTTCACGCGCGCCCGGTCCAATGTCGATTTGTCCACCGGTTTGCTGCGCAGCGGCTCGAGCGCGGCGTCCCACGACGCCACAATGTCCTTCGCTGAGGAACTCGGGTCATAACGCAGGTCCGCCATGAAGAGCATCGGCCCCTGGTAGTTATACATGTTTCCCAGATAGTTGATCCCGCCGTTTACCGCCGCGGTGACGCCCTTTTTCTGCACCAGTTCCTGGTATTCGAGGCTGTCGTTGCCTTCAATCAGGATCTGGTCGATCAATCCCATCGCGTAGTACTCCGGCGTGTTGCGCTCCGGCATGTGATACGCAATCGCGAGTGCCGGCCGCTTCGCCAGCGGGTCCACGCGGCTTGCCCACTTTTCCTTGGCCTGCGCCGGCTCGCTCAGGTCCGGCGGCGGCGGCAACTGCGAGGCTTTGATCCCGCCAAAGTATTTCTCCACCCACTGCCGCGCCTGCGCCGGATCGAAGTCGCCGACCACTGCCAGCGCGGCGTTGTTCGGCGCGTAGTATGTTTTGAAGAACGACTGCACATCCGTCAGGGTCGCCGCGTCAATGTCCTTCAGGTCGCCGTAAAAGTTGTGCGCGTTGAACCAGTTGGTGTTCGCGTACTGCGGCATATCCAGCCAGGGGAACCCGCCGTACGGCCGGTTGATCACGTTTACCTTCACTTCGTTCCCGACCACTCCCTGCTGGTTCTTCAGGTTTTCTTCCGTCACCGCCAGGCCATTCATGCGGTCCGCTTCCGCCCACAGCGCGGTCTCCAGCTTGTTGGAGGGCAGAATCTCGAAATAGTTGGTGAAGTCGAAGCGTGTCGAGCCGTTCAGCGTTCCGCCGTTCCGCTGCACCAGCTTGATGAACTCCATCTTTCCCAGGTTCTGCGACCCCTGGAACATCATGTGTTCGAAAAGGTGCGCGAAACCCGTCCGGTCTTTCGGTTCCACGCGGAATCCGATCCGGTAGTAGACGGCCACGCACACCGTCGGCGCCGTGTGGTCCGGCGACAGCACCACGCGCAGCCCGTTCGGCAGCTTGTAATATTCCACCGGGACTTTCAGGCCCTCGCCTGGCTTCGCTGCCGTCCGACCTGCGCTCGCCAGCAGCATCACCGCCGCCGCGAGCAACCCCAACACCCGTCTCCAGCCTGCTGACATGGTTCCTCCCCGAAGTTCCGCTGCAAATACGAAAGCCCGCTTTTCCGCCGACCGGCATGCCTCGGCAGAAGGCTGTGCGCCAAATACACCTCGCCACCAGTGACAGACGCACGTCACCAAAATAGGTTTCGTCCCAAAGCGATGCGGGGCGGTCTCAATAGACCGCCCGGAGCTGCTGCGTCTTCTTACTCGCCAGCGAAAACCGTGGCTCTGCTGACGCCTCTCCTGACAACAGGCGCGCCACGTGCTCTCCCACCGCAGGTCCGTGCTTGAACCCGTGCCCGGAGCCGCCGCCTGCGAACCACACATTCGCCAGCTCGGGGTGCCGGTCAATCAGAAAATCGCCGCTGGAGGTGTTCTCATACTGGCACACTCGCGTCTCCGCAATCGGCGCCCCGCCCAGGGCCGGGAAGCGATATGCCACGTATTCCTGAATCTCTTTCACTTCCTGCGCCGTGACGATGCGCGACTGGGTATCCGGGTCGACGGCCTCGCCGTGCTTATCGATCGCCACCTTCAGGCCGCGGCACTCGATGTCCGGCATTCCGTAGCACTCATCGTTCTTGAAAAGCCAGGTGGGCAGGGCCGGCGAACCGAAACGCGCATCGCCCGCGGGAATCGCAAAATAGAAAACCGCCTGCCGCGTCGGAAAGATCCGCGAGCCCAGAATCTGCGGGAAAAGCTTGCCGAGCCACGCTCCGCAGGCGAACACAAACGCGCCGGCGCGCAACTCTTCACCGCCGGCAGTCACCACACTCTCGGCGCGTCCCCGGCCGCGCACCTCCTTTACCGCTGCCAGCCGGAATTCCGCGCCGCGCCGCACGGCCTCCGCCGCGGTCGCCGCCACCGCGCGCCGCGCCAGCAGCACGCCACTCTCGGGTTCCAGGATTCCCGTTCCGATGCCTTCGAAGTTCACCTGCGCGTAGCGCTTTTCCAGTTCGCCGCGCCCGAGCTCCTCAAACGGCACGGCGTTTCGCGCCAATACCTCTTGCGTGGCGCTGAGTTGCGCGTTGTTCTCCTCCGCCAGCCACAGCACGCCGGTCTTGCGGAACAGCGCCTCATTGCGCGTGGCCGCGAACAAATCCTTCCACTGCGCCAGCGAGCGCAGCGACCATTGCGTGTAGATCTCGTCCGCGCCATAGCCCATACGGATGATGCGCGACTCGTCGCCGGAGCTCGATCGCGTATGCCCTGGCCCGTAGGCATCCACCAGCAGGACGCGCTGGCCGCGCTTCGCCAGGTGCAGCGCGCTCCAGGCCCCGAACACTCCCGCTCCGATCACCGCAACGTCGTAGCTGGAACTCTTGGCCATGTTCCGGTTTTATTCCCGAGGAGTCACCGAGCCGCCTGCCCCAGGGGGAGAGCCCAGTGAGAAAGATGGTTCAGCGATTCCGTATGCGTCGGATCGAGGTGCAGGGGCGTAACGCTCGCGTGGCCCGCGAAGACCGCCGCGTAATCCGTGTCTGCCTCAATATCCTTGTCGATCTTCTGCTCGAAAATCCAGTAGTAGCTGCGGCCCTTCGGGTCCTTGCCCTCGCTCAATTGGTTGCGCGTGATTTTTTTCGATTGCCGCGTGAAGCGCACTTCGCCGCTCCATGGCTCCGGCACGTTGACGTTCAGCAGCACCTGGTCCGGCAGGCCTTCTTGCAAGATCAACTCGGCCGCGGAACGCGCAATCTTCGCGGCGTGCGCGAACTGCTGATTCTCCTTGCGCGCGCACAGCGACATCGCGACCGCGGGGATATGGTGCAGGGCCGCCTCTCGCGCCGCTCCCACCGTGCCGGAGTAATAAACGTTCTCGCCCATGTTCGCACCGTGGTTGATTCCGGAAATCACCAGGTCTGGCCGTTCCGGCAGCAGGCGGTGCAGCGCCACGATCACCGCGTCCGCCGGGGTTCCTTCCACCGCCCAGTGCCGCTCGCGCTTTGCATGCACCACGATCGGCCGACGCAGCGTCAGGGATTGCGCCGCCCCGCTCTGCTCGGCAAAAGGAGCCACGATGCTCACCGTGGCAATTTTTTCCAGCTCTTCCGACAGCACCCGCAACCCTTCGGCGCTGTAACCATCGTCATTGGTGAGGAGAATGTGCGGCGTTTTGACGGACATAAGTCAGGTTCCGGACCGGTCGTAAACCAAAGACCGGAAGGCGAGGCATTCGGCCGTGCAGAAGTTCCGGCGGAAATGGTCGGGGCGCCCGGATTTGAACCGGGGACCTCACGCACCCCAAGCGTGCGCGCTACCAGACTGCGCTACGCCCCGACGGAAACATTTTACCGCGTTCAGCGCCGTTCGAGAAGGGTCAAGAAGGCACGCAGCGAATCGCGCATATCCAGCAGCAGCTTGCGATTCAGTAATTGATGCGCGCCGTGGCCCGGAGGAATGTTGCCGTTTTCTTCTGCGCCACCGCTGGCTCCGTCGCGCAGGTGCCGCCGCGCCCCCGCGATGGTGAATCCCTCATCGTAAAGCAGCCGCTTGATCTTCAGGATGAGTTCCACGTCTTCCTGGCGGTAGAAGCGGCGGCCGTTCGGCCCCTTCTTCGGTTCCAGCATCGGGAACTCGGTTTCCCAGTAGCGCAGGACGAAAGCTTTCACGCCCGTGAGGCGGCTCACTTCGCCGATGCGATACAGGCTGTCGTCGAGGTCCAGTGAAGTCTGCGTTGCGGCCGCGTTTTGTGCCATGGCTATCCCGGAAGCTGGATTCTAGCAAGGAGCGACGCAGGGGAACAGCATGCTGCTTCCCGGGGATGTCTCCGTGATGCCGCTCAGTCGTCGTTGTCGTCGCTGCCGCCGCCCGAGCGTTTCTCGCGCTTGCGCAGGCGTTGCACGAAGCGCACCGGGGTGCCGGTGAAGTCGAATTTCTCGCGCAACTGGTTTTCCAGAAAGCGCTCGTAGCTGAAGTGCAGAGGCTGCTTCTGGTTGGTGAAGAGCAGGAACGTGGGCGGCGCCGTTTTGGCCTGGGTCACGTAGTAAATCCGAATGGGCCGCGACTTCGGCAGGGTGCCGCGCTGCAGATCGATCGACTTTAGCCAGCGATTCAATTCCGGGGTCGAAATCTTGCGCTTGCGCGCCGCCGCCACGTGATCGATCAGCGGAAAGAGCTTGGCCGCGCGCTCGCCGGTTTTGGCGGAAAGAAAAACCACCGGCGCGTAGCTCAGGAATTTGAGCTTGTTGCGGATAAGCTCTTCGTAGTCCAGCAACAGCTTGCCCTTGTCCACCGGTCCGCTGCGGTGTTTTGGATCCGCGGCACGCTTGGATTTTCCCTTGGCGGTGTTAGCTTCGCGGTCCGCTGCGGCCTGCGCCGCCTCCACCGCCAGATCCCACTTGTTGACGACGATAATCACGCTGCGCCCGGACTGCTCGGCGTAGCTGGCGATGGTGGCGTCGCCCTGCGTCACGCCCTGTTCGCCATCCACGATCAGCAGCGCCACATCCGCGCGCTCCAGGCCTCGCCGCGCCATCACCACGCTCAGCTTTTCCGCCACCAGCTTGGTCTTGCCCTTGCGCCGGATACCGGCGGTGTCCACGAACCGATAAAGCTTCCCCTCGTGCGTCACGTCGGTATCCACCGAATCCAGCGTGGTCCCCGGAATCGGCGATACGATCGAGCGCTCTTCTCCGGCCATGCGATTCAACAGTGTGGACTTGCCGACATTCGGCCGGCCGATGATCGCAATCTCCGTAGGCTCGTTGCTTTCTTCGCTCGCCGGCGCCGCCGTCTGCGCCTTCGTCACCTCCAGCGCATAGTCCAGCAGATCGTCCACGCCGGTTCCGTGCTCCGCGGCAATCGGAAATACCTTGGCGCCCAGGCGATGGAATTCGGCCGCCTGCGATTCCTGGCTCAGCGCATCCACTTTGTTCACGGCAACCACGAACGGCTTTCCGGTCGCACGGAGCAAACGCGCCAGCTCCTCGTCCAACGGCGTGATGCCCGATTGGTTGTCCACCACCAGCACCAGGATGGCCGCCTTCTCAAACGCCACCCGCGCCTGCCGGAAGATCTCCTGCGGAATCAGCGCCTTGTCGTCCGGGACGATTCCTCCGGTATCCACGATTTCCAGCGACTTGCCCTGCCACTCGGCGCGGCCGTAGATGCGGTCGCGGGTAATGCCGGGCTCGTTGGTGACGATCGAGCGGCGGGTTCCGGTCAGGCGATTGAACAGGGTGGACTTGCCCACGTTGGGGCGTCCGACGATGACCAGAGATGGAAGGCGCTTGGACACGGGAGTTCGAAAGCGGGCGACTGGTTCCAGAAGGGGAACCCAGCCGGCCTGCAAACCTTCAGTGTAGCGCACCGGAGCGAAGAGACGCGAGCAGGCGCCGTTTGATCGCCAGCGGGTGAGATGCGCATTCCCCGGCGGAAAGCCCCGGCTTGTCTGGGAGGAACCCCGGCACAAGCGCTTTCTTGACCGGCCGGGAGGCGGGGGCTAGGGTAAAAATAACGAGTTGGTGCGTCTAAGTAGCAAGCTTTCCTGCTCCGCACGGGGGTGTGGCGGGAGGTATTCGCAGGTTGTGGGGGGAGTGTCAAATGCAAACAAGAACTGAGGAGAGCGCAATGAGTTTGTGTCTGCGCATGGCGAAGAGTGTGTTTGTTGCAGTGCTACTGCTGGCGATGCTGGCGGGTGCAGCGTCGGGGCAAACGTTCCGGGGAACGATCCTCGGAACGGTGACCGACTCCACCGGCGCGGCGATTGCCGGAGCCGGCGTGGAAATCAAGAATGTGGGCACCGGACTGACGCGCACCGTGCAGACCGGAGAGGACGGCTCGTACAGCGTGCCGGAACTGCCGATCGGCGACTACCGGGTGACCGTGGAGAAACAGGGATTCAAGCAGGCAGTGGTGACCGGCATCCACGTGGAAGTTTCCAGCGAGCGGCGTGCGGATGTGACGCTGCAGCCGGGCGAAGTGGCGCAAAAGATCGAAGTCACCGGCGACGAGCTCCCCCAGGTGGAATCCACCAGCAATGTGCTGGGCGGTATCGTGGAATCGAAGGTGGTCACAAGCCTCCCGGTCAACGGGCGCGACTACCAGAAGCTCATTTTTCTGGTGCCCGGCGTTGCGGGATCGCCGGACCAGATTACCGATTCGCCGGGATCGCTCGGAACATTTTCGGTGAACGGGGCCCGCGGCCGCTCGAACAACTTTCTGCTGGACGGCACGGACATGAACGACGGTTACCGCAACGACCCGGCGATCAACGAAGCGGGCGTCTTCGGCACGCCGGCGACCATCCTGCCGCTGGAAGCGATTGCGGAGTTGCGTGTCCTCTCCAATTCGGAAGCCGAGTACGGACGGAGCGCCGGCGGCGTCATCAACATTGTGACCAAGAGCGGCACGAACTCCTTGCACGGTTCCGGCTTCGACTTTTTCCGCAATAACGCGCTGGATGCGCGCAACTACTTCAACCAAGTGGGCCAGCAGCAGAACCCGTTCCACAACAACCAGTTTGGCGGGGCGCTGGGCGGGCCGATCGTGAAAGACAAGACATTCTTCTTTGTGGACTACGAAGGCATGCGGGAAAAGGGCGCGGAAGCCAGCACCGCCTGCGTGCCGACGCCAGCCAACATCGCGGCGGCAACCGCGGACAATGGCGGCGTGGTGAACCCGGTCATCGCCAACCTGCTCGCGCTCAATCCCTGGCCCACGCCAACGGTCAACAACGATTGCTACAACGACGGCGGCAGCAACATTTCGCTGGCCACGCCGTTTTCCAACCGCGTTGACTCGGCGATCGTGAAAATCGACCACAGCTTCAACGCCAACAACCTCCTGACCGGGCGCTACTACATCGGCGACAGCGACCAGAGCTTCCCGCTGGCGCTGGTGGGCGGCGGCTTGCTGCCGAACTACAACACGGCAACGCCGACCCGGGTCCAGTTGATCTCTATTTCCTACGTCACAACGCTGACGCCGACGGTTGTGAACGAAGCGCGCCTCGGCTGGAACCGCTTCGCCGAAGGCTTCTTTCCGCAGGACCGCAATTTCGATCCGACTTCCATCGGCTTGAACACGGTCGCCCCGGGAACGCCCAACGCCGACAAGTACAACTTTGGCTTGCCGAAAATCTCCATCAGCGGGCCGGGCAGCAGCCTGGCGCCACTGGGCGCGGACAACGGCGATCCGCGGCAACGCGTGGACAGCAACTGGCACTACATTGACAACGTCTCGTGGAGAGCCGGCAAGAGCGACATCAAGCTCGGCTATGAATACCGGCGCACCACGGTTTCGCAGATCTTCAATCGCGGTTTCCGCGGCACCTTGAGTTTTGACAACCTGGACGATTTCATCGCCGGCGTTCCCGACGGCGGTTCGCAGCGCCAGGGCAACACCAACCGCAACACCTTTGAGAATTCCTTCGCCGGCTACTTCCAGGACAGCATTCGCCTGAGCCGCAAGTTTGTGCTGAACCTGGGCGTGCGCTACGACTATTTCGGCATCGTGCAGGAAAAGCACGGCAACTTCACGAACTTCGATCCGAAGAGCGGCGCGGACATCCAGGTGGCCAACGGCCGCCTGTACCAGCCGGACTACAACAACTGGGCGCCGCGCGTCAGCGCCGCCTGGGACCTTACCGGCCACGGCAAGACCGTGATTCGTGCCGGCTGGGGCATCTTCTACGATGCCTTCTCGCAAGACATGTTCATGGGCCATTTGCCCTTCGCCAGCGGATTCGATCCGGGCCCGGCGTATTCCGGCTTCGGTGCGCAGAACCCGATCCTCACGGCCGAACTTTTCGGCGGCCCCTTGAACACGGTCGATCCGGTGTATGGCGGAGGCTCGTTCATGAGCGACCGCTTCGGTGTGGACCAGAACATCCGCACTCCCTATCTGGAAAACTACAACCTGAACCTTCAGCAGGAACTCAGCAAGCATGCCGTGCTGCAGATCGGCTACGTCGGTTCGCAGGGCCACAAGCTGTTCCGCTTTCGCGACTTGAACCAGCCTTCGCACGCGGCGGTGACGGCGGCTGACCTGGGCTGCGATTGCATCAACGTCTACGGCGTGCCGGGGACGTACACAACTTCTGGCACCTACTACAACTACGAAGAAAGCTCGGCCAACTCGATTTACAACGCGCTCCAGACCAGCCTGCGCATCAATCAGTGGCACGGGCTGACCTCTACGCTGAACTACACCTGGTCGCATTCCATTGACGACGCGAGCGACGGCGAGGACTTCGTACCCAACGCGGCGCAACCGAACGACAGCACTTCCCCGATCCGCCTGAACCGGGGCAACTCCAACTTCGATATCCGGCACCGGCTGACCTGGAATTTCATTTATGAATTTCCGAATCCGGCGAACTTGCGCAAGCTGACCAACGGCTGGGGCTTGAACGGCATCGTGACCGTGCAGTCCGGCCAACCCTTCCAGCTGAACTACAACTTCGAGGACGACTTCGACGGCAGTGGTGAAGGGTTCGGCCGCCCCGATGTGGTCGGCCCAATTCACTACTCGAGCGATCCGCTCAACTTCCTGGACCTGACGTCGTTCGCGGTGCCTTGCACCTATCCGGCCGGCGGCGGCGACGGAACGGCTTCGACCTGTATTCCGGGCACGCGGCACTTCGGCAGCGAAGGTCGCAACTCGCTGGTCGGACCGCACTTCCGGCAGTTCGACTTCTCGATCTTTAAAAATACCGCGATCACCGAGCGGCTGAAGCTGGAGCTGCGCTTTGAAGCCTACAACCTGCTCAACCATCCGAACTTTGCAAATCCCTACCTGCCGGCGTTCATCGCGGATGCCGCGCCGAACGGGATTGACTCGAATGGGCGATCCGTCGGGACGCTGGGGCTGACGGCGACCGGCGACGTAGGAATTGGCTACCCGTTCCTCGGCAGCGGCGGTCCGCGCACATTGCAGATCGCAGCCAAATTCACCTTCTAACCCATTTGTAAAAAAGGAGTTAAGACGGCCTCGTGGCGAATCGCTGCGAGGCCGTTTTCTTTCTCTAGTGGGAACGCAGAAGGGCCTACCCGCGGAATCTGGTAGAGTGCTGCGCAGCCAAAACCGTAATTTTTGCGGGTTTCCTGCGTACTAGTCTATGGACGTCCAGAAACCAGGCCGGATGAACGCGGCGGAAACAAGGGAGTCGGGCGAGGTAGTCGCTCGGGCCAGGGCAGGGGATGCCGAGGCCTGGGGAGACCTGTACCGGGAACATGCCCCGGCGATTTTCCGTTTTTGCCGAAGGGCTTTGCCGACCCGGGAAGACGCGGAAGATGCCACGATGGAAGTGTTCATGAAGATTCGGGACAAACTGGACCAGTACGACGCGTCGCGGCCGTTCAGCGCGTGGCTGTACCGGGTGGCCGCAAATCATTGTTGGGACCTGCTGCGGCGCCGGAAGATCCGCCAGGATAAAGAGACCGAAGACGTGGAGACGGTGCCCCTGGAGCATCCAGACCCGAACCAGCTGGATCAGTTGATCGAGAAACGCACCAGCGAAGAAGTGCGGCGCGCGCTGGACAAGCTGGGAGCGCGGGCGCGGATGGCCCTGGTGCTGCGCTACTACTCGGATATGAGTTACGACGAAATTGCCGATTCGCTGGGAGTGCGGCGCGCCTTTGTCGGCGTGGTGCTGCTGCGAGCACGGCATGAACTGCGCCAGGCGCTGGAAGGCAGCGGTGCGATGGCCGCAGGAGGTGCGCAATGAGCGGGCCACCGGCTTATAGCGGAGGACCGGCAGGGCATCTGGATGAGATGACCTGCATGTTGTACCTGGAGCGGCAACTAGACCGGACGCGAGCGCTGGAGGTTTCCGCGCACACGCAGGACTGCGCGAAGTGCCGCACCCTGTTGCGCGCGATGGAGCGCGAGGCGCGCTTGCTCACGCGGGCCATGCTCGAAGAAGAAGAGCCGCTTCCCGCGCGCATTGCGACGTTTCAGGAAAAAGTGCGGCGCTCGATGCAGTGGATCTGGATGGTGGTGTTCGGGCTGGCGGCTACGGCCGTATACGCGATGTACACCGGATATGTGGAGCCGTGGGAGCAGCGCCTACAGCAAGCGGGGTTCGGCGGTTCGAGCCTGGTGAGCATGCTCATCTTTCAAGGGAGTTTCTGGAAAGGGTGGCAGTCGATGATTTCACTGGTGGAAGTGCTGGCGCTTCTGACCCTGGCGGGGTTTGGGATCGCGGTAGCGCGCAAACGCGTGCGGCGCGGGTCGGCGCTGGCGCTGGTGCTGGCGGGAGCGTGCCTGGCGGTGGTATCGCCGGCGCCCGCGGCCGCCGCCGAGTTCAAGAACGGCCCGAGCGTGGATATCGGCAAGGATGAAACCATCAAGAGCGACGTCTATTTTACCGGGCAGACGCTGAGCGTGGACGGCACCATTGACGGCGACCTGTACGCCTGGGGACAGGAGATCACCATTCGCGGCCACGTGACCGGCGATGTGTTCGCCTTCGCGCAGACCGCGCGCATCGAGGGCCAGGTGGACGGAAGCGTGCGCGGCTTCTGCAACACCGTGGTGGTTTCCGGCACGGTGGCGCACAGCTTGATGTCCTGGGCGCAGGTGATTCACGTCGAGACCCACGGAACCGTGGGGCGCAGCGTGACCGCTTTCTCGCAGACTCTGAGCGTGGATGGAAAAGTGGACCGCGACATTTTTGTGCGCAACCAGACGGTGCGGATTTCGGGAACCGTCGGCGGAAGCGTGGATGCGCGCGGCGAATCCATGACCATCGAGGATGCGGCGCAGGTGGACGGGAAGATCGAATTCGAAGGGGAGCGCGAGCCCACGGTATCGAAGCACGCAAAGCTGGCCTCGCCGGTGGACTTCAAGAAGTACGTAAAGAAGCATGACGATTTCACCAAGAGCACCGCGATGTGGGCGGCGTTTCTGGCGGCGGCGCTGCTGCTGTACGGGCTGGTGCTGTTCCGGGTGATGCCGCAGTTCTCGCAGGAGGCGATGCACGCGGCGGAGAGCTATGGCGCGTCGCTGGGCCTGGGTGTGCTGGTGCTGTTTGCGGTGCCGATCGCCGCGGTGATCGCGGCGGTCACGGTCGTGGGGCTGTTCGTGGGCCTGGCGACGTTCCTGGTGTGGGTGATTGCGCTGTACGCGGCGCAGCCGGTGGTGGGCGGCGTGGTGGGGCAATGGATTTTTGGTCCAGCCCGCGACGTTTGGGGCCGCATCGGGCGCATGGCGGCAGGCATGGTGCTGCTGCGCATTGTGATGCTGGTGCCGCACGGCGGTTGGGTGAAGCTGCTGGTGATTCTATGGGGCATCGGCGCGATTTCGCTGGCGCTGTACAAGCGTTTCCAGCCCGCGCCGCTGGTGTACAACCCGCCGGCTGCACCCGTGGCACCGGGAAATCCTGCGGCAGTTTCAGCCTAGAGCGAGAAAGATCGCAAAAATAAGGAAGGGCCGGTCCGAACCACGGACCGGCCCTTTTCCGTTGCGGAGGCGGAAAGTCTAGTGGGCGCGCACGGTTTGCGCGGTAAACGTCGGCGTGGAGCTCGGTCCAACATAGAGGGCAGTGGTGGAGATGATGGTCCCCGAGGATATGCCGGACAAGGAAGAAGCGCCGTCAACGCTGAGACGCCCGGTCGTGGTCTGGAACTGGCGCGCGCTGGCCAGGCCAAAAAACGACGGAAAGGTATCCGCGGAGAAGACCGGCGACGAGGGGCTGGTCATCACACCCGACAGCCGGGTGAAGCGGAGCGCCACGGTATCCGTGGAGGCGGTGCCCGGAGTGACGCCCGACTGCGGACTGAAGGAGATGACGGGGAAGGCGATCGTCTGGCCGGGCTGGATGGCGCTGACGTCGGTGGCGCCGGCGAAGGTGTTCGTGGGCACCAGCAGATCCTTGCTGATGATGACAAATGCTTGCGGCGAGGAACTGAGGGAAAGAGTGAGCTGATCGCCGATCGAGAGCTGGCCGCTGATCAGGCTGTTGCTGGTGGCGACGGTGGCGTCGGTGACGACGATGTTGCACTGCTGCGTGGTGGTGTTGGGGACGCCGGTGACCACTCCCTCGACGATGTCGAGCGAGGCGCTGGCGAGCGGCTGGTAATAGACGACGGTGAAGGTGCCGTCGGAATTCAGGACCGTGTCCACGATGGCGGCGGTACCGGTCTGCACGCAGGAAAAATTCTGCGAGCTGCAATTCGTGCTGTATTGGGTGGAGGAGTTGGTCACAGCGGTGATGCTGCCGCGCGTGGCGGTCTGGATCGTGAGGCTGGGGCTGGTGGCGGCAGAGACCACGCCGAGCACATCGTCGATGTGCGAGAGCGCTCCCGCGGGCAGGTCCGTGGCGGCGGCAGAAGGCGGCAGACTGGCGGCGGAGAATGCGCCGGAGGCGCCGAGGTTGATGGCGGTGATGGCCTGGCCATTGAGCGTGATGACGGCGCCCAGGTCCAGGTCCAGGTCGACGCCGGTCTGCTGGTTTGCGGCGAGCGTCAGGCTTGTGGATATCGTGGAGGAGCCGGCGCTGCCCGTAAGAGATTGCACGCTGCCGGCAGCACAGCCAAAGACACCGGGGTTGGTCTGGGTACAAAAGGTGACCCGGGGATTCGAAAACGTGACGGTGACGGTGGTGTAGGTGTCCGCGGGAACTGTGGCCTTGGCGGCGAGAATCGTGGAGTCGCTGGTGACGCGATTGAAATCGGCAATGTAGGTGGTGGCATTGAGCGGCACGGCGACCACACTGCCGGTGGCGGTCGAGAGCGAGACACCGGTGATGTTTGCGGTAAAGGATTGGATGGAGAGCAGAGCGGTCGGGTTTGGCGGTGTGGCGGTGAGTACCAGCGACACCGTGGCGTTGCCGCCGCCGCAGTTGGTTACACAACCGCCGCCGGGCACGCCGGAACACGAAACGAGAAAGACGGCGACCAGCAAAAGCAGAGCGAGTGCGGAGAGTTTGCGCATGACGGACGACCCCGAGGGAGAGAATCTCCGCGCGCTCCCGCGCGAACGGAGTGAAAAGCGATCCCTTGAGGAATGTACTCCGGGGTTCGCGACGCGGCGGTGCCGCGGCAAAGCCGGGTTGCCCAAGTACTAACCTCGAACGAGACGCGGTTCCGGAAGGGCCCGCGCCGGGGCGCAGCAGGTGGTGTGCTATCGTTTTTCCTCCGACTGTGACCGGAAATTCCGTGGTGGGAGAAGCCGTTCTGGCGAAGCGAGGGACCAAGACAAGCGGGAAGGCGCGGGAAGAGGCGACATCGCGTGCAGGCGATGGAAGCACCGTTGCGGAGCGGCGCTATGTGCCACTCGAGGAAGAGAGCGTGCCCGTCCGCGCGGGAGGCCGAGAGGCGGAGCCGCGCAAAGGCGATGCGCCCGCGTCGTCAGGGCCGCAGGTGACCATGCAGCAGGTCTTCGGACCGGGAGGGCTGCTGGAGAAGTGCATGTTCGGCGGCTACGAACACCGGCCGGCGCAACTGGAGATGGCGGAAGCGGTTCACGACGCATTTCAAACGCGGCACCACACGATCGTGGAAGCCGGTACGGGGACCGGGAAGACACTGGCCTACCTTCTGCCCGCGATCTGCAGCGGACGGCGGGTGGTGATCTCGACGGCCACGAAGTCGTTGCAGGAGCAGCTTTACCAGAAGGACATTCCGTTCCTGAAGAAGCATTTTGCGCCGGAGCTGAAAGTTGCGGTGATGAAGGGCCGCGCCAATTTTCTGTGCCGGGAAAAGCTCCATCAGATGGCGGACCAGCCGATGTTGAAGGGCATGGACGAGCTGGACGCGTTCCGGCAAATCCGCGATTGGGCCAAGCTGACGGAAACGGGCGATCGCGCCGAGCTGACCTTCCTGCCGGACGATTCGGAGCTCTGGGCGCGCCTGGACGCGCGACGCGACACCTGCACCGGCCAGAAGTGTCCGCAATTCAACGAATGTTTCGTGACCGGCATGCATGCGCGAGCTCGGGAAGCTGATCTGATCATCGTGAACCATCACTTGTTCTTCGCGGACCTGGCGCTGAAGCACGATGATTTCGGAAGCATCCTGCCGGAATATTCGGCGGTGGTTTTCGACGAAGCGCACGAGATCGAAGACGTCGCGAGCGACTATTTCGGACGGCAGATCTCCAACTATCGTTTTGAAGAGCTGGCGCGCGACGCCGATATGGCGCTGCGCATGCTGAAACTGGGTTCGCCCTCTCTCTTGCGCCGCACGCAGAGAATCCGCGAGCGCAGCCGCACGTTTTTCGCCGCGTTTGCCGCGCGGGACGGCAGATTTTCGTTCTCCCGGCCGGAGCGCGAAGCGTTCATTGAGCAGAACCGCGAGGCCTACAACGGCCTGTCCGACGCTCTGAAGAGCCTGGAGACGGAGTTCGCGGCGCAGACGCAGAAGCCGGAAGAGCTGACGCGGCTGGCGCGGCGCAGCTTTGAGCTGCGGCAGGAGCTGGCCTTCCTGTTCGAATCAAATGAAAAGAATTACGTCTACTGGTACGAGCTGCGGAACAAGGGCGTGTTTCTCGCGGCCACCCCGATTGACGTCAGCCAGATCCTGCGGGAGCGGCTGTTCGAATCGTTCGATACGGTGGTGCTGACCTCAGCCACCCTGACCGTGGGGAACCGCTTCGACTACATTCGCCAGCGGCTGGGCCTGGATCACGCGAAGGAGCGCACGCTCCCACCGGAGTTTCACTATCAGGAGCAGGCGCTGCTGTACTTGCCGCCGCGCATGCCGGATGTGCGGGACGCCGGTTTTCAAGCGAAGGCCGCGGACGAGATTGTGCGGCTGCTGGAGTTGAGCGAAGGGCGGGCATTCTGCCTGTTCACCAGCTACGCGCAAATGAGGGACCTATTCGAACGGGTCAGCACGCGGGTCGCTTACCCGCTGATTCTGCAGGGGACCGCACCGCGCTCGGCGCTGCTGGAGCGCTTCAAAAACACGCCGAATGCGGTGCTGTTCGCGACCTCCAGCTTCTGGCAGGGCGTGGACGTGCCGGGCGAACAGCTTTCCTGTGTGATCGTGGACCGCCTGCCGTTTGCGGTGCCGAGCGACCCGATCGTGGCGGCGCGCGTGCGGGCCCTGGACGAGGAAGGGCGCAACGCGTTTTCGGAATATCAGGTGCCGCAGGCGGTGCTGGCTCTGAAGCAGGGCTTTGGGCGGCTGATTCGCGCAAAGAGCGACCGTGGCGTGCTGTCCTTGCTGGACAACCGCATCCAGCGCATGGCCTATGGTAAAATTTTCATGGAGTCGCTTCCCAAGTATGCGAAGACGCAGGATTTGAGCGAAGTGGAACGGTTCCTCGAAGCGGCGAAACCCGCCTGAAGTACTCCAGGGGCAAGAAATCGCATGTTTCAAGTGAGTGTGGAAGAGACGTTTTCCTCGGGGCATGCCCTGCGCGGCTACCGGGGGAAGTGCGAGAACGTGCACGGGCACAATTACCGGGTGCAGATTACGCTGACCGGGCCGGAGTTGAACGACATCGGTTTGCTGGTGGATTTTACGGACTTGAAGAAAGTTCTGCGCGCGATCATCGCGGGGCTGGATCACCAGTTTTTGAACGACCTGGAAGCCTTCCGGACGGTGAACCCTTCCGCTGAGAATCTCGCAAAATATTTTTATGATGAGACCTGCCGGCAATTGACGGGACTTCCCGCGGGCGCGGCGATCAGCGATGTAACGGTGTGGGAGACGGAAACATCCCACGCGAAGTATCTGCCAAACCGGTAGATCCGGAAGCAAGGCTGCCGAACCGCCAGGGCATAGAAGCCATGTTCATCACGGAAATTTTCAAATCCATTCAGGGCGAAGGCACGCGGGCCGGGCTGCCGTGCGTGTTCATACGGCTGACGGGTTGCAACCTGCGTTGCACCTGGTGCGATACGGCCTACGCATTTCAGGGCGGCACGAAGATGACGGTGAAAGAGATTCTGGACCGCGTGGATGAGCTGTGCGCGCGACCCGCCGGGCAATCCGGGTCTCACGCGGCGGTGCCGCTGGTCGAGATTACGGGCGGCGAACCGCTGCTGCAGGAAGAGGTCTACGCGCTGGCCGAGGCCCTGGTGGCGCGGGGCTACACCACGATGATCGAGACCAGCGGGGAAAAATTCGTGGGGCGGCTGCCCAAGGAAGTGGTGAAGATCGTGGACGTGAAGTGTCCGGACTCCGGTGAGCCGGACACGTTTGATATGAAGAATCTGGAAGCGGTGGATGGCAAGGACGAGATCAAATTCGTGCTTTCGACGCGTCGCGACTATGAGTTTGCGCGCGAGTTCACGAAACACCATGAACTGGCGGCAAAAGTGAAGCAGGTATTGTTCTCGCCGGTGTTTGCCGATCCCGAAGGCAAATGGCCGGGGCTGGAGCCGCGCAACGTGGTGCAGTGGATTCTGGCCGACGAGCTGCCGGTGCGGCTGGGGCTGCAGTTGCATAAGTTCATCTGGCATCCTTCGACCAAAGGCGTATGAGCATGGCGGCGCAGCCCGGAACGAAAGCGGTGGTCTTGTTGAGCGGCGGCATGGATTCCTGCGTTTGTGCGGCGACGGCGTGCGCCGCGCATGGAGCCGAACATGTGGCGCTGCTGCACGCAAGCTACGGACAGCGTACGGAAGCGCGGGAAGCGCAAGCATTTACGCAGATTGCGGATTTTCTCGGGGTGCGGAAACGCCTGCTGGTAAAGCTGGAGCACTTCCGCGCGATTGGCGGCTCGGCGTTGACCGACTCCAGCATCGCGGTGCCGGAAAACGAATTGGGAAGCGGCGACGGCGAAATTCCGGTGACCTACGTGCCTTTTCGGAACGCCCATTTTCTTTCGGTCGGGGTTAGTTGGGCGGAGGCGATTGGAGCGAGCGAGATTTATATCGGAGCGGTGGCGGAAGACAGCTCGGGATATCCGGATTGCCGGCCGGAATACTACCAGGTGTTTCAGGAACTGATCCGGGTGGGGACACGGCCGGAGACGCAAATCGAAATCGTGACCCCGGTGATTGCCCTGAAGAAGGACGCCATCATCCGCAAGGGCATCGCGCTCGGCGCACCGCTGCATCTAACCTGGTCGTGCTACCAGAACGCTGCGGAAGCGTGCGGTGTGTGCGATAGCTGCCTGTTGCGGTTGCGGGCGTTTCGCGAGGCCGGCGTGGCCGACCCCATTCCGTACCAGCGCGCTGCCACAACGCGCAACTGACGTCTCCACCGGCCTTCTTCAGGGCCCTGCCTCTTTCATTTCGCGCGGGATAGGTGATAATAGGCACGCATCCCGGAAAGCTTGGGTAGAAGCTTCCCCGTGGCCCTCGGGCGCTTGACGATCTCGGCGGTCATGCAGGTGATTGCCTGAGACAGGCAAAGGAGATTGGAGCAATGAAGAGAGTGGCAGCATACTCGTGGGCGCTTGCCGTGTTGGCCTTCGCCCTGCTGTTTGCGGGGTCGGCGCCCCGCTCAGCCGCGCAGGACAGCGGCATCGGTGGTGTGATCCTGGACGTCGCGGGGAAGCCCTGGCAGGACATTCCCGTGGAAATCGTCAGCGAACAGGGTGTCAAGACCACCACCAAATCCGACAAGAACGGCAAGTACGCGTTCTACAACCTGCGCTCGGGAACTTACGTGATCAATCTGACGCTGCCGGGCCAGGCGCAGCCCTATTCGGCGAAGGTGCTGGTGAGCAGCGGGCAGACCATTCCGGTGGACTTCAACTTCAAGGACATCGTCAGCAAGCAAGGCAAGGAGTTCGACGAGGCCAAGAAGAAGCAGGAAGAAGAGAAGGAAAAGTTCCAGGGCATGAAGCAGCACTTCGAAGCAGGCGTTGCCACCCTGGAGCAAGCCAAGCAAGCCAAAGCGGAAATGATGAAGCTGCCCGCAGACCAGCGGGACCCGTTGAAGCAGAACGTAACCGACTTGAACAACAAGGCGATTACGGAATTCGAAGCGGCGAAGGCTGCTTCGAACGAGAAGGATCCGAACCTGCAGCTGATCATGGCGCGGCTCGGCGATGCGTATGACGCGGCGGGCCGGCCGGACGATGCGATTGCGGCCTACAAGCGGGCCATCGAACTGAAGCCCTCGTTCGCCTACTACAACAATCTGGGCGGCATTCAAGGCCGCGCGGGCAAGATTGACGATGCTTCCGCTTCGTACCAGAAGGCGGCGGAGCTGGACCCGGCGCAAGCACCACAGGCCTGGCGCAACTTCGGCATCACCATGTATAACGCCCAGAAGTACAAGGAAGCCGTGGACCCGCTGAAAAAGGCCACGGAACTTGACCCCAAGAACCCGCAGGCCTGGTATCTGCTCGGCACCGTGCTGGTGGGGACCATGGGCTTCAAGAAAGTAGGCGACAAGGACGTGCCGGACGTGCAACCCGGAACCGTGGAAGCGTACCAGCACGCGATTGAGCTGGACCCGAACGGGCCGTGGGGCCAGCAGGCGAAGCAGGGTCTGGACATGCTGCAGCAGATCGCACCGGGCATTGATACCAGGGTCGGCGCCGCGAAGAAAAAGAAGTCCTGATTCGGCAGAAAATCGAAAATTGTGGCAGAGGGCCGGCGAAGATCGCCGGCCTTTTTGTTTTTCGAGTATTACCTTGCGTCAGCGGTGCGAGAGCGTGCCGGTGACTTTGGTGCGGGAAAGCGTCCAGGAAAAAGTAAGCATGGAAAGCGGCAGTAGAACGACCGCGAAGAGTAAGAGGATCCCGATCGAAGGGAGAAGTTGCGGCAGGCCCGCGCCACCGAGCAGCGCGGCGCGCATGGCATTCAGCGCGTGGGTCATGGGATTCAGTCTGGCGACTACCTGCAGCCAGTCAGGAAGAATCGCCACAGGGAAGAGCATGCCGCCGGCGATGCCCCAGAGGCCGACGAGCAGCCACTTGGCCGGATTGCCCTTCTTGAAAAGCAGCAGGTACGCTGCGGAGAAGATGCCGAGTCCGGAGAAGGCGAGCAGGGACGCGGCGAGGACCAGGACCACGCCGATCCAGTTGGCCTGGGCCAAAGGAAAATGAAAAAGAATGGCGCCCCAGGCAATGTAGATGGCGATGCGCAGCGTGGTGATGACAAAGGGATAGATTGCGGAACCCGCGAGCAGGGCGGGCAGCGACGTTTGCGTGACGAGCAGGTGCTCGAGCGTGCCGGAGTCCCGTGCTTCCATAAGGCTGGCGTCAAAGGTGTCCATGGCGACGCTCAGATAGTCGTAGAAAACGAAACCAACGAGGGCGAAGGCAAAGTAGCTTCCTGGCTGCGGCAGAGCGCTGCGCAGTTGCGGGCTGTCCACAAAGCGCGAGGCGTAGAAGAAGGTTGCTGCACCGAAAAGCGCCTGGATGATGTCGAAGATGAAAGGGCTGCGGTAGGTCTTGGCGATCATTACGTCTCGCCAGAAATACAGCCAAAGCTGACGGGAAAGGGTCACGCCGAGAGACCTTCGCTATCGGGAGTCGCGGCGCCAGTGAGGCGGAAGAAGGCTTGTTCCAGGTTGCGGGAAGCGGTCGAGGCGAGCAGACCGGACAGAGTATCGCAGGCCACAATGGCGCCGTCACGGAGGACGAGGATACGGTTCGCAAGCTGTTCGATTTCGGAAAGCGTGTGTGAGGCGAAGAGCAACGAGGTGCGGCCGTCGCGCAGAATCTGGTGAGAGAGAAATTGGCGAAACTCGGCGGCGGCCACGGCGTCCAGGCTGCGCGTGGGTTCGTCCAGCAGCAGCACCCTGGGTTGATGGAGCAAAGCCCGCGCGAGGCTGAGGCGCTGCGCGGTGCCGGAGGAGAGGGCGCGGACCTGAAGTTCGAGCGCGTCTTGCAGATGAAACTGCGCGGCCAGCGCTTCAATACGGGAGGAGGCTTCGCGTCGGGAAAGCTGGTTGAGCTGCCCAAAGAACAGTAGATTTTGCCGCGCCGTGAGACGCGGGTAGAAACCCTGGTCGCTCCCGGCGTGATACCCGAGTTGGCGGCGGACGCCGCGTGGATCCTTTCCGGTGTCGCATCCGGCGATGGCGGCGTTGCCGCCGGTTGGCAGCAGCAGCGTCGCAAGGATGCGCAGCAGCGTGGATTTCCCCGCGCCATTGGCGCCCAGCAGTGCCACGGCTTCACCGGGCTGAACCGAGAAGGAGACGCCGCGCAGCGCCGGCTGCGTAGCTCGCGCGAAGGGTTGCAGGAAGGCGCGCAGACCGCTGCGTGTCGGCGGGTATTTCTTCACCAGATTGCGCGCTTCAATTGCGGGAGTAACGGTGGATTCGGACATCGACTTCTTATAACTTTTCTGACGACGCGGCACAACTGCCACCGGAGTTTCCCGGCTGCCGCCGGCGATTCCGTGGCCAAGTTGCGGCTGGAACGGTAAACTGTAGCCCACACGGCCGTGGCGCTGGTTCCTCGGAGCACCGCTGTGCCGGAAAGGTTGCCATTTCGGGGCGCATGATCTCCTTCGCCGACCGCGCGGTCGTACCCGCTAACGTGCTGATTCGTTTCCTGGAGCAGGAGTCTGTCTTGCTCAACCTGAACACCGAACGCTATTTCGGTCTGGATCCAGTGGGGACGCGGATGTGGCAATTGCTGACCTCTGCGCCCTCGGTGGAAGCCGCGTTCCTCAAGCTCAGCGATGAATTCGACGTCGATTCGCACACCCTGCGAGCGAACCTCTCCGATCTGATTAGCCACCTTGTCGAAAACGGTCTGATCACGCTGCAACCCGCCGATGTGGGCACGACTCCGGCGGTTTAGCGCGCTGCCGCGCCGCGAAAAGGCGTTGTTCCTGCAGGCGTGTGCCCTGCTCCCCTGCGTGAAATTGAGCCTGGCATTGCGCGGTTTTGGACCGACGCGAAGATTTTTTTTGCGGACGGAGCAGGAACGCAAAGCGGGCCCGGATGCGCTGCTTGCGCCCGTTGAGCGCGCGGCGGCGGAGAGCGCATCGCGGATGGTGCTGGCGGCGGTGCGAAACTCTGTGCTGCGGTATTCCTGCCTGGAGCGCGCGCTGACGCTGAGCTGGTTGCTGGCCCGGCAGGGAATCGTCTCGCGATTGCGCATCGGCGTGCGCAAGGACGGCGAAAAGTTCGAAGCGCACGCGTGGGTGGAGTGCGGCGGTGCGGTGCTGGCGGAGCCGGAATCGGCCCACCTGCATTACGCGGCGTTTGCGGAAGAGTTTTCCGGACTGGGCTCATGAGCGGCTTCGCCGGCTTGGTGAACGCGGTTCTGGCCGGGGCTGGGCGTGAGCCCGACCGCGCGCCGCTGCAGCGCATGGCGCAGGCGATTGCCTTCCGCGGGCCGGATGGCGAATCACAGCGGCTGCTACCGGGAGCCGGCTTTGCGTTTGCCCTCTTGCGCACCGGACCCGCGCCGCAAGAGGCCACACAGCCCTGCTCGTTGAATGGCGAGAGCTGGCTGGCCGGCGATGTGCGCTGCGATGGAAGGTCCGACTTGCGCGCTCGGCTCGCGCAGCACGGCTGCGAGCTGCCGCAAAGTGCAACCAGCGAGACGCTGGTGCTGCAGGCGCTGGCGCGGTTTGGCCCTGAGCACCTGGATCGGCTCGAAGGCGACCTGAGCTTTGCCGTCTGGAGCACTGCGAAACGCCAACTGCTGGCTTATCGCGATCTGACCGGCGCACGGCCATTTTTCTACAGCGTTGTGGGCGACACGCTGTTCTTCAGCAACACGCTGCAGGCGGTGCTGGCAGGGGCGCAAACCCGGCCGCAGTGGGACGATGAATTCCTGGCCAATTTCCTTCTCGGAGCGCCGCATCACGATCCGGAGCGCACGGTTTATCGCTCCGTGCGGCGCTTACCCGCGGGACACCTGCTGGAGTTTTCCGCACGAGGTCTGGAGGTGCGGCGTATCGCGCAGGTGCCTGTGGACGAGTTGCTGCATCTACGCGGTGACCAAGAGTATGCGGAAGCGTTTAACTGCCTGCTGGACCAGGCGATTGCCGACCGGCTGCCTTATGCGCCCGCAAGCATTCTGCTGAGCGGCGGGCTGGACTCTACGACGATTGCCGCCAGGGCAATGCGACTTCGCGCCCGGGACGCTGCTCTCGCGGTGCATCCCTTCCGCGCTCTGGCGATCGATTTCAAGCCGGTCCTCGACGACCCGGAAGCTGAAATTGCCTCACGTCTGGCCGCTGCGCTCAGCCTTCCGTGCGAGGTCGTACATTCGGGTGCGTCCCTGCCGTACGAAGACTGGGATTCGGGGCCGTTGTTTCCCGAGCCTCTGCCCGACCCATACTCGCAGCGTTATTTCTGGTATCACCGCGAGATCGGGCGATCCTCCCGGGTCGCTTTTACCGGAGGAGGCGGGGACGAATCGCTGCGGCTGCGGGCAAAGCCTTATCTGCAATACCTTGCTCGAACCCAGGGCGCGCTCGCGCCCGCGCTGGCGGTGGCGCGTTATGTGCTGCGCGAAGGCAAGCTACCGGCGCTCGGGGCCGGGCTGCGCGGCGGCGTGCAAAGATTATTCGGAGCACAGGAGGAGCCGTCCGGGTCTTTTCCACCGTGGATCAAAGGGGATTTCGCGGACAGGCTGGACCTGCGCGCGCGGTGGCAAGCGATCAACGCGGAGCCAGCCTCCGCGCACCCATACAACCCGCGTGCCCACGCGGCGGCCAACGATCCGGCGATGGCAATCGTGCTGGAGATGATGGATCCCACATGGACTGGAACTCATGTGGAGACGCGTTTTCCCTTTTTGGACCGGCGTCTGACGCGGTTTCTGTTGCGCTTGCCGGTGATTCCCTGGGCAATGGACAAGCGATTGCTCAGATATTCCCAGGCGGGGATTTTGCCTGAGGAGATTCGATTGAGGAAAAAAACGCCGGTTCCCGAAGACATCCTAGTTCTGCACGCGGCATCCAAGCCTCTGGGTCCCTTCCCAGGGGAACCGCCCGATGAATTGAAAAGGGTGACAGAGTGGCCCCTGGTGTTAGAAAATCTAAAGTGTCCAGCTGATAGCTCACTTCATGTGCACCTTCGGCCTGTGTCCCTTGCCCGCTGGCTGAAACGTATTGAAAAGGCGCAGTCAATTCAGTAAAGTCGAAAAGGGAGACCTATTGATGAAGGCTTCGGTGCAGTTGCCGAAAAAGAAGGAATATCAGGCGCCAAAGCTTTTGAAATACGGCGACTTGACCGAAATGACGGCCGCCCACTTGACAACCCGAGGGAAAAAAGACGGAGGGGCGATCACCCGCAAGACCGGTTGACTTCCCTTTGGTTAGCGCCCCGCCTGCTAGCCCCCAGTTATCCGCGTGAAACATTCCTATCGCACCTACGGTTTGACCCTGCAGTCGGACCTTCCTCTAACGGGTTTATCTGCGCTGCCCGATCGCCCTGCGCCCGCGGACTTGAGTGTCGAGTTATCCGGCATGCCCGCTTGGGCCTGCGAAGCCTATGCCTTGCCCGTGACCCGCGTGCGGGCGCGGCCGGAAGCGTTCGCCCTGGGTGAGCCGGGGTTTAGCCTGACCGAGTACGAGGACGGCCGGTATTTGCAATTGTCTTATGCCGATGGCACGCGGTTTCTGCTCGACGACGCGGCCACGCGGCTGTGGGGAGAGTCCGGTCCGGGCCTTTCGCATGATGACCTGTGCGTTTACCTCCTTGGGCCGGTGATGGGATTCATTGCGCGGCGCCGGGGCAAGACCCCGCTGCACGCCAGCGCCGTTTCCATCCAGGGCAGTGCCGTGGCGTTTTTTGGCGAGGCCGGCGCCGGCAAATCCACAACGGCCGCGGCTCTGGCGTTGCGTGGCTGGCCAGTGCTGAGCGAGGACGTGTGTATCGTGGAATCGGAAGGCGCGCATTTCAGCGTGGTGCCCGGCTACCCGCGGGTTTGCTTGTGGCCCGATTCGGTGCAGATGTTGCTGCAGCGGCCGGACGCGCTGCCCTTAATCGTGCAAGGCTGGGAGAAGCGTTATTTGCCGCTGGACGGAGCGCGCGCGGGCTTTGCCAAAGAGAGCGCACCGCTTTCCGCAATTTTCCTGCTGGGCAATCGCGAAAATTCCGCGCCGCGCATCGAATCGCTTTCGCAGCGCGAGGCGATTCTGTACCTGGTTCAGCACACGTACATGAACTGGCTGCTGGATCCGGTGCAGCGCGCGGCCGAATTTGATGAACTGGCGTCGCTGGTGGCGTCGGTGGTGTGCTTTCGCGTGACGCCCAGCGAAGACCCGGCGTTGCTGCCGGGCATGATTGATCTGATCGAAGCGCACGCGCAGCGCCTGTTCGCCCAGTCGCCGCCCCACCGGCTGGTAAACGCCGCCTCCTGTAAGATATAGCCGCAATGTACAGCCTGGATCAGTTTGCTTCGATGTTTGCGGACCGTCTGCGCATGGACGCCTACACAACGGCGATCGCGCGAACGGTGAAGCCCGGTGACTCGGTGGTGGATTTGGGCTGCGGACCCGGTATTTTCGCGCTGCTGGCGTGCAAGGCCGGCGCGCGCCGCGTCTATGCCATTGACACCAGCGGCGTTGTGGATTTCGGGCGGCACCTGGCGGCGGTCAACGGGTTCAGCGACCGCCTGCATTTCCTCCGCGGCGATTCACGGCAGATTCATCTGCCGGAACGCGTCCAGGTGATCGTTGCCGATGTGCGCGGCGTGTTGCCGCTTTTTTCCCACGCGGTGGGAACCTTGGAAGATGCGCGGCAACGTTTTCTGACGGAGGGTGGCTCGCTTCTGCCGTCACAGGACACGCTCGTCACCGCGGTGGTGGAGCTTCCCGAGCAATATGAGCACATCACGCACGCATGGCGCGCCGTGCCCCCTCTTGATCTCTCCTCAGGGCTGCCGCTGGTGCTGAACACCGTGTACCGGCAGCAGCTGAAACCGCGCAACGTGCTTTCCGAGCCGCGCGCGTGGCACGTGCTCGATTATACGAAGCCGCCGGGTGGCGCTGCCCAGGCTGTCGTGGAATTGCAGGCTGCCCGTGCCGGGGTGGGCCATGGCGTCGGCCTGTGGTTCGAGACCCAGCTCCAGCCGGGAATCGGATACAGCACCAAGCCACAAGAAAGCGAGACGGTGTACGGGCACATATTTTTGCCGTGGCTGGAGCCGGTGGCGCTGAGCGAAGGCGAAACCGTTCGGCTGGACTTGCGCGCGCACCTGGTCGGCAGCGACTACGTGTGGCAGTGGGAGACGCATTTGCCGGCGGCGCCAGGTCGTGACGAGAAGCTTTTCAAACAATCCACCTTTTACGGCAGCTTGTTCCCGCCGTCGCTGTTGCAGAAGCGCACGATGGGATTCGTGCCGGTGCTGAATGAATCGGGGCAAGCCGAACGCTGGCTGTATCAGGCCATGGACGGAAAGCGCGCGCTGGCCGAGATCGCCGGCGAAGCGGCGCGGATGTTTCCGCACGTGTTCCGCCGCGAAGAGGACGCGTTCAACCGCGCCGCGGAAATCGCGGAGAAATTCTCCCGCTAGCGCGCTGCCGACTCGCTACACTGGTCGCAGTTTTCCGGAGCGGCTTTTGCCCCGATCTGCCCCATTTTCGGCCTTCTACCTGCAAGAAGAATGGCCGTTGCTGCTGGAAGCTTGTTCGTACCAGCGAGATACGGCGCGCGTCGCGAGCCTCGCGCAGGGTCTGAAGGACCACGAGTCGCTGCTCCGCGCCGCGGAAGAGCATGGCGTTGCGGCCAACCTGCTGCAGGCGCTGGAAGGGAACGAGCGCGCTCTACCCACTTCGCTGCTTCTCGCTCTTCGCGAGCGGCGCCGCCTGCAGGTGTTGTTTTCGCTGAGCCTGACCGCGGAACTGTTTCGCGTCTTGCCGTTGCTCACGGCTGCTTCGGTGCGTGCGTTGGTCATCAAGGGTCCGGCGTTGTCGCTTCGCGCGTACGATGATCCTTCGGCGCGGCCTTACGCCGACGTGGACCTGCTGGTGCGCGACGCCGAGATTGCGCGCGCTTCGCAAGTGCTCAGCGAAGCTGGTTACCAGGCGCGGGTTCCCGACGAGGCCATTCGCGCGGGAAAAATTCCCGGTGAATATCTTTTTCGGCGCCCGGGGAGCAACCTGCTGTTTGACCTGCATACCCCGGGAACCTTTCGCTACTTCCCGAAGCCAATGCCGGTAGAAGCGTATTTTGCGCGAGCGGTCTCGCTGCAACTGGATGGCCACGCTCTGCCGTGCCTGGCGATGGAAGACGAGTTCGTGCTGATCGCGATTCACGGCGCCAAACATTTCTGGGAGCGGCTGATGCTCGTCGCCGATATCGCGGCGCTGTTACGCAACTGCCGCGAATTGGACTGGGCGAGAGTGCGCAGCTCGGCGGAAGCGGTCGGGGCGCAACGCATGGTGCGGCTGGCGCTGCTGCTGGCACAGCGATTCCTGAAAGCCCCGATTCCCCAGGAAATGAAGGACGAAGTGGAGTCGGATTCCGCCTGCGCGCGCCTCGCGCGTCAGACCGAGAGCTGGCTGCCCTATGGAGGGCACGCGGCGCCGCCACCGCTGCGTCGCGCGCTCTACCGGCTCCTGATGCCGGGTGGATTCGGCGGCGCACACTATTTGGGACGGCTTTCGCTGGCGACAACGGAAGAAGACTGGGCGAAGCCCGGCGACCAGCGGCGCTCTCGCGTGGCGGAGATGCTGCGGCGGCCCTTCCGCTTGGCGCGCAAACACCGGCGAGATCCGAACGACTAGAGCCTGGCTGGTTCGAAAGAAAACGGCCCCGCAGGTTCGCCGCGAGGCCGCAATTTTCCGCCGATGTGCTTGTGGTCAGATTTTCGTGCGCATTTCCATCTTGCGCGCGGCCTTGGCTTTGACCTCAGGGATCAGAACGTCCAGCGTGAGCCCAGCTTTGTTGCGGATGACGCCGAGCTTCACGGTCTTGCCAGCGCCCACGGCAACCAGCTTGGAGCGCAGTTCGGAAAGGCCGTGAATGCGTTCGCCATTGAGCGACGTAATGATATCGCCGGCTTTCACGCCAGCCTTCTCCGCGGCCGAGGCTGAATAAACGTTCCGCACCAGAATGCCTTCGCCGTCCGGCGCGCCGAAAAAGGTGCCGAGCTGGCCGCTTACGTCTTCGGCATCGATGCCGAGGCGCGGCCTGGCGGCCAGAAGTTCGCCGCCATCCCACTCGAGGCCGGGAAGACCGGGAACCGGAGCGATTTCCGGGGTGTCCGGCATTTCGGGCATATCCGGCATTGTGAAGGCAAACGCCTGCGGCGCTGCGCTCTTCCACATGATGTTGCGGTTCTCGTCCATTTTGCCGAGCGTCGCGCTGATGTTCTGCGAGCGGCCGTCGCGCCAGACGGTGAGCTGCACGGCCCGGCCCGCGGGAATTTCCCGGATCATACGGCGGAATTGCACCGTCCCTTCCACGCGCTGGCCATTGATTTCCGTTACGACGTCGCCGTCCTTCAAGCCGGCTTTGGCGGCGGGGCTGTCCTCGAGCACCTTGTGCACCAGGGCGCCGCGTTCGGCGGAGAGCTTCAGCTCCCTGGCTTTGTCGGCGCTAACTTCCTGGGTTTCTACGCCCAGCCAGCTTCCGCCGTCGCTCGCGAGAGCGAAAACGTCGTGCATGAGCTCGGGAGCCTGGGGGGCGTGCATCACGCGTACCCGCATGTTGGGTGGGGGCGGCGCAGCCGGAGCTTCGCCGGCAGGCGGTGCCGTGGGAACAGGCTCTTGGGAAACTTGCGAGTGTCCGGGAACGGCAATGAGTGCCAAGGCCAGCGCAGCGGCGCCGCACGTAGCCAAAATGGTTTTCGTGGTCATGAAGTTCCTCCTCTTTGGCTCTTAGACGCGCGCCTTCGGAAACTGTGTTCTCAGACCGTGGTACGCAAGGCCATGAGGCGGATCGCGCCGTTAACCGTGTGCAATTTGATGGGGATGCCGCCGCGGCCGAGCTTCCCGTGCAATTCGCGGGGCTTCAGGGAGTTTTCCATGGCCACGGGAAGTTCCGACTGGAAATTTCCATTCAGGCATCGCGCTTCGATATCGGCTTGCACGTTGGCGGGCAATGCCACCAGCACCGAACCGTTGGTGGTCTCCGCGACGGTGCCGCCGAGGCCACGGGTTTGCGCCAGTTCCAGGCGCACATTGCCATTTGTCGTGTGCGCGTGGACGGTGGCGTCCGCGCCGAATACTTCGATGTTGCCGTTGACCGTGCGCAGCTCGTCCACGTCCTCCACGCCGGCAACACGCAGTGTGCCATTGACGGTGCCGAGGTGCTCGACCTTGGCGCCGCGGGGCACGTGAATGGTGTATTCGACGGCGACTTCGACGCCTTCGTCCTGCGGGTAGCGCGTGGCGATCGCCAGGCTCGTGCGGCTGGAATTGACTTCAATGGAGACTCGCTCCAGGTCCGATTCGCGCACTTTGGCGGTTTTGACCGCGTGCACTTCGACCACGTCCTTATCCCAGCCCTGCACTTCTACCGCGCCGTTGACGTTCTGCAGTTCAAAGGTGCCGCCCGATTGCAGCGGATAGGACTGATTGAACTCCTTGCTGATGGCCAAGCCGGGAACGGCGGTTCCCAGCCATACGCACAGCAGAGCCACCGCCGGAACGATCCACTTGCGAAGTTTCATTGCACCCCTCCTCAAGAACGCTCCGGTCAAAACGCCCGAATCGCTTGCGCTTTTCGCGAACGTCCTCTTCTCCTGAAGCACCGCTGGGCCCCGAAACTCTCCTGCCCATCGCCTGGCTTAGCGCAACTTGAAGCGGAACGTGACCGTCGAAATCACGTCCACCGGCTTGCCATCGATGGTCATCGGCGTGCCGCGCCATTCCTTCAGCGCGGCGATTGCGGCGTCGGCCAGAACCGTGTCGCCTTCCAAAAGTTTTTGCACCTCGACGCGGCCGTCCTGCGTGAGGCGCACTTGCAGCCGTACTGTGCCTTCCACCCCGGCCTTGCGCGCAATCTCCGGGTAAGGCGGCGCGGGTGCCTGTGTGATGCGCTGTTGGAAGGTATCGCTGTCCAGGCGCAAGCCGCCCAGGATGCGAATTTCCAGTTTTTCCACCCAGGTGCCGTTCCACGCCTCCGGTGCGGGAGGCGCGACCGCGGTTTCCGGCGTCGCCCATCCCTGCGGAGTTGCCTGGGCGTGTGGCGCGACTGCTGCGGCAGGGGCCGCCAGGGCCGGCATCGGTGGCATCGGCGCCCAGGGCAGATCTCCCGCGGAAACGTTGGTCATGGCCAGATCGCGCTGCATGCGGGCTTCCTGGTCGCGCATCATCGCCGCCCACAGCGCCGTCTCCGAATCGGAGTATTGCAGCTTGATACGGCCGGCTGTGGTCTTCAGCCTGAGCAAAGGACCGCCACCGTTGAGGCTGGCCACGGCCTTGATCGAACCCGCGGCCGCCGGGTTCTTGGCGACCTGCAAGGCCAGAGCCGGATCGGCTTGAATGCGGTGCGGGCCGCCGCTTTCCACCACGGCTTCGATGTTCGCCGCCAGATTGCGCGGCAGGAACACAACGATGTCGCCGTCGCCGGAGGTCAACTGCGAAGCGCCGGTCAAGCGCACGGAAGGCTTGCCTCGCTCGGTAATGTCGGGATTGATCCACGCGGTGATGCTGCCGGAGTTGGTAGCCGCGCGCACCGCCCCGGAAACGCGCGTCAGGCAGATGCTGCCGCCGTTGGATTCCACGTCCATGGGGCCCGAGACGTACATCACGCGGATGCCGCCGCCGCCCGTCTGCGCATGCACCGAGCCGCGCACCTCGCCAAAATCAATCTGGCCGCCGCCGGTTTTCACCGCGACGAAGCTGCCGGCCTTGCCCACGGTGATGTTGCCGCCTTCGGTCGCGAGCGAAGCCTTGCCGCCAATACCGGTCGCGCGGATGTGGCCGCCGCCGGATTGCAGGTCGGCGTCGCCTTGAATGTAGCCGGTGTTGATATGCCCGCCGGCGGTGAAGGCTGTGAGGTCGCCGGCCACGTCTTCCACCTGGATGTGGCCGCCTTGCGTGATGAGCTTTACGAGCGGGCGAGTAGCGGTCTTGTTTTTGATCTTGGCGGCGACCACGTTCACCTTCGCGCCGATACGACCGGCGATGATGTTGCCGCCTTCGGTGGAGAGTTTTGCGATGCCGCCGATTTCGCCGGTGAGGATGTCTCCGGCGCCGGTGGAGATGTCCAGGCTGTAGCTCATGGGCACGGCAATTTCAAAGTGCACCCAGAATTGCGCGTGCCCGGACTGCTGCGGCAAATTCCCGGTGATTTCAACCCCGGCCGGCGTGTTCTTTGCCGACAGCGTGTAACGTTCCAGAAGCTGCGCTCCGCCCGGGCCGCGCGCATCGGTTTCCACGCGCACGCTGTAACGCACAACCGGTGCCGCGCCGCGTTCCAGCGGAACCACGCGCACCGATCCGAGGTCGGTGTTGACCCGCAGCGTCAAACTCTCGAATGTGCTGAGCGTGCCGCTCAGATCGCGAGCCTGATGTCCGGCGGGAACGGGTTCGGTAACACTGGCGATGGCGGGCTCTGTGGCGCGCGCCGGACAAAAAACCAGGCCGGACAAAAACAGCGCGACGGCCCAGACCGACAAGCTCCCTCGCCGAAGTATCTCGTCTCGCTTCATTTGTGCGGTCGCCAAGATTCCGTTCTCATGCAAGCGGTCGCGCAATGGCCGTCAATGAGCGGAAACTTCCCGCGCGCTCCCGCCTAACGTCTTGTGCTTGCGTCTTTCGAAAACTTCGCCGCGCTATCGCACTTCCGGCGTCCCGATTTGCCGCAGCGCTGCTGCGCTGCGCAGCCGCACGTAGCGGTTCGGGTCGTGCTTCTGCAGTTCTTCCAGCGCGCGCACCACGCGCAGCACAGAAGGATCGGCGTCGGTCAGTATGACCGGAGCGCTGGGCGCAATAGCAGGCATGGCCGGGCTACGCGGGCCTGCCGCCTCCGCGGCATCGCCGGCTGCAGGAGCTTCCGCCGGGGACGCGGACTCCAGTTCCAGCGAACGCACCAGCAAATTGACCGCTTCCACACGCACGCCGGGATTCCAGTCGGTTTGCACCGATTCAAGCAGGGCATCGCGGACGTCCTCTTCCTTCACCGCATCGCGCAGCGCTTCCAGCGCCTTCATACGCACCGCCGGATTGGGATCCTGCCGCGCCGCCTCCAGCAAGGCCTCGCGGATCTCGACATCCGAGACGCGGGCTTTCAGGGCTTCCAGGCAATCCAGACGCAAGCCGGCGTCGAAACGCTCGCCGTTCTTCACCATGTAGGTAAGCACGCGCCGCACGTCGCTGTCGTCGAGGTTGCCCGAAAGCGTTACCGGCTGCTCCGCGCGCAACTGCACTTGCAAGGTGCCGGGCGCGGCTCCCGCGCCGGGCGCAAAATTGATGCCGGCCACTGCCATCTTTGCGAGTTGTTCGTCGGAAACCTTTGGCGCCGCCGAAACATTCACTGCCGCGCCCTTCAATCCGCTATCGTTGGTCGGCATCCATTGCAGCAGTTGCACGCCCAGCACCGCGCCTGCCGCCAGCAACCCGGCCGCGCTCCAGCCAGGGCGCAGCGCCATCCACCGTCGCACAAATCCGAACGGCTGCCACCGTTCGGGCTCCGCCGGAATGCTCATTTCGTCCAGCGTTTCCGCCAATTCGCTGCGGCATTGCGAAAGCAGCGTGCCGCTGCGATCCAGTTCGTCCGCCGATTGGGGAAGCGCGTTCAATTCCGCATGGAACTGGCCTTCCTGCTGCGCCAGTTCGCGGCATTCAGTGCACGCCGCCAGATGTTCCTCCAGCGCAGCGCGCTCCTGCGCGGATACCTCGTCGCACGCCAGAAATACCAGCAGCGGAGCGGCCACGCGGCAATCCATTTTGCCGCCGGCACTCATCGCAGCTCTCCAAGTTCCTGGCGCAATTTGCGGGTGGCGCGGAAAAGAGAATTTTTTACCGTCTCTTCCGTGGTGCCGAGCGCATCGCCGATGGCGCGAAGCTTCAGACCCTGGTAGTGCTTCATTTCAAAGACAATGCGTTCGCGCGGAGACAGCCGCTCCATCGCCTTGGCCAAGCGCGTGCGGATCTCCTTGCCCATCAGCCGGCGTTCGGGGTCGAGGGTTGGCCGGTGCTCGCGCTGCACTTCGAAAAAGTCCTGCGAAGCATCTTCCTGGCGGTTCAGCCGGACCTCGGGCGCCTGGTCTTCGGGGCGCGCCTGCCGCCGGCGGAGGTGGTCCAGGCAGACGTTGGTGACGATGCGATAGAGCCAGGTGTAGAAGCTGCATTCGAAGCGAAAGCGGTGCAGGTTGCGATAGACCTTCAGGAAGGCTTCCTGGTAAACATCCCGGGCATCTTCCGGGCGTTTCATCAAGTTCAGCGCCAACCGGAGGACGTCGCGGTCAAAGCGGCGAACCAATTCCTCAAAAGCCGCGCGATTGCCGGCCTGGGCCTCAATGACGAGGGCACGTTCGTCAAGTTCGGGCAAAGAGGTCACCGTGGCCAGAACGGCGTCGGTTCCGCCGGACCTGCCTGCGTTATCGGCCAAAGCCAACGCCCAAGAGGGAAGTGGCATATTCGCTTTCTCTTTGCCTCCAGCCGCGCCTACCGATGATTCCAGATACTTTAGCCACACGGAGGCCGTTCGACCAAACGCAAGGCGCAGCGGCTACATCCATTTTGGACGCGCCTCTGCTTCCCCGGTAAGCAAGGACTTGCCGCCACTTCCCCTCGTTTAATACAACGAATGGTCGCGGCTATTTGTTTCCGAGTCCGAATTCCCGCCAGGCGTTGCCTGCGACGGAAGCCCACCCATACGGGCCTATCGGGCCCGGTTCGGATTAGGCCTGAGCGGCCCTTCGGGCAGTCAGGACCCTGGCCACAGGCCAAAGCACCAGCGCCACCAGGAAGGCCACCACGATGTATCCCTGCCGGTGATAAAACGCGTTGGGCTGGCTGAGCAGTTCTTCTGCCCCGAGCAGCAGCGACGGAATCGTCAGAACCAGAAAATAGCCCAGCAGGTTCAGGCGGGCGAGGTAGCGAATGCCCAAGACGAGGACTGCCAGGAGAATGCCGCGCGCGATCAACTGCTTCACGAAATCTGCCGGGCTGCCCCAGCCGGCGGTCAGAGCCACCACGCCGCCCGCATAAAGCAACGCACGGAGCAACGGCGACTTGCAATAAACGATCACAAATCCCGTCACCACGCCGATCAATCCGCAGAAGAGCAGTCCGTGGAGAACGGCCTGACCGGGAATCGAAACCGCGGGAAGCGCGGCGTCGTAGTCCGCGCCGAAAACCGTGCCGAAGCTCTGTTTCACCGAGGGCCAGCGCGACGAAGCCCACTCGGTCGCGCGACCCAAGCCGATCAGGCCGGCGGTCCCGCCGAGGCCGATCAGCAGAGCGTCGCGATAGTATTCTTGCGGCATACCGCCCCAGCCGGGCAGTTTGCCTTCGGTAAAAGCCTGTTTCAGGAAGAACCAGGCCATCGCGAAGAGCAGCAGGACCACTCCGAAGTAAAACGCCGCGCCAACCAGTACGCCAATACCCAAGCCGCCGAGCAGGAATCTGAGCGGCATCGACGTCTGATACTGGCTCAGGGCCTGTGCCCAGCGGTTTCCGCAGAGTATGACCGCGACGTACCCAGCCAACGCGAACGCCGCCCATACCGTGAAGCGCGTCCAGGGAACCGCGCGCATCAGCTCGCTGCGCGCCTGTCTGAGGAAAAATACCAGAGCCGTGATGAGCAGGCCCGCTGCGAAGAGCAGCGGGAAATACGAAAGGATCGTGCGCAGCGCGGACTTTTCTTCGTGTTTGCGCAGCCACTCGTCCGGGACCTTTATGGTTGTGCGGTAGTTGGTCACTTCATCGCCGACCACGGCCAGTTCGATGCGTGCAAAGGCATGCCGCGCCTCGTCGGTCGCGGTGGGGTCGTCCAACGCCTGTCTGAACTGGTACTTCAACGTGTGGTCTACGCGATTTGGGCGTTTTTCGGCTTTGTAGTCAACCAGTGCCCATTGCGAAAGGTCCACTTTCTTGGTGTCCACCAGGAAGGCCTCGGCTTTCGCGACCGCTTGTTCGCGCGAGAGCGAAGCGCCTTGCGCCTTTTCGGCCAGCTCATGATGGATGCTGTGCAGAGAACCGTCGGGACGCAGCACGACGGAGTACTCCTCCGGGTCGCCGTCGCGAAAGAAACGGGTGTCCCACAGCGCAGCGGGAATTTTGTCGCGGTAAATTTCGTTCAGTGCACGCACCCCGATTTTTTCCCGCAGGTATTCGTTCACTTCGCCGTCGGTCACATCCACGAAAACCGTCGCAGTCCGGTAGTTGCCGGGGTCCACGCCGCGCTGCTTCAGGATGCTCGCCGAAATAGCCCTGGCTTCCTTGGGGTTTACTTGCAACTTCAGATAGTCGCCCAGGTGTTCGGGCTTCAGCTTCCACGCCGCCAAGCCGCCGGCCAGAATGCAGAAGGCCAAAAACGCAACGGCAACTTGAGAAAGCGGCGCGGTTGGCGCGGCCGCTCCCGCGACCGCCCGGGTGGTCGCAGGAGCGTGTTCCTCGACCGGGTCTGGCGCCTGGTTCAGCAGGTCCGCGTCGTCTTCAAATCCCCCGCGCCGCAAGCGGGCCGTGATGTTCACGGCCAATGGAAGCAGGACGGCCAGGCCCACGACCACGCCCGAGATTTTGAAATAGAGACTACTGGAGCGGATCAGCAGCAGGCCCACCAGGGCCGCGTCCACGGTGTAGTGCCAGACCAGCGTCGCCACGATGCCCCAGCGCAGCATCACGATGCCGGCGACGATGCCGATCAACCCTACTTCCAGGCCGCGGATATACGGAGGCTCGTTCGGGTAGGCGGCGTGCAGAAAGCCCCAGGAAAACGCGGGAAGCACGACGGCGAGAAGGTTCGATCTGGTCAAACGCTGCAGAAAGGGAATCGCGAACAACCGGAACAGGAACTCTTCGCTGGTGGCCGCCAACAGCCCGATGGCGATTCCGCTCACCCAGGGAATCGCAGTGCTCACCGAATCCTCGTAGTTCACTTCCTGCGGCGACCACGCACCAAAATGGTTGGCGATCAGATAGAACGCCACCAGAAAGCCCATGTGCGCTGCGGCCAGCGACAAACCGACGATGCAGGAGGAGAAGAACTCCTTGCTGCGTACGCCGCGCCAGGTCAGCGCCTTTTTCAGCCGGAGGAAGTGCGGCTTAGCGTCGCGATAAAGCGCTTCGCCTCCCGGAAGCACCAGGGTGACGGTCAGTGCAGACAGCACGCCGAACGCGAGAGCGCCTAGAATCTGATTGAGCGTGAAGCTGCCGAACGTGGAATTGGTGTCGTAGCCATAGAGTTCCAGCGGCCAGCGGTTCAGATTCATGGCGGTCAGGAAGACCGTCACCAGCGCGCCCAACTGGAACGCCAGCGTCCAGGTGGTTTTCCCTTTGCGCCAGAAATCGATGCCGAGCCAAAGCGCCGCGCCGAAAAACAGAAAGTACGGCACGAGCGCAACCTGGTTGTAAAAGATGTTCGTGGAGCGCAAATGCGCGTAGCTGCGCTCCCACTGTTCCGGTACTTTCAGCTGTTCGCGCGCGCCGCCCACCACGCCGCCCTGCACCACGATCTGCAGGCGTTCCGGCGCGTCTTTGGCCTTGAAGCCGTGTCTTTCCCAGCTGAACGACCAGTCCAGCCGGTTTGGTTTTTTCTCCGAGTTGGCCTCTTCCGGCAAGAAATCCCAGTCCCTCGCGTTTTTCTTTAGTTGCGAGGTCAAGAAGGTCTGTGCGGATGTCTGCGCTTCTTCGCGCGAAGGGCTGGTGCCGACGCGCGCCTCCGGAATCTTGTGCTGGTAGCCGGCAATGGCGCCCTCCGGGCTGACCGCCACGCGAAACTCTTCTTCCTGCTCCGGCTTGAAAAAGCGGACATTCCAGTGCCAGGCGTTTACCTCGCCGGCCATCAGTCGGTTGGCCTCCTGCAGCCCCAGTTCGCGCTCCAGATAGGTCTTGGCGTTGTCGTCCACGCCGAAAACGATCACTGCGCGATAGCCCTCAAGCGACTGGCCTTGTGCCTCCACGAACGCGCGGGCGCGTCGCTGCGCTTCCTCTCGCGGCACCTTGAAGTTGACGGACGCTTCGGGAAACGCCTTGAAGAAGTTTCTGTGCGCGTACCACAGCCCCAGCACGCCCGCCAGTACCCACAAAATCAGCGCGCGTTTTTCCCTGCTCGTCAGCTGCACTGTGGCCACGAACTCCTCCTGTCCCAGTTTCCGGAACCACCACTCTAGTCATACGCCGCCCGTGGCCGCAAGTAACCGAAGTACCGTGGCAACACCGGGCAACCCTGGGCAACGCCTCCGCCGCTGGTGGTATAACTCATATTCATGCCCGAAGGCCTGCAAACCAGTGTGCAGATGATCAAAGGTGTCGGCCCGCAGCGCGCGGAGCTTCTGGCCAAGCGCGGCATTCACACGCTGGAAGACCTGATTGGCTACCTGCCATTTCGCTACGAAGACCGCATTCATTTCTCACAGATCAAGGATGTGCGGCCGAACGGCATTTTCACCCTGCGCGTGCGGGTGTCTTCCGGACAGGCCGTGCGCAGCATGCGCGGCCGCGACGCGGTCTATCACTTGCTCGTGCAGGATGACTCGGGTTCGCTGGCCTGCAAGTTTTTTCACGGCGGTTATCTGGAAGGCCGCCTCAAGCCCGGACAACTTCTGGTGCTCCATGGCAAAGCGGAGGTTGACCGGCTGCGCCCGGCGCGCGTGGAGATGATTAATCCCCAATTCGAGCTGTTGAGCGGCGAAGGGCAGGACTCCACGGAAGTCGGCCGCATCGTGCCGATTTACGAAGCCATCGGCACCTTTGGCACTCGCCCGATTCGCCGCGCCATGTACGCCGCGCTGCAGCATGTGGACCAGCGTCTGCCGGACCTGCTGCCGCCTTCGGTCCGCACGCGCTACAAATTTCCGTCGCGCCGGGAGGCCATCGTCTATACCCACTTCCCGCCGGCCGGCGAGTCGGTGGATGAGCTCAACCAGTTCCGTTCGCCGGCGCAACTGCGGCTGATCTTCGAGGAGTTCTTCTTCTACCAGCTGAGCCTGGCCTTGCAGCGCAAGGTCGCCCGCAAGGAAAACGCTCTGCCGTTCCTGGTGCGCGAGGACCGCGTGCGCGAAGCGCTCAAACGCATGCTGCCTTTCAAACCCACGGCCGCGCAGAAGCGGGTGCTGGCGGAAATCGCGGCCGATCTGGAAAAGCCGGTGCCCATGAACCGCCTGCTGCAGGGCGACGTCGGCAGCGGCAAGACCATCGTGGCGCTGCAAGCCGCCGTGATTGCGATGGAGAATGGCTGCCAGACCGCGCTGATGGCGCCGACGGAAATTCTCGCGGTGCAGCATTTTCTCTCCGCGCGGCGCATTCTCGAAAAGGCTGGCTACAGGACGGAACTGCTCATCAGTGGCATGAAACCTTCCGAGAAAGCGGCTGCGCTCGAGCGCATCGCCGGCGGGGAAGCGCAGCTGGTGGTAGGTACGCACGCGCTGATCGAAGACAACGTGGCGTTTGCCCGGCTGGGATTCGTGGCCATTGATGAGCAGCACCGCTTTGGCGTGCTGCAGCGCAAGAAGTTGATGGACAAAGCGGCTTCGCACGGGCACGCACCACACGTGCTGGTACTGACCGCCACACCGATTCCGCGAACCCTTTCCCTCACGCTCTATGGCGACCTGGATGTTTCCGTGCTGGATGAACTGCCGCCCGGACGAACGCCGATCCAGACGCGCATGACCACACAGCAACATCTCGCCGGCGTCTGGGAATTCATTCGCCGCGAAGTTGCGGAGGGGCACCAGGCGTACGTGGTGTATCCGGTCATCGAGGAATCGAAGCTGGAATTGAAGGCGGCCATGGAAGAGTTTGAGCGCCTCTCGAAACACGTGTTCCCAAAGCTGAAACTGGGCTTGCTGCACGGCCGCCTTTCCAGCGAAGAGAAGGACGCGGTCATGCAGGCCTTCCGCAAGAATGAAACACAGATTCTCGTCGCCACGACGGTGATCGAAGTCGGTGTGGACGTTCCCAACGCAACGGTGATGGTCGTTGAGCACGCGGAACGCTTCGGCCTTTCCCAGTTGCACCAGTTGCGCGGGCGCATCGGGCGAGGCGCGGCAAAGTCTCACTGCATCCTGGTGGCTCCGCCGCGCATGACCGACGAAGCCCGCGCGCGCCTGGAGACGATGGTGCGCACCAGCAACGGCTTCGAAATCGCCGAAGCCGATCTGCAGATTCGCGGGCCCGGAGAATTTTTTGGAACGCGCCAATCCGGCGAAATGGGCTTTCATGTGGCCAATCCGCTGCGCGACCGCGAATTCCTGGAGACCGCGCGCAAGGAAGCCTTCGCTCTGGCGGAAGACGAAGCGCGCAAGCCGGAGCTGCTGCAAACCCTGCGTGCGTTGCCTCCGCTATGGCAGCGCCGCTATCACCTGGCGCGGGTGGGCTGAAGAGATGCGCGTGATCGCCGGCACTTTTCGTTCGCGCCAGCTGAAATCGCTGAAAGGTCTGGCGCTGCGGCCCACGAGCGACCGGCTGCGCGAAACTCTGTTCAACGTTCTGGGAGCGGCCGTGGGTGGTTCCCGCTTCCTCGACCTTTTCGCCGGAACCGGTGCCATCGGTATTGAAGCGGTCAGCCGCGGCGCCGCTAGCGTGGTGCTGGTCGAGAATCACGCGCCGGCGGTGCGTCTGATTCGAGAGAATATTGCGTCCCTCGAAATTTCCTCGCACACCCGGGTCATCTCCGGCGACGTCTCCGCGAGTCTCGCCGCGCTCGCTCGCGAAAAAGCGCGGCCATTCGATTTCGTGTTTCTTGACCCACCATACGCGCTGGAGCAGCAATACGAACTGGTGCTGGGCGTGCTGGCCGAGTCCGCCCTGATCGCGGAGGAGTCCATCGTCGTTGCCGAACATCGCAAGAGCGTCACTCTCGCCGCCGTCTTCGGCCGCCTGCAGCGCGTGCGCGAACTGCGCCAGGGCGATGCGGCGCTGAGCTTCTACCGCCTGGCGTAAGGTTTTTTCCTGCGCCCGGGGCGCAAAGCCGGAACAACTTTCGCCGCGTCCAACTCATCTACTCTAATTTGCTCCAGCGCCGCTGCCCCCGCCCTCGCGCAAATCCCCCTGCCGGAATCGCCGGGCTGGGGCGTTATAATCAAGGTTTGCATGGCCGCGCACGAAGCCAACAATCCGTTCGACCTCCTCGGCCAGACGCCTTCCTGGGCGCCCGCGGTCGAATTGCGCGGCGATACCGAGCCGGCACTGCGCATCGGCTGGGGCGATTTTCACGCCGGCTTCTGGAGTAACCTTGCCGAGCTGTTTCACTTCGTTCGCGTACCCAAGGATTTTCTGACCAATAGCTATTTCCGCGACGCGTGGATTGAGAACAAGATCCCGCGCCGCGCGCTGCTCGCGGCCGCGCTCTGGCACCTGGCCGTGGTGCTGTTCCCGTTTCCGCAGTTTTCGGCGCCGCGCCGCAACCACGCCTTCGATAATCAACAATTGGTGTGGTCAGGCCCGGTGGAAGACTTCCCGCTGATTGACCTGCCCGCCGCGAAGGCCAAGCCCAGTCCCCGCGGCAAGCCCAACCAGCCGCCGGCGCCTGAAGGGGCTGATGCCTTTCATCCCCGGCAGCGCATCTTCACCGACCCCACCCGTCCCAATCATCCGCGGCAAACGCTGATCAACCCGAAAGCGCCGGACGTTGCGCCGCAATTTCTGCCAGATCTGCCGAACGTTGTGCAGTTGGCGCAATCGGACGCGCCGGCGCGGCCAAAACTGGAGATTAGCCAGGCGGCGCTGAAAAAATTGCGGCCGCCAAAGCAAAAGCGCATCGCGGCGGACCCGAATGCGCCGGCGCCGGAGATGCAGGCGACGCAGCAGGCATCGGATGTGCCCTTGCTAGCGACCACCTCCGGCCCCGAGAAGCCGAAACTGGAGATCAACGCGGCGTCGGCGCCACGCGTGGCTGCACGCAAACAAGACGGTGCGGCCGAGCCTGCGCCGGATGTGGCGAATGGGCAACTTACGTCACCGAACGGCGGCGCACAGACCTTGATTGCGCTCTCGGCCACGCCCGGTCCGCCTGCGCCAATGGCCCCGCCAAACGGGAATCTCGCCGCGCGCGTCACGATCTCGCCGGAAGGTACGAAGCCGGGGGTTCCAGGCGGAACGGCAAATGCCAGCGGTGCTGGTAACGCTGGCGGCGATCATCCCGGTGGCGCCGCCGGCGCGGGCGGAGCGGGGAATTCCACCGGCGTCAGCATCACCGGCGGCTCTCCTAAGAGTGCCAGCACAATTTCCGGCGTCGGTTCCGGCAAGCTGGCGCTGCCTTCTTCCAAGCCTTCCTACTCGCGCGCGGAAATGAGCAAAGCCGATGAACCGCCGCCGGTTCGAACGGCGCCTCCCAATTTTTCCACGCTGGCTCCGGACGCGAAGCCGGAAGCGATTTTCGCCCGCCGCCGCGTCTACTCGCTGAACGTGAACATGCCCAATCTGAACAGCGCAACCGGCAGCTGGATCCTGAATTTTGCGGAGCTGCGTTCTCCCACGGCGAATCCCCTGGCCGCGGCCACCGGCGAAATCGCCGAGCCCTCTCCCGTGCGCAAGGTGGACCCGAAATATCCGCCGACACTGGCGGCGGAACACGTGGAAGGCGAAGTGATTCTATACGCAGTGATCCGTCGCGACGGCTCAGTGGATAGCATCCAGGTGGTGAAGGGAATCGACGAGCAACTGGATGCCAACGCGGTGAGGGCGCTGGCGCAATGGAAGTTTCGGCCCGCGGAACGCAACGGCGAGCCGCTGGACCTGGAAGCGATCGTGCACATTCCATTCCGCGCCCCGCGCGAGTAGTGCCCTCAGAATGAGGCTTCCGCGAGTTTCACCAGCGTGAAGACGGTTTCATTGATGGGCGTGGGAACACCGAGCTCGCGGCCTTTGCGCACGATGTACCCGTTCAACGAGTCGATTTCCGTTTTCTTGCGGCGCGCCATGTCCTGGGCCGTGGAGCTGTAGGTGTTTGTAAGCTGTGCCGCGATTTTCATGCTCATCGCGAATGCGGCTTGCGGGTCGGCAAACGCCGGCAAGACGATCCCGGCGGCGCTCGCTACGGCGAGCACCTCGTATGTCAGCCGTTCGACAAGCTGGCGAGCCTCGGCGCTGGCGGCGATATTGCCGTAGGTGATCTGTCCAAGCGCGGACACGGCATTCATGCCGCAGTTTCCCGTGAACTTGGTCCAAAGCTCACCGGAAATATTTTCTGAAATCCTGACCGGAACGCCGGCTTGTTCGAATAGCGACGCAATGCGCCGCGTGGTGTCGCTCGGCGGGCCGAGCACCAGATCGCCGCGGCCCCCATGCTTGACCGTTCCCGGAGCCGGCACCGACGCTGCGACGTAAACCGCCGCGGGAAGCGCGTGCAATCCCGAGGCGGCGGCGATCTGCTCGGCGTTGTCCACACCGTTCTGCAGCGAGACGATTACCGCGCCCGGCGCGACGATGCCTGCGAGCTCGCGCGCGGTGGAAGCCGTGTCCGTGGTCTTCACACAGAAGAGGACCAGTTCAGCCCCGCGCGCCGCCGAAAGCTCGGCGGAAGCCTGAGCGCGGATGTGTTCGCGAAACGTAGTGGTATCCAGCAAAAGGCCCTCGCGATTCACCGCTTCGGCGAAAGCCGGGCGGCCGATGAGCACAACGGGCGCTCCAGCGCGAGCCAGCATGCCGCCAAAGTAGCCGCCGACGGCGCCGGCTCCAACAACCGCGATTTTCGGCCAGGAAGTTGTGGTCATAGGTCCCTCGACAGTGCCAAGACTCTAACGCGCGGCAACGGAAACGGCAGTGCCCAAATTGGCTCTTGAGGGCGGGCCGTCGAGCCGAAAACATGGTGAGCAGCGGAGCGCAGAGCGGCGGGGGTGGCGCATGGCGACAGCGGCAATGTCCTCAGTGGACTGGCGGAATGAGTGGCACGAATTCGAAGGCGTGACCTACTTGAACCTCGCGGGCCAGAGCCCGATTCCGAAGGTGGCGATCAAGGCGCTACAAGAGGCGATCGAGTGGAAGAAATTCCCGCAGCGCATTCCGGATACGGCCTTTTTCGATGTACCGAACCGGGTACGCGCGCTGATCGGCAAGGTGATTGGCGCGCCCGCGGAAGAAATCGCCCTAACGACCGGCGCCAGCACCGGCACCGCAGCAGTGGCCTACGGGCTCGATTGGAAAGCGGGCGACGAAGTGCTCACCGCCAGCGGCGAATTTCCATTGCAGTACACGACGTGGAAGCCGATGGAGGAGCGCGAGGGCATCAAGCTCAGGGTTGTGCAGCCTGCGGGCGCATTCCACACGGCGGATGATTTCATCGCGGCGCTGACGCCGCGGACGCGGTTGGTCTCGGTAAGCCTGGTGCGTTTCGACAACGGCGTTTTCCTGGACGCAGCGAGGCTTGCGGCCGCTTGCCACAAACAGGGGACGCTGCTGCTGCTGGATGCCAGCCAGGGAGTGGGCGCGGTGCCGTTTGATGTGAAGACCGCGGGCGCAGATTTTGTGGTGAGCGCCGGCTACAAATGGCTGCTGGGTCCCTTTGGCACGGGCTTCTTCTGGGCCAAGCGCGAGCACATCGCGAAGATGCGCCCGGGGCCGTTCTACTGGATGGCTGCGGAAGGCGCCGACAATTTCGCGGCGATGGCCTTTGCCGCGCCCAAGCCCGCGCTGGCAGGCCGCCGCTGGGACGCCGCGGAGACCGCCAACTACTTCAACCTGGCGGCGATGGAAGCCGGACTTGAATTGGTGTTGCGCGCCGGCATCGAAAAAATCGCGGAACACAATCACGCTTTAATCGAACAGTTGTTCGCGCGGCTGCCGGCCGACCGTTGCGTGGCGGCGAGCCCGCGGAACCGTGCCAGGCGCGGCCCCTATGGCTGCTTTCAAGCGCGCACGCCCGAGAAGACCAAAGAGTTGTATGACCGGCTGCGCGAGCAGAACGTCATACTGAGCCTGCGCGAAGGCAAGATTCGCGTTTCGCCCTATCTCTACAACAACGAGCGCGACATCGATCAGGTCATTCGCATCATTACGGCTTAGCCCACATTCACCCGTTGCGTTGACTTGGCATGTAGTGCGACCTAAGATACACGCGCATGCCCGGCAGCGATTCCTTGATTGGACAGACTTTTTCTCATTACCACATCCTCCAGAAACTTGGCGGCGGGGGGATGGGAGTGGTCTATAAGGCCGAAGACACGCGGCTGCACCGTTTCGTGGCGCTGAAGTTTCTTCCCGACAATGTGGCCAGGGACCCGCAGGCGCTGGCGCGCTTCCAGCGCGAAGCGCAGGCGGCCTCCGCGCTGAACCATCCGAACATCTGCACCATCTACGACATTGGCGACCAGGACGGCACCGCGTACATTGCGATGGAGCTGCTGGAAGGGGAAACGCTGAAGCATCGCATCAATGGGCGGCCGCTGGAACTGGAGGCCCTGCTTTCGCTTGGCATGGAGATCGCGGAGGCGCTGGACGCGGCGCACAGCAAGGGCATCGTGCACCGGGATATCAAGCCGGCGAATATCTTCGTTACCGACCGGGGGCACGCCAAAATTCTGGATTTCGGTTTGGCGAAGGTAGCGGCCAGGTCCGGCCCCGAAATGTCCGCGACCCAAACCGTGGATTCGGATCAATTGACGAGCCCGGGCAGCACGCTGGGCACCGTCGCTTACATGTCGCCGGAACAGGTGCGGGGCAAGGAACTGGACGGCCGCTCCGATCTCTTTTCTTTCGGCGTGGTGCTCTATGAGATGGCGACTGGGGCGCTGCCGTTCCGCGGCGAGACCAGCGGGGTCATTTCCGAAGCGATTCTCAACCGCGCGTTCGTCACGCCGCTGAAGCTGAACCCCGAGCTGCCGGCGAAGCTGGAAGACATTCTGAACAAGGCGATGGAGAAGGACCGCGAGCTGCGGTACCGCTCCGCGGCGGACATTCTGACGGACCTGAAACGGCTGCGGCGCGATACGGATTCGGGGCGGCTGGCGGTTTCGAGTTCGAGCAGTGTGCCTGCGAGCGTGGACTCGGGCGGCAGTGCGGCGAGCGGCGCGCACGCGACGAGCGGCTCGGCGCTTACCCCGGCCGCAAGTGGAAAGAGCAAGACTTGGCTCCTGGTCGCAGCCGCGGTAGTGGCCCTGGCCGCGGTCGGCTTTGCCGCGTATCACTTCGGCGCCGGCGGAAAAACGCAGACTGGACCGCAGAAGATCACGCAACTCAGCCACTGGGATAAGCCCATGCATTTTGCCAGGCTCTCGCCTGACGCGCACACGGTGGCCTTCGTCTCTCCCGTGCAAGGCGTGGGCCAGGTTTTTGTCATGTTGGCGTCGGGTGGCGAGCCGCTGCAGCTGACCAGCGACGAGGGTGACAAAACTACCGCCAGTTTCTCCGCCGACGGAACCGAGGTCTATTACACCCGTCAGTTTGGCCAGAACGAATGTTGGGCCGTTCCGACCCTGGGCGGGAGCCCGCGCCGCCTCGCCGCCGGCCGGTCGGTGGTTGGCTCCCCGGACGGCAATTTCATTTATTACACCCGCCCGGGCACACACGAGATTTACCGTGCCCATCGCGACGGCTTAGGTGAAGAGAAGGTGTTCACCTTGCAGGACACCTCGGTGGCCGCCATCTCGCGCATGCTGCCTTTTCCGGATGGCAGCCATTTGCTGGTCTTGTCGGCGGACAGTGTCTCCACCGTGGAGAGGTTCCGGGCGTGGGATGCCGATCTCAACAAACAGACGGCGGAAGATCTGGGCGTGGTACCAGCCAACGTCTCCGGCGCAGTCTGGGAGGTGCCGGGAGCCAGCGTGCTGATGAGCCGCACGGTAAACGGATTGACGAATATCTGGAAGTTCACCTTGCGGGATCGTTCGCTGACGCAAGTAACCTTCGGGCCCGGGCCCGACGAATCGCCGATGTACGATTCGACGGGCAAGGGGATCTACTTCGTCAACGGCAAGTCCACCGGGCTTCTAACCGCCTACAACCTGAAGACCCGGGAGCCCGTGGACATCGCGGCGGAGAATGCGACGCAACCCTCGCTCTCGCGGGATGCAAAGCGAGTGATGTACATCACGATGCCGGCGAGCGACCGTAACGAATTGTGGGTCGCCAATGTAGACGGCAGTCACAAAATCAGGATCGCGCAGGGCACCAGCCTGGCGACCGGCAACTGGTCTTTTGACAATAGCCAGATTCTTTTCACCTCGGATCAAGCCAACGGACCGACCCTGGCGTATGTCGTGGGCGCGGACGGCAGCGGCCTGCGGAGTCTGACCTGGGAAGGTGTATCCCTGCAAGCCGTCATATTTGGCGCCGACCAGAAGAGCGTGTACCTGAACACGCTGGTACGCAATCCGAATATCGTACAGAGCATCTGGACCGAAAGCCTGGACGGCGGGAGCCCGCAGAAAGTCACGGATGGATGCGGTTTTGCGTTCGACGCGTCGCCTGATAGGCGATATCTGCTTGGTGTGCTTCCGGGGGGGCCCAAACGAGGCCTCTATTCCTACGGACTGCAGAGCCACGAATGCACCCTGATGGTCCCGGGAATCACCACGTTCGGAGCAAGCATCGCTTCGGACGGTAAATCGTTTCTTTTTGTGCAGCCGGGCAGCGGCGACGTCACGATCTACCGGCAAAACTGGGCCGATGGGAAACCCGTGGGAGCGCCGCAAGTCGCCACGAAGCTGCCGTTTTCCTTCCCATTGGTGGCGGGCGGAAATGCCTATGACGTCGCGCGCGATCTTTCCATGATCGTGTATGCGCGGACGGGCGGGCATCAGGAACTGTTTCTCATGAGCGGTAAGTAACGATTCAGTTTGCGGGCTTGGTTAGTCCAAAAAACTGCGCGGCTTTTTCCGCAATCGTGACATGCTCGGTGCGTTGTAGCTGTTCTTCGATGTGTTCGGGCCGGTGATCGGCGTTGGGCACGATGAGGATCGTATAGGCAGCTTCCGAAGCGGTAAAGACCTGCCGGCTGTGTTCTTCCGATTCGAAATGCGCGTTGGAGATGCCTTTGCTGCCGTAGCCGCCCGCAACCGGCACGTTTTGGTCGTCGGCCCCATGAATGGCCAGAATGCGGCGGCCCGCCGCCGCCGGGCACCGCGTCACCGTCAGATTCAACGGGCCGGAGATGGGCACGGCCGCGGCGTAGATGCCGGCTTCACAGACGACGCGTTGCGTCATCAGCGCGCCGTTCGAATGCCCCAGGCCGAACACGCGCTTGGGGTCAATTCCATACTTCTCACCGAGAAGTTGCACCGTGTCGCGGATGTATCCGACGTCGTCCACATTCTCGCGCGCCGGCAGTCCGCAACAGCCGCCGCCCGCGTTCCAGGCCTTTTGTTCTTCGGAGAACGCGCGCGCGGCTTTGCTGCCGTTCAGGTAAGCGACCACGAAGCCGTATTTTTCCGCCGCCTCGTCCATATTCAGCGGGTGCTCCGACTGTCCATTCTCGATGCGGGAAGCGTTGCCCATGCCGCCGTGCAACACCACCACCAGCGCACGCGCGCCCCTGGCAGGGAGTTTCGAAGGAACAAAGACGATGACTTCCCGGCCGCCGTAGGTTTCCTTGACCACCCCGTGTTGCGGCGCGGCAAGCAGGGTATTGGCGAGGACGAATGCCAACAGGTTGATCCACGTCCCGCGCCAGGCGCTCATGCTAGAAATGTCCCCGGAGTTCGCGGAACGCAGGCAGGATGACCAGTTTCCCCGAGCCTGCGACCACCGGTTCGTGCTCGAGTTGCCAGGTGTGCTGGTGCGGAATGTATACCGCGTTCAAGCCGACCTTCATCGCCGGATTGATGTCGCTGCGGGGGCTGTTGCCGATCATCCAGCCGTGTGTCTTCACGATTTTGTGCTTGTTCACCAGCCCGGTGTAGGTGACCGTGTCCTTTTCCGGAACGATTTCAATGGCCTCAAAAAAACCCTGTAACCCCGAGCGCTGCACCTTGGCGGACTGCTCCGCGGGCTCCCCTTTGGTGAAAAGAATCAGCCGGTGGCGTTCCGTCAGGTACGCCAGCGTTTCCGGCACGCCATCGAGAATTTTGGGCGGGGTGCTCTCCAGATCGATCACCCGCCGGTGGATTTCCGCCAACGTTTCCCGCTTGGCCATCTGGTCGGAGAGTTTCAGATACGTTTCCTCCAGCGAGCGGCCGAAGCTGCGCACACCATAGCCGTACTGCCGGATGTTCTTCCGCTCTGTTTCGTTCAGAATGTGCCGGATGTAGGCGCGTGCGTAGCCGTAGGGCTCCACCAGGGTGATGAAATCCTCGATCAGCTTTTCGAAGAATACGTTGTTCTCCCACAACGTATCGTCGGCGTCGATCATCAGCGTATGGCGTCGCATGGCTGTAGGTAGCTCGCGGGCACGGCGCTTCCAAAAAACGTCGCGCCCTCCGCAAACAATCAGTGTAGCAGGCGCAGTGCGTCCTCCGCGATGTCCGCCGCAGCGTTCGGATGGGCCATCCGCGCGGCCGCGTCGCTCATGCGCTTCAGGCGCGCGGGGTCGTCCAGCAATTGCGCGATTTTCCAGGCAGCCGCGGGCAGATTGTTGCAGCGAATCGCGGCGCCGGCTTCGAGCAAGTGGTCGGCGTTGCGGAACTCCTGACCGGGAATAGGCTCGATCAGGGCCATGGGCAGAGCTCGCGCGAGCGCCTCCGAAGTGGTCAGCCCGCCGGCCTTGCCGACCAGCAAGTTCGCCGCGGCCATGTATTCGTCCATTTGCGTCGTGAAACCCACGGGAACCAGCCGCGCGGAGCCGGCAGCGCCGAAGCCTCCGGCGGCTCGCGCAATTTCGTCCAGCCGCTTCTTCATTTTTTCCGATTTTCCGGCGATCGCCACCAGTTGCCAGGGTCGTTTCAGCGCAAGCAAGTCCTGCACCAATTGCTCCATTGGACCCACGCCATAGCCGCCTGCTGCCAGCAGGAGCACGGGTGCGGCGGCATCCAACTGCAAGGCCGCGCGTGCCGCGGCGCGTTCCACGGGCTGCGCGAAAACCGGATCGATGGGGATGCCCGTCACCCGCAAGATCTCTCGTGGCACGCCGATGCCGGCGAGATACTCGGCAGCTTCCGGGATGGCCACAAAGTAACGGCTCACGGTGCGGCACAACCACATCGCGTGAACGTCATAATCCGTGATCACGATGGCATTCTTAGCGAGCAGCTTTTTCCCGGCGATCAGCCACGCAATAATTTCCGCGGGAAGAAAATGCGTGGCGATGCACAGGTCGGGCTGTACGCGTTTCAGCAAACGAATCATGGGCTGCGCGTTCAAGCGATCCAGCGCGAGCCGCCGCCGCGGGTGGCGCCAGGGCTCGTCGGTGCGGTCATACAGCACGCCCATCAGGTCCGGCGCCCGCCGTACCATCGATATGTAGGCTTTGTCGTAGATATTCTGGAAAAGCTTGCTGACGTACTGAATGGCGTCCACGTGCTCGACCACGCAGTCGCCGCGCGTGCCGAACGCTTTTTCCAGAGCTTGTGCCGCCCGGACGTGGCCCGCGCCGGATGATACCGAGAGCAGCAGGACGCGCGGTTTGCGGTTCACGGATGGCGGACCAAGTAGCTCATACGGTGCGCTTCGTTCCCGTCGCCAGCCGCTCCAGGATGCCGCGCGCCGCCTTTTGCAGTTCGCCGAAGCGCGCCAGGTATTCCTGAAAATCGTGGTTCAGCAGCTGCGCCTCCTGTGCGTCGTGCTGATTGCGCAGGATCATGTCCCGCAACTTCACCGGGTGCGGCAGCAGCGCATCTTCTTTTAGCTCTTCGAGAGCGATGTTCGGATCGTAGTGATACACCGCACCCTCCCCATGGAATACGTTCGGCCTCGGCTAGATTCTACTCGCTTGCCGGGAAAGGGAGAAATATGCGGGCTATGCGGCGGCGTGCAGAAATTCGTAGCGCTCGATGCGCGCGGCGATGCCCATCTTGCCGTTGTTGGTGGCTTCGACACGCACCACTTGCCCCTGGCAGCGGATGTTCACGTCATTCGATTGCGTGACCTGCTGCGGCAGCGTAATTACGAATTCGATTGGGCTGCCGAGTTTGAATTCGGCCTCGGCCAGGAAATAGAGACCGCGGTAACTGACGTCCCGGGTGTGCGCCTTCAGTTCCGGCGAATGGGAATCGCGCGAAAGCACACGCATCGGCAGAGTCATATTGAAACGGCGGGCTTCGCGGCGGTCGGCTCCGTCGGACATTTGCACTCGCACTCCCCAAAAACTGCAAAACGCTATCACCTCCTGCGAGCCATCCGCAATGCCAAATGCGAAAAATTTAGCTCTAGTACTCCCCTTACACGATTTTTGCAAGGTTGCTAATGCTCCACGAAACCCGCTAAAAATGCGGCTATTTCTGTGTTCGGGGCTTTCGCCGCTCGGTCCGCCTTGCTTGTGATGCCAAGCAAAACACACGTTCCAGTACGTACCATTGCCCCGCAACTTTTTCCGGGACTATACTCCGCGCTGACCCGGCCTTTTCCGTTTGCTTTGCGTTGCTGCCATGCAGCCCCGCCTTCATCCCCGTGTACGCTTGCGCCTCTCGGCCCGGTTGCGCTGGTCCGCGCCCCTGGGGCAGCAGACCGAACGCTGCGAGACCGTCAATATTTCCCGCGGTGGTTTATTGCTCGCCTGCGGCAGAGTCCACCCGCTTGGTCATCCTTTGTGGGTCACTGTTCCTTTTGACCCCGCGGCCGCAGGCACCCAAGTGGAAACGCTTGCGCGCGTGGTACGTTGCGTGGAGCGGCCGCCCGTTCCGCAAACCGAACCCGAATCGCCGCTCGCTCCTCCGCCGCCGCGCTGGAATATCGCGCTGCAATTTGAAGGCGTTCCGCACGGGCAGCCGCAACGCAACGGAGCCGGCAAAGCGGTCGTCGCTTCCAGCGGAATCGCAAACGGGAATGCCGTGCATAACGGAACCGGCCGCCGCGTCTCTTTGCCCATTCGGGTACGCCCCAAACATGTGCCGTGGCATGAAGAAACGATGACCGTCGAAGTGTCGCCCGAAAAATTGAAGTTCCTCACGAACCGGGTGTACAGCTCGGGCGACAGTTTGCTGGTCTCCTTTCCTGCGGAGGGCGAAGCGCCGTGGTCCGGCAGCGGCGAGTGGGAAACCGAAGTCACCGCGGTCGAGATGGAATCGCAGAGCGACTCGCTGTGGGTGACCGTGCGCAAGAAACCGGCTTGACCGGAAGCCCTGGTCGCATCGTGTAAACTGTCTGCGCATGAGCGCTGCCCACGATTCAAGGAATTTCTTCCTGGATGGCCCCACCGGAAAGCTGGAAGCCGTCCTTTGGACGCCAGGCGGTGCCGCTCCGCGAATCGCGGCCGTGGTCTGTCATCCTCATCCACTCTTCGGCGGCACGTTACACAACAAAGTCGTGTATCAGGCCGCCAAGGCGCTCGATTCGCTCGGCTGCGCCGTGCTGCGATTCAATTTTCGCGGGGCCGGCCGGAGCGAAGGCCGGCACGACCGCGGTGCCGGGGAACGCGACGACGTGCGCGCCGCTCTCGCTTATCTCGCGACGGAATTCCCGCAAGCCTCTCTCTTGCTGGCAGGATTCAGCTTTGGTTCGTGGGTGGGATTGCGCGTGGGTTGCGAAGAGCCGCGCGTCCAGCGGCTGATCGGTATCGGCATACCCGTGAATCACTCCGATTTTTCGTATCTGGCCGGTTGCGCCAAGAGCAAACTATTCGTTCACGGCGAGAACGATGAATTCGGCGACGTCGAAAAAGCGCGCCGCGTGGTGGCAGCGCTGCCGGGCGAGAATCGTTTTGTGGTGATTCCCGGGGTGGATCATTTTTTTGCCGGGAAACTTGACGAACTGGGGCAGGCGATTCGGGACTTCGTGGCGACCGCGGCCTGAACGTTCCGGGCAGCTTGCTCGCGACCCGGCACGCAACCTGCCTTCAGGCCGACTGCCCGCGCGAAAACAACAGCGAAAACTGGTCCATCGTGGCCGGCGGCACCCGTACCAGCTTGGTATTGCTGTGCACGTGCTGTTCGCTCGACATCCCCACCAGCGCGGTGGCGATGCCCGGAGACGACCTGGCAAATTGCAGCGCGCGTTCCGCGTCGCTCTCGAGTCCCAGCGCCTCTCCGACGAACGGCGGCAGATTCGACGCCACCTGTCCTTGCAGCAGAGACGCGCTGCCAATCAGAGTAATTCCCAATTCGCTCGCGGCTTCCATCATGGTCAGCGCCTTGCCGTTCAGGTGTTGATTGCCCAGGGTCAGCGCCTCGGTCATCGCCAGGTTGAAAGGCAGCTGCACGAAGCGGAAGTGGTGCCCTTGGCCGCCGACTTCGCGCGCGATCTCCGCGATGTCCGGCAGCGACATCCCGCCCTCTTCGCGGAAGCCGTTCCACGTGGCCATTCCGTAGAAGCCGATCTTGCCCTTGGCACAGGTCTTTTCCAGGAACTCAAATGCGGCGCGCACCCGCGCCAGAAACGCCGCCGGCGGCATCTCGGCCAATTGTGTTTCCGGATTGTGCAGGTAGAACACGTCCACGCAGTCCGTGCCCAGGTTTGCCAGGCTGCGGGCCAGTTGGTCCTCCAGAAAACGAGGCGCCATGCAATGGCTGCCGCCGGCAATTTCCTTGGCCGAGAAAACTCCGCGCTGGATGTACTCCTCGAAGAAATACCGGTTGGGATCGGACGGCATCTTGCCGTCCGGCGTCAGATAACCTGCCTTCGTGCACAGTACCAGCTCTTCGCGCGAGAAGCCTTTTTCTTCCAGTCGCACCAGCGCCGCACCGATGCTGCGTTCGCTGCGTTGAAAGCGATAGTTGATCGCCGCGTCGATGACGTTGATTCCATTTTCCACCGCGGCCACCACCGCGTCCGCGTAGGCCGCGTCGGTTCGCTCGTCCGGTTGGCCCAGGTACGTCCCGATCCCCAGCGAAGAGAAAACCAGCCCCTGGGTTTCGCGAAAGTGACCATCCGCGGCCTTCCCCAGGAAGCGCCGCGCGTACGATTCCGTGCCCTGGCGTGTTGCCTTCTCGGTCATTTATGACTCCTGAATATTTTTGCAGTATAGCAAACGGTGGAAACCGGCCGCGCAACCTCAGGAAGCAGGATTCTGCGGTTTGCCATCCTCCGGCGGCGCCAGCAGCCGCGAGCACGCTCGCATCATTTTGCGGTACGGCCAATCTTTTTCGAGAAAAAATATCTCGCCCTGTCGCGGATTCCCGTAGTACCAGCGCGCCAGGAGCCAGAGGTGTTCGCTCAATTCTTCGCTATTGCCCGCGCGCCGCGCCGGCTTCTTCTCCAGGTATTCCCGAAAGAATTGCTCGGCCGAGCGCGGCTGCCCGGCGATTTCGCCAAAGTGAATCTCCAGCGGCGCATCATCGATCATGCCGCGTCGCACCGCGTACGCCGCGATGGCCTGCTCGCCATTGGCGCGCTGCAGGATCACCGCTTGCAGGTCCTGGATACGCCGCGTCAGTTCCGGCTGCCCGCGCAGCGCCCCATCCAGCTTCTCGATCTTCTTGTGGAAGGCCGCAGCCAATTCGAATTGCAGACCTTCACTGGCCCGCGCGCGTTCATTTTCGAATTCCGCGCGCAGCGAACCGCCGCCAGACTCCAGGAAGGCCACCAGCCGGGCCACTTCGCTCGCGTACTCTTCTTTGCTGCAGCCTCCGAAGCACGGCGCCAGGCACATCTTCATTTCCGAATAGATGCAGCCGGGAAAAGCCGGATCCCGCAGGATCTTGATGCGGCAGCGCCGCACCTTGAAAAAATCCAGCACGCCCTCGGCGAATGCCTCTGCCGCGCGCCGCGAAGGAAACGGCCCGAAATACACGCCGCCCGCGGGCTCGCCGCTCGCGTCCACCGCGATGCGCCGCGAGGGGTAGCAGCGGGGATAGGGATTCTGCAGATTCACCTTCAACACTGCGGGCGGGCGCATTCGCAGCATGTCGCGGTAACGCTTCGGGAAAATCTGTTTCGCATGCTGGTAATAGGCCAGCGTCTGTTCGAAGGCGGACGCGGTCACCCGATAGCGCACCTGCCCGGCAAACTCCCGCAGGTTCAGGCGCTTGCTGCCGGCATCCGGCCGGCCCAGCAGGCGCTGCAGCCGCCTCCGCATGTCCTGGGTGCGGATGAACAGCGGCTCCGCCGAAGGGGTTTTGCCCTCGATCAGGCATACCCCGGCGAATGGCGGCAACGCCGAAAAAAAGTCCTCGTCGTTTGCGGAATCGAACGGGAGAAGGGAATCGAAATCCAGCACGAATTCAGAATACTACGCGCCGCCCGCGCTCACGAGCGCAGTGCCCACGAAGCAATCACCAGCCGCTGAATTTCGCTGGTGCCTTCGTAAATTTCCGTGATACGCGCGTCGCGGTAGGCACGCTCCACCGGGTACTCGCGGCTGTAGCCGTTTCCCCCGTGTACCTGGATCGCCTTGTGCGCCACCCTGGTGGCCATCTCGCTGGCGAAGAGTTTCGCCGTCGCCGCGTCCATGCTGAAGCGCGCGCCCGTGTCCTGCTTCCATGCCGCCTTGCGGATCAGCAGCCGCGCCGCGTCGATCTCCGTGGCCATGTCCGCCAGCATGAACTGAATGGCCTGGAACTGCGATATCGGATGCCCAAACGCCAGCCGTTCCTGGGAGTACTTCAGCGCGGCTTCGAACGCGCCTTGCGCGATGCCCGTCGCTTGCGCGGCAATCCCAATCCGTCCGCCATCCAGGGTCGAGAGCGCCACTTTGTAGCCCTCGCCTTCGTTGCCGATGCGGTTCGTCACCGGAACTTCGCAATCCGTGAACACCAGTTCGCTGCAAGCGGTCGCGCTGATACCCAGCTTCTTTTCCTCTTTGCCTATTTTGAATCCCGGCGTTCCTTTCTCCACCACGATCGCGGTGATTCCTTTTTCGCCCTTCGCCGGATCGGTGTTCGCATAGACGATCGCCGCATCCGCCGCCCCGCCGTTGGTGATCCAGGCCTTGGTCCCGTTCAGGACGTAGGAATCGCCGCGCCGCACGGCCTTGGTCTGCAGCGCCGCCGCGTTGGAACCGGCCTGCGGTTCGGTCAGCGCGTAGCAGCCGATCTTTTCGCCCCGCGCGAAAGGCAGCAAAAACTTCTTTTTTTGCTCCGCGCTGCCGAATCGGTGAAGGGGATCGCAATAGAGCGAATTCTGCACGGAGAGAATCACGCCCGTCGAAGCGCAGCACCGCGAGATCTCTTCAATCACGATGGTGTAGGAAATGTGGTCGAAACCCGCGCCGCCTTCCGCTTCCGGCAGCGCCACACCGGTCAGCCCCAGCTCGGCCGCTTTTGCAAACAGGTCGCGCGGGAAATGGCCCGTCTCATCCAGTTCGCGCGCCCGCGGTTTCACTTCCGATTCCGCGAATTCGCGGACCGACTTCTGCAGTAATTTCTGCTCTTCGCTGAGTTCCAGATTCAACTTCGTACCGCCTTCTTGGGCGCGAGCGGACCGCTTCAGTCCTTGTCCAGATACTCCTCGGGAACGTCGTCCTCCGGAACCTCATGCGTGCGCACTTCGCCCTGATCCGCGTCCAGCGCGTCCTCAACTCCTTGCACCGCCTCGGCTTCCAGGGCTTGTCCCTCTTCCAGCAGTTCGCCTACGCTTTCCGAATCGGCCCGGTCTTCCAGGCTGATGCCTTGCAGGTCGCCGATCTGCTCCCGCCGCAGTCGCCGCCCGCTGTCCCGCAATTGCAGACGTCCTGCCAGCTTGGGATCCAGGGAACTGGAGACCGTCCCCGACGACGGTTCAACCCGCACCCGCCGCGCCGGAGCCTTGCTCACCTTGGCACGCGCCTTGCTGCCGGCCGCTTTCTTCTTCGCCGTCTTCTTCGCCGCTTTCGGCGGCGCAACCTTCTTCTTTTTCTTCAGCGCTTTCCTGGGCTTGCTTGCCGCCTTCTTCTTTTTAGCCATGAGCTCATCCCCGTTTCGCCGAAACTCGGCCTCACGCCTGCGTCGCCCCAGCTCGCAAATTATCTCGCAAGGGAAGGGAAAGGCAAACTTGGAGGTTTCAGTTCAAGGCTTGCCGCAGTCTGGTGTAGGTCGTGGCCAGCTCTTCCGCGTGGATCCGCGTTTCCCCGGTCACGGTCATGAAATTTGCGTCGCCGATCCACCTCGGCAGCACATGCAAGTGCAGATGCCCGGCGACGCCCGCCCCAGCGGCGCGCCCCAGATTCATTCCCAGGTTGAGCCCGTCCGATTTATACAACGACCGCAAGGCGGCCTCGCAACGCTGCGCCAGCTGCATCATCTCGCTCAGCGCCGCCGGTTCGCAGCGCGCAAGCTCGGCCACGTGCGCATACGGCACGATCATCACGTGCCCGGAGGTGTAGGGAAACCGGTTCAGGATCACGAAGTTGCTGATCCCGCGATGTACGATCAGGGTCTGTTCATCGTCCGTGCGCTTTGCCGCGTCGCAGAAAATGCAGTCGGGCATGTGCCCGCTGATCGCTTCCTTGATGTACTGGTAACGCCACGGTGTCCAGAGGTAATCCATCAGGTGAGCACCTTCGCAGGAAGCGCCGGAAATGAGTGCAACGCGCTCGCAAAAACTGCCGCGGCAGGAATCAGGAGTGGCTCGAGCCTGCGGCCGCGGCTTCCGCAGCCGCCGTCATGGCCGCCGCCTCATCGCTGTTGACAAAGTCTTTGAGCTCTTTGCTCGGCTTGAAGAAGGGAATGCGCTTCGCCGGGACCTCCACCTTCTCACCGGTCTTTGGATTGCGCCCAATGCGCCCGCGCCGTTGCCGGGTGCGGAAGCTCCCGAATCCGCGAATCTCGATCTTCTCGCCCTTTTGGATGGCTTCGATGATGCTGTCGAAAATGGTCTCGACGATAATCTCGGATTCCTTGCGCGGAAGTTCCGTAACTTTCAGAACCTCCTCGATCAAATCCGCCTTCGTTAACGTCGGTTGCTTGGTCATCTTGGCCATGCCTCGCTCAGATAGTCCCTAGATGATACGCCGCAGACCCATGACAGGGAAGGGCTTACGGGCATTTCGCCCCCTGTGGTTGCTCACTTCCTATCACTAAAGCGCCTTCCAGGTAAAACAAAAAGTTAAGGGCCGGCGCATTGCAAAGCCGGCCCTCATTGGTTCTCAGGTAAAAGATACGTCTTAGCGCGAGGAAAGTTTCTGCTTCAGGGCGTCGCCGATCGTCGCGGTCGAGGACGACTTCGTGCTCGACCGGTACTGCGCGATCTCTTGCCGCTCCTGCTGCTTCACCGCCGCTTTGTAGCTCAGGCCGATCTTCCGCGATTCCGGGCTGATCTTGATGATCTTGAATTCGTACTCTTTGCCCGGTTCCAGCGGGCCGGCGCTCTTCAGCGGACCACTGGTGGTGCGGTTCATGCCCATGCTGCCATCGTCGCGGCCGCGGCGGTCGGTGATCTCCGTGTTGTGGCACAGGCCTTCGATGTTATCGCCGAGTTCCACGAACGCGCCGAACATGGCAATGCGCGAGACCTTGCCCTTCACCAGCTGGCCGACCTTGTGCTGCTTGGCCCAGTCGCCCCAGATGTCGTTCACCTGCTTCATGCCCAGCGAGACGCGGCGCGCGTCTTCGTCCACGCGCAACACCTTGGCCGTCACCGGCTCGCCCTTCTTGAACACCTCGTGGGGATTCTTCACCCGCTCGGTCCAGCTCACGTCGCTGACGTGCACCAGCCCGTCGAAGCCGTCTTCGATTTCAATGAAGGCGCCGAACTCCACGATGTTTCGCACCTTGCCGGTCACCACCGTGCCTACCGGGTATTTCTGCGCGGTGAGCAGCCAGGGATCCGGCTGGGCCTGCTTCATGCCCAGGGAAACGCGGCGATCGCTCGGCTTGATGTCCAGCACCACCACATCCACTTCCTCACCGGCCTTCACCAGCTTTGCCGGGTTCACCGATTTCTTGGCCCAGCTCATTTCCGTGGCGTGCACCAGGCCTTCGATGCCCGTTTCCAGTTCCACGAAAGCGCCGTAGTCCACCACGCCCACAACCTTGCCCTTGAACTTGCCGCCCGCCGGATACTTTTCCGCGGCGTTCACCCAGGGATCGGGGGTCAACTGCTTCAGGCCCAGGGATACGCGTTGCTTGTCCTTGTCGAACTTCAGGATGATGACGTCGAGTTCCTGGTCCGGCTTCACCACATCCGAAGGATGCTTGATGCGGCCCCAGCTCAGATCCGTCAAGTGCAGCAGGCCGTCCAGCCCGCCCAGGTCCACGAAGGCGCCGTACTCGGTCACGTTCTTGACCGTGCCGTGCACCGTCTGGCCTTCGCTGAGCTTCTCCATCAGCTCCGCGCGCTTGGCATGCTGTTCCTCTTCCAGGATCGCTCGCCGGCTGACCACCACGTTGCCGCGGCGGCGATTCAGCTTGGTGATGCGCACTTCCACTTCCTGGCCTTGCAGCGCATCCAGATTCGGTGTTGGCCGCAGGTCATATTGCGAGCCCGGCAGGAACGCGCGCACACCCACATCCACCACCACGCCGCCCTTGATGCGGTCCACCACCTTGCCCTTCAGCGTGGCTTTGTTCTTGTAGGCCTCTTCCAGTTTTTCCCAGGTCCGGCGCCGCAGCACCTTCTGGTACGAAACGATGACGTAGCCGTCCTTCGATTCGCCCGTGCGCTGCACTTCGATCGTCGCGTTCGGATCGGGCCGCGGGATCTCCGTCTCGGAGAACTCCGCTGCCGGAATCAACCCCTCCGTTTTCTGCCCCAGGTCCACCACCACACCGTGCTCGGTGTAGGCGACCACTTTCACTTCCAGAATTTCGTTCTGCGCTTGCGCTTCGTGCTGCTCGTCGTACTGCTCCAGCAGCTTGCTCATCTCCTCCGAGCCCGCGGCTTCTTCTGCCGCGGCCGCCGCCTCGGCATCTGCGGCCGTTTGGACGGCCTGGGCTTCGGCTTGCGCGTGCGCTTCGGCCGCCGCGGGCGCTGATGTTGCCGCCGCGCCAGTGGCTTCCGGTGTTTCCGCTTTGCTCTCAGGGGTCGTTTCGGATTGCGCTTCGTGGGCAGGCGCCGCAGCGGCTGCACTCACGGGGTTGTCGTGGTCGGAAAACATGGTTGTCGGCCTCCGGGATTTTTGATCCCAAGTGTGTGATGTCTGGCGCGCTGCGTTCTGCTGAAAGCCGGGCGCAGTCGAGCCAGTGTGTTCAAGCAACTTCCTTGCGGACACCCTGGTTTGGGGTAAACAAGGCGCTGATTCGCGATGAATTTGGGCTGGCGAATGCGGCCACCCCTGACCGGTTCGCGAACCAGCTCTCTAGGTCTAAAATGACCCTTTCAGGTCACTTCGGATAGATGCTGCAATCGTTGGAAACGCTGCAACCCTGCAAGAATACGCGGCAAAACATGCCTAGTCAACGAAACCAAAGTCATAGAACGCCTACACCCGGCAAATTTCACGCGCCGCCAACATGCCGGTCATTCAAGCTCGCGCCCGCTCCGATTGCCGCACTTCCCGCCGGAAATCCGGTGCGTAAACCTCGACCGTCCGGCACATCTCGTACAGCCGCGACCTCATTCGCGCCCCGATCCGCTCGCCGAGCGAATCCTCGCGCACCACGTGGACCCGCTGTCCGCTCGGCAGCTTGGCCGCCGGCGCCGCCGCAGGCGACTCGTCGAAGTAGTTGGAAGTCAGAATGGTGACCCGCCGCTCGTTATAGCGCGCATTCAGCAGCAGCCCGATGATGTCCAGCACCCAGGCCGAAGGCTTGCTCGCGCCCAGATCGTCCAGCACCAGAATTTCCGCCGTCCGGATCGGCTCCAGGATGCGCATCTCCGTGGACTCGCTCGCCGGGTTATAGCTGGCCTGAATCTCTTTCAGCAGCTCCCGGTAATCGCAGAAGACGCCCTGATGTCCGCGTCGCAGCAGATCTTTGAGCGCCGCCACCGCCAGGTGCGTCTTTCCCACCCCGGAAGGGCCCATCAGCAACAGTCCCTTTTCGCTTGCGCCCGGATAGTCGCGTACAAAGCCCTGTGTCACCAGCTTGGCCTGCTTCAGCGATTGCGAATGCTGTGCCGTCCAGACCTTGCCGTCGGCCAGGTCCGTCACATAGCTCTCGAAATCGCAGTGCTCGTAGCGTTTCGGAATGCGCGCGCGCTCCACCGTACGCAGCGCGCGCTCGCCACTGCCGCAATCGCACGGCGCGGCGTGCTTCCCGGCGCCGTCATCCCGCGCGATCAGCTTCCATCCCGTTCCCTGGCAATGCGAACAATTCTCGAGAGGCATGGTCAGATGAGAATACGGGCGCGCGCCGCGCTCAGCAAGTCACCCGCGATGTGGAATTCTGTGAATGATTTCCGGGATGCTCGTGCACCCTTACCCTTGTCTCACCACACGCGCGCGTGCCGGCACGATCGCGTGCCGCGGCGGCTTTCCGCTGGACATGGAATTCGCCACGCGCGACATCTCCTGCTGCACCACGGTGGCGAATTCCGCCATCTGCTTTTCCATCTCCACCATTTTTTCCCGCATGTTCAGAATGATTTCGATGCCGGCCAGATTCACGCCCATGTCGCGGGCCAGGGTCAGGATCACGTCGAGTCGCTCCAGGTCCTGATCGGTGTAGAGACGCGTGTTCCCGTCCGAACGCGATGGCTTCAGCAGCCCCACGCGTTCGTAGAGCCGCAGCGTCTGGGGGTGCAGCTTGTAAAGCTCCGCCACCGAGCTGATCATGTAGCCGGCTTTGGCGCGCGTCTTGCGTCTGGGCGACATCGCTACACTCCCGCCTTGGCAAAGAGATCCTTGCGCGGATCCTCCGGTGCCACCGCTTCCAGTTCCTTCATCAAATTGCGCACACGCTCATCGGTCGGCTGCGGCACCACCACCTGAATCTCCACGTACTGATCGCCGCGGGCGCCGTTTCGCGCGCTGGGCACGCCCTTTTCGCGCAGGCGCAGCGTGCGCCCGCTGTTCGTGCCCGGAGGGATGCGCACCAGCGCCCGTCCGTCAATCGTCGGCACCTCCACCTTGGCGCCGAGCGAGGCTTCGCTCACCGTGACCGGAACTTGCGTATAGAGATCGTTGCCGCGCCGCTCAAAGAATGGGTGCGGCTTCACGTCCACGAGCAAATAGAGATCGCCCGCCGGAGCGCCCATGGTGCCCGCGTTGCCTTTGCCCGGCACGCGCACCCGTCCCCCGGATGCCACGCCCGCCGGAATGCGCACGTCAATTGTTTCCGAGCGCCGCACCCGGCCTTCGCCGCCGCAGGTCTTGCAGGCGGTGCGCAGCTTGCCGGTCCCTCCGCAACGCGTGCACGGGACATTGAAGCGCATCTTTCCCGCTGTCTGCTGGATGGTGCCGGAGCCGTTGCAGGTCGGGCAGGTCTGCGGCGAGCCCACTGCGCCCGTGCCATGGCAGGTCTCGCAGGTATCAAGCCGCGTGATCTGCAGCTTTTTCACCGCACCGCGCACTGCGTCCCAAAAATCAATTTCGATCCTGTATTCCAGGGCGCCGCCGGCTTCGGCTTCTTCCTCCGCCGCGCGTCCGCGCCCGCCAAAAAAATTGCTGAAGAGATCGCGGAAGCTCCCGCTGCCGCCGGCCGCTCCGCCGCCGCCAAAATCGAATCCGCCAAAATCGAAATTGACGTTGCCCTCTTCGCCGCCCGCGCCGTAGTCGCCGGCCGGCGCGTTCTCGCTGTAGAAGCCGTACTGGTCGTACATCTGGCGCTTCTTGGAATCGGAGAGAACGTCGTAGGCTTCCTGCAGCTGCTTGAATTTTTCTTCCGCCGCTTTGTCGCCGGGATTCAGGTCGGGATGGTATTTCCGCGCGAGCTTGCGAAACGCGTTGCGAATGTCCTTGGTGCTCGCCTTGCGCGCAACGCCAAGCAGTTCGTAGTAGTCGGTTTTTGCGGTCGTCGCCATGATCGGAATGTTCGCTCTCTCAATTCACTCTGGCTAAAAACGGCTGTGACCGGCGCCCCGGATGATGTGACATCCCGCGAACTGCCGGTCACCTGCCGTCATCGTGGTCTCGCGCGCACGTCAGTTGGGACGCTTGCTCTCGTCCACGTCCACGTACTCGGCGTCAATCACGTCGCCGGGCTTGCTGCCGCCGCTCGACGCTCCCGCCGAGCCGCTGCTGCTTCCCGCACCCGCCGCCGCACCTGCGGCTTCTGCCTGCGGCGCGGCCTGCCCCGACTGGTACAGGGTTTCCGCGAGCTTGTGCAGTGCGCGTTCCACGTTTTCCGTCGCCGTGCGCAGCTTGGCTGTGCTGCCCTCGGCGCCGTCGTTCATGGCTTTCTTCGCTTCTTCCAGCGCTTCTTCGGCTGCCTTTACGTCGGCTTCCGGAAGCTTGTCGCGGCTTTCGCGCAAGGTCTTTTCGGCCTGGTACACCAGTCCGTCCAGACGGTTCCGCGCGTCCACCTGCTCCATCCGCTTGCGGTCTTCTTCCGCGTGCGACTCCGCTTCCACGCGCATCTTCTCGGCCTCTTCCTTGGTCAGCCCGGTGGAAGACTGGATGGTGATCTTCTGCTCCTTGCCGGTGGCTTTGTCCTTCGCCGAGACGTTGAGGATGCCGTTCGCGTCGATATCGAACGTCACCTCAATCTGCGGCGTGCCACGAGGGGCAGGAGGAATCCCGTCCAGCTTGAACGTCCCAAGCGAGCGGTTGTCCTTGGCGAACTTGCGCTCGCCCTGCATGACGTGAATTTCCACCCCCGGCTGGTTGTCCGAAGCCGTGGAGTAGGTCTCCACCTTGCGCGTCGGGATGGTGGTGTTGCGCGGGATCTGCACGGTCATCACGCCGCCGAGCGTTTCCACGCCCAGCGAGAGTGGCGTCACGTCCAGGAGAAGGATGTCCTTCACTTCGCCCGCCAGCACCGCGCCTTGAATCGCCGCGCCGACCGCCACCACTTCGTCCGGGTTCACGCCCTTGTGGGGTTCCTTCCCGCCGAAGAAGTTGCGGACCAGCTGCTGCACTTTGGGGATGCGCGTCGAGCCGCCGACCAGCACCACTTCCTGGATATCGCTCGGCGACATCTTCGCGTCTTCCAGGGCCTGCTGCACCGGCTTCATGGAGCGGTCCAGCAAATCCGCCATCAGCTGTTCCAGCCGCGTGCGCGTCAGCTTTTCCTGCAAGTGGATGGGGCCGCTGGCTCCCGCCGTGATGAACGGCAGGTTGATCTCCGTTTCCATCATCTGCGAGAGTTCGATCTTGGCCTTTTCCGCCGCTTCCTTCAGGCGTTGCAGCGCCATGCGGTCCTTGCTCAGGTCAATGTTGTTGGCCTTCTTGAACTCGTCAATCAGCCAGTCCACGATGCGCTGGTCGATGTCGTCGCCGCCCAGGTGGGTATCGCCGTTGGTGGATTTCACTTCCACCACGCCGCTGCCGACTTCCAGCACCGAGATGTCGAACGTTCCGCCGCCCAGGTCGTACACGGCAATCGTCTCGTCGCTCTTCTTCTCCAGGCCGTACGCCAGCGCCGCCGCGGTTGGCTCGTTGATGATGCGCACCACTTCCAGCCCGGCGATTTCGCCGGCCTGCTTGGTGGCTTGCCGCTGCGCGTCGTTGAAGTACGCGGGCACGGTGATCACCGCTTTGCCGACCTTTTCGCCGAGAAAGTCTTCGGCCGCCGTCTTCAACTTGCTCAAAATCATCGCGGAAATTTCCGGCGGACTGTAAATCTTGCCGGCAATCTCCACGCGGGCGTCATCGTGATCGCCCTTCACCACCTTGTACGGCACACGCTTGGTCTCGGAGCCGACTTCGTCGAAGCGGCGCCCCATGAAGCGCTTGATCGAATAAACCGTATTCTCCGGATTGGTCACGGCCTGCCGCTTGGCCACCTGGCCCACCAGGCGCTCTCCGGCCTTCGTAATCGCCACCACCGAAGGTGTGGTTCGCGCGCCTTCCTGGTTGGGAATCACCACCGGTTCGCCGCCCTGCATAACCGCGACGACGGAGTTCGTCGTTCCCAAGTCAATTCCAATGATCTTACTCATGTCTCTGTTTCCTCTCCCCGCTGGCTCATCCTCAACCGATTGCCCAGCCGCGCCTCGTCCAGACGGCCATTGGGCTTCCCGGAGTTGGATGCAGCAGGGAGTGTAAAGGTTGAGCGTATCTTTGTCAAGTCTCTTTAGTATTCTTATTAAGTCTAATCTTTACAATAACCTATCAAGGCTCTGTCCCTCGCTTTTTCTCGAAGTCTGCTCTACCCACCTGTCTCACGCAAACCGCACGCGCCGATTCGCATCCTACTCCCCAGTTCCGGGCCCGCCTCCTCTTGCGGTACACTCCGGACAGCTCCGGCCACTGCCGGAATGGGGGATAGGCTGTGAAGAGCCGGCACATCGTTTCGATCGCGGTCCTGGGCGCGCTGCTGTTTTTCGGTATCGGCTGGAGCCAGCACTTCTCCGGGCCGCTGCTCTCAGAGCCCACAGCCAAGGCGACAGCTGCGACGCCCGTCGCCAAATCAGTCACCAATGAAGCAACGACGGAGCCCGCCTCTGCGATGGCCGTTTCCAATCACGTGGAAGCTGCCGCACCCGCCATGCCCGCCGCCAACCCGGCCCCGCAGGCTTTCAATCCCGCCGATGTCGATCCCCACAAAGCTTTCGGCTCCAAGTCGGCGCCGATCGTGATGGAAGTGTTCAGCGATTTTCAGTGCCCGGCCTGCAAGCAGCTCTACAAGACCACCAACCAGCCACTGCTCGATAACTACGTCCACACGAGCAAGGTGTATCTGGTGCACCGCGATTTTCCCTTGCCGATGCATGCCTACTCGCGCGTTGCCGCGCGCTATGTGCGCGCCGCCGCGCAGCTCGGGAGGGCGGAGCAAGCCGAACAGGCGCTGTTCCAGAATCAGGAGAAGTGGGAACAGACCGGCGACATTGACGGCACCCTGGCCGCGGTCCTTTCTCCCGCGGACATGACCAAGATCCGCGCGCAGGCGAAAGGCACCGCGCTCGACACAGTGATTGATAAGGACGTTGCGCTCGGCAAGATTTACAACGTGAACCAGACGCCAACGACCATCATCCACTACAAGGGCCAGACCTACCCGGTGGTTGGTGTTCTCAGCTACGATCTGCTGCACCAGTTTCTCGACCAGTTGCTCGCGCAATAGCGCGCAGCGTCAGCCCGCGAAACCTCCGACATGATGCAATCCAGCCCTCTCACTCTTCGCCGCGCCGTCATCTGGATCGGACGCCTGCTGCTTGGCGGCATCTTCTTGTACGCCGGGTACGCCAAACTCACCTATCCCAACCACCACCTGTGGCCGTACTTCATGCTGAAGTTCTCCATCCGGGCCAACCTTTCCACCTTCGCGTTCCAGGTAGAGTCGTACAAGGTTTTGGGCCCGGCTGGTTCAGCCTTCGTCGCACACACCCTGCCCTTCGTGGAAATTGTATTGGGTTTGCTGTTGCTGATCGGCTGGAAATTCCGCATCTGGTCGGCCATGGTTACCGCCATCTTGCTTGGCTTTCTCACCTTGGTCACTCGCGCGTACCTGCTGCACATGGACATCAACTGCGGCTGCTTCGGCACTCCGGAGCCGCTGACACTCCTGACCGTGCTGCGCGATGCCGCGCTCACCGCGCTTGCGCTGGCAACGACGATTTTCGCGTTTCAGGAGTCGCGCCGGCCGCACCCCTGGACCGCGCCGCAAAAGCCTTAGCCCCTCCACATTCCATTACGCATTCGCGTCGTTCGCATGTTCCCCGCGAACTGCACCCGGTTGTTCTCGGTTAGAATTGCCTCGGCATGCTCAGTCTCCCTCCGATCACATTGCGACTTCGCGGCTGGAAACTCATTGACCGGGTGGCGCTGGCCTTCCTGCTGCTGTGTTCCATCGCGCTCGGCGCGGCCTTTGGCCTGCTTTTCGTTTACGCCAGCGATCTTCCCGAAATTCGCGCGCTGGAAACCTACCGCCCCAACGTGGTGACGGAAATTTATGCCGACGACGGCCAGCTGGTCGGGAGTTTTGCGCTGCAGCGCCGCATCCTGATGACCTACGAGCAGTGCCCGAAAATCCTCTACAGCGCCGTGACCTCGATCGAAGACCAGCACTTTGAGGATCACTGGGGCATCGACTTTCCGCGCGTCGCGGGCGCCGCCTATCGCAACCTGCTCAAGGGCCGCAAGGCCGAGGGCGCCAGCACGATCACCATGCAGCTCGCCGGCAATCTTTTCCTGGACCGCAGCGACCGCAGCCTGCGCCGCAAAGCCCAGGAAATGCTGTTGTCCCTGCAGATCGAGCGGCGCTACACCAAGCCGCAAATCTTCACCATGTACGCCAATCAGGTGTACCTGGCGCACGGCAACTATGGCTTCGCCGCGGCAGCGCAATTCTATTTCGGCAAACCGGTCACCGATCTGAACCTGCAGGAAGCGGCGTTGCTGGCCGGAATGATTCGCGGCCCCATCTATTCGCCCCTGAACGATCCGCAGCGGGCGCTCGCCCGCCGCAACCTGGTTCTCCGCCGTATGCTGGAAGAGGGCAAGATCAACGCCAGCGAAGAGACCGCGGCCATCAAGACGCCGCTGGGCCTGCACATCCAGTACCCGCGCAACGATCTTGCGCCCTACTTCTTCGAAGAAATTAGGAAGTATCTCGAAGCCACCTACGGCACCGAAGCGGTGCACGAGCGTGGCCTGCGGGTCTATACCACGCTGAACGTCGGCATGCAGCGCGCCGCGAATCAGGCGATACGCGACGGCCTGCATGCCTACGACCGGCGCCACGGCTGGCGCGGCGGCTTGCCCAACATCCTGAAAGACAATCTGGGCACGCTGGAATCCTACGAGGACGATGATTGGCGCCGCCCCATTGAAAAAGGCAGTTACGTCACCGGCCTGGTGATGGCCGTGGACGACCGCTACGCCACCGTCAAAATCGGCACCTACCGCGCAGTGATTTCCGCGAGCGATTTCGCCTGGACCGGGCGCAAGAAGCCGAGCGAACTCCTGAAAGTCGGCGACCTGGCGCAGTTCTCCATTCAAGAGCTCCGAGAATCCACCGCTCGGGTACAGCTCGAACAACAGCCTGCGCCGCAATCGGCCATGGTCGCGATCGACAACGCTACCGGAGAAATCAAAGCCCTGGTCGGCGGCTACAGCTTTGAGGATTCCAAGTTCAACCGGGCCACGCAGGCCGTGCGCCAGGTGGGCAGCTCGTTCAAAATTTACGTTTACGCCGCCGCGGTCGAGAAGGGCGCGACGCCGTTCGACACCATTCTCGATGCGCCTTTCACCACCGTCAGCGGCGGCCAGCCTTACTCGCCGCGCAACTACGACGAAAAGTTCGAAGGCACCATCACCCTGCGCCGCGCGCTGGCAGGTTCGCGCAACGTTCCCGCGGTGAAGCTCGCGGAAAAGGTCGGCATCAGCAGCGTCGTGGAAACCGCGCGCCGCTTCGGCATCACCACTCCGCTGCCTCCTTATCTGCCGCTGGCCCTGGGCTCCGCGGACATGAAACTCATCGAACACGTTTCCGCGTTCACGGTTTTTCCGGACGACGGAATCCGCATCGACCCGCACATGATTCGCCGGGTGACCAGTTACGACGGCGCACTGCTCGAAGAGGCGCACCCGTCCATTCACGAAGTGATTCGACCGGAAGTCGCGCACACGATGACGGCCATGCTCGAGGAAGTCATCCAGTTCGGCACGGGCATCGAGGCCAAGCAGCTCAAGCGACCCGCCGGCGGAAAGACCGGCACCACCCAGGACTACACCGACGCCTGGTTTATCGGCTTCACGCCGCAGATTACCGCGGGCGTCTGGGTCGGCTTCGACGACAAACAGATTTCGCTCGGCAAGAAAGAGACCGGCGCCAAGGCGGCGCTGCCGATCTGGCTGCAATTCATGCAGAACGGTCTCTCCGGAATGCCGGTTCTCGATTTTCAGAACGTCGTTCCACTCGAACAGCAAGCCAGCGATCACATCATTCATGTGGACACGCCCGACACCGCTCCCACGGAAGACGAACCAGGCGCGCCCCGCGCCAAACCTCCCGCGGCGGCACCCGTGACGGGTGCTCCGCCCACAAAATCCACCGGCCAGTAGCCTCAGCCAACGCTTTTCATTATTCCGCGGGTCTGCGGCGCGCCGGGGGCCTCTGTGGCCAATCGTCCTTCGCCTGCTATTCTTCTGAAGTGCCTCCCATCCTCAGCGCGCAATCGCTCGCCAAACGCTTCGGCGTCTCGCCGCTATTCCAGAACATCTCCTTCACGGTTTCCGAAGGCGAACGCATAGGCCTGATCGGCCCCAACGGCTCCGGCAAATCCACGCTGCTGGAAATCCTTGCCGGAAGGCTGGCTCCGGATGCCGGAGACGTGGCCCTGCGCAAGCGCGCGCGACTGGCTTCGGTCGTGCAGGTTTCCGAATTTGCGCCGCAGGAAACGGTGCGTTCGGTCATCGAAACCGCCATGCGCGAGGGCCAGGTTCCTGAACCGGAGCGCGCCGCGCGTTTTGCGGAAGTTCTCGGCCGGGCCGGATTCAGCGACCC
>DATKLU010000092.1:0-9836 GCA_035542235.1 Dongiaceae bacterium
GAGGAGAAGTTTATTTTGCACTGGGGGGAGATGGGGACGCGGTGGGGCATCAACCGCACGGTGGCGCAGATCCATGCGCTGCTGTACCTGGCGGCAAAGCCGCTGCCGGCGGACGAGATTGCGGCGACGCTGGCCGTGGCCCGGTCGAACGTCAGTACGAGTCTGCGCGAGCTGCAGGGCTGGGGGATTGTGCGGGTGGTGCATGTACTAGGGGACCGGCGCGACCACTTCGAGACGCTGAAGGACGTCTGGGAAATTTTCCGGATTGTGGCGGAAGAGCGCAAGAAGCGGGAGATCGATCCGACGCTGCGGGTGGTGACCGAATGCGTGCAGGAGGCGAAGGCCAACGGGGAAGACGCGCAGACGCGCGAGCGACTGGAAGCAATGCAGGAATTCTTGACGGCGATGATGGGAATCGCGGATGAGCTGTTGCGGATGCCCACGCCGGCGTTGAAGGGGATGGTGAAGTTGAAGGGGAAGGTGGTGGCGCTCTTCAAGAAGTAGGGAGCCGAACGTTCGAAAGTCGAAAATGGAAATTAGAAACTCGAAACATTGGGCGCGCGGCCGGTAACTGGCGAAAGCGTTGGGAGAGAAAGACATGATCACACTGGCGGATGTTTTCACGGACCGGAAGGAACGAAGCGCACGGGGCTGGCTGTTCTTTGATGCGGACTGCCGGTTCTGCACGCGCCTGGCGAGGTGGATGGCGCCGATCCTGGGGCGCCGCGGGTTCGGCGTGGCGCCGCTGCAGGATGCGCGGGTGGGCGCGCTACTGGGCATGACGCGGGAGGAGCTGCTGAAAGAAATCCGCTTTCTGCGTGCCGATGGGTCGCACGTGGGCGGGGCGGAAGCGGTGCTGGCGGTGGCGCGGGAGGTGTGGTGGTGGCGGCCGCTGGCCTGGGCAGCAAGACTTCCCGGAATGAACAGGGTGCTGCGGGCGGGGTATGAGTGGGTGGCGGCGAAGCGCGGTTGCGAAGGTGTGCGCTGCGAGTTGCCCAGCCGAGGCAATCAGGCAACAAGATAGGCGGGCACGAGCGGAAGACCGCGAAATCCCGTTTCCTCGATTTGCTGCGAGTGATGCAGGCGTTGCTCAGGCTTTCGCAGCCCTGGTTTCGGAAAGGATGCGCTCGTAATAGCGCTCGTAGCGCGGGATAACATCGTTGGCACAGAATTTCTTCTTGGCGTGTACCCGCGCGAGCTGTCCCATTTCGCGGCCGCGATCGGCGCGAGAAAGCAGTTCGACCGCATATTTGCCGGCAGTAGCGACATCGCCGGGCTCCACCAGATAGCCGTCAATCGCGTGTTCGATCACCTCGGGGATGCCGCCGACGTTGGTGGCGATGACGGGCACTTCGCAAGCCATGGCCTCGAGAGCGGCGAGGCCGAACGATTCCAACTGCGACGGAAGCAGGAAAAGATCGGCGTCGGACAACAGGCGATAGACCTGGTCCTGTTTGCCCAGAAAAATGACGTCTTTTTGAAGGCGCTTCTTGCGGACGAGATATTCGGCGGCGCCGCGATCCGGACCATCACCGATGAGAACGAGCTTGGCGGACATTTTGCTGCGCACCTGGGCAAAGATTTCGACGGCGTCGGTGACCCGTTTGACGGGGCGGAAATTGGAAAGATGCATGAGGACGGGCTCTCCCGCGGGAGCCCACTTTGCGCGCTGTGCGGCGTCGGGAGAGCGCACGTAGAGGTCGCAATTGACGAAGTTGGGGATGACTTCGATGGCGCGTTTGATGTCGAACTCTTTCAACGTCTGGTTGAGGAGGTATTGCGAAATAGCGGTGACGCCGTCGCTTTGTTCGATGGAGAATTTGGTGATGGGAAGGTAAGAGCGGTTCGAGCCGACAAGGGTGATATCCGTGCCGTGGAGTGTGGTGATGAAAGGCAAGCGCCGCGGGGCGGCCATGGAACGCGCGAGCATGGCGCTGACGGAATGGGGAATGGCGTAGTGGACATGGAGCAGGTCGAGCGATTCGGCTTCGGATACTTCGAGCATCTTGGTGGCGAGCGCCAGGGCGTAGGGCGGATGGTCGAACAGGGGATAGGAAGCGACCTCGACCTCGTGGAAGAAGATGTGCGGGTCGGAAAGATTCATGCGGATCGGCGGGGCGTAGGAGATGAAGTGAACGTCGTGGCCGCGCGCGGCGAGTTCCTGGCCGAGCTCGGTGGCGACCACGCCGGAGCCGCCGTAGGTTGGATAGCACGTGATTCCGATGCGCATGCCTGGAGCCCTCTAAGCTGCTGCGTGTGCGGCTGGTGAGGCGAGGCTAGCACACTCACGCGGCGGCTTGCTGGTAGAATGGCGGCCCTCAGCGCCGCGCTTGGAAGTGGCCTGACAATGAATTAGACGCGGAAGCATGGAAAAGCGTGACACGGGCGAGACTGATCAGCGATCAGGTGCCGGCGACCATAGGCAGGATGGGTGCAAAGATGCCCTCCGTGCGGCGGTCGTTTGGGGGTGAGAATGGCAGGTCAGGGCGAAGGTCAAGGAAAGGCGCCGGACGGGCAGGAATTTGGCGAGGTACATCTGGAGTACGCGCGGCAGCGCATCCAGAGCAGCCGGTTCGGGAAACTGGTGGGATTCGGTGTGGACCGCCTGTACGCGGGCGGGGCGGTTCTGTCGTTTGTGGTCGATGAACGGCACTTGCAGATTCACGACGTGGTGCATGGCGGCGTGATTGCTGCCTTGGCGGACACGGCGGCGGCGATTGCGGCCTATACGGTCTCACCCGAAGGCTCGGAACTGGTGACGGTAGAGCTGAAGATCAATTATCTCCTACCGCTGGTGGACGGACGGGTGGAAGCGGAAGGCAGAGTGTTGCGGGTGGGGCGCAATTTTCTGGTGGTGGAGTGCGACGTGCGCAACCGGCAAGGGGCGTTGGCCGCGAAGGCGCTGATGACGTTTGCGGCGGCCGCGCCAAAGCGCGCCTAGAGACGCGCGAAGTGGGTTGAGCCGCCGCGAAGGTCTGAATTCGGGTGGTCTGCGAGAGCCTACTCTTCGCCGCCCTCTTCGCCGTCCTTATAGACGTACTTGATAATACGCTTGAAGATCATAAGGTTAGGGCTGCCGTTGCGGGTGAGCTTGATGCAGTCACGGTCGTACCATTCGACGGTACCCTTCAGGGTTTCCCCGTCCTCAAGCACCACGACCATGGGGGTACGCGACTGCATCTGCTTGATCCAATAGAAATTCTCGGCGTGGGTGAGCTCGGGCGGGGCAGGTTTCTTGCTGGGGGCCGGGCCGCCGCCGTTGTGGCTGGAGTGTGCCGGGCGAGGGGCCATAGGCTCTTTGGCGTCGGGGAAACCTGGGCGAAAGATTCGACGATTAACCATTCGATTTACTCCTTGGTAGGCTCAAACGAGGCGAGTTGAGCACCGTTAAGGGTGAGATGCGTTTCGCAAGAAACGGGTTACAGTTGCAAGAAAATAGTTGGCGGGAGCCGGGAACCAGAACCAGGGTCAGCGGGAAGACGCATTGGAGAGTTGCGCGGCCAAAGCCTCCAGCCCGAGCTGGCGGTTCAGATTGCGGCGCGCACCTGCGGAGAGCTGGTCGAGGCCACGCAGGGCTTGCATCACCCAGCGGGTGTTGACGCGTTTGGCCAGGGCGTCGAGTTCGCGGCGAAGGGAAGCGTTGCGCAGTTCGGGCGCGGCGATCCCCGCGGAAATTTCCAGCAAATCAGAGAGCAGGCTGTAGAAGACCGCGAGCTGGTCTTCGAAGGAGAAATTCTTGTCCTTGGCGATAGCCGCGGCCTGCGCGAAAACCTGGCCGAATTCCTCACCGCGAGAGGCACGATCCAGAAACTTGAGCGCTTCGCGCCGCCGCTGGCTCTCTTTTTCGGGATCCATTTCCAGGGCAAACCCGGGGCGGCCTTCGGAGAGTTGCGCGGCGAGGCGGACGGCGGCCGGAGAAAAATCGGATTTCTTCTTGAGAATGGATTCAACTTCAGACGCGGGAAGCGGAGCGAACTGAAATTGCAGGCAGCGCGAAACGATGGTGGGAAGAAGAGAGTAGGGCGAAGGCGCGGTCAGAATGAACGTGGCCGAGCCGGGTGGCTCTTCCAGAATCTTTAGGAACACGTTGGCAACATCCCAGCGCATGGTTTCGGCACTTTCGATGATGAACACGCGGCGGCGGCCCATCGGCTGGTAATACGCGGCGCGCTGCGCGGCGCGAAGCTGGCCGATGCGCAGGATTGGGCGTGCGACGGGAGATTTCAGCCGGACGGGGTCGGGCACCAGAGCCCAAACATCAGGATGCGACTGGAGAATCAGCGGGACGCGCTCGACCGTGGCGGCGTCGGCGCTTTCGCCGCGCTCCACCAGTCCCTGCTCGATGAGGCGCTGCGGCTCGGCGAGCAGCGCGACGCGCTGGCAAGTGAAGCATTCCCCGCAGGCGTCATCCACAAGGCGTTCGCAGGTGGCGGCCTGCGCGAACAGGCGGGCCAGGGTGTACTTGCCGACACCGCGCGGCCCGCTGAAGAGCAGGGCGTGGGGAACGCGATTCGAACGCAACGCGCCGCGTAAGGCGGCGACGATCTGCGGATTGCCCTGGAAATCGGCGAAGGGCACGGTCAGGAATCCTTTCGCATGGTCATCAGGCAGGGAGTGACTGCGGCGAGGACGTCGGCGGCGATCTCTTCCGGCGTGCGCACCAATTTTTCCACCGGGTCGAAGCACTCGATGGTTGCCCAGTTGGGCCGGCGCGCCAGCTCTTCGTACATCGCTGTGGCCTCCTGCAAGTGGCGGAGGCTGGCTTCGAGAATGTCGTGCGCGGAATCGGTGTACGCGCGCACCGACTTCTTGGCGACAAGGGTTTGCGCGGCTTCCGGCGGCACACGCAAGTACAGCACCATGTCCTCTCTGGGCAGGCCGTAGATTTCGTATTCCAGATGCTCGATCCAGGCGCGGAAGTCTTCGCGGGATTCGGCGGCAGCGCGGGCGGTCTGGTGCGCGAGGTTGGATGCGATGTAGCGGTCGGCGAGCACCACGCTGCCCCGCTCAAGCGCGGAGATGATCGGCTGGCGGCATTCAAAGCGATCGCCAGCGTAGAGCAGGGCGGTGAAGTGCGGATCGACCGAATCGAGCGAGCCGAAATCGCCGTTGAGGAATTGCCCGACCATTTTGCCGAACCAGGAGTCGTATTGCGGGAAGCCGGTGGCGAGAACGGTGAAGCCAAGTTTTTCGAGCGCGGCGGCCAGCAGTCGGGACTGCGTGCCCTTGCCGCTGCCGTCGATGCCTTCGATGGCGATGAGCTTTCCGCGATAGGCCATGAGTCGCAAGGTAGTCTAACCGGAGCGGTAGCAGCCCGCAAAGGCGGGCGTGGTACGATTTTCTGAACTATGGGCGACGACACCATGAAAGAGAGAGTTGCGGCGGTGCGCGAGCGGATTGCGCACGCCGCGCAGCGCTCGGGGCGCCGGGCGGAGGATGTGACGCTGATCGCGGTTGCCAAGACGCATCCCGCGGAGGCGATTGCGGAGGCCTTCGCGCTGGGTGTGCGGCATTTTGGCGAGAACCGGGTGCAGGAGTGGGAAGGAAAGCGCGCAGGCGTCGAAGGGCTGGACGCCCAGTGGCATTTGATCGGGCATTTGCAGAGCAACAAGGCTGCGCGCGCCGCGAGACTCTTCAGCAGCGTGGATTCGGTGGACGATTTTGCCCTGGCACAGCGGCTGGACCGCGCGCGCGCGGAAGCCGGGCTGCAGAAATTGCGGGTGCTGATTGAAGTGCGGGTGGCGCCGGAGGAGACAAAGAGCGGCGTGGATCCGAGCGACTTGCACGAACTGGTGGAGCGGCTGCTGGAGCTGGAGCGTCTGGAGTTGCGCGGCTTCCTGTGCATCCCGCCGTTTCTGGAGGACGCGGAGCAGGTGCGCCCGTATTTTGTTCGCTTGCGGGAGTTGAAAGAAGGGGCGGAGGTGGCGGCGGGGCAGCGGTTGCCGGTGCTGTCCATGGGAATGTCGCACGATTTTGCGGTAGCGATTGAAGAAGGCGCGACGGAAGTGCGAGTGGGCACCGCGTTGTTCGGCGCGCGGGGTTGAACGGCGAAGTTGGAAATGCGGCAGTTCGAAAGACCAGATTCGAAATGCAAACCACCAACATAAGAGTGACAGCGAAGTCAGGAACCGGGGGCCAGGAATGAGTTTGTTCAGTGCATTCAAGATTCGCGGAGTGGAGCTGCGGAACCGGATTGGTATTTCGCCGATGTGCGAGTACTCGGCGGTGGATGGGCACCCGCAGCCATGGCACCTGGTGCATCTGGGAAGCCGGGCGGTGGGCGGCGCGGGGCTGGTGCTGACGGAAGCGACGGCGGTGGAGGCCCGCGGCAGAATTTCTCCCGATGACACGGGAATCTATCTGGACGCGCATGTGGAATCGTGGCGGCCGATTGTGAAGTTTGTGAAGGAACACGGTGCGGCCGTGGGGATGCAACTGGCGCACGCGGGGCGCAAGGCGAGCACCAGCGCGCCGTGGAAAGGCGGCAAACCCCTTGCCCCCGGGGAAGGCGGCTGGGAGATTGTGGGGCCAAGCGCATTGGCGTTCGACGAGGGTTACGCGATGCCGCACGCGCTGACAGTGGGGGAGATTGACGCCGTGGTGGCGGCATTCGCAAAAGGGGCGGAGCGCGCGCTCGCGGCGGGATTCGAACTCGTGGAACTGCACGCGGCGCACGGATATCTACTGCACGAGTTCCTTTCTCCATTTTCGAACCAGAGAACCGATGAATACGGCGGGAGCCTGGCCAACCGCGCGCGGATCGTGGTACGGGTGGCGGAAGCGGTCCGCAGGGTCTGGCCGGAACGCCTGCCGTTGTTCTGCCGGATTTCGGCGACGGACTGGAAAGAAGGCGGGTGGGATTTGCCGCAGTCGGTGGAGCTGGCGAAGCTGCTGAAAAATGCGGGGGTGGACCTGCTTGACGTTTCGAGCGGCGGCGCGATCTCCGGGGTGCGCATTCCAGTGGCGCCGGGGTACCAGGTGCCGTTCGCGGAGGCGATCCGGAAAGAGGCCGCAATCGCGACCGCCGCAGTGGGCATGATCACCGAGCCGGAGCAGGCGCAAGAGATCATCGAAAAGGGGCAGGCCGACGTGGTGCTGCTGGCGCGGGAGATGCTGCGCGATCCCTACTGGCCGCGGCGCGCCGCCAAGCAGTTGGGCGCGACGCTGAAGCCTCCGGTGCAGTACGAGCGCGCGTGGTAGAGGCTATGGCGCTGGAGATTCGTTGCGATGCACAGCGTGGCGTGGTTTCGTTTGTGGCGCGGGTGCAGCCGCGGGCCAGTGCGGATGAAGTCGCGGGCGTGGTGCAGGGTGCATTGAAAATACGCCTGCGGGCGCCGGCGGTGGAAGACCGGGCGAACCAGGCGTTGTGCGAGTTCCTGGCAGCGCTTTTGAAAAGGCCGAAATCGGCTGTTAGAATTCTGGCCGGAGAACGCAGCAGAACCAAGCGAATCGAAGTGGCCGGCGTGACGCCGCAAGAGATTGTGGCGCTGACCCAGTTGCAGGCCTGACGCGCGGCCGGAAAGCCCTTTGTCATGAGTTTCCGCCTGGAAGAGATGCAGGCCGATCTGAAGGCGGCCAAGCTGGATGGCTGGCTGTTTTACGATTTTCGCGGGCGCGATCCCATCGCGCAGCGCATCCTGGACCTTCCGCAGGCCATGCGCACCCGGCGGTGGTTCTACTTCGTGCCGGCGAAGGGCAGGCCCAAGAAACTGGTGCACAAGATCGAAACCGAATCGCTGGGTACGCTTCCGGGAGAAACGCTGTACTACTCCGGGCGGGATGAACTGGTGAAGAACGTCAAGAAGCTGCTGGGACGCGCGAAAAACGTGGCCATGCAGTATTCGCCGAAGAACGCGATTCCTTATGTGGCCATGGTGGACGCGGGCACCATTGAGCTGGTAAAGAGCTGCGGCGCGAAGGTGGCCAGCTCGGCGGACCTGGTTCAGAAATACGAAGCGTGCTGGACCCCGGAGCAGCTGCAATCGCACCTGGAAGCGGGCAAGGCGATTGACCGTATTGTGAAGGAAGCGTTTGAGCTGGCGGCGTTGCGGGTGCGGGAAAAGAAGCCGATCACCGAGACCGAGCTGCAGCGCTGGATCCTGCAGGAATTTGCCGAGGCTGGGATCGTCACGGACGAAGGGCCGGACGTGGCGGTGAACGAGCACGCGAGCGACCCGCACTACGCGCCATCGGAGGACCGGCCGACGCCGATCCGCGAAGGGGACTTACTGCTCCTGGACGTATGGGGACGCACCAAATCGGCCAATAGCGTGTACTACGACGTCGCATGGGTGGGTTACCTGGGCGCGAAGGTGCCCGAGAAGTACGCCAAAGTGTTTCGCGTCCTGGTGGAGGCGCGCGACAAAGCGGTAAAGCTGATCCAGGACTCGATTGCCGCGGGCAAACCGTTACAGGGCTGGCAGGTGGACCAAGCCGCTCGTGGCGTCATCGAGAAAGCCGGCTATGGGAAATACTTCACGCACCGCACCGGTCACAGCCTGGGACAGCTGGTGCACGGCAACGGCGTGAACATGGACGGGTTCGAGACCCACGACAGCCGGCGGCTGATCGCGCGGACGGCGAACACCGTGGAGCCGGGAATTTACCTGCCGGAGTTTGGTATGCGCAGCGAAGTGAATGTGTACATTGGAGAGAAAGAGGCGCGGGTGACGAGCGCCATCCAAAGGGAGATTCTGCCGCTGCTGGCGTAGCGGAGAGCGGCAAGCCATGGACCAAGCGACGACACCTTCCCACGAACAGCCCGCGCACGAACAACCCGCGCGGGAACACGCCGCGCAGGAACAACCGATGACCGGAGGGCCGGATGCGGCGCAGCCCGCTGAGCATCCGCATGCCCACCACCGGCATATCCATCCATCGGAAGTGCGCGCGGTGGCGATCGCGCTGCTGGGTTGGCTGATTCCGGGGCTGGGGCACGCGCTGTTGCGGATGTGGGGTCGCGCGCTGGCGATTTTTCTCGCGGTGGGCCTGCTGGTGTACCTGGGCGCGGGGATGCGCGGAAACATTTTTCAGCCGGGCGGCGACGACGCGTTTGCGCGGCTGGGGTACATGGCCGACCTGGGCAGCGGGAGCTTCTATTGGCTGGCGCGGTTTGTGGAGACGGCCGGGCCGGACGTGTCGCACGCGGACGGCGACTACGGGACGCGCTTTCTGGCCACCGCCGGCGTGCTGAACCTGCTGGCGGCGTTGCACGCGTATGAAGCGGCGCGGGGGAAGAAGGCCTGAGCATGGTGCCGCTGCATTTTTCGCACTTTCATTCGATGCTGCTGTTTGCGCTGATTATTTCCATCGCGTTCGGCACGCTGGGGCGGCGGCGGCCGATGGAGCGGGTGAAGTATGCGGCGTGGTCCTTTGCCATGTTCCTGCTGGTGGGAATTGCCCTCGGCTGGTTAATGTACCCGTTCTCGCGCTGAGCGGCGCACGTCTTTCAACCACGACGACGGCGCGCGACGTTTAGAGCACCTGGCCTGAGGCACGGGCTACGCGGGCAACGGCGGTCATGTTAAACTGAACAAAGTTGCAGCCTTCGCCACACACGACAGGATTGCCGAGGTAGCTCAGTGGTAGAGCAGCCGATTCGTAATCGGCAGGTCGCGGGTTCAAGTCCCGCCCTCGGCTCCAGTTATTTCCGGCAATTCGCCAAGTAAATCCAGAATGAATTCGATGAAAGTACAGAGATGACGCTGGAACTGCCTGCAGGCGATTTCAAGGCGTATTTGTTCGATTGCGATGGGACGATTGTGGACTCCATGCCGCTGCACTACCAGGCATGGCGGGCGGCGCTGCGGCCCTATGGCTGCGAATTCAGCGAGCAA
>DATKLU010000093.1:0-2091 GCA_035542235.1 Dongiaceae bacterium
TTCAGCAACGGCATCACGCAGACCGGCGTGGACAACCAGTCCGCCCTGCGCGCCGCCACCGCCGCGGCGGTCAAGGCTAACACTTCGATCTATTCACTCGACATTCGCGGCCTCCAGGCCTTTCCTCCCGGTGGCGAAGCGCAAAACGCCAGCCTGCACGGGCAATCGGCCTACACGGGCGCGTCCATCCTCAGCGATCTGAATGGCAACGCCGCGTCGCAAGACACGCTTGCCACGCTTTCCGCGGATACGGGCGGCAAAGCCTTCTTCGATTCCAACGATTTCAGCGGCGTGTTTACCCAGGTGCAGAAAGACAGTTCCGTTTACTACGTCCTGGGCTTCACCAGCAGCAACGGCGCGAAAGACGGCAGATACCGGCATCTGAAGGTGACCGTCAACCGCCCCGACCTGAAGCTGGATTTCCGCTCCGGCTATTACGCCGGCCGCGATTTCGAGCACCTGAATCGCGCCGACCGCGAGCAGCAACTCGAAGACGAGCTCTCCGCGCAGCTCCCCCGCGTGGACGTGCCGGTCTTCGCCGGCGCTTCCTACTTCCGCAAAGACGAGTCGCACTACTATCTCGCGGTATCGCTCGTCGTGCCCGGTTCGCAGATTCCCTTTGTCACCGAAAAAGACAAGGACAACGCCACCATCGACATCATCGGCGAGGTGCTCGAGGGCGGCAAGTTCCCCGTGGGCCATCTGCGCGATACAGTGAAGCTCGCCGTCGAAAGCACGCGCGAAGTGCGCCGCAAAAACGTCCAGTACAACACTGGATTCGTCCTCGCCCCCGGCAACTACCATCTGAAATTCGTGGTCCGCGAAAATCGGACGGGCCGGATGGGCTCATTCGAAACGGATGTCCACGTCCCCGACCTGCGCAAATCGCCGCTCAAGATGAGCTCCGTGATCCTCAGCAGCCTGCGCGTTCCAGCGGCGGCAAAGAAAAACTCCCCCAGCCCGCTGATCCAGGATCAGATCGAACTCGTCCCGAACATCACGCACGTCTTCGCGCCGGATCAGCACCTCTATCTGCAATACGAAATCTACGATCCTTCCAAGGGCAAAATCGCGGTGCAGACTTCTTCACCGCCGGCGCCCGCCGGGCAAGGCGAAACCTCCCCTGCCCCTGCAAAAGCGCCCCCCTCGCGCGAGTCCCTCCGTGTGATGACCAGCATCGAATTTCTGCAAGGCTCCGCCAAGGTCTACGAATCCAAACCTGTTGTAGCCAGTGAGCTGACCGCCCCGGACCGGAAGGCCGTGGTCTTCCAGATCGATCTTCCGCTGCAATCCCTGAAGCCCGGCCTCTATCTTTGCCAGGTGAACGTGATTGACGACGTTGCTGGAAGCTTCGCGTTCCCCCGCTTTCCGCTGCTGATTCGGGAGCCCGCCGCCAAGGCCGCGCCGCCCGCAACTGGTGCGGCGTCCGCTTCGAAATAGCCCTATTCTTCGCCGATGTCTTCGTTCCAGACGGCGGGATTCGCACGAATATAATCGGTCAGGAGCGAGGCGCATTCCTGGGAATCCAGATCGATCACCTTCACCCCCAGCGACCGCAGCCAGTCGATCCCTCCCTGAAAGTTCCGGCTTTCGCCCACCACCACGGTTCCAAACCCGAATTGCCTCACCAAGCCGCTGCAATACCAGCACGGCGCCAGCGTCGTCACCATGATCAGTTTCCGGTAGCTTTTCTGCCGCCCCGCACTCCGGAACGCGTCCGTCTCTCCATGCAAGGAGGGATCACCCTGTTGCACGCGGCGGTTGTGCCCGGTGCCAATCAGGTTTCCGGTCTGGTCGAAAATCGCGGCGCCAATCGGGATGCCGCCTTCGGCAAGCCCGAGCCGCGCTTCCTTCAACGCCACGGCAAGCATCGCTGGATAATCTGGCGCAATTTCCATGGGTCTTCTCTCTTCTCGCTTATCAGCTCGGCGAGGAATAGTGGGTTTTCGGCAGTTGCTTCAGGGTGCTGGCCGCGGATTCCGGCGTGATGTCGCGTTGCGGCATCGCCAGCATTTCGTAGCCCACCATGAATTTTTTTACCGTCGCGGAGCGGAGCAGCGGCGGATAGAAGTGCGCATGAAAATGAAATCC
>DATKLU010000094.1:0-19546 GCA_035542235.1 Dongiaceae bacterium
AACCTCTCGTTCCTCATCACGGGAGAGAAGAAACTGGCGGGCGTTCCCTCGCTGTGTCACGTGATATGGAATGTTAACCAGGGCGATACGACCAAGACGCGCCATAGCCTCAAACTATCAGAAAACGTCCCGTCTGTCCCCCGTCTGTCCGGCGTGCCGAGGGTCGGTTTCGCCGGGTTGTTGGTGGTTACCGGGGAGCGCGGGAAGAGCCATGCCTTCGGCATGGGTCTGTCCGATTGGCTGAGAAATCAAAAGGAAACAATGGTGCCCGGGGTGGGAGTCGAACCCACATGAGGAAAAATCCCCGGAGGATTTTAAGTCCTCAGCGTCTGCCATTCCGCCACCCGGGCGACAGGCAGAGTTCACTGTAGCGGAGGCGGAAAAAGGCCGCAAGCGGAGCAATGTTGGCGCGTTCAAAGGTGCGTAGGGATTGCGCCAGCGATGTTTCGAACGGTGCAACCCGGTAGGACTTTGGTGCCTTGCGCTTTGCTGGGTGAACCTGTATATAACCTCTACTCTTGCTTTGTTTCGTAAGCACCGGAAGAAACAGGTCGTCCCTGAAAGAGCCTGGCGCACGCGACGCGTCTGGAGACCATGGACAAGATTGTCATAAGCCCCAGTGAAATCACAGACATAAAGGAGCAGCCGGAGCTGCCGCCGCAAGCGCGGCTGGAGCCGAAGCTGCCGCCGGCGGTGCCCTGGTGGGCGCGGATTTCGGTGGGCTTGCTGGTGCTGTGCCTGCCGCTGCTGTGCCTGGTGGCCATCATCCTGCGCGTGGCCTTCCGCGGGCAGACGCCGCGAATCCGCCATGCCTGGACCAGCTTCCTTTCCACCCTGCTGATCATCAGCGGCTTTCTGACCACGGCCAGCACGGTGCTGTTCATCTCCCTGGGCAATGTGGACATTCCGCTTGCGGCAAACGGGCTGGCCGAACTCGACGAGCGCACCGACTATCCGGCGCTGCCGGCTGCTGCCGACCTGAACGGCGCGGACGCTTCGCGCGAGCTCAAGCCGCTGGTGGCGGTGATTGCGCCGACCGCGAAATCGTACTTCAGCAAGCGCGAGACGCTGTCCAACAGCTTTGGCGCGGGGCTGCTGCTGGCCGCGACGGAAAAAGGCTATCTCTTTGCGACGGCGCGGCACGTGATCGGGCTCGGCGCGTGGACGGTGAAGGAAAAGAACAAGGCGCTGCTGTCGCTGGCTTCGGGCGTGTGGTCGGATGCGGAAGTGGTGGGCCGCCACAAGGACCTGGACCTGGCGCTGGTGTGGGTGCCACGGCATACAGGCAGCACCGAATTCACGCAACCGATCGCGGCGCCGCACGAGGGCCAGACAATTTACGTGATCGGGCACCCGGAAGGCCTCAGGTATTCTCTGAGCACGGGAATCATTTCGCGCCTGCAGAACAGCACCCTGCAGATTTCGGCGCCGATAAGCCCGGGCAACAGCGGCGGGCCGGTGTACGACCAACAGGGCAATCTGCTGGGAGTGGTGAGCTCGACGCTGGACAAGAGTTACCAGCCAAACGCGGAGAATCTGAACTTCGCGGTGACGGCGCAGGCGTTCTTGAAGGATGCGGGCTGGGAGTTCAGCAAGGACGGGCAAGCGAAGCTGGACGATTTTATCAAGCACGCGGACGGGCTGAAAAAGGCGGAGACGGTGGAGAAGACGATCGAAGACACGGCAAAGAAGAAGCAGTAAGCGAGAGATCCAGACGGGAAAATCCGGGGCGGGCAGGGGGCGATGGCGAATATCAACGTGACGGTGTACGACTCGACGGAAAACAAGCGGGTGCCGGTGGAGCTGCCGGATGACGCGCCGTGCAACAAGATCATCGTGGTGCTGGTGCAGAAGCTGCGCCTGCCGACCAACGGGCCGGACGGGGCGCCGCTGAGCTACAAATTCCATCACAAGAATTCCGGGCGGCAGATCCAGGATTCGCAAACGCTCGCGGAGGCTGGCGTGAAGGATGGCGACATCCTTCGCCTGCAGCCGGAAATCACGGCCGGCTGATGACGATACCGCCGATTCCGGTGCGCATCGGCGAAGAGGAAGTCCACGAGGACCGGTACAGCCGGTTCCGGCTGATTCCGTGGTGGGATCAGAAAAAATTGCAGGCGGCGCGGGTGCTGGTGATCGGCGCGGGCGCGCTGGGCAACGAAATCCTGAAAAATCTGGCGCTGCTGGGCTTCGAACGGATGGTGGTGGCGGACCTGGACCGGATCGAGGAATCGAACCTTTCGCGCACGATTCTGTTTCGCGCGGCGGATGTGGGCGCGTTCAAGGCGGAAGTGGCGGCGCGCAGCGTGCAGGCGCTGGCGCCGCAAGCCAGGGTCAAGCCGCTGGTGGCCAATGTGGTGCAGGAATGCGGCTTGGGGCTGTTTGGCTGGGCGGATGTGATCATCGCCGGGCTCGATAATCGCGAAGCCCGGCTGTGGATCAACCGCTGCGCCTGGAAAATGAACCGTCCGTGGATTGACGGCGCGATCGAAGGAATCAACGGCGTGGCGCGAGTATTTACCGCGGGAGAAGCGCCGTGCTATGAGTGCACGCTCGGTGAGACCGACTGGAAGCTGCTGGAGCAGCGGATGTCCTGCAATTTGCTGCTGCGCGAGGCGAACACGGAGGGAAAGATTGCCACCACGCCGACGATTTCCTCGGTGATTGCGGGAATCGAAGTACAGGAAGCGGTGAAGCTGCTGCACGGATTGCCGACGCTGGCGGGCGGCGGGTTTGTATTCGAAGGGCTGAACCACACCTCATACAAGGTGCAGTACACCGCGAATCCGGATTGCATGAGCCACTTCACATTCGAAAGGGTGGAAGAGCTCGCGGGACAATCGAGCGCATGGACGTTGGAGCAGCTGCGGGCGCGGAGTGCGAAGGACCTGGGAGCGCAGGACGCGGTCGTGGAATTCAGCCGGGACATTGTGCAGGAGCTGGAGTGCCCGCAATGCGGTGAGCGCGAAGAGAAATTCGTCGCCGTGGGCAGCTTGAAGTACGAGCAGGGACGCTGCCCGCGCGACGGGCAGATGCGGGTGGTGAAGACGATTCACAGCTATGCGGGGACGGAAGGCTTTGGGGGTCGGACGTTGGACAAGCTGGGCCTGCCGGCGTGGGATGTGTTTACGGTGCGGTCGGCGGAGGCGGAGCACGCGTATGTGTTCAGCGGCGACGCCGGCCTGGTGCTGGGAGACGGCTGGTAACCCATGGGTAAACGCAAACCGGATCAGCGGCAGCCGCGGGTGACGATCGAGGGCGAAGTGCTGCGCCAGATTCGGCAGCACGCGCGTTCGAACAGCAAGACCGAAGTGTGCGGGGTGCTGATCGGCGAGGAAACCAGCGGCGGCATGACGGTGACGGCGCGCATCCCGGGGCTGAACGCGGCGCAGGCTGGAACCTATGTGACCTTTACCCAGGATACCTGGGAACACATTTACAAAATCAAAGACAAGGAGTATCCGGACGCGCGCATCGTCGGCTGGTACCACTCGCATCCGGGCTTCGGGGTGTTTCTTTCCGACCACGATACCTTCATTCACAAGAATTTCTTCTCTTCGCCGCTGCAGGTGGCGTGGGTCTACGACCCGCACAGCGATGAAGAGGGGTGCTTCGGCTGGGCCGGCGAGCGGATCGAACGGCTATCGGAAATTCACGTGAAGGACGACAAGGGCGGCGAAGAGGCGGGCGAGACCGGCAAACCTGAGCCGGTCGGCGGGCTGGAAGACGAAGGGGATGTCGAGCAAGAGGACCAGGGGCGCGGTGAACCGGGTCCGCCGGTGTGGTTGAAGTGGGCCCTGACGTTCATTTCGCACCTGCTGATCCTTGCGATTGGGGCGCTCGCGGTGTGGCTGCTCTTCCCCCGCGAGGTGTTTATCCTGATCGATCCGCGCCACCACGTAGCGGTGCCCGCGCCACCGGGCACGCGCATTGAGAAAGACGGACGGCTCAGTATTCCGTGGTCTCCGGAGCTGGAGCGTACGTTTGCGCCGGATCCGGGGTTATTCCCTCAACTGGATACGCCCAACCCCGCGAATCCCTTCGCGGGTCCAGGAAACGACGCGAAGAGTGACAAGGACTCCAAGGGGTCCGGCAAGCCGAAAGGCCAGAAGGATCAAAATGTCCCAAGACAATAAGGACAAGTCGATCAAGATCACGCTGGATGATCTGGCGAGTGTGGCGGTGCCGCAGGACGCGCCTGCGATCCCGTCGGCGACGGCCGCCGGAAAGAGCTACGGCTCGATTAATGCCGCAAGCGATCCGCAAGCATCGGTGGTGGAAGAGAAAGGCAGCATCCTGCTGCAGGCGTGGTTTTATCTGGGCGCGGCGGGATTGCTGGGCGCGGTGGCCGGCTGGGGGATTTGTGAGCCCCACTTTATCGATGGCGGAATGGGGCAAAGCTGGGGCAACTGGCTGCTCATTCCTCTGATTGTGGCGTTGCTGTGCCTGGGGTTTGGCGTTGCGGAAAGCGTGGTGGAGCGCTCGGTGAAGAAAGCGCTGCTGCGCGGCGCGGGCTGCCTGGGCCTGGGAGTGGCGTTCGGCTTCATCTTCATGTTTATCGCGAACATCCTGTTTGGCATCGGCATCGCGATCATCCGGGAGATGGGCGTACAAAGTGAGCGCAATCCGAGTCTTTGGGTGGTGCGCGGCTTGGCGTGGATGGTGTTCGGCGCGGCTGGGGGCTTGGTTTACGGCATCGTGGGCATGTCTTCCAAGAAGACGCTTTACGGCGTGCTGGGCGGAGTGGTGGGAGCCGGGCTGGGCGGAGTGCTGTTCGATCCCATCGCGCTGCTGACGCACGGCGGCGCGGCGAGCCGCGCGGTAGGTTTCGGGCTGGTGGGTCTGGCGACAGGCGTCGCGGTTGGACTTGTCGAGAGCGCGCTGAAGGATCGCTGGCTGTATGTGACGGCGGGACCGCTGGCCGGCAAGCAGTTCATCTTGTACAAGCCCCGTACGGTGATTGGCAGCGAGCAATCGTGCGACATCTACCTGTTCAAGGATTCGAACATTCTGAAGGAGCACGCGATCATTGACGTGTCCGGGCCGCGCCTGATGCTCCGGGCGATTGGCGACACTTATTTGAACGGACAGCCGGTGCGGCAGCAAGTATTGCTGAGCGGAGCGGTTCTGCAGATCGGGCGCTACGCATTCCGCTACCAGGAAAGGCAAAGGAATTGAGCCCGATTTGCCCCTATTGCCGCACGGAGATTGGCGACGCGGAGGGCGAGCGAAAAGACTGCCCGGGCTGCGGGACGCCGCATCACGCGGATTGTTTTGCCGAGAACGGCGGCTGCACGGTGTTCGGGTGCACCGAAGCGCCGACGGACGAAGCCAAAGTCACGGTGACCGCGACCGACATGGCCGGGAACACGGTTACCCGTCAGGTGACGCCGCCGGCGCCGCGCGCGACTCCGCTGTCTCTGGGCCCGGGAATGACGACGTTTCGCGCGCCAGTCCCCCTCCCTGCGCCCGCAGAGCCCACACCGGCTCCGTCCAGTCCGGCGTCCACCGGACCTACCCCTCCACCACCTCCTCCAGGGGGAACGGGTATCGCTCCCCCACCCCAACTGGGACCCGGACCGCAGGCAGGCGCGCCGGGACCCGCGCCGCTGGTTTATTATGTTCCGCCGCCGCAGCCCAAGGCGCGGGTCATCTTTGTGCTGCTGGGAATTTTTCTGGGAGCGGTTGGCGTACACAATTTCTACGCGGGTTACGCGAAGAAGGGCGCCATCCAATTGTGCATTTCGCTTCTGACATGTTTCTATGGAGCGCCCATCAGCTGGATTTGGGCGATTATTGAGATCTGCGTCGTGAATCGGGACGCCGATGGGACCCAGTTTGTTTAAGATTTGAAGGTTTCTTGGAACGGAGGCTTGCCGGCATGAACTACTTCATCAAGCGGGACACCGCGGAGTACGGGCCCTATTCGCTTGCCGATCTGCAGAAGTACGTGGCGTCCGGCAACATCCTCACCAGCGACTTGTGCCGCAGCGAAGGGCTGACGGAATGGGTGCCGGTGTCGCAGGTCATCGGCAACATCCCGGTGCCGGCGGCGCCGCAGCCTCCGGCGCCGGTCGCAGGCACGGTGTACGGCGGAGCTCCGCAGGGCACAGTTTACGGCGGGCCAGCACCGGCGTACGGCACGAGCGGAACCGGGATGACGGCGGCACCGAGCGGCACGTTCTATCCGAATCCGCCGAACTTGCACTGGGCACTGGTGCTGCTGTTCACCGTGCTGTCGTGCGGGCTCTTTGCGATCGTGTGGCTGGTGGTGGAAGCACTGTGGGTCAAGAAGGTCAAGCCGGGCACAAAGTCGTTTACATACTTGATGGTGCTGATTGGCCTTTACGCACTGGCGATCATTCTCGGATTTGCGCAAGGCGTGGCCACGGCCTCTTCGGGACATCCGGAATCCACGCTGGCGGTGATGACGCCACTTTTGAACATCGGCTACATCGTAATGCACATCCTGACGGTGTTCGCGATGCGCTCGGACATCGAGGAGCATTTCAATTCGGCGGAGCCGATTGGACTGAGCCTGAGCGGGGTGATGACGTTCTTCTTCGCGGTCTTTTACTTCCAATACCATTTCAGCCGGATCAACGAGATGAAGCGGGCGCAGGGCGGTTTGGCGCGGTGAGATCGGCGCGGGCCACGGCGCATACGATGGCTGCGGCCGGTGCCGGTGCGGCGGCGCTGCTGTATGCGTTTCCGCCGGACCGCTACGGTTTCTATCCGCCGTGCCCGTTCTATGCGCTGACCCACCACTACTGCCCCGGGTGCGGCGCGACGCGCGCGCTCTCTGCGCTGCTGCACGGCAACGTGGCGGCGGCCATGCATTTCAATCCGCTCACCACCGTGCTTCTGCCATTGCTCGCGGCGTTTTTTGCCGTGGCGTACTGGCGCACGGTTCGCGAGAACCGGATGGTATGGCCGCAACCGCCGCGATGGACATGGAGTGCTGCTTTGCTCGCAGTCTTGTTCTTCGCCTTGCTTCGCAATTTCCTGCAGCCGGTTCTTTAGGAGACGACACCCAGCCGCCATGCTCTCGCCGCGCATCCGCCGCCTTAAACTCGATCACGACTTGCTGGTGCAGCGCTTCACCGATTGGCCGCTGATCCGCATCACGGGAACGGCCGGATTGCCGCCGGAAGTCTATCGCTTCGTCTACAGCATCAAGGGACTGTTTGTTACGCCCACCGGCGACATCCAGGAACGCGACGTTCATCACCTGGAAGTGAATCTTTCCCTGGGTTATCCGCGGCGTGCGCCGCAGTGCCGCATGCTGACCCCGGTATTCCACCCGAACTTTGACGACGCGACGGTGTGCATCGGCGACTTCTGGGCGGCCTCCGAAGGGCTGGACGACCTCATCATTCGTATCGGGCGAATGATTTCCTATCAGGAATACAACACCAAGAGCCCGCTGAACGGCCTGGCGGCCAAGTGGGCGGAAACCCACGCGCATCTCTTCCCCGTTGACGCGCGAGATATTGCTCCGCCGTCGGAGAAACCAGCGGTAGCGCCTTCGCCGTCGCCACAGTCAGCACCCCAGTCTCCGGCTGAAGAGCCGGCTGCGATGGTGGCTGAAACGCCGGGCGCTCCTGCAACATCGAACGGTGTGGAGACAACGAACGCGGCTCCGCCGGAAGCACCCGCACCAGCCTCCGACCCCTGGTCGGAACGCATTACAATCGATTAATCTCTCTTCGCCGCCCGTTCGTCGCCGCCGTTCGGCATTCGGTATCGACTTGACGTAGAATCCCTGAGTCCGGCGCTGCCGCCGGTGCATCCAAATCCTGACTTTTCTGCGGAAACCTTCATCCGCACAGGAGCCATCGTGAGCCAGCAGAATCTCGACCAATTGTGCGTCAACACCATCCGCACGCTCTCCATTGACGGGGTGCAGCAGGCGAATTCCGGGCATCCAGGAGCGCCGATGGGCCTGGCCCCTGTGGTGTATGAACTCTGGCAGCGGCACTTGAAGTACGATCCGGCGCATCCGCTGTGGCCGAACCGCGACCGCTTCATTCTTTCGGCGGGTCACGCTTCGATGCTGTTGTATTCCACCTTGCACCTCGCAGGCGTGCGGGCGGTGAACGCCAAGGGCGAGGTGACCTCCGAGCCAAGCGTCTCTTTGGATGAGATCAAGCGGTTCCGGCAGTTGGACAGCCGTACGCCGGGCCATCCAGAGTCCCATCTGACCACGGGCGTGGAAACCACGACAGGACCACTGGGACAAGGCGTGGCAAACAGCGTGGGCTTCGCAATTGCGAGCAAATGGCTGGCGGCAAACTACAACCGGCCGGGGTTCGACATTTTCACTTTCAAGACGTATGCGGTGTGCGGCGACGGCGACATTATGGAAGGGGTATGCGCGGAGGCGGCGTCGCTGGCCGGTCATCTGAAGCTCGATAACCTGTGCTGGGTGTATGACAACAACCGGGTGACGCTGGACGGGCCGGCGTCGTGGTCCTTCAGCGAAGACGTGATGACGCGGTTTACCGGTTACGGGTGGAACGTCACGCGGGTTTCAGACGCGAACGACCTGATGATGCTGACCCGGGCCTACGAAACGTTCCTCAAGACCACGGGCAGGCCTACGCTGATCGTGGTGGATAGCCACATCGGTTACGGCTCGCCGCACAAGCAGGACTCATACCAGGCGCACGGCGAACCACTGGGCGAAGCCGAAGTGAAGCTGGCCAAGAAGAACTACGATTGGCCGGAAGACGCCAAATTCCTGGTGCCGGACGGCGTGTACCAGCATTTCCAGGAAGGCGTGGGAGCAAGCGGCGCGAACGCGCACAGCGCATGGGCAAAACTGTTTGCCGAATACGCCGCGAAATTCCCGAAAGAAGCCAAAGAACTCGAACTGATCCAGAAGCGCGAATTGCCGCAAGGCTGGGACGCGGGCGTGCCGGTCTTCCCCGCCGATGCAAAGGGCATGGCTTCGCGCGACAGCTCCGGGAAAACCGTGAACGCGCTGGCGAAGAACATCCACTGGCTGATCGGCGGTTCGGCGGACCTGGCAAAATCGAATAAGACCAACCTGGAATTTCCCGAAGCGGGCGATTTCCTGCCGGACGAATATGCCGGGCGGAACCTGCACTACGGCGTGCGCGAGCACGCAATGGGCTCGGCCATGAGCGGTATGGCGTTGTGCGGATTGCGGCCGTTCGGCGGCACCTTCTTCAACTTCAGCGACTATGTGAAGCCGGCGGTGCGGCTGGCGGCGCTGATGGAACAGCCGGTGATCTACGTGTTCACCCACGATTCGATCGGAGTCGGAGAGGACGGCCCAACTCACCAGCCAATCGAACAATTGGCGGCGCTGCGCGCGATGCCCAATATTCTGGTGCTGCGCCCGGGCGATGCCAACGAAGTGGCGGAAGCCTGGAAGCTGGCAATTACCCACCAGCATGGCCCGACCGCGCTGGTGCTTTCCCGCCAAGCAATGCCTACCCTGGACCGTACCAAATATGCGCCGGCCGCGGGAGTGGCGAAGGGCGCTTATGTTTTGAGCGATCCGCCAGGCGGCAAGCCCGAAGTGATTCTGCTGGGAACGGGCACGGAGGTTTCGTTGTGCATTGCCGCGCAAGAGAAGCTTGCCGCGGAAGGCATCAAAGCGCGCGTGGTGAGCATCCCCTCATTCGAATTGTTTGAGAAACAGGATGCCGCGTACAAGGAGAGCGTTTTGCCGGCGGCCGTAACCGCGCGCGTTTCGGTGGAAATGGCCTCGGTCTTCGGATGGGACCGTTACATCGGTCCGAAAGGCCGGGCAGTGGGCATGCACAGCTTTGGCGCTTCGGCGCCGTTGAAGGACTTGCTCAAGAAGTTCGGCTTCACGACCGAAGCTGTGGTTGCTGCGGCGAAAGAATCGCTGGGAAAGTGAAGCCATGAAAATCGTGATTGGCTCGGACCACGCGGGTTTTGATCTCAAGAACGCCATGGGCGACTTCGCCCGCAGCCTGGGCCACTCGGTTCTGGATGTCGGTGCGTTCAATACCAATCCTTCCGACTACCCGGACTTCGCCGAAGCGGTCGGCAAGGCCGTGCTGGAAGGCAAGGCTGACCGGGGCATCCTGATCTGCGGCAGCGGAGTGGGTGCGAGCGTGGCGGCGAACAAGCTGGTCGGCATCCGAGCGGCGGTCTGCCACGACACCTATTCTGCGCACCAGGGTGTGGAGCATGATGATATGAACGTGCTGGTGCTGGGCTCGCGCATCATCGCCTCCAAACTGGCCGAGGACCTGGTGAAAGCCTATCTCGGCGCGCAGTTCACCAATGAGGAGCGGCACAAGCGCCGCCTGGCCAAGGTGCACGCGCTCGAAGAGAAGAATTTGTGCTGACCGGGCTGTTTACGGCCGCGTAATCACAGGCCCGCCGCAAGGGCGTACAATGGGGTTCTTGGCCTTGGGCAGCAGAATTTTGATGGAGGAACGATGACCACTACGACGACTCTCCCCAACACAAACGCGGTGCAAGGCGGCAACCCGCTGCAGGGCCTGCTGGCTTATGGACAGTCCCCTTGGCTGGACTTCATCCGGCGCAACATCCTGCTGAACGGCGACCTAAAGAAGATGATCGCCAACGACGGGTTGCGCGGTATGACCTCGAACCCGGCGATTTTTGAGAAGGCGATCACGGGCAGCGACGACTACGCCGACCTGCTGGGCGCGCCGGACGCGAAGAAGCTGAACGCCAAAGGACTCTACGAGCAGATCGCGATTCGCGACGTGCAGACCGCGGCGGACATTTTCCGGGGCGTGTACGACGAAAGTAAGGGCCGCGACGGCTACGTCAGCCTGGAGGTTTCGCCGACGCTGGCGAACGATACCCAGGGAACGCTGGAAGAGGCGCGGCGGCTGTGGAAAGCCGTGAACCGCGAGAACCTCATGGTCAAGGTGCCGGCCACGAAAGAAGGCATTCCCGCGATCCGCCAGCTACTGGAAGAAGGCATCAACATCAATATCACGCTGCTGTTCGCGCAATCGGCGTATGAACAGGTGGCCGAGGCGTACATCGCGGCGCTGGAGGCGCGCGTGGCAAAGGGGCAGGACGTCAGCAGAATTGCCAGCGTTGCCAGCTTCTTCGTAAGCCGCATTGACACTTTGATTGACAGCCAGCTGGAAGCAAAACTGAAGAGCGAAAGCGATCCTGGGAAGAAGGCGCTGTATGAGGGCGTGCTGGGCAAAGTGGCCATCGCCAACGCGCGGCGGACCTACGCCAAGTACCAGGAACTCTTCGGCGGGGCGCGCTGGAAGGCCTTGGCGGCAAAGGGCGCCCAGACGCAGCGACTGCTGTGGGCCAGCACCAGCACCAAGAATCCGAAATATCGCGACGTGATCTACGTGGAAGAGCTCATTGGGGCGGACACGGTGGATACGATTCCGCCGGCAACGTTTGACGCCTTCCGAGATCACGGCAAGCTGCGCAACAGCCTGACCGAAGATCTGGCGGGCGCGAATAAGACCATGGCCGACTTGGAAGCGGCGGGAATTTCGATGGCCCAGGTCACGGACAAACTGCTGGCCGATGGCGTAAAACTCTTCGCGGACGCCTTCGCGCAGTTGATCGCGGCGGTGGACAAGCATGCCGGGGTGCGTGCGTGAGCCTGAACCGTCTGACGTACAAACTTCCCAAGGAACTCACCGCGGCCGTCAATGCTTCGCTGGACGACTGGAAAATCAACAACAAGGTAGCGCGCCTTTGGCAGAAGGACGCGTCGCTGTGGACCAACGCCGACGAGAATCAGTGGCTGGGCTGGCTGACGATCACCGATGACCAGATTGCCAACGTGGGTGTCTTGAAGCAGCTGGCGGCGGAAGTGAAGAAAGCCAAGTTCAAGCACGTGGTGCTGCTCGGCATGGGCGGGTCCAGCCTGTGCCCGGAAGTGCTGCGCAAGACGTTTGGCAAGGTGGCGGGCTTTCCCGAGCTGCATGTTCTGGACTCGACGGACCCCGTGCAGATCAAGGCGCTGGAGAAGAAGCTGGACCTGAAGCGGACGCTGTGCATCGTTTCGAGCAAGTCTGGCAGCACGCTGGAGCCGAACATTTTCAAGCAGTACTTCTTCGAACGCGTGAAGAAGGCTGTGGGCGAAAAACTCGTGGGCAGCCGGTTCATTGCAGTCACCGATCCGGGCTCGAAGATGGAGCAGGTCGCCACCAACGACCGCTTCTGGAAGATTTTTCACGGTGTGCCAAGCATTGGCGGGCGTTATTCGGCGCTCTCCGATTTCGGCATGGTGCCGGCCGCGGCGATGGGGCTGGACGTTGCGAAGTTCCTGAAAGCGACCGACGAAATGGTGCAGGCCTGCGGGGCGGGAACCGCCGCCGCGACGAATCCCGGCGTGCTGCTGGGGACGATTCTGGGCGTGGCCGCGAATCACGGCCGCGACAAAATTACGATCATCGCGTCGCCGGGAGTGTTTGATCTCGGCGCGTGGCTGGAGCAGCTGATTGCCGAATCCACGGGAAAAATCGGCAAGGGCATCATTCCGGTAGACCGCGAAAAGCTGGCCAAGCCGGCGATCTACGGCAAAGACCGGGTGTTCGCCTACTTGCGTCTGGCGACCAAGCCCAACAAGGCACAGGATGCCGCGGTCGCCGCACTGGAAAAAGCCGGCCAACCGGTGATTCGCATCACGCTGCCGAACACCTACACGCTGGGGCAGGAATTTTTCCGGTGGGAGATCGCAACGGCGGTGGCCGGGTCCATCATCGGAATCAACGCATTCAACCAGCCGGACGTGGAAGCGAGCAAGGTCGAAACGCGCAAGCTGACCAACGAGTACGAGGAAAAAGGCAGCCTGCCGGCGGAGACGCCGTTTTTCGTTTCGAAGGAAGCCAAGCTGTTTGCGGACGCGAAGAACACCTCGGCGCTGTCCGGCGGGAAGACGCTGACGGAAGTCTTGAAAACGCATCTTGCGCGGCTGGGCGCCGGGGACTACTTCGCGGTGCTGGGATACATTCCGATGGATGCGGCCACCGAGAAATCGCTGCAATCGCTGCGCACTGCGGTGCGGGATGCGAAGAAGGTAGCCACGTGCCTGGGATTTGGGCCGCGGTTCCTGCATTCGACCGGGCAAGCGTACAAAGGCGGCCCCAACAGCGGCGTATTTCTGCAGATCACCTGCGACGACAAGACAGACTTGCAGGTGCCCGGGCAGAAGTACACCTTTGGCGTGGTGAAAGCGGCGCAGGCACGCGGAGATTTCGCCGTGCTCGCGGAACGCGGGCGCCGCGCGCTGCGGGTGCACCTGGGCAAAAATCTGAGCGCCGGGCTGAAAGCGCTGAACAAAGCCGTGGTGCAGGCGCTGCGATAGATCGCGCGTTCCTGGTTTGCGGCGCACATTTCGCGCAGGCGCCGGTTGTTTCACACTTCGCATTGAGGAGCTGAGGGAATGCAACTCGGAATGATTGGTCTGGGGCGCATGGGCGCCAACATGGTGCGCCGGCTGCAGAAGAACGGGCACACCTGCGTGGTGTACGACCGCAGCGCGGACAGCGTGAAGCAGCTGGCCAGTGAAGGCTCGACGGGCTCGGCATCGCTCGATGATTTCATCAAGAAGCTGGAAAAGCCGCGGGCCATCTGGCTGATGGTGCCGGCGGGCGTGGTGGACGCAACCATCGCCGACCTCCTGCCGAAACTCGAATCCGGCGACATTCTCATCGATGGCGGGAACTCTTATTACATTGACGATATCCGGCGCGCCAAGGAACTCCAGACCAGGGGCATTCACTATGTGGACGTCGGCACCAGCGGCGGCGTCTGGGGACTGGAGCGCGGCTACTGCCAGATGATCGGTGGCGAAACGGAAGTGGTGCAGCGCCTGGACCCGATTTTCAAGACTCTGGCGCCGGGGCGCGGCGAGGTGCCGCGGACACCGGGACGCGAGAAAACGGGAGGCAGCGCGGAGGAGGGTTACCTGCACTGCGGGCCGAACGGCGCGGGCCACTTTGTGAAGATGGTGCACAACGGGATCGAGTACGGGCTGATGGCCGCGTACGCGGAGGGCTTCAACATCCTGAAGCACGCCAACGCCGGGAAACAGCACCGCGAAACCGATGCGGAGACGACGCCCTTGCGCTCCCCGGAACACTATCAGTACGACTTCAACCTTGCGGATGTGGCGGAGGTCTGGCGGCGCGGCAGCGTGGTCGCGTCCTGGCTGCTCGATCTGACCGCTATTTCCCTGCTGGACCAGCCGACGCTCGCGAATTTCTCGGGACGGGTGTCCGATTCGGGCGAGGGGCGCTGGACGATTCTGGCGGCGATCGAGTCCACTACCCCGGCGCCGGTGCTGAGCGCCTCGCTCTACCAGCGCTTCACGTCGCGCGGCGAAGATGACTTTGCAGGCAAGATTCTCTCCGCGATGCGCTTCCAGTTTGGCGGGCACGTCGAGAAAAAATCCGGCCACTAAGCGGTGCGTCCTGCGCTGAGCGCAGAGCATCCACAACTCGTCGAAAGAGAGACTATGGCGTTCTCCAACCCCAACGACGCACCGCAAAAGGCATCCCCCTGCGTGATGGTGATTTTTGGCGCCTCGGGCGACCTCACCAAGCGCAAGCTGCTGCCCGCACTCGCTAACCTTGCCAAGGAAGGGCTGCTCTCACAGCAGTTCGCAATTATCGGGTTTGCGTTTGACCAGATGACCAGCGATTCGTTCCGGGAGCGACTGACGAACGATATGAAGGAGTTCGCTCCGGAGCTGATCAACGATTCGCTGTGGCAGTGGTTCCTGGAGCGCATTTCGTACGTGCAAGGCGATTTCGCGGACGCGGCTGCTTACAAACGGCTGCTGGATGAAATCGCGCGTGTAGAAAAGGCGCATAACACCCACGGCAACCGTTTTCATTATCTGGCCGTGGCGCCGAAGTTCTTTTCGACGATCGTGCGCAAACTCGGCGAAGTGGGCCTGACGCAGGAGAACAACGGCAACTGGGTGCGGGTGATAGTGGAAAAGCCCTTCGGCCACGATTACGACTCGGCCATCCAACTGAACAAAGAGCTGAAGGAGATCCTCAGCGAGCGGCAGATCTACCGCATCGACCACTATCTCGGCAAAGAAACGGTACAGAACGTCTTGGTGTTCCGCTTCGCCAATTCCATTATCGAACCGCTCTGGAATCGCACGTTTATCGATCACGTGCAGATCACGGCGGCCGAAACAGTCGGGGTCGAACACCGCGGAGCCTTTTACGAGACCGCGGGCGCTTTGCGCGATATGGTCCCGAATCACCTGTTTCAATTGCTTACGCTGACCGCCATGGAGCCGCCGATTTCGTTTGAGGCGGATGCGGTGCGCGACAAGCAGGCGGAAATCCTGCACGCCATACAAGTGCCGACGCCGGAAGAGGTGCTGCAGAACATGGTGCGCGGCCAGTATGGCGAGGGCACGAGCGAGGGCGAGCGCGTCCCGGCCTACCGCAGCGAACCGAATGTTGCGCCGAACTCCAACACCGAAACGTTCGTGGCGCTGAAGCTCAAGATCGATAATTGGCGCTGGGGCGACGTGCCATTTTATCTGCGCACCGGGAAGCGCCTGGGGCGGCGGGTTACGGAGATTGCGATCCGTTTTCGCCGTACGCCGTTCATGCTGTTCCGCAAAACACCGATCAAGGACCCCCGGCCAAATCAATTGGTCATTCATATCCAGCCGGACGAAGGTATTTCCCTGCGCTTTGGCGCCAAGGTCCCGGGCTCGGTCATGAAACTCGGGCTCGTGAACATGGACTTCGATTACGCCCGCGACTTCGGCACCTCGCATAGCACCGGCTATGAGCGGCTGCTGTACGACTGCATGGTAGGCGACGCAACGCTGTTCCAGCGGGCGGACCAGGTCGAGGCCGGGTGGAGCGTGATTCAACCGCTGCTGGACGTGTGGAAAGCTCTGCCGGCGCGCGGATTTCCAAACTATGCCGCCGGCTCCTGGGGACCCGAGGAAGCCAACGAACTGCTGGAACGCGATGGCCGCGAGTGGCGCGATATCGAGGGCGAGGACATCGGTCCAAAGGGCCCGGCCACCCAGGCTTCGCGGCAGGGCTAACGTAGCGCGCAGCGGACGCGGCAAGACGAGGACTGAGCGTGGCGCAACATAACATCGAACTCTTCGCCAACAGCACCGAAATCGCGCGGCGCGCCGCCGACGAAGTCTTGGCCATTGCGCGCGCGGCGGTTGCGGCGCGAGGGGTTTTCTCCATTGCGCTGGCGGGCGGCTCCACACCCAAAGCGCTCTACGCATTGCTCGCCGAACATCCCGATTTCCGCGGTGCCATGCCCTGGGAGAGATCGCTGTTTTTCTTTGGCGACGAGCGCCATGTCGGCCCCGGGCACGCCGACAGCAACTACCAGATGGCCACCGACTCCATGCTCTCCAAGGTCGCCCTGCGACCCGACCAGGTCCACCGCATCAAGGGCGAATACCCGGACACGGCGAAGGCCGCCGCGGAATACGAGGACGAAATCCGCCGCGTGTTCCAGCTGGCACCCGGCGCCTTTCCCCGCTTCGACCTTGTCCTGTTCGGCATGGGCAACGAGGGCCACACGCTGTCGCTCTTTCCGGGAACCAAGGCGCTGCACGAGACGCGGCGGATCGTAACCCGCAACTGGGTGGGCAAACTCTATACCGAGCGCGTAACATTGACGGCGCCCGCGGCCAACGCCGCCGCCAACCAGATTTTTATGATCACCGGGGCGGACAAGGCTTGCGCCCTGAAAGCGGTCCTCGAAGGCCCGTATGAACCGGAGCAGCTGCCCGCGCAGATGATTCAGCCGGCGGATGGACGCTTACTGTGGCTCGTGGACGAGACCGCCGGCAGCATGTTGTCCAGGGACATTTCCAAGTAAACTAGTTCTTCGCAACCACTCCAGAGGAGACGTAAGCCACATGGCAACCGCAACAACCAGTTCGATCCAGACCTATCTTGGAGCCAAAGCCGAATCGCTGCTGGGCTTCAACTCGCCGAAGATTTCCAAGGATCGCCTGCACCTGCCGGGCCCGGACTTTGTGGACCGGATCTGGGCGCTCTCGGATCGCAATCCTCGTGTCCTGGCCGCGCTGCAGCGCATGTTCAACACCGGGCGCCTGGCCGGCACCGGCTACCTCTCGATTCTTCCCGTGGATCAGGGCATTGAGCACTCCGCGGCGGCGAGCTTCGCCAAGAACCCCGACTACTTCGACGGCGAAAATATCGTGAAGCTGGCCATCGAAGGGCAGTGCAACGCGGTTGCTTCCACCTTCGGCGTGCTCGGCTCGGTCGCGCGCAAGTACGCCCACAAGATTCCGTTTCTCATGAAATTCAATCACAACGAACTGCTGACCTTTCCCAACAAGGCCGACCAGATTTTCTTCGCGCACGTGAAGCAAGCGTACGACATGGGAGCGGTGGCGGTCGGCGCGACGATCTATTTCGGCTCCGAGCAGAGCGATCGTCAGATCGTGGAGGTCAGCCAGGCCTTCGCGCACGCGCATGAGCTGGGCATGGCCACCGTGCTGTGGTGCTATCTGCGCAATCCGGCGTTCAAGAAGGACAAGGACTATCACCTCTCGGCCGATCTCACCGGCCAGGCCAACCACCTGGGCGTCACCATCGAAGCCGACATCATCAAGCAAAAGTTGCCGGAAAATAACGGCGGCTATGAAGCCCTCAACATGGGCAACTCCGGCTACGGCAAGTTCGACAAGCGCATCTACACCGACCTGGCCAGCGATCATCCCATTGACCTGTGCCGCTACCAGGTGGCGAACTGCTATATGGGCCGCGCCGGCCTGATCAACAGCGGCGGCGCTTCCGGAGCGAATGATTTTGAGGAAGCCGTAGCGACCGCGGTGATCAACAAGCGCGCCGGCGGCACCGGCCTGATTTCCGGCCGCAAGGCGTTCCAGCGACCGATGAAGGAAGGCGTCAAGCTGCTAAACGCCATTCAGGATGTGTACCTCAGCCCGGAAGTGACCGTGGCCTGAGCGCAATTCACCGGCGTCGTTATTTGGGCTTTTTTTCCGGAAAGGCGGCTTGCGGGCCGCCTTTCTTTTTTTGCCGCGCTTTTTTTGAAAGACCAGGATTGCACTCTACGAAACTTCGCCCCCGCGCACCCTTCCCGGCTCCGCCTTTTGTCTTATCCTGTACTCAACTCTGGCGACAATCGAACGTGGTTGGTTGCAGGTGACTCGGTGAAAAAACTCGCCTCATGTGCGGCGTTGTTCGTGGCCCTGGTGGCCGTGCTATCCGCAACGCCAGGCTTTGCGCAGACTTCGTCCAAAGACGAAGCCGGCCGGGTTCTCGGCCTGGAAACCGCGTGGAACCACGCCATCGAAGGCAAAGACGTGAAAGCGCTGGACATGATCCTGGCCAGCACCTTCATCGGCGTCGAAGCCGATGGCAGCATCTACAACAAGCCGGATTTCCTGGCCAGCATCAAAGCGCCGGAATACCAACCGTCGCAGGCGGTGAACGAACAGATTGCCATACAGATGTACGACGGCGCCGCGGTGGTGACCGGAATTTTCCGCGTCAAAGGCATGGAAAAGGGCAAGCCTTACGTGCATCGCGAGCGGTTCACCGATACCTGGATCAAGATCAAAGACACCTGGCAGTGTGTATCGAGCCACGTCACGGCTATTCCAGCCAGCGCCAAGTAGATATTGCGAGGAGGAGCCATGCGCCGCGTCATCTTGCTGTGCTTAGCGCCGCTGCTGAGTCTGACGGCGCTGGCCTTGGCGCAGGAGAACACCAGCGACGAGGGCGGCCGCGTGCTGGCTCTCGAAAAGGCCTGGAACAAAGCGCTCGAATCCAAGGACTCCAACGCCATGGAAATGCTGCTGAGCAACAACCTGGTATCGGTGGATATTGACGGCAGCGTCTCCAACAAGGGCGAATTTCTGGCCAGCATCAAGTCACCGGACTACAAGCCGGCTCAGCTGGTTACCGAGCAATCGAACGTGCAGGTTTATGGCAACGCTGCCGTGGTCTCGGGCGTGTTCCGGGTGAAGGGCGTGGAGAAGGGCAAACCCTACAACCGGCGCGAGCGGTTCACCGATACCTGGATCAAGATCAACAACTCGTGGCAGTGTGTCGCCAGCCAGACCACCCTGATCACCGCCAACTAGTTTTCGTCTTCTCCTGCATTCCTACCTCGCATTCCTGCCCTGCATTATTCCCCTGCTTTCGCCGTTCTCACATCCGTGTAACCATCTTCCTTCACGTTTCTTTGGGGGGGACCTTCCATGACGCTTACTTCGAATCGCCTGCAGGGCAAAGTCGTTGCCATTACGGGAGCCAGCCAGGGCATCGGCCTGGGCATCGCCCAGCGGTTCGCGCAAGAAGGCGCGGACATCTCCTTCTGTTACCGTTCGAACAAAGCCGGCGCGGACGCGATTGCCGCGAGCATTCGCGAGACCGGCCGCAAAGTGGCCGCGCTGCAATACGACGTCGGCGACGTTGCGCAGGGCCAGAAGTTCATCGCCGACACCGCGGCGCAATTCGGCAAAATCGACGTGCTGATCAATAACGCCGGCCTGGAGCGGCGCGCGGACTTCTGGGAC
>DATKLU010000095.1:0-18508 GCA_035542235.1 Dongiaceae bacterium
CGAGGCAAGAGCGCGATCGCACCGAGTTTCCGGAAGGTCGCGGCGCGGTCGCGGAAGTGGTGCTCACCTTTCGCCAGAATCGCCGCGAACGGCACTCCGGCTTCCCGGGCCGCCAGCGCGTCGTCAATGTTGTCGCCCAGGTACAAAGCCGTCGCTGGATCACGCTTACCCAAAATCTTGTACAGCCCTTCCGGGCTTGGCTTCATCCGCTGCACGTCGTCCATGGTGATAATCGTGCGGAAGTGCTTGCGTCCCGGCCACTTGCGGAACGTGTATTCAAACTCCTGCCGATTCCGGCCGGTGAAAAGATTGATCTCGAAGCGCCGCGCCCAACGGGCAATCTGCTCCGGCGAAACGACCAGCTTCTCCCGTAACACATTGCCGGGGCGAGACTTATCGCCCCAATAGAATTTCATGAAGGCATTCTGCGCTTGCTCGTAGCTCGTCGGAACCCCAAGGTGGGTCGCCCAGCTCGCCACCATCTGCCAGTCGTCATTGTTCCCAGGTTTGGTCTTCCAACGGTGCAGTTGGGCCGTGGTGACCCGTTTTCCGGTCAGGTGCCTGATGGTCTCGAGGGCCGAGCGCCAGTAGGTCTGGCGCACATCGACGAGAACGCCATCCACATCAAAAATCAGGATTTGCGGGTTTGGGAGAGGGGCTGGATTCACGAAACGTAGGTTCCTTTTTAGTACCAGGCGGCGTACCACGGCGTACCACGCTCCGCGTACTGGGGGCCTATTGTCCCAAAGAAAACCCTTCTCCCACAATTGCTGAAGCAAGGATACAATCGAGTCAGCTTCAGTAAGTGGTAACGGTGACAGGAACTTAGGTGCAACGCCCCGCGGACGCACCCGCGACGTCCCAGCTCACGCCGCGCGAGGTCCCTTGGCGTAGGTTATAACTCACTTATGAATCGCGCTTTGCCCAGCGTCACGAGGCCCCGCTCGCGTCCTTGCGAGAGCGGATTTTCCCTGCTCGAACTCGTGGTGGCCCTGCTGGTCGCCCTCATCCTCTCGGCGATCGCCATTCCCAGCATCATTACTGCCTATAATCATTACCGATTAGGAAACCAAGCAACGCTGATCGCGAGCCAGCTGGACCTGCTGCGTTTCAACGCCGTCCGGAAGAACACCACCATGACCATGTACGCCACCACGGTTGGCGGAAACACGGTTATCTACATTGATGCCAACAAGAACGGCACCCTGGACCCTACCGATCCGCAAATTACGCTTCCGGCGGATATCCTGCTGATCGGAGCGGGCACCGCGCCGCCGAGCGACATGCCCGCGTCCACGAGCATGGGCGCGCCTTACGCTACGGTGCTTGCCTTTCCGACCAGCGGAATCGTATTCAATTCCAGCGGTACGGTTGGCTACACCGGCGCCTCCGCGCCGTATCTGATTGGCGTCACGTTTGCCAGCGGTTCCAAGTACGGCTACCGCGCCGTGACGGTCACGCCCATGGGCGAAGTCCGCGTCTGGACCGCCGAGGCCAACGGTTCGTGGAGCCCGACCTCCTGAAAGGGAAGGAGAAGCCGGGCAAAAATTTCCGTTGTTTCGAATGCAACGAACGATGAGGCAAACGGCCACAAAGCGAGTATCCAAAGGACGCGGGTCACGCGCGGGGCAGGGTGGCTTCACGTTTATCGAACTGGCTATCGCCATCGTCGTGCTCCTTTTTGGCGTTGTCGCCGTCGTCGAACTCGTTCCCCGCGCTCTGCGCAACAACACCGGCACCCGCCAGGACACCACCTCCACCATCATCGCGCAGCGCGAACTGGAACAGATGGTTCTGCAGCCGCTGAACACGTTCGCTTTTCTCGATCAGGACAACAACGCCATCAACCTTGGAGATCCCACGACTTCCGGTCCGGCCGGCAGTCCGCTGAATTCCGGGGACCCTTCCATCGATTTCACGCAGTCCACGGTTCCCGGCTACAGTCTCACGTACGTGGACCCGAACGACCCACAGGGCGCCACTTACGACGTGCGCTGGTCGGTTTCGACCACGTTCAACGGCGCCAGCCCCATCGCCAAGCGTTTTGTCATCGGAGTCTGGAGGCAGGGTACGTACACCCAGCCGGTGAATCTTGATACCACGGTGGCCAAATAGACCAGACGATATGACTCCTGCCACCAAAACCCGGCTGGCTGCGAAGCAAAGCGTCTCCGGCTTTACCCTCCTGGAGCTGATGGTGGCCACATTTCTTTTCGTGGTCATCACGGGCGTGGTATTCGCGGTGCTCATCGCCGCGCAGGCCCGCTACAAGACCGAAAAGGAGTTTATGGGGGCGTTCCAGCAGGCCAACGTAGCGATCGATCAGATTACCCACGATATCCATGGCGCCGGCTTCCCCTCGAAATCGCTCTACAATTACTCCGTTCAAGGGAACCCCAGCCAGTCCGCGAGCTATGCTGTGCCCGTCGCCTGGTCGCCCAACTATCCTGCGACTCCGTGCGTCATCGGCTCGAGTTGCACCTCGCCCGGGGCTTTTGACTTGATCCTCGAGGAGGATCTTGGCAATGGCTTGGGCGTGCAGTGGATCCGTTACAAGTTGCAGGGAACCGTCCTCTATCGCGGGGTGGCGCCGAAAGTAGCGGGCAGCGATCCGGTTTCGTCCACGGATCCGGTGCTGGTGCCATATCTGGAAAACGTCATGAACAATGCCTCGGCGGCGCAGATCGCGCAGATCAGCGCGGCATTTCCTGGGACCTTTCCCGGCGGCAATCCCGTAGATGTGTTCAAGTTCCCTTTGTACCAGGGCCAGCCGCAGCAGCCGCCCAACATTCACAACGTCAATATTTCTTTAGTGGTGCAGGCGGCCAACGTCGATCTGCAGACCCAGGGCCCGCGCATCGCGATCATCACCGGCCAGGCCTCCACGGTGAATCCATACCAATGAGCCGTCCCCTGCACCCACGCCCGCGTCAACGCCTCCGCCGCCGCAGCCAGAGCGGTTCCGCGTTGCTTATCGCCATTTTTACGCTGTTGCTGATCGGCGCCGTCGCCATCGGCCTGATCATGATGTCCCTGACGCAGAATTCCATCAGCGCCAACTACAAGAGCTCATTGAAAGCCTTTTACAACTCTCGCGCCGGTCTGGAAGAAGGACGCGGGCGTCTCTATCCCGGGAACAGCAACGCCCTGACGGCCTCCGGATTCCCCGCATTTCTGCCGCTCAATCAGGTCTGGTACATCACCAACCCCATGCCCAGCGAGACGGTTGATCCCGCCGATATGAGCTCCGCGTATGCCGATACCGAGTATGCCGCGGAATGGGGCCATCCCCTTAGCAGCGTCAACGTCCGGCCGTACGTCGCTTCCGTTGCCTCGATACCCGGCACACCGAACGCGCCCTACAAGTGGGTACGCATCACTGCCGCCAGTGAGCGCTCCGCCAATATTGACACCAACCTCACCGGCTTCAAGAATTACACCAACGTGCTGTGTTTCGATGGTTCGCAGGTTTTTCAGGGCAGCGCCACGGCCTGCCCCGGTGGCAGCAGCCAGGTCTTCACGATCACCTCTCTCGCCACTTCGCTGGGCAATGGCCAGCGCCTGGAGCAGTATCTGGTGGCCTCGCAGAATCCTAATCTCAACATCTCTTCCGCCGTGACCATGCCCGCGAATAACGTCACCTTCACCGGACCGGCCAGCAATCCCGCGTTTGCCATCAACGGCGCGGACAATTCCGGGTCGCCGCCGGCGGTCAGCGGTTGCACGCCCGGCACGGGCGGCTCCGTGCCCGCCTTTGGCGTTACGGAACCTGGCGGCTACGGCCATGCCAACAAGAATGCCGTCCTTGCCGGCATTCCCATGCCGCCTTCCAACTACGACAACTACACCGGCGGAGGTCTGCCCACGCCCAGCATTTCCGACTCGATCTCTCTGCCCTCGCAGTTGCAGTCTCCCGCGGCCGTGAATCAACTCATCCAGATGGTCACGCAGAACGCCGACCTGGTGATCAATCACACCGCCACACCTGCCGATATTCCGAGCGGCATGTCCGCGTCCAGCCCCATGACGGTGGTCGTGAACGGGGACTTCAATCTGACCGGCGGCTACACCGGCTATGGCCTGCTGATCGTCAACGGCAACTTCACCTACACCGGGGACTCGGGCTGGAAGGGAATTGTTCTGGTGGCCGGCAGCGGCACGACCCAGATCAGCGGTGGCGGGCCGGGCACCAACAAATTCGATGGCGCACTTCTCGCGATGACGATTAAAGACGGCTCGGGGAACATCCTCTCCAATTTTGGCGATGTGCACTACGACGCCTCGGGCGGCATCGGTGGCGGCGGCGGCAACGGCATCTATTACAGCAATTGCTGGGTGCAACGCGCGCAGCAGGTGGCCGGGATGAAGATACTGGCCTTCAAGGAAATATCCAATTAGCCGGGGCCACGGCGAAACAGCAGGACAAATTGTCTCGCGGCCCGCTCATCGGCGGCCGGGCCCCTGACACGCTAATTCCCGGGAAAATTGATAGAATTTGGGTAGTGCCCGCGCCCGTTGCGCGGCAGTCTGGGTACAAGTCGGGGACGGCGCCCGCATTTCCCTGCGAAACCCAAGGGTATTTCCGCGAAAGCATCTTTCGCGCAGGCAGGCCGCGTGGCCTGCCCCAAGGAGCAAGCAATGGCCAAGTACGGCGGCGTGGACTTCATCGACTTCGATTCCCAGTTGAACGACGAAGAAAAACTGGTGCGCCAGACCGCGCGCGAGTTCGTGGAAAACGAAATCGTGCCCATCATCGAGAAGCACAGTCGCGAAGCGACCTTCCCCATGCACCTGGTACCGCAGCTGGGCGAGCTTGGCTTTTTCGGCGCCAGTTTGCACGGCTATGGCTGCGCCGGCATGTCCAGCGTGGCCTACGGGCTGATGACCCAGGAACTCGAACGCGGCGATTCCGGCATCCGGAGTTTCGTTTCCGTACAGTCCGCGCTGGTGATGTATCCGATCTACACCTTCGGCAGCGAAGAACAGAAGAACAAGTGGCTGCCGCAGCTGCAGCAGGGCAAGAAAATCGGCTGCTTCGGCCTCACCGAGCCGCAGTTTGGCTCCAATCCGGGCGGCATGCTTACCCGCGCGGTGAAGAAGGGCAACAAGTACGTCCTGAACGGGGAAAAAATGTGGATCACCAGCGGGTCCATCGCGGATGTCGCGGTCGTATGGGCCAAGTGCGAGGACGAGAAGGTCCGCGGTTTTCTGGTGGAGAAAGGCACGCCCGGCTTCAAAGCCTGGGACGTGCACGGCAAGTGGTCGCTGCGCGCTTCCGTTACGAGCGGCCTGGCTTTCAGCGATTGCGAGATTCCCGAAGAGAATCTGTTGCCCGGCGTCAGCGGGCTCAAAGGCCCGCTCAGTTGCCTGAACCAGGCGCGTTACGGCATCGGCTGGGGCGCGCTCGGCGCGGCCATGGCTTGCTACGACACCGCGCTGCAGTACGCCAAGACGCGCAAACAGTTCGCCAACAAGCCGATCGCCTCGCACCAACTGGTGCAGGAAAAGCTTGCCTGGATGATCACCGAAATCGTCAAGGGGCAGCTCCTGGCTTTGCACGTGGGTCGCGTAAAGGACGCCGGCAAGGTCGAGCCCTCGCACATCTCCATGCTGAAGATGAACAACGTCGGCATCGCTCTGGAAATTGCCCGCAAGTCCCGCGATATTCTGGGCGCCAACGGCATCGTGGACGATTACTGCATCATGCGGCATATGAACAATCTGGAGAGCGTGTACACCTACGAAGGCACCAACGACATTCACAAGCTGGTGATCGGCGAAAAAATCACCGGCATCGCCGCCTACGTCTAGCACTGCGGGCAACCCAACCCTTCTCTTGCGAATCCTGTAAGCTGTGAACGCGCCGCCACAGCGCGCACAGGAGCCGCTATGCGCTTTTCACGCTGCCGCCGCCTTTTGCTGGTCACGTTGCTCGCCGCGGCGAGCGCGGTGTATGCGCAGGACGCCGCCAAAGCACCCGCTCCCTCCGCCGTCGGCGTAAAGGTCAGCGCGCAGAAAGGCGCCGCGCCCGGTGAAGTGAGGCCGCGCGTCCGCACCATCACCGCCTTCATCAACCTCTCCGCCGATGGATACCAACAGGAAATCGCGGAGGCCCTCACGATGCTGCGGCGCGCGAAGGTCACCCTGGAATCGCGCGGCTACACGGTCGAGACGCTGCGCATCGCCACCCAGCCGTTTCCCGAATACACCAGGGGCATGAGCGCGCAGCAGGCCGTGGACTTTTTCAAAAAACTCGACGCGCTCTCGGAAAAGGAGCAGTTTCTGCCCGGGATCGGACCGGCCATGCTCAAGCCCGACGATCCCGAATCGCAGGCAGACCTGCTGGCGCAGATTCTTGCCAACACCAAGCACATCCGCGCCAGCATCGTGATCGCCGGCGACGACGGAGTTCGCTGGAAGGCGATTGGCGCCACGGCGCGGGCCATCAAGAAACTGGAAAACGAGACCGAGCACAGCCAGGGCAATTTCAATCTCGGCGCCATCGCCATGGTCCCGCCCTATTCGCCGTTTTTTACCGCCGCGTATCACACCGGCTTCGGCCACCAGTTCGCCATCGGACTGGAGTCCGCCAATGTTGTCGCGGCCGCTTTCAAGGACGCGCCGGACCTGGCCACCGCGCAGCGCAGACTGACCGACATGCTCACCGAGCAAGCCAGCGAAATCGAGCGCCACGCGGAACGCGTGGATCAGGAAACCGGATGGCGCTACATGGGCATCGATCTCTCGCCCGCGCCGCTGAAAGACGTCTCCATCGGCGCGGCCATGGAAGACCTGATTGCCCAGCCTTTCGGTTCGCCGGGAACGCTCACCGCGGCCGCCACCGTCACCGCCGCCATCAAGAATGTTCCGGTGAAGCAGACCGGCTACAACGGTCTGATGCTTCCGGTGCTGGAGGATTCGCGGCTCTCGCAGCGCTATGGCGAAGGTCGCGTTACCCTGGAGGGGCTGCTCTCCTATTCGTCGGTCTGCGCGACCGGCCTGGACACCATTCCCCTCGCCGGCGACATCTCGGAAGAGCAGCTTGACCTGATTCTCGGCGATGTGGCCTCGCTGGCCTTCAAGTGGCACAAGCCGCTGACGGCCCGCCTGCTTCCGGTGAAGGGCAAAGGCGCCGGCGACGTGACGGAATTCGACGATCCCTTCCTGATCAACACAGTGATCCAGCCGGTGCAGTTCGGATCGGCCGCACCGCACTGAGGCAGCGCGGGCAGGGTCGCGGCACTAAACGGCGAAGTCCACTTCGATCGGTTCGATGAGCGGCAGCAGCCACACCAGCAAAGCCTGGTGCGCCGGGTGCGCGTTGTAGGCCTCGAACGCCGCCTGGTCCGCGAACTTCATGACTCCGCCGAGTTCATAACCCTGCGCGCGCGGCGAAACGTTTCTGCCCACCGCGGAGTCCAACACCTGGGGAATCTGGCTTTGCAGGGCGCCGATTTCGCGCAGCATGCGATGTGTCTGTTCTTCGCTGACGCCTGCCTTCAGGCGGAATGCAAACATGTGGATGAACATGGTCGGGGGCTCTCGTCGGGAACGCTGGTCTAGAAAATGTCGCAAAGATTTTTCGTGACTGGCTCCAGCGTGTCAATAAGAATGAGCGGGACAAATTTGCCGGTCTGCGCAGGTGCCCGCGTTTCCAGCAGGTGAAAGTGCGAGGGGAGAAAAGCGATGAGTGAAAAGACGACGAGCAGCCGGCGGCAGTTTGTGCGCGACGCGGCGCTGGCAGGAGCGGCATTCAGCATCGTGCCGCGGCACGTGCTGGGCCGCGGCATGACCCCGCCGAGCGACCTGCTCAACATCGCGGGCGTGGGCATTGGCGGCATGGGCCGCGCCAATCTCATCAACCTTGCCAGCCAGAACATCGTGGCGCTGTGCGACGTGGACTGGGACTACGCCAGCAAAGCGTTCGATCGCCTCGATTCGGATATCGAGCGTTTGCAGCAGCGCATTGACGCGCCGCCGCCCGCCAGCAATTCTTCCTTTCCCTTCGACGCGGAGCGGGCCAAGGTGCAGCTCGCGGGAATGAAGCGCCTGAAGCAGGAACAGTGGCCCAAGGCCAAGCGCTACCAGGATTACCGGGAAATGCTGGAGAAACAGAAGGATATCGAAGCGGTGCTGGTGGCGACCGCCGATCACATGCACGCACCGATCGCGCTGGCAGCAATGGAACTCGGGAAACACGTCTATGTACAGAAGCCGCTGACCTGGTGCGTGGCGGAATCGCGCGCACTCGCCAAACGCGCCCGGGAAACCAAAGTCGCCACGCAAATGGGCAACCAGGGACATTCGCTGGACGACGCGCGGCTCGCGGTCGAATACGTTTGGGCCGGCGCCATCGGCGAAGTTCGCGAAGTCCACATCTGGACCAACCGCCCGCTGGGCTTCTGGCCGCAAGGTGTGCCGCGTCCCGCGGCACCCACCCAGCCGCTCGATAAACTGCGCTGGAACGGGCCAGGAATCGAAACCCGCCTGGCCGCGGCCATGGCCGGAAACTATCCGGTGCCGGAAACGCTCAACTGGGATTTGTTCCTGGGCGTTGCCCCGAAGGTGGACTATCACCCGGTCTATCACCCGTTCAACTGGCGCGGCTGGGTGGACTGGGGGATGGGACCGATCGGCGACATGGGTGCGCATCTGATCGATCACTCCATGTGGGCGCTGGGGCTCGGCTATCCCACCAGCATCGAGACGATTTCCACCCCGTTCAACGGCGCGTCGTATCCCAGCGCGACCATGACCTTCTACGAATTTCCCGCGCGCGAAGTGATGGGCAAGAAACTCCCGGCGGTGAAGCTCACCTGGTACGATGGCGGACTGATGCCGCCGAAGCCGGACGAGCTGGGCGACGAAGAACTGGACAAGGGCGGCGGCGCGCTGCTCATCGGCAGCAAGGGCAAGCTGCTGCACGAAACCTACGGGCGCAACCCGCGGCTGCTGCCGAAATCGCTGCACGATTCCTTCGGCAAACCGGCGCAGAAACTGCCGCGCATCCCCAACGAGCATCACGAAATGAACTGGGTGGATGCGGCGAAAGGCAAGGCGCAGGCGTCCTGTCCTTTCGAGTATGCCGCGAAGCTGACCGAAGTGATGCTGCTCGGCGTGGTGGCGCTGCGCGCCGGGAAAAAGCTCAGCTACGACGGCGACAATATGCGCGTGACCAACGTGGCCGGCGCGAACGATTTTCTGAAGCGCGACTACCGCACCGGCTGGTAAGACGTTTCGCGGTGCGGCGCAGCGGCGACGGAGTCCGGGGGATAACCATGCTCAAAAGCCAGAAGATGATCGGCTTCCTGCACACCAGCGACTATGCGGCGGCACGCGCGTTCTACGAAGGCAAACTGGGTTTCCGCTTTGTAAGCCAGGATCAGTTCGCGCTGGTGCTGCAGACCGAGGGAAACATGCTGCGCATCGTGAAGCTCGGCAACTTCACGCCGCTGCCGAGCACGGTGCTGGGGTGGGAAGTGGCGGACGCGGTGGCCATGGTGGACTGGCTAACGTCACGCGGCGTAGCTACGGAAAAATATCCCTGGATTCAGGACAAAGAACGCGGGGTGTGGGAAGCGCCGGGCGGAGCGAAGGTCGCGTGGTTTAAGGATCCCGACGGTAACGTGCTGTCTGTTAGCCAGCACCCTGCCGGGTGACTAGCCAGCACCCTGCCGCGTAACTCGTCAGCACCCGAACGGGCTACGAGGCCAACGCCTTAGGGCACACATACCGGCGCAACCTATTTGGCGTCCGAAAGCGCCAGGTATGCGCCAAGGCCAATCATTCCCAGTCCGGATGCGGTGCGCTGGCCACGGCGGAATGCCGCGCTGGATTTGAGTTTTCGTTCGAGAGGCGCAGCCAGCGCCACGACGAGCAAATCGGCCGCTGTGTTCAGCGCCACCGAAACAATTCCCAGCACAGCGAACTGCAGAAACACGTGACCGCGCTCCGGCGCGATGAACTGCGGAATAAACGAAAGAAAGAACAGGGCAGTTTTCGGATTGAGGGCTTCGGTGAAAATACCCTGGCGAAAGGCGCTGCCTTTGGGCGCTGTGGTGTCCGCGGGCAGTTCGGCGTTGCGGGAGCGGATCATGCGCACACCGAGGAAGACGAGATAGGCGGCGCCGGCGTACTTGACGGTGTGGAAGGCCACGGCGGAAGCGGCGAGGATGGCGGAAACGCCGAGTGCCGCGGCAAAAACGTGAAAGAGTCCGCCAAAGAATGTGCCGAAAGAGGATTGAACTCCTTCGCGGCGGCCCCCGGCGAGGGTGCGCGCCAGCACGTAGAAGATACCGGGACCCGGCGTCACCGCCAGCAGCAGGGCTGCGGCGAAAAAGAGCAGGAAACGGTGTCCATCTAGCATGATCGTTGAGTGTAGCACCGCGACCCATCTGGAGGGCGGGAGGGCCGCGAGAGAAAGAGGTTATCGCCGGGATTTTTTGGCCGGTTTGGGCTTCAGAGAGGCGAGAACGTCGGCTTTGGGAGCGTAGTTGCGCCATGCGGCGAGGAGCGCTTGCTGCAACGCGCGTTTACCGGCTTTGCCGAGGATGACGTGGGTGCAGCCCTTTCGTCCCCAGGCACCGGGAACCGCGCGAAAAGCGGCAGGATGGTCAGCAACGAAATCTGCTTGCTGCGCGGCGGTGAGCTTGACCATGCCAAATTCCTTCGAGGGATAGGCGAGGGTGCAGAAGATTTTTCCCGCGACGCGGAAGTCAGGATGGTTCATGTGGCTGCGCTCTTCGGTTTGCGGAAGGCGCAGGGCCATGCGGCGGAAGTCGGTGGGAGTACAAGGCATCGAAAGGAGACCTCAGCGGTTATCGGAGCACGAAAGGCGGGAGGTCGCAAGGCAATTGGACGCCATTTGGACGCCAATTGAACTAGGATGAGAGGCCGCAGGCACGCAGGAGCGAGCACGATGGAAGAACAACTGAGCCTGGAATTTCTGCGGGTGGTGGAAAACGCCGCGATCGCTTCGGCGCGGACCATGGGCTTCGGCGACCGGCACAAGGCGGACGAAGCGGCAGTCGAGGCCATGCGCAAGACGATGGACGGGGTGCAGATGGACGGCACGATCGTCATCGGCGAAGGCGAGCGGGACAAGGCGCCGATGCTGTACATAGGCGAAAAGGTGGGGCTGGCGACACACGCGCCAAAAGCGAATTTTCCGGCGGTGGATATCGCGGTAGACCCGCTGGAAGGGACGAACCTCTGCGCGACCGGCGCCGCGAACGCGATTGCAGTGCTGGCCGCGAGCGAGCGTGGCGGCTTGCTGCACGCGCCCGATCTGTACATGGAAAAGATCGTGGTGGGCCCGTCGTGCAAGGGTGCGGTGGACCTGGATGCTCCGGCGGCGGACAACCTCAAGGCGATTGCCAAGCGGCTGGACCGCGACGTGGAAGACCTGGTGATCATCGTGCTGGACCGGCCGCGGCACGAGAAGCTGATAGAAGAGATTCGCCGCGCGGGAGCGCGCATCCGGCTGATCGGCGATGGCGACCTTTCCGCGGGAATTTCGGCGGCGGTGGTGGGAACGGGCGTGCACGCAGTGATGGGAATCGGCGGGGCGCCGGAAGGCGTGCTCACCGCCGCGGCGCTGCGCTGTCTAAATGGGCAGATCCTGGGGCGGCTGGTGGTCTCGAAGCCGGAACACCTGGAACGCCTGGAAAAGATGGGCGTGAAGGACGCGAAGCGAGTGTACGACACGACCGACCTGGCGCCCGGCAAGAAAATGATTTTCGCGTGCACGGGAGTGACCGACGGGAACCTGCTGCGCGGCGTGCGGTTTTTCGGCGAAGGGATTCGCACGCAATCGATGATTTTGACGCTGGACGACCGGCAGGTGCGGTTCATCGACTCGGTGCAACTGGAGAAACGCCCGGACGTGAAGGTGCGCTTCAGCTAGAAGGACTGGCCGGAATACGAAGCTCGAAATGCGAAAAAACGGATGTGCGGTTGCGAGCAAGCAGACGACGTGAGGAGGGGGAATGGGACGTCGAAGCATCTGGACGAGGACGCTGACTAGCTTTTTGCTGGTGATGGGGCTGACCGCCGGGTTGCGCGGGCAGGAGAAGAAAGATGCGGCGCCTGCCGCCGCAGCGCAGGAAACGCCCGCGCCCGCCGCGAACCCCAAGGACGTCGCCAGCCTGGACGCGATCGTTGCCGCCATCTACGACGTGATCTCGGGGCCGCCGGGAGCACGCGATTGGAACCGCTTCAACTCGCTCTTTGCCCCCAATGCGAAATTGATCGCCGTGCATGTGCCGAAGGACGGCGGAAAGCCGAGCCTGCGCCAGATGACCCCGCAGGAATATGCCGACCGCGCCGGCAGCTACTTCCTGAAGAACGGATTTTTCGAGAGCGAAGTGAGCCGAAAGACCGATTCGTTCGGCTATATGACGCACATCTACACCACGTATGAATCGCGCGAAACGAAGGACGGCAAACCCTTTGCGCGCGGTATCAACAGCATGGAATTCTTCAACGACGGAACGCGGTGGTATTGCGTACAGATCTATTGGGACGAGGAACGGCCGGGCAATCCGCTGCCGGAAAAGTATCTGGCCAAGTAAACACCAGCGCTAATTCTGATTTGTGGCGTGATTCGTCAGTGCCAGGAACACGCGGTCGTCCACGGATACGCTGCGCGTGAAAAGCGTTGGTGGGGCCGAACTGGCGACGCCGACGGCCTGCGCGGAGCTGGAAATCGCAGGGCCGGCAGGTTTGCTCTGCAAGGAAGTGGTGTCTCCGGGCAGGAGTGAAATACGCGTGGTCTTTGGCGTGCAGGCTCCCGCGGCGCCGAAGCAGGTGTCGCGCACCATCACCTGGCGGTAGCCGCTGTTCGCTGCGCCGGGCTTTGTCGGATACTTCGAGGGCGTGACGGAGAGAAACGCCACGAAGCGGCCGCTGGAACTGACCGAGGGCAACAGGTTGTCGTTGCCGGCGAGCGTCCCCGAATCATCCTGCGAAATCAGGGTCGTGCGCGGCGTGCAGGCGCCCGCGGCGCCGGTACAGGTGTCGCGGAGATAGATCTGTCGCCCGCTGGGCGCGCCCGCAACAAGATTGGTGGCGGCGGAACTGAAGGCGATGAAGCGGCCGTCGGCACTGATGGCGGGCGTATTGGAGTCGGCGTTGCCTTGCGCGCCATCGGCGCCGAAGGAAAGCAGTTCGGTGCGCGGCTGGCAATCGGCGGCGCCTCCGGTGCAGGTGTCGCGCAGGAAGATCTGCGCATGGCCGTTCTGCATGGCGGTGTAGGCAACATAACGGCCGTCAGCGCCCAGTGCGGGGGTTTCTTCGGCCACGACGGCGGCCGCGGTGGCTTTGGCGGAGTTCGGCGAGGTGGGCGGGCACTGGAAATTGGGATCGGTGGTGACGGCAAAACCGGGCGTGTTGGCTGCCGTGCCGCCTCCTCCACTGTAAGGATTGCTGACGCCGCTGGGCGGAATGGTGGCTTGTGCCGGCGGATTATAGACCGAAACGATCGCGCAGGTCTGCGCGGCCAGCAGCGACGCGGGCACAGTGGCCTGAATGGCGGAGGCGGTTACGCTGGTCGCGGTCAGAGTGGTCTGGGTGCCGTTGGCGGTCCAGTTGACGACGGAGCCCCCGGTGGGGTCAGTGGAAGGAATAAAGCTGGAGCCGGCGATCGCCAGCGAAAAGGAAGGGCTGCCGGGAGCGGCGGTGGCAGGCGAAATGGAAGTGACAACGGGCAGCGGGTTCGGTGCGGGGTTGATGACGAAGGCGATGGTGTTGGAGAGGCCGTTGTCCGTGCTGCCGGAGTGAGGATTCAGGGTATTGACGTCCACGAGGCCGGGCTTGGTGATGAGCGCCGCGGGAACCAGTGCAGTCACGTAGAGAATGTTGGAGTTGGAGTCGGTGACAACGGTGGTGGCGAGATTCTTGCCGTTCCACTGGACGACGGTCTTGGTCACAAAGCGCGAGCCAAAAAGCGTGAGCGTGAAATCGCCGCTGCCCGCGGCAGCGTTTGCGGGAGAGAGTGAAGAAAGGACGGCGCCCGTGGGATTCTGAAAGGTATTGCCGTAGTCGTTGCAGCCAGCCGTCAACCAAACCATGGCGAGCGCAAACGCGCACGCCCCGCAAAACCGCTTCATGAGCACTCCCTTGTTCGTTCACGGGCATCCGGCGGGGACCCCGCCGGGCCAGATGACTGCTGAGGTGAGATGCGTTTCCTGACCGGAGCGTTGACCGCGGCCGTATGCGAAACATCCGCAACCGCGGGCCCTGAACTGCCACGAACCAGTCGTCGAATGAGGCAGTTGCCGAAAGGCCGACAGCCTGCGGACCCACCGAACGCGCCCATCCTACCGGGTAAAGCCTGCTTTGTTGCCCAGACAAACTATCATTTCATTGCAAACGGGGAAAGGTCAATGCGCGGCCTGCGAGACCCTCAGGCGCTGGGGACCAGTTCGCGCAGGCGATCCAGCAAGGCGGAAAAGCGAAAGGGCTTTTGCAGGAACAGGCCGCCGGGCGGAAGCTGCATTTCGGCAAGCCCCTCGGCGTAGCCGGACATGAATAGGACCTGAATTTCCGGCTGCAGCTCGAGAATGTGGCGATAGAGTTCCGGGCCGCGCATGCCCGGCATGACCACATCGCTGACGAGAATGTCAATGGCGGCGGGGTGTTCCCGCGCGAGTTCGAGAGCCGCTTGCGGAGAAAAAGCGTCGAGGACGATGTAGCCGGACTCCCGCAGGAATTCGCCGATGGAGTGGACGAGGGCGGTCTCGTCGTCCACCAGCAGGACAGTGGCGCCGGACGCGCGGGGCGCAGCCGGGGCGAGGGGAAGAACCTCGGCAACCGGCGTCGGCACCACGGGAAAGTAGATATCGAAGGATGTGCCCGCGCCGGGCGCGGACCGCACCTGCACGTAGCCGCCACTCTGACGAACCACGCCGTAGACGGTAGAGAGGCCGAGGCCGCTGGCTTCGCCAAAATTCTTGGTGGTGAAAAATGGCTCGAAAGCCTGGCGGAGCGTGTTTTCGTCCATTCCGATCCCGGTGTCTTTCACTTCCAGGACCAGCCATTCGGCAGCCAGGCGCGACTCGGCGGAAACCGCGGGAGCGGAGGCCGGCGGGGAGTCGGTGTTGCGCGTAGAGATGGTGAGGGTGCCGCCATCGGGCATCGCGTCGCGCGCGTTGCTGGCCAGATTGATGACCACCTGCACGATTTGCGGCGCGTCGGAACGAATCCAGGAGCGCTCCGCGTTCTGGCGAAAGTGCAACTGGATTTCCGGCCCGAGCAGGTGCGGCAGCATGGAGCGCAATTCGGCCAGCGCCGCGTGCAGATCCATGGGACGAATTTCCAGCACCTGTTTGCGGCTGAAGGCCAGCAGTTGATGGGTGATGGCCGCGGCTTTGGTGACGGCGCGCTGGATTTCCTCCACGTAAATCCGCGATAGGGAATCGGGGCCGAGCGAGCGCTCCAGAAGTTCCGAGGCGCCGGAGAGGATCATCAGCGTGTTGTTGAAGTCGTGGGCAATACCGCCCGCGACGCGGCCGAGGAGCTCCATATTTTGCGATTGCCGCACGTGCGCTTCGAGCGCGGATTGTTTTTCCTCGAGCGCCGTGCGGCGGAGACTCTGCCGGTAGTTGTCGTAGAGGATGCCGATGGCCTGGGAAAGCGTTTCCAGACGGCGCCACTCGCTTCCGGTGTAACCGCCCTTGCGGTTGGCAACACCGATAAGGCCGGCGACTTCGTTGCCGCGAAAAATGGGCACGCCGAGAAAAGCATTGAGCGGCGGATGGCCCGCGGGCAGACCTCCGGAGCGGGAATCGTGCGCGGGCGCGTTGGCGACGACGGTTTTGCCGGAGCGAATGACTTCGCCAAAAAGATTGTGGAGATTCAGAAACTCCAGGTAGCCGTTTTCGCGGTAACTGCGCATGGCCTGGTCGTAGAAGTCGCGATTGACGGTTTCGTTCCATACGATGCCGTCATGCGCCAGGATGCGCAGGCGGTTGTCGTCCAGCACGACGCCGACGAAACCGTACTCGCTTTCCGTCTGCTGGATGGCGAAAGCCAGGAGTTCGCGGCTGGCGAGATTCCAGTTGCCGGACTCGAGGTAGCTGTTCAGGGCGTGGGTGACGGTCTGCAGGATGGAGGTCTTTTCGCCGAGCTCGACTTCCATGCGCCGCCGCTGGCTGATGTCTTCGAGCACGGCCATAATGCCGGTTTGCTTGCCACCCTCGTCGTAGAGCGGGGCGGAATAGGCGTTCACGGGAATCCGGGTACCCTCGCGGTGGCGACGCACGGTCTCGTAGGCGCGGGTGATATTGCCTTCCAGTGTGCTCTTGAGGAGGAGGCGGTGTTCTTCCATCAGTCCCGGAGGAACCAGCGGATTAGGTTTGCCGATGACTTCGCTTTCGGGATAACCGAAGAGGGCTTCTGCCGCGGGATTCCAGGAGGTGATGAGGCCTCTCCGGTCGAAGCTGAAAACGGCCAGCGGTGTGGCCATAAACAACGCGCGGAATCGCTCGGAACCCCGCTGTGCGGCCATGCGCCGGGTGGTCAGAATGAAGCCGATGATGTCGTCGGTGGCCAGCATGAGCACGACCGCGATGACGATGGAGGAAAGCGCGGTGACCGCCTTGGCGGCGGCAACCAGCCCGCGCAGCGGGTACCAGATGGCCATGATTTCCAAGAAGTGCGTGGCGCTGCGGCTGAAAAGGAAAAGACCGAAGGCCCAGAAAAATTCGCGGTAGGCGAGATTACTGCCGACTCGACGCATGATGCGCAGCAGCGTCGCGGCAATGAGCAGGTAGGCGACGGCCAGCAGGGTGTCGCCGGTGACGGTGGTCCAGAGGAGCGGTGCGTTGCGGGAAAGCAGATACCGCTGAGGAAGGATGTCCGACGCGGAGAGGATGCGCTCGGCGAGCCAGACCACCGCCGCGGAGATGAAGATGAGAAAAAGAAAAGTCTTCAGCAACCGCGACGGCGCGGCGACGGGAAGTTTGGCGGATGAGGACGAAGACTGCTCGGGCATCGACAGCGATTCCTGCCTGCGGCGCAAGCGCTCAGCGAATGAATTGCAGCGTGGAGGGGAAGCATCCGGAAGAGGGGCCGGAGGCGATGCGGCGGTGGGCGCAAGAAAGCGCGCGCCGCACTGAGGTGAGTTTAACGCCGCGCGCGCCGCGGGCGCGAGCTTTGTGGCCTTTCGTTAGCGAAAGCGCAACTGCTATCCTCAGCGCACGCAAATGAGCGGCAACGAAAAAGACGACCGGAACAACGACGGGCTGGAGCGCGGGCTGGGCCTGAAGGAAGCGGTCGCGCTCAACATGATCGAGATCGTGGGCATCGGCCCTTTTGTGGTCAGCGCGACGGTCATCCAGAAAATGGGCGGCCCGCAGGCGCTGATCGCGTGGCTGGCGGGGGCTTTGCTCGCGACCCTGGATGGTTTTGTGTGGTCGGAGCTGGGCGCGGCGATGCCCCGCGCCGGCGGCACGTATGTGTTTCTGCGCGAAGCCTACGGACCGGGCCGCTGGGGCCGCCTGATGTCTTTCCTGTTTGTCTGGCAGACGTTCGTGCAGGCGCCGCTTTCGATTGCCTCGGCGGCGATCGGCTTCTCGCACTACGTGGCGTTTCTGCATCCGCTGACCAAATGGCAGGCCAAGGCGGTTTCGGGCGGGCTGGTGCTGCTGCTGATCGTGCTGCTGTACCGCAAGATCACCACCATCGGAAAGATCTCCCTGCTGCTCTGGGCCGGCGTGATTGGGACGCTGCTGTGGCTGATTTGGGGCGGGGCCACGCACTTCAACGCGCGCATGGCGTTTGATTTTCCCGAGGGCGCGTTTTCGTTTTCGCCGCTGTGGTTCGCGGGGCTGGGCTCGGCCATGGTCAGCACCATTTACAGCTACTGGGGTTACTACAACATCTGCAACCTGGGCGGAGAGATCAAGGATCCGCAGCGAAACATCCCGCGCGGCATTTTTCTTTCGATCCTGGGCATTGCCGTGCTGTACCTGGCCATGCAGGTGAGCATTCTGGGTGTGGTGCCGTGGCGCGAAGCGCAGAATTCCAAGTTCATCGTCAGCACGTTCTTTGAGCGCTTGTACGGCCACCAGGCGGCGCTGGTGGCCACCGGCATGGTTCTGTGGATTGCGCTGGCCTCGGTGTTCTCCGTGCTGCTGGGCTATTCCCGGGTGCCGTACTCGGCGGCGCTGGACGGGAACTTCTTTCCGGTGTTCGGGCGGCTGCATCCGACGAAAAAGTTTCCGCACATTTCTTTGCTGGCCTTGGGCGCGCTGGCATTTTTCTTCAGCGTGAAGCTGGACCTGGAGACGTCCATTGCCGGGATTCTGGCGGTGCGGCTGATCGTGCAGTTCATCGGCCAGGCGGTGGGGGTGATGCTGCTGCGCAAACGGCTGGGCACGCAGCAGCTGCCCTTCAAAATGTGGCTGTACCCGTTGCCGGCGATCCTGACCATGATCGGCTGGGCCTGGCTTTTCTGGCACACTGGGGCGGCGCGCAAATGGGGTTTGCTGGAGATCGCCTTCGGCTT
>DATKLU010000096.1:0-24208 GCA_035542235.1 Dongiaceae bacterium
ACTGTGAGACCATTGCGGGCCGTGAGCATAGACTCGCCACTGCGAGCCGCCGCCCGTTGAAGGCATAGCGGCACGCTCACCCCAGACGCGAGGTGCAAGCGGCCATGCCGAAAAAGTCGCGGGGAAAAAGCAAAGCGTGCAAGAACTGCGGGCACGGCAAGATGTTCCACAAGCGCTGGGGCGTGCTGGACTGCAACTTTCCGGAGTGCCGGTGCAAAAAGTATGTGCCGCCCAGCCCTGAGTCTTCACCGTGGGCCAAAACCGGCTGATTCCTAATTCCCGCCAGTCAGCACCTTCTGCACCCGCAGCCACTTGATCAGCAAATCGCCCCAGGAACCCATCGCGGGATCCTCCAGATCAAGTCCCACGCCGTGCGGCGCGTTTTCAAAAATGTGCAGCTCGGCAGGGACGCCGGCCTTGCGCAAGGCCAGATAGAACGCGACGCTGTTTTCCGGCGGGACAACTGTATCGGTTGTCGAACTGAACAGAAAAGTTGGCGGCGTATCTTTCGAAACGTTGAGCTCGCCGGACAGTTCGCGCGCCAGTTCGGCTGACGGGTGTTCGCCAAGCAGACTATCGCGCGAGCCGGTGTGCGAATAGCTGGCGGTCATGGAGATCACCGGGTAAGCGAGCACCAGGAAATCGGGACGCGAGCTGGCGCGTTCAATCGGATCGGGCGAGGACGCATTGCCGGCGTCGAAATGCGTTCCGGTGGTCGACGCGAGGTGCCCGCCGGCGGAAAAGCCGAGCACGCCGATCTTATTCGGCAGGACGTGGAAGTCGGCGGCTCGTGCACGCACCGTGCGAATGGCACGCTGCGCGTCTCCCAGCTCGACCGGGTGATGATACTTCGGCCCGAGGCGATAGCGCAGAACGAACGCGGTAATGCCCATGGCGTTGAGCCAGTTGGCGATTTGCCGGCCTTCGTGGTTCGTGGCGAGCCAGCGGTAGCCGCCGCCCGGAAACACGATGACCGCGGGTCGCAGATCGTTGCCGTCCGCGGCGCGATACACGGTCAGGGTCGGACGGTCTTCTTCCGATTCGCCCAGCGCGCCCGGAGCCTTGCCGGGCCACAGCGGAAAGGACTTAACTTCAGCGGAGGGATCGGTTTGAGGCTCCTGTTGCCGTGCCGTCGCTGCCGGCACCCACGCTGCTGCCATAACCAAAATGGCGAAGCTCACCCACACCAGTCTTCGTTTCACGTGTCGCTCCCGAACTTCCGCCGACAGCTTACTTCATCCCGGCCCCGTAGCGTCGAGCTTTAGCCCGGCCGCGTTGTCATGCCGCCGTAGGTTTGCCTTTTGGCGGCACACCGCCGCGCCTTGCGTTGACCTGACTTGCGGGCCACGTTACGTTCGTAGAGACAAGCCGCGCCGCGGGCGCGACACGAAACTCTCCCCTCCAAGGCGGACCTGGTGGCACCACGGCCAATCATCACCCTGACGACGGACTACGGAACCAACGATCACCTGGTGGGCACGCTGAAGGGCGTGATCCTGAAAATCGTTCCGGACGCCACCATCGTCGACATCACCCACGGCGTCACGCCATATGACCTGCTGGATGGAGCGCTGGCGATCGGATCGGCGTATTCGTATTTTCCGCCGCGCACGATTCACGTGGTCGTGGTGGATCCGGGCGTCGGCACCGAGCGGCGGCCGCTGATCGTGAGCGGCGACAACCAATATTTCGTCGCGCCGGATAACGGCGTACTGTCGCTGGTATATGAAAAGGAAGAAACGGTGCTGGTGCGGCACGCAAACGTGGAGCACTACTATCTTTCGCCGGTGAGCAAGACCTTTCACGGGCGGGACGTTTTCGCTCCCGTGGCGGCATGGCTGGCGAAGACCGGCGCGCCGCAGAGCATGGGCGACGAAATCACCGACTACAAGAAGTTCGCAATGCCCAAGCCGAAATCCGTCAACGGGACAACCAAGGGCGTGGTGCTGCGCGTGGACAGCTTTGGCAACCTGATCACGAATTTCCGGGCCGAGCACCTGGGCGAAGGCGCGCTCGAAAACGGCGCGGTGAACCTTCAGGTGGGCACGCACTCCATCACCAAGCTGGTGGATACCTTCGCGAAAGGCGCGCCGGGAGAACCATTCGCCTACATTGGTTCCAGCGGCTTTGTGGAAATCGGCGTAAACCGCGGCAACGCCTCGAAGAGCCTGGTCATCGGCCGCGGCTCGGCTGTGACCCTCGCCAGCTGAGCGCTTCCCTTCCTCAAACGCTTCCCGAGAGAACTAGCGAGAGTTTTCGAGCGCGGCCATCTGCGAACGGGTGCGCGGGTCCAGCCAGTCGCGCCATGCATCTCCTAATAGATTGAAGGCGAGAACCGCGATCATCATGCCCAGCGCGGGGAAAACCACCATGTGCGGCGCGTCGAAGAGGTGGCCGCGCGCGTCATTGAGCATTGCGCCCCAGCTCGGCACGGGCGCGAGGACGCCGAGCCCGAGAAAGCTGAGCGTGGACTCGGCAAGAATGGCGCCGGCCATGCCAATGGTCGCCTGGATCAGCACCGGTTGCACGATATTCGGAAGGATGTGGCGAAGAATCAGGCGGGCGTGGGACGCGCCGAGCGAACGCGCGGCCAGGACAAATTCCAGCTCGCGAACTTTCAGGACTTGCGCTCGCGCCAGGCGGGCGTAACCGGCCCAGCCGGTGATGACGAGCGCAAGGATCACTTTGCCGATACCGGGTCCAAGAAACGCGGCAAAGGCGATCGCGAGCAGGATTCCGGGGAACGACAGGAACGCGTTGATCAACAAAAGGTTCACGAAGCGATCGAACCAGCCGCCGAAATAGCCGGCCAGCGTGCCGATGATCAGCCCGGTAACGCCGCAACCGAAGACCACTGAGACAGCAACCGAAAGCGAGACGCGAGCGCCGTACAGCACGCGAGAAAGGATGTCGCGGCCGAGTTCGTCCGTACCCATCCAGTGCGCGGCGGAGGGAGGCGAGAGGCGCGCGGGCAAGTTCTGCGCAAAAGGATTGTACGGGGCAATGACCGGCGCGAGCAGGGCCACCAGCAGGAGAAAGACGGCGGCGCAGAATCCGATGCGAGCGAGAACGCTTTGCCGCAGAAATTCGCGCACGGAGTTCCACGCGCTCTTGCGTTCGAAGGCCGGCAGCGAAATGGAAGCGGTACTCACGAGAGGCGCACCCGCGGATCAATCAGGGAATAGACAGCGTCGGTGAGAAGGTTCACCACGACGTAGGAAGTGGCGATGACAAGAATGCAGCCCTGGAGGAGCGGATAATCGCGCGCGGAAATGGCTTGCACTGTGAGGCGACCAATGCCGGGCCAGGAAAAAATGGTTTCGGTGACGATGGTTCCGGCGAGCAGGGTGCCGAACTGCAGGCCGAGGATGGTGATGATGGGAATCAATGCGTTACGCAGGCCGTGGCGGAAGAGGACGGCCCACTCGCTGAGTCCTTTGGCCCGTGCGGTGCGGATGTAGTCGGCGGAGAGTTCTTCCAGCATGGCGCCACGCACCATGCGCGTGAGAATGGCCGCGAGAGCGGCGCCCAGCGTGGCCGCAGGAAGCAGGAAACTCGCGGCTCCATTACGACCGGAGACGGGCAGCAAGCCAAGCTGAATGGAGAACAGGAGAATCAGCAGCGGGCCCAGCGCGAAATTGGGAATGGCCAGTCCGAAAAGGGTGAAGACGCCGACCAAACGGTCCGGCGCGCTTCCGCGGCGGTGGGCGGCGAGAACTCCGGCTGGAATGGCAATGGCGGAGCAGACCACGAGCGCGAGAAACGCAAGCTGCAGCGTGGCAGGATAGCGCTCGAAAATAATCTGGCGGACCGGCGCCTGGAACTTGAAGGACTGGCCGAGGTCGCCGCGGAAGAGGCCGCGGAGATAGTGGGCGTACTGGACATGCAGCGGCGCATCGAGTCCGAGAGCGTGGCGAAGCTGGGCGGCGGCTCCCGGTGCGGCCCCTTCGCCGAGCATCTGTTCGACGGGATCGCCGGGGACCAGATGGATCATCAGAAAGACCAGGGTAAGCACCAGCCACAGCGCCGGGAGCGTCAGCGCAAATTTTTTGAGCAGATGCCGGAGCATGCAAGGAAATTATGAACGGGAAACGGGAGAGTTGGCGGGTTTTCCGGCGGGTGTTTCCGCGGCGGCATTTCCGGGTTCGGACGGGATGCGTTCGACCTTGACGCGAGCGACTCGCTTGCCGTCCATTTCCACGATGGTGAAGCGGAGATCCTGAAACGTGAAGGATTCCCCGCCGGCAGGGATGAATCCAAGTTGATCGAGGACGAAGCCGCCGACCGTGGCGTAAGCGGCGTCTTCCGGCAAGGTGATTCCGTATTGCGCGTCGAGATCACGCACGTTGAGCGCCGCATCGAAAATCACGGCGCCGTCGGAAAGCGTGAGCGGGCGCTCGACAACGTCAAACTCATCGTGAATTTCGCCGACCACCTGTTCGAGGATGTCTTCGAGGGTGACCAGGCCGAGCAGGCTGCCAAATTCGTCCACCACGACGGCCATTCCGACGTGACGCGCGCGCAATTCGGAGAGCAGCTCGCTCGCGGGCTTGGTTTCCGGAACGATCAGGATCTCGCGCAAGATGCGGCGCAGGTCGAAGGGCGCGGGCGGCTGGCCCTCGCTGGCCCGGCGCTCGCGCCCCTGCAGGACCCACAGCATGTCCTTAATATGAACGAAGCCGAGGACGTGGTCTTCGGTGCCACGGAAAACCGGGATGCGAGAACGCTGGGTAGTGGCGAAAGCGCGCAAGGCTTCGTCAAGCGAGGCCTCGATGCGCAGGAGGTGCATATCCGGGCGCGGCACCATGATTTCGCGCACCTGCACCTGGCCAAGTTCGATGGCGCTGAGGATGACTTTTTCCTCGCCGGGAGCAAGCAGACCGCGCTCGCTGGCTTGCTGAATCTGGATCTGCAGTTCCTCGGTGGAGTGCGCCACGCCGTGGCTTTGCTGGGCGTCGATGCCCATGGCCCCGATGATACGCGAAGAGATGCCATCGAGCAGGTCGATGGCCCAGCGGAAGGTATTCAGGAACCAATGGAATGGACGCGCGATGAGCAGCGCGACCTGCTCGGCGCGGGCAAGGCTGACGGTCTTGGGAACCAGTTCGCCGATAACCACGTGCAGCGCGGTGAGCAGGATGAACGCCGTGACGAGAGCGAAGGCGTGTGCCATCAGGGCGGAGTTGGTGCCGGGAACTCCCGGCCAGATGGACTGGAAGAAATTGGCAAGGGTGGCTTCGCCGAGCGCGCCGAGAGCCAGGCTGGTGAGGGTAATGCCCAGCTGCACGCCGGAAACGACTCGGTGCAGGTCGCCGATAAGGCTCTCGACAATCTTGGCGCGCGGATTACCCCGGGCGATCAGCTGCCGCACGCGCGATAGACGGACGGCGACGAGGGAGAATTCCGCGGCGGCGAAGAAGCCGTTGAGCGCGACGAGCAGGACGACCCCAATCAGGCGAACGATGAACATGCCGGGCGGAGGCCCCTCCAGGGATAGTGTAACAAGATAACAGGGCATCATCGGGGCGCGTTGCGCGCCCTGAATGGCTCCCTTACACTGTTTTGCGGGCGGATTTCGAGGAGAAATTTTGCGAATTGCACTGCGTATCGTGGGCTGGCTGCTGCTTGCAACGTTGCTCGCGGCGGGCGGCCTGGCCTGGTGGCTGTTTCTGCGCCCCCTGCCACAAGTGGATGGAACGGCTTCCCTTCCCGGACTGCAAAGCCAGGTCACGGTGGACCGCGACGCCTGGGGCGTGCCGCACATCAAGGCCGCTTCGCTGGCGGACCTGGCGGAAGCGCAGGGCTACGTGACGGCCCAGGACCGACTCTGGCAGATGGATCTGCTGCGGCGAGTGGGGCGCGGACAACTAAGCGAGATCGTGGGGCCGGCCGCGCTGCCTTTGGACAAAAAATTCCGGCTGCTGCGCTTCAGCGCTGCGGCGGAGCGTGAAGCCGCCAACCTGGACGAAGAATCGCGCGTGGCCATGGAAGCCTACGCGCGCGGCGTCAACGAGTTCATCGCGCAGCACCAGAACAAGTTGCCGGTGGAATTCACGCTGCTGAAGTACAAACCCGCGCCATGGAAGCCTGCCGATACGATGGTGATTTCGGCCTACATGTACGAGACGCTGACCGAAACCTGGCAGGACAAGCTGGACCGCGCAAAGCTGACGGCGATGGCGGGCCCGGAGCGGGCGAAGGACCTTTATTCACAGGAAGCCATGATGGACCACTACGTGGTGGGAGACCCGGATGCGCCGCAGGGCGGCGGGCAGCGGACGGGCGATCCCGACGACGAGGATGATGACGACGATATGGCGCAGGACTCGCTGCTGAAGGCGTCAGCGCAGACGCCGGAAGGCGTTTTTCCCGATTTGACGTCGGCCCTGGCGAAGAACGTTGTGACCTGGGTGGGCGAATCGCAGCGCGAAATTCGCCACGGGCTGGGCAGCAACAACTGGGTGGTGAGCGGCGAACACACGGCAACGGGCAAGCCCTTGCTGGCAAACGACACGCATCTGGAACTGAGCCTGCCGGGAATCTGGTACGAGGCGCACCTGACCGCGCCGGGCTGGAACGTAAAGGGATTCACGTTGCCGGGCGCGCCTCTGGTGGTGATCGGGCACAACGACAAGATTGCTTGGGGGTTCACTAACAACGGCGCCGACGTGCAGGACCTGTACATCGAAACGTTCAACCCGGCGCAGGCGGATGAGTACAAGGTGAACGGCAAGTGGGTGAAAGCGCAGATCGTTGATGAAGTGATTCGGGTGAAAGACGCGGCGGACCAGCATTTCCCAATCGTGGTCACGCGGCACGGGCCGGTCATGCAGCGCGAGGGAGACAAGGGATACGCGTTGAAGTGGACGGCGACCGAGCCAGGCGGGCTTTCGAACACCTATAACAAGTTGGGCAAAGCGCAAAACTGGAGAGAGTTCCGCGAGCTGCTGAAGCCGGTGTGGGGGCCGGCGCAGAACGCGGTGTACGCGGACGCGGCCGGAAACATCGGTTACGTGATGGCGGCGCGAGTGCCGCTCCGCAAGAAGGGCCACGGCGAAGTGCCGGTCCCTGGAGACACGGACGAGTACGAGTGGAAAGGCTACATACCGTTCGAGCAGTTGCCGCAGACTCTCAATCCGCCGGAAGGGTTGATCGTTACGGCGAACGCGCGGGTGGTGGGACCGGATTACAAGCCCTACCTGACAGACAACTGGGAAGAGCCCTATCGCACGCAGCGTATCTGGGAACTGCTGCTGGGCAAGAATAATCTGCGACCGGACGACATGATGAAGGTGCAGGCGGACACATACAGTTATCCCGACGTGTTTGTGGCAGAACAACTGGTGGGTGCGGCAAAGCTCGTGGAACCGAAGGATGAGCGCACCAAGAAGCTGGTCACGCTGGCGAAAGACTGGAACGGAATTGCGGACGAGGATTCGAGCGTGGTCTCTTTTCTGGAGGCGACGCGGCGGGCGGCCTTGCGCGCGGTGCTGAGGACTGTGGCCGGCGACCAGCCGGAACTGTACCAATGGCGAAGCACGACGTTTCTGCAGTGGGTGCTGACGGACCGACCGAAGGAGTGGCTGCCGAAGGAATACAAAGACTACGACCAGTTGCTGGTGGGCGCCGCGGATGAAGCTGTGAAGCACCTGGAGAAGGAGAGCGGCAGCGCGAAAGTTGAGGACTGGGCGTGGAAGCGATTCGATTCTCTGGAGATGCTGCACCCGCTTGGACGGGAAGGCTGGCTCAAGAGATTGTTCAGCATCTCGGGCAAGCCGCAGGGCGGAACGGGGTTCAGCCCTCGCGCGGCGACACGGTTTCACGGGCCGGCGATGCGCATCGTTTCCAACATCGGCGACTGGGACCATTCGCTGATGGTCTTGCCCGCGGGGCAGAGCGGCCAGCTTGGCAGCAGCCACTATTCCGATCAGTTTCGCTACTGGTACGAGGGCAAGCCGATTCTTTCGCCCTTTAGCGAGGGCGCAGAAGCAGCGGCGAAAAAGCATACGCTCACATTGCAGCCCTAAAGGCCGCGCCGTTCGCCGCCAGCCCGGCACAAAAAGGTTTGTAGGCAATTTTCACGTGTCTTAGAATGCTGAGCAGAACCGCCGCTGGCGGAAATAAGCAGCCGCGAAAGGTCTTGTGAACACTCCCGCACCGAAAAAAGCAGAACCGCCCAAGAAGGCGGACTTCGAACGCTCGTTGGCGCGCCTGGAGGAAGTGGTGCGCAAGCTGGAAAGCCCGCAGCTTTCTCTGGACGATGCGATGAGGCTATTCGAAGAAGGCGTGGCGCTTTCGCGCGAGTGCCAGAAACAACTGGAAGAGGCGGAAGGCAAAGTGGAGATTCTGCTCAAGAAGGCGGACGGAAAGCTGAGTGCCGAGCCGTTCGATCCCGAGGGCGAAGGTTGAGCACGCCCGCATTTTTTGACCAAGACCTGGAACTGGTGGACGCGGCACTGGAAAAGCTACTGCCGCCGGCTAGTGAACGGCCGCATTCCATCCACGAAGCCATGCGCTACAGCGTGTTCGCGGGCGGGAAGCGCATACGGCCGATCCTGTGCCTGGAAACAGCGCGGATTTTCGCCGCGGATGTTACGCCGTCCTTACACCCGGCCTGCGCCATCGAGTTCATCCATACTTACTCATTGATCCACGACGACTTGCCGGCGCTCGACAATGATGACCTGCGGCGCGGCAAACCGACCTGCCACAAGAAATTTGGCGACGCGATCGCGATTCTGGCGGGTGATGCTCTGCTCACGCTGGCCTTCGAGACCATTGGCAAGGCACCGGTAGACGCCGAGCGCTGCGTGAAAATGGTAACCGAGGTCGCGAGTTCTGCGGGCACCGTGCGCGGCATGGTGGGCGGGCAAGTAGCGGATATCGAGGCGGAAGGCGGCGGCGCCGGGCCGGAGCTGCTCGAATACATCCACCGCTCGAAAACGGCCGCCCTGATACGCGCGGCGATCACCGCGGGAGCAATTTGCGCGGGCGCGAGCGACGCGGACACCGCCAGGTTGCGTGAGTTTGGAGAAACCGTGGGCTGGGCCTTCCAGGTGCAGGACGACATTCTGGACGTGGAAGAATCGTCGGCCGCGCTTGGGAAGACGGCGGGCAAGGACGTCGCGCAGCAAAAGGCCACCTACCCTGCGGTATTCGGCCTGGCACGCTCCCACCAGATCGCCGATGAACTTTCGAACAAGGCGATTACGGCTCTGGAACCGTACGGTCAGCGCGCGGCGCGGTTGCGCGAGATCGCGGAATTTCTGGTACGGCGCCGCGCATAGCGCGGCCGCTGCTGGTGCGCTCTGGTGCCTTCCTACACTGCAAAAGACAAAGTCAGGCTGGACCTGCTGATTGTGGAACGCGGCCTGGCCGTTTCGCGCGAGAAGGCGCAGGCGATGATCCTGGCGGGCGAAGTGATCGTGGCCGGGGTGGCCGCAGCCAAAGCGGGACAGTCCGTCCCCCGAGATGCGGAAATTGCGATTCGCAGCCGCCTGCAGAAGTTCGTCAGCCGCGGCGGGTTCAAGCTGGAGGGCGCTCTGAATGATTTTGCCGTGGAGTGCCAAGGAAAGGTCTGCGTGGATGTCGGATCTTCGAATGGCGGGTTCACGGATTGCCTGTTGCAACGCGGGGCCGCGCGGGTTTACGCCGTGGACGTGAATATCGATCAGCTCGATTGGAAGCTGCGCAACGACGGACGCGTGCTTCGCGTGAAGCGGAATGCGCGGGAGCTGATGAGCAGCGATGTGCCTGAAGCGGCGCAGCTGGTGGTGGCGGACGTATCGTTTATCTCGGTGACCAAGGTGCTGCCGGCAGTTGCGGGCGTTGCAGAGCCGGGCGCGGACTTCCTGATCCTGGTGAAGCCGCAATTCGAGCTGGAACGCGGCGACATCGGGCCGGGCGGAATCGTGAGCGATGCGGCGCTGCACGAGCGCGCGATTCGATCGGTCGGGGCAGGGGCGGCCGCAGCGGGACTGGACGTGCTGGGCGTGAAACCAAGTCATTTGCCCGGCGCCGAGGGGAACCTGGAGTTTTTTCTGCACGCCCGAAAAAAGGCGTAAGGTAGAATTCAACCAACGATGGCTCCCTGCAAAACCATTGGAATTTTTTCCCGGCCGCGGCGCGCGGACATTTCCGAAGTAGTGCGGCCCTTGATCGAATGGCTGCGGGAACGCGGCATTCGCGCGATTTACGATACCGAGACCGCGGCCTCTCTGCGAAATGGCGACGACGGCTTGCCGCGCGAGGTGCTGGCCGGCGAAGTGGACCTGGTGCTGGTGCTCGGCGGCGACGGGACGCTACTGGCCGCGGCACGGGAAGTGGCTCCGCGTGGAATCCCGATTTTGCCGATTAACCTGGGCAGCCTGGGATTTCTGACAAGTTTCACCCTGGAGGAGCTGTATCCGGCGCTGGAAGACACGTTTGCCGGACGGCTCGAGGCCAGCGAGCGGGTAATGCTGACGGCGTCGCTGATCCGCGGCGGCAAGACCATCGACACGCAGCGGGTGCTGAACGAGGCGGTGGTCACGAAAGGTGCGCTGGCGCGCATGATCGAGCTGGAGCTTTCGATCGATGATGATTTCGTGTGCCGCTACCGCGCGGACGGCCTGATCGTGGCCACACCCACCGGGTCCACTGCGTACTCGCTTTCCGCGGGCGGACCGATCGTGCATCCCGGCGTGGAATCGATCATTTTGACGCCGATTTGCCCCCATACCCTGACCGACCGGCCTCTGGTTGTCGGAGACTGCTGCGCGGTGCAGGTGCGGCTGAAAGGCGCGGCGGAGTCCGTGTACTTGACGCTGGACGGACAAAAAGGCGTATTGCTGGAGAGCGGCGACAGCGTTTCGATTTCACGGGCAAAAGAGAGGCTGAAGATGATTCAGCCGAGGAAGAAGTCCTATTACGAGATTTTGCGCAGCAAATTGAAGTGGGGCGAAGCGTAGCCCCGTTTTCAGGCCAGGACGTCGCCGCGCAGCAGGTCGCGGGAGGTTTCGCGGCGGCGAATGACGCGGGCTTTCTTTCCATCCACGAGGATTTCCGCCGGCCGACATCGCGCGTTGTAGTTGGAGGCCTGGGACATGCCGTATGCGCCGGCAGCCCAGATGGCCAGAGTGTCGCCGGCCTGCACCGAACCGAGCGGCCAATTCCTGAGAAAACAGTCGCCGGTTTCGCAGACGGGGCCGACGACGTCGACGCGGCCCGCGAGACCAGTCTGGCGCGACTTCGCCTTGGCTTTCGCGGACGGCGCAGGGCGCGAGACGCGCGTGATCGGATGAACAGCCTGGTATAGCGCCGGGCGCAGCAAATCATTCATTCCGGAATCCACGACGACGAACGTCTTGGAGTGGTTGGTCTTGGTGTACTGCACGCGGGTTAGCAGAACGCCGGCCGGGCCAATGATCGTTCGGCCCGGCTCGAGAAGGAGATGCACGCCGAGGGGCCTGACGACGCGTGCCACCATCCGCGCGTAATCGGGGCGCGCAGGGGGCTGCTGGTCGGTGTAGCGAACGCCGAGGCCACCTCCGAAGTCCAGATATTTGAGCTGAATCCCCATTTCCCGGAGCTCCCGGACAAAGGCCGCAAGGCGAGAGAGTGCGCGTTCGAACGGCGGCAACTGAGTGATCTGCGAACCGATGTGGGCACTCAGGCCGCGCCACGTGATGTACTTCGTGGACTTGTGTTTGATGTAGAGCTGGCGGGCGACGGCCCAATCGAGGCCGAATTTGTGCTGGTGGTGGCCGGTCGAAATGTGCGGGTGGCCGCCGGCTTGCACGTCGGGGTTGACCCGGATGGAGACGCTGGGCGCGCCGCTGGAATTCATCTGGCGTGACGACTCTTCGAGCAAGACGCCAAGCTCAGCCTCGGACTCAATATTGAAGAGCAGCAGCCCGCGGCGGCCATTGCGGCTGCGGTAGCGGAGCGCTTCGCGGATTTCTTCGCGAGACTTGCCTACGCCGGAGAAAACGATACGGTCACCGGGAATGCCCAGATGCCCGAGGTGATCCAGTTCGCCGCCGGAGACGATGTCGAAGCCGCTGCCGAGGCGCGCCAGTTCGCGGAGAATGGTCAAATTGCCATTGGATTTCACTGCGAAACACAGGGTGTGCGGCAAAGCACCGAGTCCCGCATCGAGCTCGCGAAAGGCTGCGGTGATCGCAGCGCGGCTATAAACATACGCGGGCGTGGCGAATTTCTCCGCGATGGCGGATAGTGGCACGCCTTCGCAGAACACTTCCTGGGCGCCGCGCGGGCCGAAGTTTCGCCAAGCAAACTGCGGCGTGAATTCGGCGGGATCGACAAAACGCAACGGTTTGCCGGGCGCGGCGGCGAGGGCGCTCATCGCGCCTTCAAAACCACGAGCGTGCGGTCGTCGGAAAGCGGCGCGCTCTGCGAAAACCAGTCCACCTCGCGAAGAATAAGGTCGGAAAGCTCGGTGGCGCTGCGTTCGTGGTGGGTTTCGACCAGCTTGCGCAGGCGCTCGGTGCCGAAGAACTGGCCTTCGCCATTCATGGTTTCGGCGATGCCGTCGGAGTGAAAAATCACGATATCGCCGGGATCGAGAGAAACGCTCCACTCGTCGTAACTGGTTTCTTCAAAGATGCCCAGGGGAAAGCCGGTGAGTTCGATCTTGCCGCAACGTCCATCCTTATAGAGCAGAGGCTGGGACTGACCGGCATTGGCAACGCGAAATTTACGGCGGCCTTTCTGCCAGGTGGCGAAGCAGGCGGTCATGAAGCGACCTTCGATGCGGCGCTCGCCGACGAGATGGTTCATCTGACGGAGCATATCCGCGGGCTGCAGCTTCTGCGGCGCCAGACTGCGCATGATGCCGATGGCCACGGCTCCGTAGAGCGCGGCAGCCGTGCCTTTTCCGCTCACGTCCGCAAGCGCCACGCCGAGCTGCTGCGGGCCGTAACGCAGAAATTCATACAGGTCGCCGCAAACCTCGCGCGCGGAGAGATAGCGCGCGGCCATATCCAGGCCGAAATCCTCGGAAGGAACCGGGCGAATCAGCGCGCCCTGGATGCGCTTGGCTGCTTGCAAGTCGCGTTCCAGGCGGGCTTCATCGCGGGCCACTTGTTCATACAACCGCGCGTTTTCGAGTGAGACCGCGAGATTGGCGGCAAGGATGGAGAGCGTCTGAACGTGTTCCTGATGAAACGCGTTGAGCTGAGCGCTTTCAAGGTCCAGCACGCCGATAATTTTTCCTTTGTGGAGCATCGGAATTGCCAGCTCGGAGCGGGTTTCCGGATTGACCATCAGGTAGCGGGAATCGTTGCTGACATCCGGAACCAACACCGGCTCACGCAAATTGGCGGCCGCGCCGACAATGCCCTCGCTGGCGGCAACGCGCAGTTTTCCCTGCACGCGCTGGCCATGCTTCACGTCCAGGCGATGGCGAAAGATCTTCTGCTCCTCGTCGTAGAGCAGAATGCTCAAAATTTGATAGTCAATGACGCGCTTGACCTGTTCGGCCGCGCGGCGCAGCAACTCCTCGACATCGAGGATGGAGCTCATTTCGCGACTGACTTCGTTGAGCAGCAGCAGTGTATCGGCCTGCGAACGAACCCGCTCAAAAAGCTGCGCATTCTCGATGGCCACGGCCAGGCGGCTGGCGAAGAGCGTCAGAAAGCTTTGCTGCTCGCGCGTGAAGTAGTCGGGATGATTGCTCTGGATGTCCAGTACGCCGATGCATTTGCCCTGGATCATCAACGGCACGGCGAGTTCGGAGCGGACGCTGTCAATCGCGTTGATGTAGCGCGAGTCCGCGGTAACGTCGCTGACGCGGACGGAGTGCCCCGTCGCCGCGGCGGTGCCGGTGATCCCTTGTCCCAGCGGGATGCGCAGATTGTCCGCGAGCTCGCGCGGATAGCCAATCGCGAAGCGGTGCTTCAGATAGCCGGCAGGGTCAACCAACAGCACCCCGAAAATCTCATAGTCGATGTGCTTCTTGATCAGCGCTGCGGTGCGCGCGAGAACCTCGTCCAGGTCCAGGGAGGCGTTCACCTCCTCGCCGATTTCGGCAAGTGTGGCCAGAACCTCCGCGGAAAGAGGACCCGTGGTTGCGTTTGATTTGACGCCGACGATCGCTTCTGAGGAGTCCATTCGTGCGTCCAGTATAACAGCCCGGCAGGTGAAGCGGCTCGGCGCGAGGAGAAGCGGCTAGTGCGTTCCGCCGGGAAGCGAGAGAACCTTAATCTCGGGCAGGTTGCGATAGCGTTCGGCGAAATCGAGGCCGAAACCGACGACGAACTCGTTGGGTATGGCAAAGCCGACGTAATCGGCGCGCACGTCCGTTAAGCGTCGCTCTACCTTGTCCAACAGGACCGCGACGCGAAGGCTCTTGGGCTTGCGCTGCTGAAGGACGCGCAGCAAATAGCGGAGGGTCAGGCCGGTATCCAGAATATCTTCGACGACGATCACCGTCTTGCCTTCAATACTCGAATCGAGATCCTTGTTGAGTTTGACCTGGCCGGAAGACTTGGCGTCTTTTCCATAACTGGAGACGGCAATGAAGTCAAAAGTGACTTCGCCGGGAATCTGGCGCGCGAGGTCCGCGAGGAACATTACCGCGCCCTTCAGAACCCCCACTAGAAGCAGCGGTTCACCGGGAAAATCCCTGCGAATCTGCAGGGCGAGCTGCTTGATCCGCTTCTGGATGCGGCTACGCGCAATGAGCACGCGCACGCGTTCGCTGCGAATTCCGGTGTTCTGCAATTTGCCTTTGCCGGCCATGGGCTGATCCGTTGGTGACTGTATCTTAGCCGGTGCGACTGGGGCAAGGCGGGCGTTCACGGGGAGTTTTCCGGGCTTTTACAGAGTAGCAATACTCCGTCTTTAGGCTTTATTGCATAGCGACTTGGCTAGGTTTACGCGTTATCTCTTGGTTGCGTAAGCAAGCCGGTTTTTCGAAGCAAGGTACTTGGATTCTTCGCCAGCCGTTCGATAGAATCAAGGTACCTTCCAAGTGAATACGCCTTCCGCCGGCGAATCGGCGGTGACAGCCCCCCAACCCCGGGCGGCAGGCAAGCGAGCGAGTGGCTCGCCCAAGAGCAAATGAAGTTGAGCGACCTGGAGGAACTCGCATGAGTACTCGTGTGTTTCGTTTTGGCTGTGTGCTGATACTTATTTCTTTCGTGCTTCTGGCACCCGCGCTGATGGCACAATCCACAACGGACGGAGCAATTGTGGGCACCGTGACCGACCCGAGTGGAGCAGCTGTGTCGAATGCCAGCGTTTCCGTGCGCAGTCTGGGCACGAACGCCGAACAAACCACCAGCACCGACGACAACGGATTTTTTCGTGTCGCGAAGCTGGTCCCGGCGGTTTACGAAGTAAAGATTGAAACTACCGGTTTTGCGCCTTACACGGCGGAAAGGGTCGTGGTCCAGGTAGGGACCTCGACGGAAATCCTGGCCAAGCTGAATCTCGCTTCGGCCGGCGCCACCGTTCTGGTTAACGCGGAGACTCCCGCAGTGAACACGATCTCCGCCGACTTTGCACCGGTGGTTGATTCCACGCAGATCAGCAACCTGCCCATCAATGGCGGACGCTGGTCAGACTTCGCCCTGCTCACTCCGGGCGTCGTGAACGACTCCAACGGTTTCGGCCTGCTGAGCTTTCGCGGCATGAGCACTCTGCTGAACAACAACACCGTCGATGGCGCGGACAACAACCAGGCGTTCTTCTCCGAAGAGCGCGGGCGGACGCGCGCCGGCTATTCCTCGGCGAAGGCCGCGGTGCAGGAATTCCAGGTGAACAATTCGAACTACTCGGCGGAATACGGCCGGGCGGCGGGCGCAGTGGTCAACACCGTGACTCGCAGCGGAACCAACGACCTGCACGGCGAAGTGTATTTCTATGATCGCGACAACGATTGGGGCGCCGCGAACTCCTTCACCAAGCTGACCCACGAAAATGGCGACGGCACGTTCACGTCCTCGCCCTACAAGCCGACGGACACTCGCAAGATCTATGGCTTTGGCGTCGGCGGGAGGATCATCAAGGACAAGCTCTTCTGGTTCTTGGCCTTTGATCGCTATGACCGCAATTTCCCGGGCACAGCGATTCCCAGCAGCCCGGCAGCATTCTTCGCGCAGCCCTTGACGGCGCTGACCGGCGACTACACCGTGGACGGCACAACCAACTGCTTCCAGGGCAGCGGTGCGAGCAACATCAAGGCTTCCGCATTCACAACCGGCACCACCGCGATCCCCAACGGTTCGAACATCGCGACCGCGACCATCGGCGCCTGCACGCTGCTATCGAACCTCGGCCTGCCCGACTATCCGTCCGGCGCAGCGGCGTACAACACCGGTCTCGCTGGCCTGCTCGGCGAGCTCGGCCCTGTTCCCCGCAAGGGCCAACAGACGATCTTCTTCCCCAAGATCGATTGGTCCATTAACTCCAAGAACCATGCGACCTTTGAGGTCAACCGCATGCGCTGGGTTTCTCCGGCGGGCATTCAGACCCAGGCCAGCAACACCTTCGCGACCAACAGTTTCGGCAACGACTATGTTCGCGATACCTGGGGCGTGGCCAAGCTCTATACCTTCCTGACCAATACTCTTTCGAACGAAGCGCGCTTCCAGTATGGGCGTGATTTCGAATTCGAATTCGCGCAGCCGCCGACGGCCTATGAACAGGCGAACTTCGTGACTTCACCCAACTTCCCCGGCTACACAAACCCGCTCGGTTTGCCGCCGGACGTTTTCATCACCAACGGCTTCGATATGGGCGTGCCGACCTTCCTGCAACGCCCGTCGTATCCGGATGAGCGGACCACGCAGTTTGCCGACACCATCAGCTGGAGCCACGGGAAGCACGCCTTCAAGTTTGGCGGAGACTGGCGGCGCGTGAACGAGCTGGCGCGGAACCTGCGCTTTCAGTATGGCTCGTACAGCTACAGCAACATCGCCAGCTACATCTCGGACCTGGATTCACCCAACAAGTGCGGCGCGGCGCACAATACGCCGTGCTACTCGAGCTATCAGCAGGCCTTCGGTCCGCTGGGCTTTTCGTTCAACACGAACGATCTCGCTTTCTTCGCGGAAGATACCTGGCGCGTGCTGCCCCGCTTCACGCTGACCCTGGGTGCCCGCTACGAATACGAAATGATGCCGAGCGTGATTCTCCCCAACCCGCTGGTTCCGCAGACCCAGTCCCTGCCCGACGACCGCAACAACCTGGGCCCGCGCATCGGCTTTGCGTGGGACGTGACCGGCGACGGCAAGACCTCGCTGCGCGGCGGCTACGGCATCTACTTCGGCCGCATCATCAATTCGACCATCTACAACGCCTTGACCAACACCGGCGTGCAGGGAGCACAGTTTTCTTTCATCTTTAATCCTGCTCCAGGCGGCACGCCGCAGTTCCCGCAGATTTTGACGTCGCAACCTTCGGGCAACTCGGCGCTGGCCATCGCTTTCTTCGACAAGAACATGCAAGCGCCCTCCGTACAGCAGATGGCCTTGACCCTGGAGCGCGAAGTGGCGCGCAACACCACGCTCTCGCTCAGCTACCTGGGTAGTCTCGGCCGCAGCTTGCCGAACTTCGTGGACATCAATACCGGCGCGCCAGCAACCAACCTGACCTACGCGGTCGCCGCGGGCGGCCCGCTGCAAGGCGGCTCCTATACGACGCCGTACTACGGCACGACTTCGGTCGTGGTGCGAGACAGCGGCGGCAACATCATCTCGCAGACCAACGGCACGCGGCCGAACCCGAACTTCGGCACCATGTCGGAAATCTTCAGCGGAGTCAGTTCCAACTACAACGCGCTGGCGCTGCAGCTCAACCGCCAGATGACCAATCACTTGCAATTCATGGCCAATTACACCTGGGCGCATGCCCTGGACTATGGCCAGAACGCGACCACCTTCTCCGACGTGAATGACTTGCTCACGCCGACCAACGTCCGCTCCGAGTACGGCAACTCCATCTTCGACATCCGAAACCGCGTGGTTGTGAGCGCGGTGGCGGAAAACTGGTGGCACACGGACGGCTTCCTGCACTACGTCACAGACGGCTGGGAACTGGCGCCCATCTATTCCTCGCAAAGCGGGCTTCCCTATTCGCTGGTTACCTCGGGTACCCCGCCGACGATTGTGACGACGAGCACCGACCCGACAACGGGCGACGTGACAACCACGACCTACAACCGTCTCGGCGCGGGCGTCAACGGTTCGAATGGCCGCAAAGGTATTGATGTGGTCGGACGCAATACCTTCCGCCAGCCGCGCACGATCAACATGGACCTGCGTCTCTCCAAGAGCTTCACCTTTGGCGAACGCTACCGCGTGCAGGTGATCGGCGAAGCCTTCAACATCTTCAACAAGAACAACGTGACCAGCGTGAACACGACGGGGTACACGATTTCCACCACTGGGACGGTGAACACAGGCACCGCGAACGTGGCTTGCTCGGCCGCGGCTCCCTGCTTGAGCTACAACTCTGCATTTGGTTCGGTGACCAACGCGAACAGCAACTTCGCGTACACACCTCGCCAGATCCAGATCGGCGCGCGGTTCTTCTTCTAGTCTAGGGAGCATCGCGGGATGGCCTCGAGGGCGGCTTGGAAGTCAGGCCGCCCTTTGTGTTTCTGGCAGGCCGCGGCTTTGCCCGGCATACTGGTTTGGTGAATGCCGGCGACAAAGCATTACCCCTCGAACCGTGGCTGCGGGAGACGCTAAGCGATTTACCGGTGGTCGCGCGCGCCGTGCTGCACGCGCTGCAGCTGGCGCACGAGGATATCGAGCGGCACTGCGCAGACTTGCGCACGGAGGAAATCCATACCCGGCCTGGCGGAGTCGCCTCCGTCGCATTTCACCTGCGTCATATCGCGCGCAGCGTGGATCGCTTGCTCACCTATGCGGAGGGTGGTGCGTTGAGCGAGGAACAACACGCGGCACTCGCAGATGAAATGGCCCCGCGAGGCACGGCGGCGGAGATCCTGGACGAGGCGCGCGAGGCGCTGCAACGCGGCGACGCACGGGTGCGCGCCCTGGCGGATCTGGATTTGAAGGCCCCGCGAGCGGTGGGCCGCCGGGCCATTCCAACCACGCTGGGGGGCTTGCTGGTGCACCTGGCAGAGCATACCCAGCGCCACGCAGGACAAGCGATCACAACCGCGAAAATGGTGCGCGCTGGACGGACCCGGTAGCGGAGACTGCCCGCAAGAGGCTTCAGGTATACTCCTTCCGAACAACGTGCAAGCCATGATGGAAGTCGCCAAGAGCCTGCTACTGATTGTGAGCGCGCTGTTTCCGATCGTGAATCCGGTCGGAGGCAGCCCGGTGTTTTTGCTGCTGACGCAGGATTACAGCACGGAATCGCGGCGCTTGCTGGCGAGGCGCGTGGCGATCAACAGCTTCATCCTGCTGATCGTCTCGGTGCTGGTGGGGACGCACATCCTGAGCTTCTTCGGCATTTCGCTGCCGGTGGTGCAGGTGGGCGGCGGGTTGATTGTAGTTTCCACCGGCTGGGCCATGCTCACGCGCAGCGAACAGGGCGACCGCAGCCAGGTGCATCAGACCGTCGCGCCGCAGGACGTCCTGAAGAACGCGTTCTATCCGCTCACGCTACCCTTGACCGTGGGCCCCGGCTCGATTTCCGTGGCGATCACGCTCGGGGCCAACGAGCCGCGGCATTTAGGAGCCAACCTGCTGGCCTTGCTCTCGGCCGCGATTGGTTCGGCGGTCATCGCGGTGCTGATCTACTGGTGCTATGGGTACGCGGACCGACTGGCGGCAGCCGTGGGCCCGACCGGCATGAATGTGATATTGCGGCTCTCGTCTTTTCTGCTGATGTGCATCGGCGTACAGATTCTGTGGAACGGCCTGAGCGCGCTCATCAAGGGCCTGCGGCTGGTCTGAAGTGACCGATTTCAGGCCCTTGTTTGCGATTGGTATGATAGATAAGACGGCGTTGATGACGCGCTGCCGGTGCCTGCACCCACTCCATGGCTGAAATCACCACACTTCGCGAAGCAATTGCCGCGCACGTACGCGACGGCGATTTGCTGGCCATGGAAGGTTTCACCCATCTCATTCCCTTCGCGGCGGGTCACGAAGTCATCCGCCAGAAAAAGCGCAACCTGACGCTGGTGCGCATGACGCCGGACGTAATCTATGACCAGTTGATCGGCGCGGGCTGCGCGAAGAAGCTGATTTTTTCCTGGGGTGGAAATCCCGGGGTGGGCTCGCTGCATCGTTTACGCGACGCGGTGGAACGCGATTGGCCGCAACCGCTGGAGATTCAGGAGCACGGCCATGGCGACCTTTCCAATGCGTATGTCGCCGGAGCCTCCAACTTGCCGTTTGCCATGCTTCGCGCCTATCTCGGTTCGGACTTGCCGAAACACAACGACAAGATCAAGTTCATCCAGTGCCCGTTCACGGGAGAGACTCTGGCGGCGGTGCCGGCGGTGCGACCTGATGTGACCGTGATCCACGCGCAAAAAGCCGATCGCAAAGGCAACGTGCTGCTGTGGGGCATTCTGGGCGTGCAGAAGGAAGCAGTGCTGGCGGCCAGAAAGGCGGTGGTTACCGTGGAAGAAATCGTGGACGACCTGCAAGCGCCGCCAAACGCCTGCATCCTGCCGGCTTGGACGGTGGCGGCCGTCTGCTGCGTGCCGGGCGGCGCCGCGCCTTCCTACGCGCACGGCTACTACGAGCGGGACAACCGCTTTTATCAAGCCTGGGATGCGATTGCGCGCGAGCGGGAGACCTTTCAGGCCTGGATCGAAAAACACATTCTACAGACCGGAGACTTTGCCGAGTTCCAGCAGGTGATGCGCGATTCGCGGCCGGCGGGCGTGCGATGAACCCCGCGGGCTACACAACCAACGAAATGATGACCGTGGCGGCGGCCCGGCTGTTGCGAAATGGTGCGGTGTGTTTTGTAGGGATTGGACTGCCTTCCACGGCCGCGAATCTGGCTCGGCTCACGCACGCACCGGACATCGTCCTGATCTATGAGTCCGGGCCGATTGGCGCAAAGCCACCCGTGCTGCCCCTTTCCATCGGTGACGGCAACCTTGCGGAGACGGCGGACACCGTTGTTTCCACCCCGGAGATTTTTCGCTACTGGCTGCAAGGCGGGCGCGTGGACGTCGGCTTTCTGGGCGCCGCACAGATCGATCGCTTCGCCAATATCAATACCACCGTGATCGGAGACTACTCGCGGCCTGCCACCCGGTTGCCTGGCGCCGGGGGCGCCCCGGAAATTGCCAGTTGCGCCGGCGAGGTTGTTCTGGTGCTAAAGCAATCGGCGCGGGCCTTCGTGAACAAGCTGGACTTTGTCACCTCTGTCGGCCATCTGGACGGCGGGGATGCGCGCGCACGGTTGCGTCTTCCCGGTAAAGGCCCGGTCGCCGTGGTGACGGACTTGTGCATGATGAATCCGGACCAGCGAACGAAAGAGTTGACGGTCACCAGTCTGCATCCGGGCGTTACACGCGAACAGGTCCGTCAGGCGACGGGCTGGCAGATTCGCTTCGCTGAAGCGCTGCAGGAAACTCCGGCGCCTACAGACACCGAATTAAGCGTCCTGCGCGATCTGGAAGCGCGTACCAGGATCGCGCACGGCGGCGCGGGAGTGGTTTCTGCATGACGAAAACCGTCTTCATCTGCGACGCGGTGCGCACTCCGATCGGGAGATACGGCGGCGCTCTGGCCACCGTGCGCACAGACGATCTTGCGGCGATTCCCATTCGCGCGCTGCTGCAGCGCAACCCCAGGACCGACTGGTCGCAACTGGACGAAGTGTTCCTCGGCTGCGCCAACCAGGCCGGCGAAGACAACCGCAACGTGGCACGTATGGCGCTGTTGCTCGCAGGTTTGCCGGACCGGGTGCCCGGGGCAACGCTGAACCGGTTATGTGCTTCGGGCATGGAAGCGGTGGGTGCGGCGGCGCGGGCCATCGCGGCAGGCGAAATGGAGTGCGCCATTGCCGGAGGTGTTGAGTCCATGTCGCGGGCGCCGTTTGTAATGGCCAAAGCCGACGCGGCGTTTTCGCGCTCCGCGGAGGTCTACGACACCACGCTGGGCTGGCGCTTCGTTAATCCTGTGCTGAAAGCGCAGTATGGCGTGGACTCGATGGGCGAGACGGCAGAAAACGTGGCGGAAGAGTTCGGCGTCTCGCGCGCCGACCAGGACGCCTTTGCCCTGCGCAGCCAGCAGCGCGCCGCCGCCGCGCAGAAGTCCGGTTTTCTGGCGGAGGAGATCGTGCCGGTGGAAATTCCGGGTAAGAAGGGGCCAACGATCGTAAGCAACGACGAGCATCTGCGGCCGGAGACAACGATTGAGACTCTGCAGAAGCTAAAGCCGGCGTTCCGCACTCCCGGATCGGTGACGGCGGGCAATGCCTCGGGCGTAAATGACGGCGCGGCAGCGATGTTGCTTGCAACGGAGGAAGGCGCCAGACGAAATGGGTGGACGCCGCGGGCACGCTTCCTCGGAATGGCTGCCGCCGGAGTGCCGCCACGCATCATGGGCATCGGGCCAGTGCCCTCGACACAAAAATTGCTGGCGCGGCTGAAACTCGGCATAAACGATTTCGGTGTCATCGAGCTAAACGAAGCATTCGCCAGCCAGGCACTGGCATGCTTGCGCCAGCTTGGCTTGCCGGATGACGCTGCACACGTTAACCCCAACGGGGGCGCCATTGCGCTCGGCCATCCCTTGGGCATGAGCGGCGCGAGACTCGTCTTGACGGCCGTGCACCAGCTTCCCAAAAGCGGCTCGCAACGCGCCCTGGCCACCATGTGCGTCGGCGTCGGACAAGGCGTCTCGATCGCGCTCGAACGCGTCTAAGCTCCGATTCCAGGCTACTTACGCAACAGAAACTTGATGACCCGGCTGGCCATGGCGCCGTAAGGCGGACGGATGAACTGCAACGCGCTGAAGCGCTTCTGAACCAATACCGCCTTGCGGTGCGAGAACGTCTCAAAGCCGGTGCGTCCGTGGTACGCGCCGATTCCGCTTGCTCCTACTCCGCCAAACGGAAGGTTGTTTTGCGCGATGTGATAGATCACGTCGTTGACGGTAACCCCGCCGGAAGTGGTGGCGCTCAAGACGCGTTCCACGCGGCTGGTGTTCCAATCGAAATAATAGAGCGCCAGGGGGCGCGGCCGCGCATTCACGTAGGCGAGGGCGTCGTCAAGCTCGCGGTAGGTCATGATCGGAAGGACGGGCCCAAAAATTTCTTCCGACATCACTTGTGCATTGTCGGGAGCGTCCAGCACAGCGGCAGGCACGAACACGCGGCTTTCGGCGTTGCAGCCTTCCGCATGCACGGAAAGGGGCATCACACGCGCACCCAGATCGGCAGCTTCGCGCAGATATTCAGCCAGGCGCTCGTAGTGTTCCCGATTGATGATGTGGGTGTAGTCGGGATTGCCGGCCAGTGTGGGATAAAGCTGCTGCGTCACCTCGGCCGCCAGCCGCAAAAACTCATCGCGCTGTGATTCGTGCACAAGGACATAGTCCGGCGCAAGGCACGTTTGGCCCGCGTTGTAGAGCTTGCCGGTCAGGATCCGTTCGGCCGCGGTGCGCAACGGAAATTCGCGATGAATGATGGCCGGCGACTTGCCGCCCAGCTCCAGAGTGACGGGAGTGAGATGTTCGCTGGCGGCGCGCATCACCAACTTGCCGACGCGTGTGGAGCCCGTGAAGAGCAAATGATCGAACGGTAGTGCGGCGAAGGCGGCAGCCACCTCAGCGCCGCCCGAGACCACAGCCACGTGTTCGGCATTGAACAAACTGCCAAGAAAGTCCTTCAGGAGTTCCGCGGTACGGGGCGCCAGCTCCGAAGGCTTCAAGAGCACATGATTTCCGGCGGCAAGGGCGTCCACCACCGGGGAAAGCGAAAGCAGCACCGGATAATTCCACGCGCCAATCACGCCCACGACGCCCAAAGGCTGTGCGACGACTTGCGTCGAAGCCGGCAGGAAATTCAACGCCGCCACTTCCCTGCGCGGCTTCATCCACGAAGCCAGATGCCGCAGCGCGTAACGGATGCCGTCCGTCAGCGGCACCAGCTCCAGCGCAAGCGTTTCTTGCCGGGCCCGGCCGCCAAAATCTTCGTTGACCGCGGCCACAAACTCTTCCCGGCGATCCACCAGGGCGTTCAATAACGCGCGCAGCGCCGCGCGGCGGCGTTCATAATCGGGCGCACCGACGCGAAACGCAGCGCGCTGCCG